>FNSS01000001.1:5748750-6387500 GCA_900104855.1 Rhizobiales bacterium GAS188
TCGTCGCCGCCTGCATGGAGGCGCTCGCCGTCATCGTGCTCGTCCTCACCTCGCGACGCCGCGCCTTGCCGCAAGAGGCCGCCGCCTGCCCCGCCGCCAAGGCCTCGCTGTCGGCGGCGCCGAGCGGAGTGGTGCGATAGGGCGGGCTTCCCTGGGACCGCGGGCGTCCGAGCTTGTGAGTTTTTGAAACAGCGGGAAAAACTTGCCGGGACCCGCCTGTTTTGCTGTGAGTAAATAGCGTAAATGGTCGGAAAAGGCCTTCAAGAACTTGCTCTGTCGATGCCGGCCCCGTTCTCCGCGACGTTCTCGACACCGCCCTTCGTGATCATTTCAAAAACTCACAGCCTCTCCCGCCCGCCCTTGCGAACGGCGAGGCGCACCGCCGGGAAGGAAGGGCGACCGAGACGGTCGCGGTCCCAGGGCGGCGCTTCCCTTGGACGGCGGGCGTTCCCGCCCGCCCTTGAGACCGCTGGGCTGGCGCACCGCCGGGAAGGAAGGACGACCGAGACGGTCGCGGTCCCAGCGCGCCGTGCTTTCCCATAACCGCGCTTTCCGCTAACAAGCGTCATGCCTGAACTTCCTGAAGTCGAAACCATTCGGCGTGGTCTTGCGCCGGTGCTCGAAGGCGCGAGCTTTACGCGGGTCGAGCTGCGCCGCCGCGATTTGCGCTTTCCCTTTCCGGAGCGCTTCGCCAAGCGGCTCGAAGGGGCGCCCATCCTGTCGCTCGGGCGGCGCGCCAAATATCTCGTGGCCGAGCTCGGCAGCGGCGAGACCCTCGTCATGCATCTCGGCATGACCGGGCGCTTCACGGTCGAGGAGCGCAATTCTCGACACTTCGAGCCCGGCCGCTTCTATGACGACAGCGAGCGCCTGACGGCCCATGACCATGTCGTGTTCCACCTCTCGAGCGGCAAGCGCATCGTCTACAACGACGTGCGCCGCTTCGGCTTCATGATCCTCATCGCGCACAACGAGCTCGAGGCGCATCCGCTGTTCCAGGGGCTCGGCATCGAGCCGGTCGGCAATGAATTCGGCGCCGACGAGCTCGGGCGTCTGTTCGCCGGCAAGGCGCGGCCGCTGAAATCGGCCCTGCTCGACCAGCGGCTGATCGCCGGCCTCGGCAATATCTATGTCTGCGAGGCGCTGTTTCGCGCGCGCCTCTCGCCCGAGCGCAAGGCCGCGAGCCTCGCAGGTTCGGGCGCGCGGGCGAGCGACAAGCGCGAGGCGCTGGCCGAGGCGATACGCTCAGTCATCGCCGAGGCGATCGAGAAGGGCGGCTCGACCTTACGCGACTACGCCAAGGCCGATGGCGAGCGCGGCGCCTTCCAGGACGAGTTCCGCGTCTATGGCCGCGAGGGCGAGCCTTGCCTCCGCGAAGGCTGCCGCGGCATCGTGCGGCGCAGCGTGCAGGCCGGACGTTCGACCTTCTTCTGCGCGCTGTGCCAGAAATGAGGAGGGGGGCATGTCGCCGCCCCTGATCTTCGACCGCGCCTTGATCCGCCGCCGCCTCGCCCGCGCCGAGGCCGCGGGCGCTGCGGATTTCCTGATCAGCCATGTGGCGGCCGATCTCGTCGACCGGCTCTCCCCCGTGCTGCGCACATTTGCGCTCGCGGTCGATCTCGGCGGCGCCACGGCCCATGGGGCGCGGGCGCTCGCCCGCAGCGGCCGGGTCGAGAGCGTGGTGCGGCTCGCGGCGCTGCCGCCGCAAGCGCGCGGCAGTTTGCCCGTGGTGGTGGCCGATGAAGAGGCGCTGCCGCTGGCCGATGAAAGCGTCGACCTCGTCACCTCGTTGCTGGCGCTGCAGGGCGTCAACGATCTTCCTGGTGCGCTGACGCAGATCCGTCGCGCCTTGCGCCCGGACGGGTTGTTCATCGCCTGCCTGTTCGGCGGCGAGACGCTGACCGAGCTCCGCCAATGCCTCGCCGCGGCCGAGACCGAGCTCGCAGGCGGCGTCTCGCCGCGCATCGCGCCTTTCGCCGATGCGCGCGAGCTCGGCGCGCTGTTGCAGCGGGCGGGTTTCGCCTTGCCCGTCACCGATGTCGAGAGGCTGACGGTGCGCTATGGCGAGCCCTTCGCGCTGATGCGCGATCTGCGCGCCATGGGCATGACCAATCCGCTCGTGGAGCGCGGTCGCAAACCGCTGACGCGCGCCGTGCTGATGCGCGCCGGCGCGATCTATGCCGAGCGCTTCGCCGATGCGGACGGGCGGCTGCGCGCGAGCTTCGACCTCGTCTGGCTGTCCGGCTGGGCTCCGCATGCGAGCCAGCCCCAGCCTTTGAGGCCAGGCTCCGCCAAAGCCCGCCTCGCGGACGCGCTTGGCGTCACCGAGATCGGCGCGGGCGAGAAGGCGAAGCCGTGAGGGCGGGCCGCTTCATTGGGACCGCGGGCGTCCCGCCCGCCCTTGCGAACGGCGAGGCGCACCGCCGGGAAGGAAGGGCGACCGAGACGGTCGCGGTCCCAGGGCGCGCCCCAACACACAAGGTTGCGCGGGCGGCGAAGATGTTGCATAGAGGCGCCGCGGAGCAGCACGGCGCGTCGCGTCGAGCGGGTGTAGCTCAGGGGTAGAGCACAACCTTGCCAAGGTTGGGGTCGTGGGTTCGAATCCCATCGCCCGCTCCAAATTTCCTAATTGAACTCAGTTGCTTAGAACGGTCCCCTGGGGCCGTTTTTTGCTTCCCCGACCAATTCGAAGAAATCGGGGAAGCATGGGGGAAGCAGCGGAATGCAAGCTTCATCGCAGATCCGGCGGCATACGTCGGTGCGGTGCCGACCTGCGGCGATTGACCGAGACCTCTGAGTTGCCCGTCGCCCGCTAGCAATTTCATGACGCAGTGCGTGCCCCAACAATTCGCGCGATACCCATGATCAGCACGATCCCCGCAGGTCTGCAAGCAGATGCAATTCCGACATGGTGTCCATCGCGGCGTCAGCGCGACCAAGACTCCAGGGCCGTTGTACCTAGGGGATCTGTCCATATCTCAGGGATTCGAGGGTCTCCAGTTCAAAGGATTTGTTTATACCCCGAACCCCTGTCGGCAGGTGTCAGCTGCAGGTGCCCGCTTGGGCCGACCGACGACCGCATCGTAGGTCGAGGACGTCGTGCCGCCGACATTGTTCTCGATGCCGTTGAAATGCGGCGGGAAGTCGGAGTCCACATAGGAGATCGCGCCTTTCGAATAGGCGGCCTGGACGGCGATGGTGTCTCCCGCGGCGATCATCGGCAGGTTGAGCTTCAGGGCGCCCTGAATGCCAAAGCCATTGCCGCCCACCGCTCCATAACCGCCCGAAACGGTCGGAACGAGCGGATTGACGACAAGGCCGCCGCCATTTGTCGCGTTGAGGTTGTTCACGGTCGAGCCGCCGGAACTGATCCGATGATAGGCGCCCGACACCTGGGCGGAACCCCAAGCTTGCGTGACATTCAATACGCCGACGATGTCGGGAATGGTTTCGCGCTGCGTGTAGCTGATGGAGGACAAATTAGGCGCCGCGTACGGGCTGAAGGCGAAGGGATAGGCGAGGCTGTAATTCGCGATCGGCGTCGTTGCAAGGATGCCGCCGGAGCCGACGCCGCTGCTTCCAGCGATCGGATAAATTTGGCGTTCTTTCGGATCCTCGATGGACAGAGTGGCGGAGATGCCGTTCCCGAACGTGTAGGTGTAGGCGAGGGCCTGGGTCGTGATGGATGATTCAGTCAGGCCGTACCAGCTGTCATTGCCGCCGAAAAAGTCGAAGAACGATTGGGTTCGGCCCGCCGTCAGGCCGCCCCATTGCACGAAGGCGGCGGAGATGCCGACGCCGGTCTCGAGCTTGTTGTTGACCGTGTCCACGCCGCTGAAACTGGGGAAGCCGCTCGCGGGGCCGGGGAAGCCAAAGGCGTAAGCGGACCGCAAGGCGCTGCCGGAACCGAAATATTGGTTCCCGCTACGCCGGCTGAACTCGACGCGGAAATAGGCGCGCAGCAAGCCGAGATCGGTCTGGGTGCGGGCATCGACGCCGATACGGCCACTCGAAAAGAAGGACGAGGGATCGCCGCTGTGATGCTCGGCCTCAAGGGGTTCACGAATGCGGCGATCACGATCGCCGGCATTGAGTTGATGCATCGCATCCGTAAGGGACAATTCGGACTTGGACGTCTTGACGTTCAAGGCCGAGGCGCGCCTGCAGTCTGGAACGCAGTGCTTGGGGTCTGAAGTCTGCACGGCGCAGCAGGGAGCGTTTGCTCGTGCCGGCTATTTGCACCAGAACCGTCTTCGCGGCCGAAGTCGCCGGACCGCGCGGTCGAACTCGCTATCTGGCGTATAGCAACGCAAGGGTGACGGCTGCGCCGGATAGCAGGGCCAGGCTCACAACCGCCGGCAGGCTGCCGCGCAGTCCGGCAAAGGCAACGGTATAGGCGGCTTTGAGCAGATTGTTCGACGCCGTGGCCATGAGGACAGCAATCGTGGCGTCCATCTCCGAGAGCGACGCCGCGCTGCCCTGGGCGATGCTGAGCACGAACGGATCGATGTCGGTTACTCCGACGATGGCGGCGAGAGCGTAGATGCCGGCTGCGCCGAATCGACTCACGACCCAGGCGCAAGCGATTGAGATGGCCACAAACAGAATTGCAAAGAGCGCCGCGGCCCAGAGTTCAAG
This sequence comes from Rhizobiales bacterium GAS188, assembly GCA_900104855.1. Lineage (NCBI taxonomy): Bacteria > Pseudomonadati > Pseudomonadota > Alphaproteobacteria > Hyphomicrobiales > Rhizobiales bacterium GAS188. Next base: position 5,753,389 of record FNSS01000001.1, read on the forward strand.
AGGATTACCCGGCATGGCCCTTTCGCCGGACTCGCTCGAGGGCCGACCCGCGAACCAATAAAGCAGCGCCGCGAGTGAAAGGCCGAGCAGCGCGAGTCCCGCTAATGGCGCAGCGAGGATGGCCGCTAGACCAAGGTTGAAGACCGCGATGATGCCGAGGATGCGCAGGTACATCACGGCGGTCGCGAGCACGATCCCGATTTTCGCGCGGTCCGGCGCAATCCCCTTGGCACCGGCACGGCGAGCGAGCACAACGGTCGTCGCCGTCGACGAATAGAGCCCGCCAAGAATGGCGGTGAGAAGGTCGCCCTGTCTGGGTGCCCAATAGCGCAACAGCAGATAGCTCGCATAGGAGAGCGTACAGACCGCGAGCAAGGCGAGCCACGCCTGATAAGGCGTCACCGTCGTCAGGGCGGTGACGGGCTCGTTCGGAAGAAGCGGCAGTATAATGCCTGTGAGGATGAGGAACTTGCCGACGGTGACGATTTCGGGGGGCTCGATGCGCCGCGCTACCGCATGAAGGCTTTCGCGGCCGGTGAGCAGGAGCACGGAGGCGACCGTCATGCCAACCGCCACCCAGTGTGGCTGTGCCAGCGCCACAGGGCCAAGCAGATAGGCCAAGAGATTGCAGACGGGACTGACGAGCCCGATATTCGGCACGCCTTCGCTGTCGCGTTCCTCAACGGCACTGCAGTAATAGGCGTAAAGCCACGCCCCGATAACAAGCAACCCCACCGACAACGGAACGAGCCGGGTCGGATCGAGGAGGTACAGCATCGCACCTGCGGCAGCGAGCAACGGAAAGGTGCGCACGCCGCCCGGCCGGATCCTGCCCTGGTGCGCATGGAACTCCTCGAAGGCGAGCCCGAAGAACAGGGACAGCCCGAACAGCAAGAGCAGGTTGGTAAATAGCGGAACCGCAGCGACGAAGGACAAGAGACCGCGCTCCGTGATGCCGGCATCGACCTTCCAATATACACAAAAGAAGGCGCGGGGATCATGGGCGCAACGCGCATGTCGCAACCCGCCGGGCTGCGGCCGGGACACGGGCTATTTCCGCTTGATTGATGAGCGCCCTTTTTGGGGACCAAGCAACAGAGAACAAGCGGCTCCTCAAGCGCGGGCCACACGGAATTTTCTGCGCCTGGGTAAACCGGCTATCCTCAAACACTGAATTGCGTATCATAGCGCTGGCGCACTGAAGCCCGGGCGTGATCAGCTTTCCGGGCCGTTCCGTTTCAACCTGACCTTCTGCTTAATCGGGTGAGAGGCACGCTTGATATCTGACGCGGAGAGGCTGAGCGCTCGCTTCGCCTCCTTAAGCAGATCGGGATCAATCGGGCGCGGTTCCAGCGACACATCCTTGCCCAGCCGGTCCGCGAGGATGCGAAACGCCGCGATCCGGCCGTAAGGCTTGTTGTTCGCCAGAATCAAATGCCACGGCGCACGTTTTGTCGCGGTTTCCTCCATCATGTCCTCGATCGCCGTCTCGTAGTCCGACCAGCGGGCGCGATTGCGGAAATCCTCGTAGGACAGTTTCCAGCGCTTCACTGGATTGATGAGCCGGTCGCGGAAGCGGCGTACCTGCTCGTCGGGCGTGATGTGCAGGAACAGCTTGACGAGGCGAATTCCCGAGTCGACGAGCATGCGCTCGAACTCGTTGATCTCGCGATAGGCGCGTCGCCATTCCTTGTTAGTCGCGAAGCCTTCGACGCGCTCCACCAGCACGCGGCCATACCATGACCGGTCGAACGTAACGATCTGCCCCTTCTCCGGTAAGTGTCGCCAGAAGCGCTGGAGGTAGTGCTGGGCGCGCTCGTGCTCGTCCGGCGTGGCGATCGGGTGGACCTTGAAACTGCGTGGATCGAGGGCCCAGCCAAGGCGGCGAACGACGCCACCCTTGCCGGCGGTATCCCATCCTTCAAGCACGAGGAGCGCCCGCTCCGAGGTACCGAGATACGCTTGCTGGATGAGCTGAAGCGCCCCCTGCAGCGACGTCAGACGCCGCTCGTAGTCGGCGAAGTCGAACTTGGGGTGTTCGGTGATCTCCGCGAGCCGCGGCCGGCGCGTAACAACGAAATTCCGAGACTTCATTGTGCAATCTAATGACGAAACTATGATCCGCCACAAGAGGTCGCGGCACAGTGCAGGGCGCAAGGCCGTGCGACCGTGGCAAAGCAACCATGGCGATGCGCGATGGACGGCATGAGCCCTTGAGCCAATCGGCCGAGAGGAGCAACCTTCTCGCCCATCGGCACCAATGCCATCGCCGACCAGGGAGGGGCGATATGGCCGACGAATTTACGGTCGAAAATCAAACTGGGGGATGGATCGAGGTGCGGCATATGGCGTTCGGCCATATTTACCGCTTCCCGATCGCCAAGGGTGAGCACGTCCGCCGGAAGCTTGCCGACGGCCCAAGAACGGAGAACGAGGGCGCCGAACGCGAGAGCGCGTTCTAGGGGTCACCGCACGATTTGCTCAAAATCGTACGCTAAGCTGCCTGGGCTGAGAACGTAGCGCGGCATTGTCACAGGAACCGGCTTCTACTTGTCAATTCTTGTTTGGCGATAGGTATCGAAAACAATGATTCCAATAGCTTAGCCCGTCGCTCCGGACTGCCGAATCACCCTCTACTTCCTTGATGTGACAATGCCCCTCCCCGCAGTCCCACGTCCGGCCATTCCCCGAACGGTTCGCGCGGTCGGCATTGGCCCGCCCTCCGCTCCGGCCTGCGGCGTGGAGCCTGAGTCGGTCGAACTCTCCTACGAAACCGTCGACTGGACGCCGGCCGAGGGGGTCCGCATCACCGAGGCGCTTTATGAAGAGTACGGATTGCAGTCGGTCCGTATTCCCCGCGCTCAAGCACATCCGACAAGGCTCGTGCAATCGGCAGCGATGGCCTCGGTGGCTCCGCCAAAGCCCTCCTATCGGCCGCATCTTCCCGCGAACATCGTCTCGGACGCGCTGCTGTCTGATGCCCAGCTCGAATCCGCTTCAGGGATCATGCAAGCAGCGCAACCGAGGGTTCCGAGCGGGCAACGACAATGTCGCCCAACTTCAGCGTGATACCCTCAGCATTTGCATACTCTCGCCGCCATCTGGGCCATGAGCGATGAGGCGCATACGAGAAGGCACCGCGCTCCGAGACGGGGCTCAGTGGAGATCCAATGAAAGGCTCAGCCAAGAACCCGCGCTGCCAAATGCATCTCCCATTTGGGTCCCATTTGAGAGAGGAAGTGGCAGCCATGCCCGGGACGGTGCTGCGGCTCGGCTGGGACCGCTCCCGCGCCCGGCCCGCCGTTTCTTCATAGCTTTCATTTAACCACGGCTCGGCTCGACCAGCGCGCTGCTACAGACGCCCTGTCACCACGAGAATGAGCACGATTATCAGGACGAGGCCGAGGCCTCCGCCGCCGTAGTAGCCGGTCCCGTAGAATGGGCCGCCGCCGAAGCCGCTGAAGCCGCCGAGCAGCGCGATAACGAGAATAATCAGTAGGATCGTTCCCAGCCTCATGGCGTCCTCCTTGAGTTGATCATTCGCTGGCGAGCCAAAGCCCGTGGTCGGCCGACGCGTCCGCTTTCGATCTTACGCGATTAGCCCAATAATTGTTTCAATGGGCCGCCCGGCCCTTGCTTTATGGCGGTTCCGGGGCTCGCGCGAAAGCGGCCAAGGGCCCGGAGCGACGGCTCGGCTATGGTGCAGGGGAAATTGCCGCCCATGGAGTCGCTTTCGGGCGGGGCCGCGGTCGTTGTATTGAGGCAGAAGGCCGCGGTCGGTATGCACATCCGCTGTGCCCAGGGTCCCGCTGAGATTAGCCTCTCCGGCGCGGGCTCGCTTCGATCTTTGTCGAGCCCCGGTGTCTTCGAGGGATAGGGAAATCGGCGTCTGGACTAAGTATGGAAGACCAAATCATCAATCTCGGCTATTCGCTGAGCGGATTATTCTCGTGGCGCATGGCGCCGCCGATGGCGCGGATCTCGTCTTCGCTGCGGTTCATCGAATAGAGATTGCACATGCCGGCATCATGCGACGCTTGTGACAACCTCTCAAGCCGGCACTCGCGCCTTCGCCGGGCGTGGGGTCAGGAAGGCAGACCTAATCGACTGATGGGGGCGGGATTAGGTATTTTCCGATCCTTGCGGCGCAACATCGCTGCCAGATATCGTCACTATGATGCGCCAGCATCACGAAGGCCGCGTAATGAAGGACTTCAGCGATTTGCCCATAGAGGCGAAGGTCGATTTGCTCACAGCGATCATCTTGCGGATGATCAGGGAGGGTGTCCGAACGCTCGACCAGTTGGGAGCACTTGAGCGCCGAACCATGGCACAGGTTTGGGACGAGGCATGCTTGATGGAAGGTATCGAACGCTGCACCATCCCTAGCCGAGTAACCGTCCGGTAGCGGCCGCCTTGTGAATGGGCGAGGACGTGAGTCATGTGAGTATTCCTAGGAATAGTCACATGACGAACGAGCGCGTAGAGATCATCACATCGGTTGAGCGTCGTCGTCGCTGGAGTTCGGCGGAGAAGGAGCAGCTTGTGGCAGCGTCGCTGGAGCCAGGTGCCAGCGTGTCGGCGATTGCCCGAGAGGCGGGGATTCATGCAAGCCAGCTCTATGGGTGGCGCCGTCAGCTGCGGATACGGCCGGTGATCGGCTTTGCGCCGGTGCAGATCAGTGCGGAGGCTGCCCCCGCTGTTGTAGCCGGTCGTGGCGCGATCGAGATCGAGTTCGCGAACGGAGCGCGGATGCGGGTCACAGGAGTGGTCGAGCCTGCGATGTTGAGGGCGGCGGTCGCGTCGCTATCCGGTGACCGGCGGCGATGATCCCGGTTCCGTCGGGGTTCCGGGTGTGGATTGCGACGGGCCACACCGACATGCGCCGCGGCATGAACTCTCTGGCCTTGCTGGTGCAAGAAGCCTTCAGGCGCGATCCGCACGGGGGAGATCTCTACGTCTTTCGCGGGAAAAACGGCAAGCTCATCAAGGTCCTCTGGCACGATGGGCTGGGCATGTCGCTCTACGCCAAGCGGCTGGAGCGTGGCCGGTTCATCTGGCCTTCGGCGGTGGCCGGTGTCGTCTCGATATCGGCATCGCAACTCGCCTATATGCTGGACGGGATCGATTGGAGAAATCCGCAGCATAGCTGGCGGCCGAGCGCTGCTGGATAAGCGCCCCTGAGTCAACGAGCCGCAGCCCATTGGCACGAAAATCCATGGCGCGAATCAGCGTGGCTGTGCTGATGTGCCGACATGGTCGAGAGCACCGATCATTTTCCCGAGGACATTGCCTCCCTGAAGGCGGCACTGATCGAGACGCGCGCCAAGCTCGTGGGCGCCGAGGCTCTGATCGAGCAGCAGCAATTGCTGATCGATAAGATGAAGCGGGCGATGTTCGGGCCGCGCTCCGAGCGCAGCCAGCGGCTCATCGATCAGCTGGAACTGCAGCTCGAGGAGCTGGCCGCGGCCGCCGGGGAGGATGACGCTAAAGCCGAAGCGGAGCGCGTCGAGGTGCAAGGCTTCACGCGGCGCAAGACGACACGGCGCAACTTTCCCGCCGATCTGCCGCGCCGGCGCGTTGTCCATCCCGCACCGACCTCGTGCCCGTGCTGCGGCGGCACCAAGCTGTCGAAGATCGGCGAGGACGTCACCGAGACGCTCGATGTCGTGCCGCGGCAATGGTTCGTCACGGAGCATGTCCGGGAGAAGTTCTCGTGCCGTGCTTGCGAGAAGATCACGCAGCCGCCGGCGCCGTTCCATACGATCGCGCGCGGCTTTGCCGGCCCGAGCCTTCTGGCGATGATGCTGGTCGAGAAGTATGCCAATCACCAGCCGCTCAACCGGCAGAGCGAGCACTATGGGCGCGAGGGGATCGAGCTGTCGGTCTCGACCATGGCGGATCATGTGGGCGCCTGTGCGGCTGCGCTGAGGCCGCTCTACGAGCTGATCAAGGAACACGTCTTCGCCGCCGAACGCATTCACGGCGACGATACCACCGTGCCGGTGCTGGCGAAGGTGAAGACGAGGACAGGGCGGATTTGGACCTATGTCCGTGACGACCGTCCATTCGGCGGCCGCGCGCCGCCCGCTGCCGTGTTCTTCTATTCGCCGGATCGGGCCGGCATCCATCCGCAGCAGCATCTTGCCGGCTATCGCGGGATCCTGCAGGCCGACGCCTATGCGGGCTTCAACGAGCTCTACGAGGCGGATCGAAAGCCAGGACCGATCACGGAAGCGCCATGCTGGGCGCATGCTCGGCGCAAGCTGTTCGAGCTTGCCGACATTGCCTCGAAGGCGCGCAACCCGAAGCGGACTACGATCTCGCCGATCGCCTTCGAGGCGGTTCGGAAGATGGACGCCATCTTCATGTTGGAGCGCCCGATCAACGGCTTGCCGCCCAAGGAGCGCCTCCTCGTGCGCCGCCAGGACATCGCGCCGTTAGTCAATGATCTCATCAACTGGATGAAACGGGAGCGGGCCAAGCTCTCGCGCCACAACGAAGTGGCGAAAGCCATGGACTACATGCTCAAGCGTATCGACGCCTTCACCTGCTTCCTCGAGGATGGCCGCATCTGTCTCAGCAACAATGCGGCCGAGCGGGAGCTGCGCGGGATCGCGCTCGGAAGGAAGTCCTGGCTGTTCGCCGGCTCCGATCGCGGCGGCGAGCGTGCCGCGCTCATGCTGACGCTCATCCAAACCGCCAAGCTCAACGGCGTCGATCCCCGGGCCTGGCTCGCCGACATCCTCGCCCGCATCGCCGGTCACAAGATCACCGATCTTTGTGCGCTGCTGCCCTGGGCCTGGTGCGGCCGCCAGACCCCCGTCGACCTCGCGGCCTGATCCTGGCAGCTCCTGGTCACGCCATCACCATCCGCCGCGCCGCCGAGATCCTCGGCGAGGATGAGGAGCTCCTATGGGATATGGCCACCGACATGGAGCCGCAGCACGGCCGCCTCTGGATCTACGACACCGACGACCAGCAGACCGTCGCCTTTACCCAAAACGGGATGGAATACCTGCGCGACATGCTTCCGGAGTATAAAAGCAACCGATCATCCCCGCGGTCTTGAGCGGATGGTTACGGACGGGCGATTGATGGCCGGCAAATTCACGATCGAAAGCCGCACCCCCAAGGGGCTCAGAGTGTTGCATGTGGCGAGTGGCCTTCGCTACACGTTTCGTCTCTCGAAACTCAAATCGGGCGATCGAATCCTCAAGCCGGATCGCTCCCCCGGCAGCCCGTCGCGTCGCCCTTTCCGCGAAGTGCTCGAACCCACCGCCCGTGCCTTCGCCGAGCGCGACGCCAGGAAGGCGGATCTGATCGATTGAGGGGGCGACCGGTTCATCTGGCGGCCGCAGTAACTCTTTTGGTGAGCTTGCCTAATGACGCAAAAGCCTCAACGTTGGCGGCTGAAGATTTGGGCAGCTTTCACGAGCTGGCGCAAATATCCGTCCTCGCGGACGTCGATTTTGCTACGGGTTGAGCCATTGGTGGCCGAGCCATCTCTATCAGACCGCCTGCGCGCCACGGCGCCCGGGCATTCGCGCGGCGCTCAGCTCCTCGCGCTCGCCGCCGAATTCGATGAGGCCACCGACGGCTACTACGCCGATCCGCAAACCGTTTCCGCTGAAGCGTACTTGGCCGCCTTCCGGCGAGCGCTCCGGATCTGGAGCGAGGTCATCAAGAAGAAGCCGCTCGCGTGATCTCGTCGTCTGGCTCATGCGCCAGCCAGCCGAGCGCGCCCTTCGCGTCGCGCGGCGACGGCTTGGGCGTGTACAGCCTCTCCAGCTTCGCGCAAGCTATGCCACGGCTGCACCACAAGCTTCGACGATATTTCGATTCGGAGCCCTCAGCCCGCTCCAGGGGGATCGGAGCCCCGGCGCGCCCCCTTCCGCCGGGGCTCCTCGTATCTCATTGCGGGCTCGATCTGCGCGACCATCAATTTTACGAAACATCCGCGCTGCGGTTCCTGGCACGCTCGTTTGCCAATAGCGAGGCCGCAGGCGCCCATACTGCCCTTGGGGCTATCACGCCTCTAGCAGAGCCGCGACCCCAAGCCTTTGCCCACCCCTGCCACGATTACAGGGCGCGTGGCGCCTTGCGCAACGGGCGCTACCGCCGCATGCATTCCCGTGCTCGCGGGCGGCGTGCGGTGATCCGCGTCGGCGGCTCGACCGAGGTCGAGGTGAAGGAGAAGAAGGATCGCGTCGAGGACGCCATGCATGCGACGAAGGCGGCCGTCGAGGTCATCATCTTCGGTCAGCGCCGCGCTTGCAATTGCGGTAAGCGCGCTGCCGTCAGTCTCTCCAGCCGCGCGCCTTTGGGCGCCGGCGCTCTCGCCTCCCACCCAGTGGCGACATTCGAATCTGGTCACCGACGATGGGCTTGAGCCGACCCGTTGCGGACGCCTCGTGTAGAGGACGCGCGCGAGGGCGCCGCCGTTAGGCTTGTTCAAAGGTGACAAGGCTCATGGACGAGAGAGGCAGGCCCTTGAAAGTGGTAGCTCGGAATCCAGCCACACGTCTCATGTTCCCGTAGTGGGCCAGTGAATACGGCAGGCCGATCTTGTGCCTAGCGCTCTAGCGCGGCCGGCAGCATATTAGCAGCATGGCCGAAGACCACCCTTTCACGATCGCTGTCGAGCGAAACATCGATATCGTTGACCGTTTTCGCTGGAGCATTCACGAAAACGGTAAACTTCGCGAGCACTCGCCAATCTCCTATGCGACAAAGCGCGAGGCCCTCGCGGACGCTCAAAGAGTCTTGCAAAGGCTTGTCAGACGCTGGCAGGTCGACAAATGAGCCCCCAACGCCCCCGTGACCTGAACCGGTGGACAAAGCGCACGATCGATATCGCAACCGGCGATGCCAGCGACCGCGAGTCGGCACCAACTGCCGTCCAGGAGTTGTCGCGCCAAGGGCGGCCGGGTGCGTCCTTCGAGGCGAGTGCCGATGCTTCGCTCAAGGCCGATCGCTCGAAGACATTATTGGAAGGCTCGTTATGGCCCATGATGCGATACCCCATTTCCACAACGACGCTGGCGTGCGCGCCATCGGCATACCGGCCAAGAAGTTGATGTGCATCGGCGCCACGCCGCCCGGAGATCATCCGCATGTCTTCCTCGACACGGGGGGCGATGACGAGATCGCCTGCCCCTATTGCTCGACGCTCTATCGCTACCGCGCCGACCTGCATGGGCAAGACAGTGATCCTCCCGGCTGCGCCTGGACGCCCGATGCCGACGGCGCCATGGCTTGATCGCCGTCGTCGGCGCGGGGACAGGCGGCCTTGCCGCGGCGCTGTTCGTGTGGTGGGCTGGATTTCCGGTCACGCTGATCGAGAAATGCACCCGCGTCGAGGAGGAAGGCGCAGGATTGCAGCTATCCCCGAATGCGAGCCGGATTCTCATCGAGGCCGGGCTCGGTCCGACCTTGGCGAGCCGACCGGCGCCCATATCGATGGCAACCTCGTTTCCGCCAAGGGTTGGCCAGGTCTTGCGGCCGTCATTCACCCAGCCCGGCGATTTCGGTCATGCCCCACAGTTCAATGAGCGGGTAACCAAAGCGTCACTCCACCTCTTACATCTTCGCCACTGGCATCGTCTGGCCGTCGACGGTGCATCGTGTGAGCGTGGAGAGGTCGTAGACGAAAGGGCCCCTGCAGGGCGAGCTTCAAATCCACATCAGAACCGGTCTGACAAGGCCCGGGCAGCGCGCAGATAGCGGGTCCTGACTTCACGGCGCCGAGATCGGCAAAATGACTCCAGACGGGATAACAACCAGGCGGTCATCGAAGATCGCGTCCGCCAAGCCGATGCGAGCGGCCGAATGCCGCTCTTGGAGGCGCATGGGCCTCAGTCCCGACGATGAGGAGAAGCGGACCCGGGAGACCGGGTAGAAAGCGCAGGCGATGCCGTTCCTGAAGCGCTTGGCGCCGAGCCTGTGCGGGCGGCAGGCCGAAAATCGGCCTCGTCGCGTGGCTCTACCTCGAGCTTGCGGACATCGGCATGGGGCCGCAATGATCACCTCTAGCGACCTCGAACTGTCAGATCTGCGCGACACGACCGTTGGACGCGCTTGTATCGCCTCTCGTCCGCCGCCGGTGCCGGAGCATGCCTCTGCTTGGAACGGGTACTTGGCAGTCCGGCCCCTTCAGTTGCAAACGGACAGCTTCTTCGTTCAATGTTTGATATTCGGCATTCTTCGCGGGGGTGCGTTGTGCAGGGTTATGCGTCGTAGGGTTTCGTTATGTAGTCTCAGCCTTGTGACTTCGTTGCGCAGCTCGTAATTGTCGGCCTCGAGCATCTCAATTTTTCGAATATTCTCATTGTCCCGGTTTCGAAAGATGGTCACTCCGGGTACCGTAGCTTCACCAATCACACGATCTGGCATTACGTCTTCCCTCCAGATGTAAAACCCCCCGAACAATGACCGCACCACTCCTCCACGGTCAGCAGCCTTGAACCGAACGCCTCAAGCCGGTGTCGGTTCCCTCTTCTCGGCAAGGTCTCGGCAACGACCGCGCGCAACCCCCGCGCGATCAGCATCGTTGAACCGAACGCCTCACGCCAATGCCGGTTCCCTCTCGGCCGGCAGGCGTCGCAAAAATAGACTGCTCGCGCTGCGATCAGCTAGCCAATCCCGTGCCATGTTAGGCTCCGAGATCAAAGGGGACAACCCCGGTAATGGTGTTGGGCGAAGGTCCTCGGTCGCGACAAAAGGATATCAATTCACATAATTCACATAATGTGAGGCTAAGCACGGTGGTTTAGAGCGTGATCAGCCATCGCGAACGCCTCGCTTCGGATGGCTTATGATCAGAGTTCGCACTGGTCGTCGATATTAACAGGGCTCCATTGAGTTCGCCTGGGGGGCATGCTATGCTCGGAGGCTTGATTTTGGCGTAAGTCGAGCTCACATGACACTCGTCTCAACGGGTAAATGCCGCAAATTTGAGCGTAACGAGTTGCGTTTTGTGGCGACGGGGACAACAAGGCGATTCTTGCTGGATTATGGGAAGTTTGGCCCCAATGTCAGTTGAGGCACCAAGGAGCGGTGTCAAAAAAATGCACAGCCGCAAAAAGAGAGCAGGGTAGAACCATAGGCTGGGAGAGATCCGTGAAGAGGAAGAGGCATTCGGCCCCGGAAATCGTTGCAAAACTCCGACAGGCTGATCAGATGGCTGCCGAAGGCAGATTGCAGGGCGATATCGCGCGCGCCTTGGGAGTCAGCGTCATGACATACCATCGATGGCGGAGCGGGCGACCGATGCAGGAGACCGCGAGGCCGGTCGAGCGGCGCGATCCGAGGTCGAGAGATCGTCTCACGGAGCAAGAGCGAGCCGCACGCGTCGAGGAATTGCAGCTCGAGAACTCGAGACTGCGGCGAATGGTGACGGATCTCCTGCTCGAGAAGGCGAAACTCGAGGACGAGCTCTAGTCGCTAGTCGCCGCGGGGGCGACGAGGAGCCGATATCCTGCATCCTCCAACTGATTCCAGCTGACCATGGATCAGCTCTCAGGCTGCAATGGCGTGACCGCGGCATCCGGGCGGTCTTCTTCACCGAGTCGCTATCCGCCGAGCCAAGCCTCATCCGCTTGGTCTGTTGGCGGAAGTCGCGCCGCGGATCTCCGCGCCACATCGGTCCGGCGTCAGTCTGTGTATGAAATCCGCCGGCGAGGTGTCATCGGGGCTGGAGCGGGTCGGAACTGACCCCCAGTCCCTGGCCGCCTGCAAGAGCGACGCGCAAGGCACGTTCCTTGAGCTCGCCCCAGGTTCCAAGTGCCGCGCCGCAGCGCTTGCAGCGAATTGGGCTGCGGTCCTCGATCTTGGACGGAGCGGCGATCGCGGGACTGGCGCAGGACGGGCACAGAAATCGGGTCATGGAGCACACTCGCGCGCATCGCGACCCCGAATCCCGGAGCCCGCTATGCGGGGCGCGAGCAAGTCGAAGCCTTGTCCGATTCCCAAGCTTCGTTCGATATATCTCTGCTCGTTCAATACTGAGCCAATAATTCGCATCGATAACCTCTCGACAGAAAGGCCGACCATTTGGGGGCACGCACGGCGATTCCGAACGCCGTCCCTCACCAACCCGGTTCGCCATTACGGACGAACCCGGGCGCCAGTGGTCAGGCCCATCACCACAATGAACCGCACGACCGCCCGGCCCGCTCGCGACCGAAGACGGTGCCCGCGACGAGCATGTCGCTATGTTATAAACCGCTATGTTATGGCGATCGTCTCGCATGTGCGAGATGCGCCTCAACATACGAGGCATGCGGTCTCAACATCCTGATGGCGCCCGCGATGCTCCGCCGCCTGTGACCCTCGGGGCGGTTGCCCTCTCTCGACACCGAAGCGTCGCTCAGTTTCCAGGCAGCACCTGCACATCGCGGTGGCAGGGCCGGACCATTTGCACCCCTGCCATAGGGAGCGGCGTACGGCAAGGATCCTGCATAACATAACACGCTTGTCACATGCCTATGATATATCATAGTGACGCCTGGAAGGCGCCCTTATTCGGCGCTCTAACGCGCCAAATGTCAGATCGACGATCGAAGGAGTGAACGGATGCCAAGTGAACTGCGTGTTCTGGTTACCGGCGGGGCTGGATTCATCGGCTCGCATCTGTGCGGACGCCTGCTGCAAGAGGGCCATGAGGTCCTTTGCGTCGACAATCTCTATACGGGAGCGCGTCAGAACGTACATGGCCTGTTGGCGAATCCGCGCTTCGAGCTGATGCGCCACGATGTCTGCCTGCCGCTCTATGTCGAGGTCGATCAGATCTACAATCTCGCATGCCCAGCCTCGCCGATCCATTATCAGTTCGATCCGGTGCAGACCACCAAGACCAGCGTGCACGGCGCCATCAATATGCTCGGCCTCGCCAAGCGCGTGAAGGCGCGGATCCTGCAGGCGTCGACCTCGGAAGTCTATGGCGATCCCGCGGTCCATCCGCAGACCGAGGCGTATTGGGGCAACGTCAATCCGATCGGGCCGCGCTCCTGCTACGATGAGGGCAAGCGCTGCGCCGAGACCCTGTTCTTCGACTATCATCGGCAGCATCAGATGCCGATCAAGGTCGCGCGAATCTTCAACACCTACGGGCCGTGCATGCATCCGAATGACGGGCGCGTCGTGTCGAACTTCATCGTTCAGGCCTTGCAGAACCGAAACATCACGATTTACGGAGATGGCAGCCACACACGGTCGTTTTGTTATGTGGACGACTTGGTCGAAGGTCTCATCGGCCTGATGGGCACTTCCGAGGAGGTCACTGGACCCGTCAATCTCGGCAATCCCGGCGAATTCACCATCCGTGAGCTCGCCGAAGAAATCATCGACCTGACCGGCTCGGCATCGCGGATCGTCCATATGCCGCTGCCCGTGGACGACCCCAAGCAGAGGCGGCCGGACATCAGCAAGGCCAATGAGCTGTTCGATTGGCAGCCGACGGTGCCGCTGCAGGCCGGATTGAAGAAGACAATCGCCTATTTCGAGGGAGTTCTGGGGCAGCAACTCGTGACAGCCTGAGACGGGATCTGTCCGCCGTCACCGGCGTCATCGCGCAAGCCATCCTGTAGCCGCCCCCTGAGGGAGCTGTTCGCGCGCTCAGCCATGGCCGGTTCCCTCCCGCTTCACGGAGGGGCCGGTTGGGGAAGGCTATCGATTGCGCGCCGCCGCGCGTCATCGCCGCGCCCCGCGAGTGTGGAACAAGGGCGAGCGGGATCAACGGACTTGCGACTTCGCCGCTGGACGTCGCCGTTGCGCCTGTCATGCGGCATTCGACATGCCCGATCTCTCGGGCGTTTGTCGCTATGTTATGTCAATGAGATATGTTATGTGAGCGATGCGAATTGGAGGTTGGAGTGTCGACCGAGGGCAGTGCACCGGGATCACGTTCCTCAGAGAGTTCCGCGACGGCGCTACGGCTTGGTAGCTCCCCGCTCAAGACAGCCGGCTTCGAAAGCCTGTCGGCTCTTCTATTGCGGGTCGCCACCGCCGAGTTCATCGCGGTGGCGGCCATGGCCTATGCGACCAGTCTGATCTACAGCCGCGTCGCCCTGCAGAGCTGGCCAAGCGCCGAGACCTATATTCCTGCTGCGTTGATCATCGCGCTTCTGGTGCTGCTCGTGTCGCTGGGCTTTCGGCACTATGTCACGTTGCAGATCCAGCCGCTGCATCAGTTCCTGTGGAACGGAATTGGCGCGGTCGCCTTGGCTTTCTCCTTTTTCCTTTCGGCCCTGTTCCTCTTGAAGGTGACCGATGACTATTCGCGCGCGACCTTCTTCAGCCAGCTGATTACGGTCGCCATCGCGGTGGTCGGTCTGCGCGCCATGAGCCATGCCAGGATCCAGGCGGCGGTCGCCTCCGGTCGTATCGAGGCCCGTCGTGCGGTCGTCATCGGGGATGCGGCTCGCCATGCCCGGATCACGAGGCGGCTGAAGGATGCCGGCGTGCGGATCATACGCGCGCTGCCATTTCCGGACAGGGCTTCGGATATGGCCGGTCCGGAGCCCGGTGATCACGATCGTAGAGAGGCCCGGCGGTTGATCGAGATCTGTCGCAAGCAGAGACCGGACGACATCGTGATCCTGGCAACGGCCGCCGATCTGCCGGCATCGACATGGCTCGCCGAAATCCTGTCGGAGCTGCCGGTCTCCCTCCATGTGATCTCGGTTGAGGCCGAGGACCTGTTCAGCTCGGCCCGGCTCGGGGAGCTGGGCGCGCTCGTCACCATTCAGCTCCTGCATCCTCCGCTGTCGGTATTCCATCGATGCGTGAAGCGCGGCTTTGATACTGCCGCAGCCGGGATCGGGCTTCTGCTGCTCTCGCCGCTTCTCGTCGCCATTTCCGGCGCCATCAAGCTCGATTCGCGCGGGCCGGTCTTCTTTCGACAGACACGCCATGGCTACAACAATGAATCCATTCGGGTCTTCAAATTTCGGACGATGACGACCGCGGAGGATGGCGATGCCTTCAGGCAGGCGAAGAGGGACGATCCGCGCGTCACCCGAATCGGGCACTTCCTGCGTCGCACCAACCTGGACGAGCTGCCGCAACTCCTCAACGTGCTGGCCGGAGAGATGTCGATCGTTGGTCCGCGGCCGCATCCGATTGCACTGAACAAGATGTTCGAACAGCACATTGCGCCGTTCTCGCGCCGACACAACGTCAAGCCGGGCATCACGGGATGGGCGCAGGTCAACGGTTTTCGTGGGGAGACCGATACGCTGGAGAAGATGCAGCGCCGCTTCGAATGCGACCTCTATTACATCGACAATTGGTCCTTCCTCCTCGACATGAAGATCATCGTGATGACGCTGTTTTCGAGGTCAGCCTATCTGAATGCGTTCTAACGCCGGCCTCATCATCCGAGGCGTCGGCTGCGCGCCGTCCGGCTTTGGGGGGCAGGAATTGGGGGGTCAGGGAGTCGCTGTCAGACGACTGCCCTGACGCAGAAATGGAGCCGTGTCGTGCCTGCCAATTCCCGATCTGCGGATCAGCGGAGCTCTGATCTGGAGATGATCGCGCGCAAGGCCGGTCCGCTTCGCCGGATCGTCGCGCGCATACCGACCTATTTGGCGGATCTGCGTGAAAATCCCGCCTGGCTGCCGATGTTCCTGTTTGCGCGCACGATGCCGATGCGCCGGGCGCATTGGCTGGGCGCAAGGCCGGTTCCGCCAGCGCGGAGCCTAGGCGCCACGATGTTCGGGGGCGTCGAGCGGCGAGCGATCGTCGACGAACTGCGCGCGCAAGGCCTGTTTTCGGGCCTCGTCTTGGCGCCTTCGATCCACACCGAGATCGCGCGCTTCGCTCACGAAACACCCTGCTTTGGAAACTTCGATCGCCGATTGGAGTTCTTGTCCTCCGACCATGCCGAGGCCGAGCGTCGCTTCAATCGCTCGATCTTGAGCGGGCACTATTTCGAACGAATCCTGCGATGCGAGGCAGCTCTCGCCGTGCAGCGCGATCCGCTGCTCCTCGATATCGCGGCGCATTATCTCGGGGGGCAGGCCCGCCTGATCACGACGCGCATCTGGTGGAGCTTTCCGACCAACAGCGCCAGCGACGCCGACAAGCGCCTCGCCTCGCAGGACAAATATCACTTCGATCTCGACGACTGGCGCATGCTGAAATTCTTCTTCTACCTCACTCCTGTCGATGACGGCAGTGGCCCGCATGTCTATATTCGCGGCAGCCATAGCCGGCGCATATTCAAGCACCAGGCAACGCTGCTCGTCGGTCATGCGGCGGACGAAGTGCTGCGCGCTTATGGGGCGGAAAATGCGGTCACGCTGACCGGCCAGGCCGGGCTCGGCTTCGTCGAGGACCCATTCGGCTTCCATATGGGCACTGTCGCGAAGCATTCGCCGCGCTTGATGATGGAAGTCGGATTCGGAGTCTCGCCTCCCTCCCGCCGTCGTTTCCATGGCGAGCCTGTCATTCGGTGATGCCGACGATCCGAGGCTGTTCCCTAATTGGGGCGAGGTTCGGTAAGCTTCTTGCTCAGCACAAACATCGGGTACTGTCCGTAACGAGCCGCCAGAGGTTCCAACAATTGCTCCGCGGCTATGACAAGCTTTGCGCTGAGCAGACCAACGCGGTTGTTCGCAAAGAAGGCCTTCTGGAAGTCGGCGTTCGTCGAGCTCCAAAGATGCAGCGTTGCTGAATGCCGTGATGCGATCTCGCTCAGATACCGGTCGTAGCCGAAGGGAGCGAAGTACAGATCCAGGTCTTGCCGTGCTTCGGAAGCAACGATGTGCTGTGTGCCGCCTGATCCCAGTATGCGCCGCTTCAATCTACCCAGAGCTCTTTTCGCTTTCATGGCGACGTCCATCAAGGGCGACGACGCCCAAACCGATACGATGACAACCCGTCCGTCCGAACGGACGACCCGAACAAGCTCGTCCACCGCCGTTGAAAGCATTTTCTCCGGTATGTGGTAGATAGTGTGAAGGGAGATCACGTCGTCGATGGAATCGGATGCAAATGGAAGGCGCGTCATATCACCGAGAACATAAAGCCCTCTTGATCCTAGCTTCGCTCTTGCTTCCCGGAGCGCCGTGATCGAAAAATCGAGGCACACGCGAAAGTCGTAATTCTCCGAAAACGGAATGTAGTCAGGATGAGGAATGGCGCCGGATGCGGCGTCGAGCAAATATCGTCCGCTTTTCAACTGGCGGGCAATGCGGCGATTGCATTCCTTCACATAGTAGACACTCACCGCGCGAGTGTCTGTGAAGTCTGCAGTGTCGTTGTAGCAGCCGGACTGGCTCTTCAACCAACCATATTCGTCGTAGAAACGTTGAACGCCGGCGCTCTCGGCGTTCAGCGAAGCGCTGTGATCATGGGTTGATGAAATCGCTAGCTCTGGCAGCAGGCAAGCGATGTCGTCTTCGACCCTGTAAATTATTCCTCGATCATGGGTGCCTAGAGCGCCGCTTTCTAGGGGGCGTGAATTGCCATTCGTGTGTCGCAGAAGGCCCGAGCCTATAGCTCCGTTTGCCTGGACAATTTCGTCACCAGAGAGCAGGGTCAGTGCCTGCTTTGTGACTGGACAAAGCAACATTTCCTCATGCCCTGACCATGCTGAATCGATCATTGAGATCTCTCAATCGTGATCGAGGAGCTGCGAGCCCGCGAGAGGCATTCCGCTGGACCTCGATCAGCTTCTTGGACTCTGGCTTGCGGCAATTGTCTGACGAGCTCTGAGGGCCGCGCGCACGCCGGCAAAATACATGCGTCGCTCAATGCCGCGACGCAGTAGGGTGTTCTTGAGAACCGATAGCAGCGCTCGCGCCCTGAATGGGGACCATGGCTCGAGCCGCTTCCATTTATAGGAGAGCATATAGTTCGAGGCGATGATGCCCTCGAACAATCTCAAGAGGTAATCTTCGGAAACGCGCTCCTTTGGAATCAAATGCGTCAGCTTGAGCTCCGGGAAAACGCCCATGCCGAGCCCGGCATCGCAACCCGCATAGCAAATCTCGACATCGCCCCCGCTGAGCAGGGATTTGCCGCGACGATCCGAGATATGCAGCGAGCCTCGTCCGGCTTGCGAATACGCTTCGGCAACCTTCTTGCGCACGCAGAGGCCGGCACCCCACGGAGTGGCCTCCGTGCAGGGGAAGATGTTGCTCCAGCGCGGCGCCGCCACTTCCCGCAATGCGAGATTGGGTATGAGCTTCTCGAGATGCTTCCTTGGCTGCAGCTCGAATTCCGGAATGATGGCCCCGCTTCCCCAAGTCCCGAGCCAAGGCCAATCCTGCCCTATCCGAACCGCTTCCGACAGGTAGTTTGGAGCGAGCACATTGTCATCGTCGACGAACACCAGAAGCTCCGACGATGCTTCCCGCATGCCTCGCTGCCGCGCGGAAGCGAGGCCGAGCTCGGGCTCCAGCACATGGCGACCATTTCGATGCCAGGAGATATCCAGCGCATCGGCGAGAGGTTGGGCCGAGGCATTGTCGATGATGAGCAGCTCCCATCTGTCATCCGCCATATCCTGGCGACGCAAGGACTCCAACGTCCGCGCCAGATAGGTCGGACGTGGATTATGGGAACAGATAATCAGCGATGCTGCGAGCATTCCTCGACTTCAGCTCCAATTCTGCCTGCCGCCCTCGAATTCGGCGAGCCGCGGCTTACCCGGAGATGCCCTTCGGCATCCTGTCCCGGAACCATTCCCAAGCGTGACCGATTTGCTGATCCAAGCTTGGGAATCTGGGATTCCAGTTCAATAGCTCTCGAGCCCTGGTCGAATCGCTCACCAGCTTGGGCGGATCGCCATCCCGTCGCGGGCAGATCTCCGATCGCACTGGGCGGCCGGCGATCCTCTCCCCCGCACGAACGACCTCGGCCACCGAAAATCCTTGTCCGTTGCCGAGATTGAAGGTGTCGCTGGGCATGCCTTCTGCCAGCCAATCGATGGCAGCGACATGCGCGTCGGCGAGGTCGCTCACATGCACATAGTCACGCACGCAGGTACCGTCCGGCGTGGAATAGTCATCGCCGAAGATCTTGATCGATGGCAGGCGACCCATTGCGGCGAACAGGACGAGAGGAACGAGATGGGTTTCGGGGTCGTGCATCTCCCCGATCTCCCCATCCGGATCGGCGCCCGCGGCATTGAAGTAACGAAGCGCCGTGTGCCGGATCCCGTGCGCGGCTTCGGCCTCCTTGAGCATACGCTCGACCACGAGCTTGGTATATCCGTACGGATTGACCGGGGCCTGCGCATCGTCCTCCTTCAAGGGCAGGCGTGCCGGAATGCCGTATGTCGCACAGGAGCTCGAAAACACGATATTGTCGCAGCCGAAAGCCACGCAGGCCTGCAACAGCTTGGCAGTGCCGCCGACATTGATGTCGTAGTATTTCGCCGGCTCGACCGTGGACTCTCCGACATAGGCATAGGCGGCGAAATGCATGACGGCCCGAGGACGCCATTCCTCGAAGGCGCGCCGCAGGTCCTTTTCTTCTCTCAGGTCTCCTCGCTCCAGTGGGCCCCATTTGACTGCCCATTCATGACCGCGCTCGAGGCTGTCGAAGGTGATCGGCAAATATCCGGCGCGCGCCAGCGCCTTGCACGCATGGCTGCCGACAAATCCGGCGCCGCCGGTGACGAGTATGCGATTGTTCATAGGAGCCCCGCGCTCTCCAATCCCGCCCTCGTCCCGGCGGCTCCCGCGCCGCCGCCGACACCGTGGACGGACCGGTCCGCGCTCGGCAGGGCATCGATGATATTGCGAGACTTCCGGTCTGCTCGAACCGTGGAGAAATACATCTCACGTTCGACGCCCCTCAACACAAGGAAGTTCTTGAATATGGAAAGCCCGCGTCTCAATCGCGATTGCGAATTGGGCAGCGCCTTCTCCCATTTATACAATATCAAACGCGTGGATATCGCAATGCCTTCATGCAACCGCATCAGATAATCATGAGCGAGCCGTTCTCCAGGGATCAGATGCGTGACCTTGAGTTCGGGAAATATGCCTATCCCCAGCCCCGCGCTGCACGCCACATAAGACAACTCGACATCGCCGCCGCTCGTCAACGACGCGCCCTTGCGATCCGAGATCGGAAGACCTTCATCGCGAGACAAGTGTCGATAGGTGTCGGCCACGGATCTACGCAAGAAGATACCCGCTCCCCACGGACAAGCGTCTATCTGAAAGACATTCGTCCATCGGGCAGCGTCGACCTCGCGAATCGCGAGAAGGTACAGAAGCGGGCGCAAGCGTTCCGCCGGCTCGACCTCATATTCCGGGAGGAGGCTTCCGCTACCCCATGTCCCCATTTGCGGCCATTCCGCCGCAACTCTCAGACCTTCCGCCAGGTAATCGGGAGCCAGCACATTGTCATCGTCGACGAACAGCAAAATGTCGGCCGACGCCTCCCGCATGCCGCGCCGGCGTGCGGCCGATAGTCCAAGCTCCGGCTCCAGCACGTGCCGGGCGTGGGGATGCCAGGACAGATCCCACTCGCTCGCCAAGGGTTGGCGCGAAGCGTTGTCGATGAGAAGCAGCTCCCACTGGTCGTTCGGAAGGGTCTGATCACGCAACGCGTCGAGCACGCGCCGAAGGTGTTCCGGTCGAGGATTATGGGCGCAAATAATTGCTGACACGCGGGTCATCCTTCCGCCGTCGCGAAACGATCCCAAGTCCTGATCCCACGCTCTAGAGCACATGACCCGGCACCTCGCGAATTTGCGCCCGGCCGATCTTGCGCATAATCTTGGTGAATACGGCTCGCGGCACCTTTTCGAGATACCAGGATATCGGCTTTATTCCCGCCTCTACGACGGCGAGAGCGTCGGCGCCCGACTGGTCGCACATGTCTTTCAGGAGTTGCGGGTGGATCACGCCCTTGATCCGCGCCTCTCGACCTGCATGCGCCGGGTCATGCTTCGCGACAAAAATGTTCTGCCGATACCAATGCTCGATCCGTCCGTCCTCCCAGATCTGCCAACGGAGCGCGTCATCGCACACGAAGCCGTTTCGGTTGAACAGCTCTTGCCAATAGGCTGGCCATTGGCAGTTGACATGGTGCTGGCCGGGCTGCCCGGGGCACGCGGCACTGAATAGAACCGTGTCGCTATGTGCGACCAGGGAGGCAATAAGCGTGGCCGCCGAAGCCTCCGAAAGATGCTCGGCAACTTCCAGGCACAATGCGACATCGAACCGGCGCCCGACGAAAAACGGCTTCGACAGATCCAATTGCCGGATGAGCTCACGCGCGACATGCAGCCCTTCCTGAGCCAGCACGATGCCGTCGACCCCATAAAGATCGCGGATCCCTAGCCGAGCGGCCGCCCGCAGCCATGTCCCAGTCCCGCAGCCTATATCGAGCAGGCTCCTCGGCTGCTCCTCGCTAAACACCGTGCTCAGCGCGGCCTCGGCCCCCTCCGGGGTGTGGGTGTTGCGCGTATGATCATAGTCTATCGTCATCCAGCTCCTCATACCGATCGACTACGCCTGATCGTCCCTCAACAGGTAACATAACGACCCGTTGAAACTTCGGATGCGTTCAGTAGCTTTCCGTTCGCTGAGAAAATCGTGCAACGCACGGCTACACCCGTCCCAGGTGTAGTAGTCGTCGAGAATAATCGCTCCACCCGGGGCCATATGATCAAACAAATGCCTCAGGCACAGAATCGTCGATTCGTACCAATCGGCGTCGAGCCTGAGGAGCGCAATCGGTTCGCGAGGCGTGAAGCCCGGCAGGGTCTTGTCGAAGAAGCCCGGCTGTAACTCGAACCGGCTCGCTCCCGCCATTTTCATCGCGCGCTGCGCAAAATCGGGCGGAGCCGTGCAGTTGTCGTGATAGTAGGGAGAATCCTTGTCCTCTTGATATTTGATCGCGGCCGCCCCGTCGATGGGCTGAGCGGGCGGCAAGCCCTCGAAGCTGTCGAACAGATAATATTCGCGCTCGGCTCCGAGGATCCGGCATAGACCCGCGCTCATGCCACCGCGCCAAACGCCACATTCGACGACACAGCCGGGAATGTCGCGCACAGTTTCGGCGAGGACGAGGTTGTCGCAAAACACGTCTTCGCTGATCATTGTGAACTCTCGCAACTGCGCGTAAATGCCGCGCGACCGATCTCGTGCGATCCGATCCCTGATAGCGGTGCGAATTCCCAAGCGGATCATCTCAGGCGATCCGCAATCTGCTGGGCGCCATGTCCGCACTGCTTCTGACGGACACGGTCGAGACGGGTGCGATGTAACCGTGATCCGGTGTGTGCGGGAAGCTCCTGCCGGGGATTGGACTGTCGAGGATCTCGATCGTGATCGCGCGCCGGACGTGATCGAATGTCTCGGTGTGATGCGGGCCGACCCAGAAATCGAGGCTGTAGATGCCGGGGATCAGGGGCGGAAGCTCGATACCGAGATCGATGCGGTACTCGCCGGGCGTGCCCCCGAAGAAAGGCTCGGGTTTCGGGATCGCCTGCATGATCACGCCGGAACTGCGATCGAGCACATCGACCGCTATGAACATCCTGCGCGCGGCCTGCTCGGATCTGATCACGGCGTTGCACAGAAGCCGAAGCCGCGGTTGCTCGCCGTGAATGCACACGTCGATCGATTCGAAGTGGTTGGCGCCATTGTCGGAGTTGGCCGGACGCTTCCAGCTCGACGCCAGCGCCGTCTGTTGCTCCGAAGAATAAAGCTCGAGTATCGACGAAACGTCCTGTTTCGGCGTCGATGCGCCGGCGAGCAGCATCAAGCCGTGAGTGCACAAGCTGCGGATCGCCGCGTGGTTATGGCTCACGAACAACACTGTCCGTCCTCCTCGCGCAACCTCGGACATCTTTGCCAGGCACTTCCTCTGAAACTCGTGGTCTCCTACCGCCAGCACCTCATCGACGACGAGGATTTCCGGCTCGAGATGCGCTGCGACCGCAAAGGCGAGCCGCACATACATGCCGGACGAGTAGCGTTTCACCGGCGTATCGAGGAACTTCTCGACCTCGGCGAAGGCGACGATCTCGTCGAACTTCGCGCGGATCTCCCTCTGTGTCATTCCGAGGATCGCACCGTTGAGGAAGATGTTCTCACGGCCGGTCAGCTCGGGGTGAAAGCCGGTCCCGACCTCGAGCAGGCTCGCGATCCTCCCGCGCAGCAGCACGTGGCCTTTGGTCGGCTCCGTGATGCGGCTGAGGATCTTGAGGAGCGTGCTCTTGCCGGCGCCGTTGCGTCCGATGATACCGAGAACCTCGCCCTGCTTGACCTCGAAGCTCACATCCTTGAGCGCCCAAAACTCCTCGATCTCGTCGCCTTGGACCACTTGCCGGCCATGGAGCATGTCGCCGGCCTTGCGGGCGAAGTTGTGAACACCGCGCGCGATGACATCGCGCATCGTCGTGTAGCGGTGATGCCCGCGCTCGGCGGACATATGCCCGACGAGATAACTCTTGGACAGGTTTTCGACGGTGATGACGGTGTCGGTCATGGATTTTCGATGATCGCTCAAATCAGGTCGGCGAAGCTCTTTTCGGTCTTCCGGAACCGATGGATGCCGAACCACAAGAAGAAAGCCGTGACGGCCGCGCTGGCGGCCAAGCCGGGGAGATATAGCCCGCTCGCATCCCCCAGGATGCACCAGCGAAAGCCGTCGATCGCTCCAACCATCGGATTGAGGGAATATAACAAGCGCCACTGCGCAGGCACCACATTCGAACTGAAGCCGACGGGCGAAACATACAAGCCGAACTGCACGATGAAGGGAATGACGAAACGAAAATCCCGGTACTTCACATTGAGCGACGAGATCCACAGCGCCGGGCCGATGCTGGCGAGAAAGGCGAACAGCACGAAGACCGGCAGCAGCAGCAAGCGTCCGCTCGGCAGGAAGCTGTACCAGGCCATCAGCGCGACCATGATGAGGAAGCTGATGAGGAAATCGACGAAGGCCACGACGACGGTCGCGGTCGGCACGATCAATCTCGGAAAATAGACCTTGCTGATCAGGTTCGCATTGTTGATCAGGCTATTCGACGCCTCAGTCAACCCGGTCGAAAAGAGGGTCCAGGGCAACATGCCGGCGAAGACCATCAGCGCGTAGGGGGCGCCGCCATCCGAGGGCAACCGGGCGATGCGCCCGAAGATGATGGTGAAGACCAGCATGGTGAGAAAAGGGCGGATCAGCGCCCAGGCGAGCCCGATCGCCGTCTGCTTGTAGCGAACCGCCAGGTCGCGCCAGGCGAGCACCCGAAAGAGTTCGCGATAGTGCCACAGGTCGAGCCAATAATTGCGCTCGTGTCGGCCGCGTTCGATGATGATGAGTTGCTGCATGGCCTAAACGGAAACCTGACCGGCATGCTTGCCGCGCATCTTCCGCGACGGGATGGATATGTCGCTTCCGAGGAGGGATCGCTTGACCGATTGAGCGATCGTCATCAGCGTATGATAGACGAAACGGAGCGTATATGGATCGTGATGCCGCACCGACAGCCTCAGCATGTGGCCAAATAAGCCGAACCAATTTTTGTCGGCGAGAAGGAGGTGCCAGGCATAGATGGAGTCCTTGAACGAGATGACCGGCAGTTTGCCGTTCTCGATGAGCTTCGCGTTGAGATAATCCTGATATCTCGACAAGAACTCGTCCGACTTTGCTGGTTCCGTGCCGAACCAATTGTTGTTTCCGTGAATGCGGTATCCGGCCAATTTCTCCTCGACCGAATGGAGCTCGCCGAGGAGCGAGGCGCCGCCGATGACGAAGTCGTCGGCGGAAATGCGAACACCCTCCTCAGGGATCGGGAAGATGCGATCCGCGAGGCGGCGATTGATGCACAGGGCACTCGTCGGGCCGGCCTCGTTCCACAGGAAGCGGTAGCGTTTCGCAAATTCGTAAAGGTTCAAGGGCGAGGCGTGGGTTCGACCGTGCGGCCTTCCGGCGAGCCCATCATCGGCGCTGCTCATCATCGCCATGAAATGATGGACCATGACTGGCTTCGAGCCGAGGTCGTCGCGCGAGAATATCTCCACGACGCGCGCTACCTTCCCGGGAAAGAACACATCATCGGCATCGAGGAAGCACAGGATTTCGCCTCGGCTCGCGACAACTCCTGCATTGAAGGCCGAACCCTGGCCGCCATTTGCCTTCAGAACCGACACGATGCGGTCGCCATAGCCGGCGATGATCTCGCGGGAATCATCCGTCGATCCGTCATCGACAACCACGATCTCGATGAAGGGATAGTCCTGGTGCAGCACGCTATCGATGGCCGCGCCAAGGAAGCGTGCATAATTGTAATTGTTGATGAGCACGCTGACCAACGGCCTAGACATATGGCGACGTCCGATCCGAGGCGCGGGAGGGGAATTGTCCCGCCGGGCCTTCATCATTGTCGGCGGGCATCGCGCCCAGCCTGCTCACATCGGGTCTGTCAAAACACATGCGTGATTCCGGTCTCCTTTGGGCACTCACGATATGTTATGTGTATAACACATTGATCTCGGCTTTTGCAATGCAGCAAAGTTGCGGATTCGACTCGAAATCCGATTTGATCGGCGAAGAAGCGGAGAGGGCAGTACCGCTCTGGACGCGCGAGCCACAAAAGCGTTATCGATTGCTGGTAGGCATGTTCATATCTATAACATAGGAATGCCTGTCCGAAGCCAGAGCCGCTCTCTCAGGCGAGGCTGCTCTCTCAGGTTTGTCGAGGCCGATCTTGCGGGCGAGGCGGCCTATGGCTGGTCGCCGCGGCATTGATGCGGGGTTCGGCCGCCAGGACCGGCGCAACAGCAGAGGAGCACAGCGCGTGCATGTCATGTCCACTGAGGTGGAGCCGCAATTCAAGGCATATTCGATCCGGAAGAAGACCGGCGCCTCAAGGGAGCCGAGCACGCTTGCCTGCGTGATCACGACGTTCAACCAGGCTCATTTTCTCGGCGATGCGATCACCAGTGTCCTGTCGCAGACACGGGGTGCCGATGAGGTGATTGTCGTGGATGACGGGTCGGTGGATGACCCGGCAGCGATCGTCCGGAATTTTCCGGGCGTTCGCTTTCTTCGGCAAGAGAATCGCGGGCCGTCGGGCGCACGCAATACGGGCGTTGGGGCATGCAAGTCGAGCCATGTGTGCTTCCTCGACGCAGACGATTTTCTGCTGCCTCGCGCTTTCGAGACCGGGCTGACGCTTGCCGCCGAGAGGCCGAATTGTGCGCTCGTCTATGGGGGTTATCGCTACGTTTCCGTGAGCCGGGCTCCTATGGGGCCTGATAAATTCATCGCGATGAACGATGACCCCCATCTCGCGCTTATGCGGGAGAATGTCATCGGCATGCTGGCGACGGTGCTCTTTCGTCGAGACCGCCTGATCGCGGTCGGCGGTTTCGATGAAGGGCTGCGCCTCTGCGAGGATTACGACCTCTATCTTCGCATGGCCCAAAAATATCCGGTTGCCGGGCACAAGGACATCGTCGCGGAATACCGCTGGCATGGCCGAAACATTTCCGCCAGGCATGATGGCATGCTGAGCGCTGCGCTCGCGGTGCTCGATCGTCATGAAGCGCGCCTCGCTCCCGACGCCCCGGCGCGCGTGGCTCTCAATCATGGCCGCAGGAAATGGCGGGACCATTATGCGTGGCAGACCTATGTCGCCGCTCTTGAATCACGCGGATGGTCGCCGCGTGCGATCGCGTCGATGATTGTGGGACTGACCCGCTACATCCTGTGGTCTCCGAGAATGGCGGTCGGCCATCTCTCGCGCAGCATGGCGGGCTTTGCGAAACGAAGGTTTCCGTCCCGGCTGCTCGCCGTTATTCGGCTTTTGCTCGGCCGACCCCGGTCGATCCCGCTCGGCGCGGTACGCTTCGGCGATCTGAAAGGGCGTGCGCCGATCGGTCGGCAATTCGGCTACGATCGCGGCACGCCGGTCGATCGCTATTATGTGGAACGCTTTCTTGCCCGGAATTCCCGCGATATTCGCGGGCGTGTGCTCGAGATCGGCGACGACGCCTACACTCGCCAGTTTGGGGGGAGTCGGGTGACGCAAAGCGATATTTTCCATGTCGACGGGAACAATCCGCAGGCGACCATCATCGGTGACCTTGCGGACCCGGACAGCCTCTCCGAAGCCGCCTTCGACTGCATCATCTTGACGCAGACGCTGCATTTGCTGTTCGACATGCGTTCAGGGATCGCGACCTTGCATCGTGCGTTGAAGGCTGGCGGCGTGCTCTTGTTGACGACCCCCGGCATCAGCCCGGTCGATAGCGGGGAGTGGGGCGATACCTGGTATTGGTCGCTCACGGCCAACGCAGTACTACGTCTCCTGGCGGAGCGCTTCGGGCTCCGCAATGTCAACGTGATGGCACATGGAAATGTGTTTGCTGCGACCGCCTTTCTGCAAGGGCTGGCGCAGGAGGAGCTGCAGTGCACCGATCTCGACATCAATGATCCAAGTTATCCCGTCATCGTGACGGGGCGAGCCGTCAGGGCCTAGAGCGCATGGAGATTCGCTCGGCGCTCGACACGCTCATCCGAAAGCTGCAGCCCTGTCGGGCTCGGCCGGTCATCCTCATGTATCATCGCGTTGCGGACACGCCCATCGACCCCTGGGAGCTCGCGGTTTCGCCGGATCGGTTCGCGCAACAGCTCGAAGTCTTGCGGCGCGTCCGGCAGCCGATGCGGCTTGCCGAGTTTGTCGATCGCATCCGCAACGGCGCATTGCCGGACAACGCCGTCGCGGTGACGTTCGACGACGGGTATGCCGATAATCTCGTCGACGCCAAGCCGCTGCTCGAAGCGGCCGGCATCCCCACAACGGTCTTTCTCGCAACGGGATATCTCGGCCGCCCCGGCGAGTATTGGTGGGACGAGCTCGCAACGCTGATCCTTGGTCAGGCAGATCTCCTTGGTCAGACAAGTCCTCGCACTCTCGAATTGATGATAGGGGGCACCGCAACCGCTTTCGACCTCGGCCCTTGGGCCCCGACCTTGGAAGATCGGTCATGGCGCGCCTCGTCGGAGCCGGTGACGCCGCGCCAATGCGCATATCTGGACATCAGGAGCGCCCTTCGCGATCTGGGTGAGGATGAGCGGCAGGCCGCAATGGAGACGATCCGATCGTCGTTTCCGGCCCACTCCGCCGGCCGGGGTTCGAACCGGGCCATGACGACATCCGAGGTCGAAGACCTGATCGCAAATGGCTTGATCACCATCGGCGCGCATACGGTCACCCATCCGGCGCTGACCGACCTTGCCGACACCGCCAGCCATCGCGAGATCGGCGCAAGCAAACTCGCCTGCGAGGCCATGCTCGATGCGCCAGTCGACGCGTTTGCCTACCCGTATGGCGAACACAACGACAATGTGCGCGCGATCGTCGAAGGCGCAGGTTTCGCTTATGCGTGTTCGACGCAGCCCGGCCCGGTCCGCCGGTCCTCAGATCTCTTCGCCTTGCCTCGCATTCAGGTCCTCGATTGGGACGGAGACGTGTTCGAGAAGGCATTGCGGCTGGTGAGTGTCGGTGGCTAGCAAGGCACGGGCGATGCCATTCCCAACCTCAGACACGATTGCTGCACGAGACAATGGTGCGGGCCGGCCGCGCGTCTCGGGCATCGTGATTTTTTTGAATGCGGAAGCGTTCCTGGTCGAAGCTATCGAAAGCGTCATCGCACAAACCTACGACGATTGGGAGTTGCTGCTGATCGACGATGGATCGAGCGACGCAAGCACCGCAATCACGAAGGATTACGCGGCGCAGCACCCAGGCAAGATCCGATACCTCGAACATGCCGGCCACAGCAATCGCGGCATGAGCGCCTCGCGCAACCTGGGCATCGGGCAGGCCCGCGGCGAATTTCTCGCCTTCATCGATGCCGACGATGTATGGCTTCCGACGAAGCTCGCCGACCAGCTCGCCATCATGGATGCCAGTCCGGATCTGGCGATGGTGTGCGGCGCGGTCCTCTATTGGCGAAGCTGGTCAGGCGGCGAAGATCAGGTGTTTCCGACCGGTCACGTGTTCGACCGTATGGTGTTCCCGCCGGAAGCCGCGATCGAGCTCTATCCGCTGGGCTCCAGTATCTCTGCTTGCCCGTCCGATATCCTCGTTCGGAAAAACGCCGCAGTGCGTGTCGGCTGTTTCGAGGAGCATTTCACCGGCTCCCGGCAGATGTATGAAGATCAAGGATTCTTCGTGAAGCTCTTCCTGGCGGCGCCGGTCTATTTTTCGACGAAAATCTGGCTGAAATACCGCCAACACCCCGGGTCCATCTCCGCAACTGTCGCCAAAGCCGGGAAATATAGCGAGGTCAGGTCTTATTTCTTGAATTGGCTCGAGAATTATCTCGCCGATCGCCCGGAAACCGATCGACGCGTCAGTGCCGCATTGTCGCGCGCCTTGCGACCCTATCGGCGCCCGCGCTCACATTTTGTCCTGACGCGGTTGCAACGGGCGCATCTGCGTTGTCGCAGCGCGCTCGATCGCGCGATCCAACGAGATCGATCGACATGAGCGACGCCGGCGCCGAGCTCGTCAGCGTCATCATCCCGGCCTACAACGCTCGGGCGACGATCGCACAGACCCTTCGATCGGCTCAGCTTCAACGCTATCCGGCGCTTGAAATTATCGTCGTCGACGATGGCTCCCAGGATGGGACCGACGCCATCGTCGCCGATATGGCGCGCGATGATCCACGGGTCACGCTGATCCGCCAGGCCAATGCCGGCGTGGCGGCGGCCCGCAACGCCGGGCTCACAGCCACACGCGGACAATTGATTGCGCCGCTCGACGCCGACGATCTGTGGCATCGCGACAAGATCGCCGAGCAGATCCGCTGCCTTTCGCGCTGCGCCCGGGGCACGGGCCTCGTCTACTGCTGGTCGGCGGATATCGATGAACAGGGAATGGTCATCAGATACGGCATCGATCGTTCCGAAGGGCAGGTCTATGCGCCGCTGGTACTGGCCAATTTCGTCGGCAACTCGAGTGTCCCGCTGATGCGTCGTGAGTTGGTCGACGGGGTGGGCGGGTGGGACACGAGCCTGAGGGAGGCTGACGCTCAAGGCTGCGAAGACTGGCTGCTCTATCTGAAGCTTGCCGAACGCTCGCTGTTTGCGCTCGCCCCGGCCGTTCTCGTGGGCTATCGCCAAACCGCCGGCGCGATGTCGCGCAATGTGCCCCGGATGCGGCGATCTTATTCGCGCGTCATGCGAGCGGCGCGCGATGCGCATCCCGAGCTGCCGAACATCCTGTTTCGTTGGTCTCGGGCGGAGTTCGATTTCTATTGCGCGCAATTGTGCTGGTCGACCCGCGACCACTCTCTCGCGGCATTCTACGGATTGCGCGCTCTGGGCCGTGAGCCTTCGCTCTTTCATCGTGTGAGCGCGAAAAACCTGCTGCTCGAGGCAACGCGGCGCATCGCCGGCAATGCTCGTTGGAGACGCGGCGCAGGCGCGCAGCGGGAAGGTCCGCAGCGTAGCAAGCCTGTCCCGTTCGACGCCCTTGTGCAAAACGCCGAATTGCGCAGCAGCGAGGC
Source organism: Rhizobiales bacterium GAS188 (assembly GCA_900104855.1). Lineage (NCBI taxonomy): Bacteria > Pseudomonadati > Pseudomonadota > Alphaproteobacteria > Hyphomicrobiales > Rhizobiales bacterium GAS188. The sequence goes on from FNSS01000001.1 coordinate 5,783,889, forward strand.
AGCGCATTTTGCCGCCCGTCGTCGATACGTCGAAGCCATCAGGGTCTCCCAACTTGCGCACTGACCGGAGACGCGGAACACGCGAATGAGAATCCTCTTTGCGACCTCGCACCCTCACATTCCCCAAATCGCCGGCGGGGCCCAGTCGACCACCCATGAGCTTGTCCTCGAGCTGCGCTCACGCGGCCATGTCGCCGGCGTGCATTCCGGGCTGATCGGGAAGGGCTGGTTGGGGTTTCGCAACCGGACGATCATGAAGGCGACCGGCCGCAAAGCCGTCGAGGATGGCAGCTTGGGTTACCCGATCTATCGGTCCTGGTTTGCGTGGCAGGCGGCAGCCGAGGTGAGTGCCGCTTTTCGCCCGCAGGTCGTCGTTCTGCAATCGGGCCATCCGGTGAGGATGGCCAAGGCATTCCAGGATGCCGGTGTTGTGGTGGTCCCTTATTTTCACAACGTCGAATTCGACACCGACCTCGGCGGCGATCCGCGCGAATTGTCCGCGCGCTGCTGCATCGCCAACTCGCAATTCACCGCGGCCAAATACAAGGAGGCGTTCGGTCTCGATCCCGTCGTCATCTACCCCTTGATCAAATCGGAGGATTATCGAACGGACACGGATGGCAGCTCGGTCGTGTTCATCAATCCTCACCCGGACAAGGGAGTCGATATGGCGATCGAGCTCGCGCGCCGCTGTCCTGAGATCCCTTTTGCTTTTGTCGAGGCCTGGACATTGGAGGCGCGGGCTCGAGCCGAGCTGAAGGACACCCTGAGGCATTTGCCGAATGTGAAGCTTGTTCCCCGGACCCGCGACATGCGGAGCATCTACCGCAGGGCCCGGATCGTCCTTGCCCCGAGCCAATATCAAGAGACATTCGGGCGAGTTGCCGCGGAAGCCCATATCAGTGGGATCCCGGTCTTGGCGAGCCGGCGTGGCGGATTGCCCGAGGCCGTCGGGCCAGGCGGCGTGATTCTCGATGTCGACGAGCCGTTAGATACGTGGGTTGCCGCGCTCGAGCGGCTATGGACGGATGAACCCTATCATCGGCAGCTCTCGCAGGCTGCCCTCGACTATGCTCGGCGGCCCGAGCTCGATCGCGATCGGCAGCTCGCTCGTCTTCTCGGCGTATTGCAGGCCGCGACCGATCCACTGGCCGCATTGGTCGAATAGCAGCTGCGATATCAGGCGGCGGGGGATGCACCGCGTTCGGATCTCGAGATCGCACATCGCGCTCTCAGGACACAGCGGCGGTGCGGCGAAAGCCGCGTGCCCGCGTCACATTCCTGATGAAAGCCGTGAACGGCCGCTCCACCCATAAGAAGCATAGCGTGCCGATCAGCAACCCGCCGGCGATCGTCAAGAGATAGATCCAAGGCCCGGGGGAAAAGCCCAGCTTCTCGACAATGAGGGCGATCAGCGTCATCGACAGCGTGTGGGTCAAATAGATCGAGTACGAGCCATTTCCCAGCAAGTGCATGACGGCAGATCTCGGCAGCTGGCCGCCGCGCTCGATCGTGACTGTCCCGCTCACGATCAGAAAGGCCGGAACTCCCCAGAGAACGACCCGGAAGCTACCCTCCGCCGGCGCCCCCGCAAGTTCAACGAACAACAGCGCAACAGCGCCAACGCACAGTGAAACCCATCCGAGCGCTGCCGATGGCCAACGGTCTTTGGTCCATGCATGTGCCAGCCAAATGCCGGCGAGAAACTCGAGAAGCAGCGGTGAGGTGTAGGTATGCAAAAGGAAATCGGAGGGCTTCACAAACAGGCCGACGGTGACGCAGGCTGCAAGCGCCGCCGTGATCGACCATAGCTGACGGGTGGCGCTCGAAAGCAGAACGAGCCCGAACAGAGTGTAAAAGAACATCTCGTAGTTCAATGTCCACCCTTGGGCCAGCAAAGGCAGCGCCTGTCCTGTTTCAGGCACGTAATGCGGCACGAACAATAGCGACTGGATCATATGCCAGGGCAGGGGATGGTCCAGCGGAAACAAGTTCGGGCGCAGCGCTGCCGCGATTGCCAAGACGGCCGTAGCGAACCAGTACATCGGCACGATCCTGACCAGCCTGTCCTTGAGGAAAGTGGCGGCATTGGCTTCGTCCTTGCGCGTCACCAGCCACATGATGAAGCCGCTGATGACGAAGAACATATCGACCCCGGCAGCTCCGGCATGAAACGGGAGGTCATATCGCGCCGCCGCGTGGTGGACCACGACGGCGCTCGCCGCAAGGCCGCGCAGATATTGGATCGAGGCGATTATGCGCATCTACGCCCTCAGCCGCCCGGCACGCGAGAACCCGGTTTCGGTTCCCATGGTGCAGAGCGCAGAGAGTAGTGCTAGAGTTAAGCTATGGCCAGGGCGATTTCACATAGGCTTAACATTGCGGCGGCGAGGGGCAACGGATGATCGACGTGCTGCTGCCGGTATTCAACGCCGCCTCCACCGTGGCCGAGGCGATCGAGAGCGTTCGGCGCCAGACGGTTGCGGAGCAGCGCATCATCGTGATCGACGACGGGTCCACGGACCACACGCCGGAGATTCTGGCGGGCTTGGCGCGCCAAGACAGTCGGATCACCGTGCTGAGGCAGCGAAACGGGGGTATCGTCGACGCATTGAACGCGGGATTGGAGCGCTGCGCCGGCACCTTCATCGCTCGGCAAGATGCCGACGATATTTCGGACGCGTCGCGGCTGGCCATGCAGCTCGATTATCTCGAGCGCCATCCGGATTGCGTGGCCGTATCTGGAGCGGTGCGGCATATCGACGAGACCGGCCGCCGCACGGGGAACACGCAGTATTTCGCTTCGCCGGACGCAGCGGATGCGCGCTGGGCGCCGTCGCGCGAACCCTATCTTTGTCATCCCTTTCTCATGGTGCGGCGCGAGGCGATGCAATCGGTTGGCGGGTACCGCCATGTGCATAATTCGGAGGATACGGACCTCTATTGGCGCTTGAGCGAGCGCGGCCGCCTGCACAATCTGGACCTGCCGATCGGCGATTACCGCATGCATGCCGGCAGCATCTCGGGTGGCTCGATCGCAAACGGACGGATCATGGCGTTGAGCTCGCAATTGGCGGGTGTGTCGGCGTTGCGTCGGAAGGAGGGTCGGCCTGATCTCCGCTTCGACCGGGAGATGATCGCCGAGTACCGGCGCGTCCCGACATTGTCGGGCCTATACGAATTGGGCAGGCAGCAATTGGACAAAGCGGAAGCAGAATATTTGCGGCTCGCCATGGCCGCGAAGCTGCTCGAACTGACGTCATATCGTCCCTATGAGCTCGAACTCGACGATTGTGTGTTCATCCGCGAAGCGCGAGATGGGTTGCAGCGCCTGACGGCGGCCAATCGCACCGAGTTCCACCGCCTGCATGCGGCCGCGGTCGCTCGTCTTCTCAAGAGAGGCCAGATGCGCGAAGCCGCGGCGCTCGCGCCTCCTTCGCTCTACGCGCCGGCGGCTGCCCGCCTCGCCGCCATGGCGCTTCCCGGGTCCTTGCGGCACGTTCTCATTCGGCCGCGAGAGCGGCGCCGGAAGCTGACCGACGGTGCCGTTTCGCGCCGATGAGCGCCCGCGAGAGCGATTGTCGCCAAGCCCGGGCCTTTGGGCCGGCGAGAAGGTAGGCCGCGATGCCGGACGCCTCAGTCGAAATCCTGGAACCGCGATGCCGATTTCCACTTCAACAACCCCGCCTGGAGATCGTAGCGATAGCTGAACCCGGCCTCCGGTAGTCGTTTCGGCACCATGTTGGTCGACTCATGGAGCTTGCGCACGCGAGCGCGATTGATATCATTCTTCAGGCCGAGCGCCGACATGATCTCGAAGCCGAAGGCGGCAAGTTTCAAAAGCCAGAATGGAACGACGAAGCGCGGCTCGGGGTAGCCGCCGACCCTGGAAAAAGCGGCGCAGATATCCGCGCTCGTATAGCGCTCGGGGTGGCAGAAATTATAGACAAAGACACCTTCGTTCCGCTGCTGCGCGAACATCATCGACGAGACGAGGTCCTCCACATAGCCGCAGGCCTTGATCGTGTCGGTTCGCCCGGGGAAGACGAAGCGGCGCCTCTTGAGCATCCGCGACAATCGGGTGAAATTGCCGCGCTCCTCGAGCCCGTAGATCACGCCCGGCCGCACGACCGTCAATCGACGAGTATCGGCGCGCTCCGACTGCCATAAGCGATGGATGTTCTCGGCAAGGATTTTTGAGCGTCCATAGGCATTGACGGGTTCCAGCGCCGCGTCCTCATCCTTCGGGGTCTCGGTCGGCCCATAGACCGTCATCGTGCTGGTGAACAGCAGCCGATCGGCGCCGACCTCGCTGGCGAAACGGCAAATATTGGTCGCACCCTGGACGTTCGTCCAATAATATTCCCAGTCCTCGTGACCCGGAGTGGTATGGACTGCGGCGAAATTGAATATGTCGAATGGTCCCTCTCCGCACAGCTCAGCCGGAATGGGGTCACGAATGTCGAAATTTTCATATCGGACCCCCTCGACGACAAATCGGGGCTTACCGACATCGACGCTGTAGAGCTCGTCATAATGGCGCGTCTCCGCAAGATGCGCCAGCAAATGGGACCCAATGAATCCGGCGCCGCCGAATATGACCGCCTTCCTGGCATTCATGAGTTCAGCTCCTGTCCAAATGGGAAGGCGTGACGCCGCCCGACCGATATCGGCTTCCAGCCTTGTGCGGCGGCAAGCCGTTATGTTATTACCATTAGCGTAACATATCAGACTGAGCTTTGCCACATGGGGGGGCCGGAGCCTGGGTCGTCGCCGGGCGTCGACCAAATGCCAAATCGCAGCGACACGCCGAGGATACTTTGTGGATCACGCAGCGCCTCCATCAGGGATGCCGGCATGAATGCGAAGATCGCCTATTTCGTGCATGACCTTTCGGATCCTGCCGTTCATCGCCGCGTTCGCATGCTCCGATTGGGGGGAGGCTCGGTCACGCCGATCGGATTCCGACGCACTTCCGAGCCGATCGATATGGTGGAGGGGAGGGGCGCGATCGATCTCGGACGGACCTCCGACGGCATGTTGGGGAGACGCGTGGTTTCGTTGGCGGGGGCGCTGACCAGGCTCGACCGCTTGGGTGAGCAGGTGCGTGGCGCGGACGCGCTCGTGGCCCGCAATCTCGAGATGCTGTTTCTCGCGGCGAGAGCCCGAAAGCTTCATGCTCCCAACGCCGCCCTCGTCTATGAATGTCTCGACATCCATCGCATGCTCCTGTCGAGGCAGCTCAAGAGCGGCTTGCTGCGGTTGTTCGAGTCGGGGCTCTGGCACAATGTCGACCTGCTGCTGACGAGCTCGCCGGCATTCGTGCGCAATTATTTCGCGCCCCGTGGGTTCCCGTCGCCGATCAGGCTCGTCGAGAACAAGGTCCTGCTCGTCGATGAGCGCCAAAGCGACTGCCCGCGCCCGAGGCCGACGCCAGGCCCCCCATGGCGCATCGGTTGGTTCGGGATGATACGTTGCCGCAAGAGCCTGGAGATTCTGACCTCGCTCGCCCGCAAGGCGGATGGCGACGTGGAGATCGTCATCAGGGGACGTCCTTCCGGCGCGGTCTTCCCGGATTTCGACGCCGCGATCGCCAATTCACCGCATATCCGTTTCGGCGGGATCTATCGCAACCCCGACGATCTGCCTGCCATCTACGGCGATGTCCATTTGAGTTGGGCGATCGACTATTACGAGGCCGGCGAGAACTCGACCTGGCTGCTGCCCAACCGCATCTACGAAGGGAGCGTCTACGGCGCCGTGCCGATCGCCTTGGCGGGCGTCGAGACGGGAAGCTGGCTGGCGAAGCGAGGCGCCGGCGTCGTGCTGGATGAGCCGCTCGAGCAGCAACTGGCCGGCTTCCTGGGTTCCCTCGACGCAGCTTCCTATTCCAGGCTCACTGACCAGATGGAGGCGCTGCCGCGCTCAGACCTGGTGGATGACCGGTCAGACTGCCGTGAGCTTGTGGCGGCGATATGCGGCGACACTGCCGCGCCCAGCGATCAGCTGGTCTATTCGAGGGTGAGCGCATGACCGGGCAAATTCCCGACATCATCCAGGGCGAGCAAGACATTCAAGGTGTGCAAGACATCCAGGGTGTGCAAGATATTCAGGGTGTGAAGGCCCCGGTTCTGGTCGTCGTCCCTTGCCTCAATGAGGAAGAGCATGTCGAGGGCGTTGTCACAGGGCTGCTCGCCGAGGCGGATCGCATCGCGCTGAAGATCGTCGTGGTCGACGGGGGCAGCACGGACGGCACCCGCGCGATCGTCGAACGGCTGGCGAAACGCGACGGTCAGGTCGCGCTTCTGGACAATCCAAAGAGGATACAAAGCGCCGCATTGAACCATGCTGTCAGGATCCACGGCGACGAGGCCGAGTTCCTGATCCGGATCGACGCCCATGCCGAATATCAGGCGTGCTATTGTGAGCGGCTCCTCTCGACCCAGGCCGAAACAGGCGCGGATTCGGTCGTCGTCAGCATGCACAGCAAGGGCCAAAGTTGCTTCCAGCGTGCGGCCGCCGCCGCTCAGAACTCGATTCTGGGGAATGGCGGCTCGGCGCATCGCAATGCCCCTCACGGCCGCTGGGTCGAGCATGGGCATCACGCCCTGATGAGGATCGCAGCCTTCAAGGAAGTGGGAGGTTATGACGAGACATTTTCCCACAATGAGGATGCCGAGCTGGACAACAGGCTCGGCGAGCGGGGATTTCGCATTTTCCTGATGGGAGGCGCGTCGATCACCTACTATCCGAGACGATCTCCGATCGCGCTCTTCCGGCAATATTTCAACATCGGGCGCGGCCGTGTGCGCAATTTCTTGAAGCACCGACGGAACACGAAGCTGCGTCATCTGGTGCTCGTGGCGATCGCCCCGGTTGTCGGCCTTGCTCTCCTGGCACCCATCTCTCCAATATTTGCCATTCCGGCGCTCCTCTGGAGCCTCCTATGCCTCGGCTATGGGGTTCTCCTCGGCATCCGCTTACGCGATCCCTGCGCGGCTGCCGCCGGCATCGCGGCGATTGCGGCGCAGGCCGGCTGGTCATTCGGTTTCTTCGCGGGGCTCCCGGCCGCGTTGGCGCAGACCGCGAGGAGCGAGCCCGGACCCGGTGATCGGCTCGCAGCCCCGGCGCAAGCCCCTGAACGGACCGCCCGATGACGCCGTCCGGTATCCCCGAAGCGGCGCCCCCTGATCCGATGGTGAGCGTGATCATGGCCAATTACAACGGCGCCGCCCATCTCGCCGACGCCATCGGGTCGGTGCAAAGGCAAAGCCTGCGCGATCTCGAGATCATCGTCTCCGACGATGCATCGAGGGATGGCAGCGTCGAGATAGCGACGGAGCTGATGCGGGAAGATCCGCGCGTCCGCCTGGTCCAGAGCGAGCGCAACGCCGGACCCGGCGCCGCACGTAATCGGGCGCTCGCTTTGGCGAGAGGGCAGTGGATCGCCGTGATAGACAGCGACGATCTGATGCATCCCGAGAGGCTAGCGACACTCGTCGACGGAGCCGTCCGTGATGGCGCCGACATCGTGGCCGATGATCTCGTCGCCTTTCACGCGGACGACCTTCGCCCCACTTCCCGGCTGCTCACGGGGCGGTGGGCTCGCGCTCCTTTCTGGGTCGATATCGCCGATTATGTCAGGCTCAATCATTTCTACGGCCGTGGGCCCGCGCTCGGCTATTTGAAGCCGCTGTTTCGGGCCTCACTCTTGCAAGGCCACGCGGCGCGGTATGACGAAACGCTCAGGATCGCCGAGGACTACGATCTCGTCTTTCGCCTTCTCCATGGGCGCGCGCGCTTCCGGGTCTACCCGGTCGGGCTCTATTATTATCGCAAGCACCCGGCCTCGACCTCCCATCGTCTGAACCGGAGCGCGCTCGGGGCGATCGAGGCCGCCGATCTGCGGTTTCTCGGTCAGGTGCCGAGCCTCGACCGGTGCCTCGCGACGGCAGTGGCAGCGCGGCTGCGGTCGATCCGCACTGCGCTCGCCTATGAGGACCTGCTTGCTGCGCTCAAGGGCGAGCACTTTTGGCGCGCCGCTGGGATCGCCTTGGCAAGGCCCAAGGCCGCTGCCTTGCTGAGATTGCCGATCAGCGTTCGCCTGCGCCGTCTCCTGCCGTCACGGGCTGGCTTTGCCTCGGGGAGACGGATCATCCTGGCGATCGGCGCGCTGCTCGTCGCCGGTGCAACGATCATCGATCCGGGCACTCGCATTGCCGACCGCATCATCAGCCCGGCCAGTGCCGAGGATCTGCGGCCGAAGGGAGAGAAGGTGAGCGGTGAGGGGCAACCCTCGATATTCAACGTCCGTCGAGCCTCGAATGACAAGATCATCGATGGCTACGATGCGCAAAAGGGTGACAAGATCCGGTTGACGGGTTTCGGCCTCAGCGACTTCGACGCCGTCCGGCACAATCTGCGACAAGTGGGGAAGAATGCGCTGCTCAAGCTACCCGGCGGACAATCCCTATGGGTCCTCGGGACCGATATGGGCTCCCTTGGCGCCGACAATTTCCAACTCGAACTCGATCGCCACGGTCTCGTCAAGACATTCGCCGACGAGTTCTCGAAATTCAGCTGGTACGCGGAGGGTCTGGAGAACGCCCCTATCGGTGGCGGAACCTGGCGGACCAATTTCGGCTATGCCGGGGCGCAGGAGCTCGGCAGCAGATCGCTCGGCTCGAACGGCGAATTGCAGGTCTATGTGGATCGGGGCTTTCGCGGCACGGCCGACAAACCGCTCGGCATAGACCCTTTCCGGGTGGCCAATGGCGCCCTCGAGATTGTCGCCGATCGCGCCCCACCTGAGGTGAGCCCGCGGATCTGGAATTACCAATATACGTCGGGCCTCATCACCACCGAGCGCTCCTTCTCGCAGCTCTACGGAGTTTTCGAGATCCGGGCGCGCATGCCCAAGGGCCGGGGACTATGGCCGGATTTCTGGCTGCTTCCAGCCGATCATTCCTGGCCTCCCGAGATCGACGTGTTCGAGATCCTCGCCCATGACACGACGACCCTGCACACCAATGCCCATAGCAATGCGGGCGGCAAGCATACTGACGCTCCGACCGTCATCCGCGTCCCGGATACCTCGGCCGATTTCCACACATACGCCGTCGATTGGCAGGCCGACACCATCAAATGGTATTTCGACGACGTCGAGGTTGCGCGCAAACCGACGCCGCCCGACATGCATAAGCAGATGTATATGCTGGCGAATTTCGCTGTAGGTGGCCATTGGCCCGGTAACCCGGATGCGTCGACCCAATTTCCGGCCATCCTCGCCATCGATTGGATACGGGCCTATCGTCGCAATGCCCCGCCAAAATAGAGTCGCAACTTTCATCGAGCCTCCGGCGTCTCGGCAGAGGCCGGCCGGTGCGGGGAGAACCGAGCCCTGTGCGGGAGCTGTCGACATGGCGCATCGAGAGCAGGTCGATGCGATCGACGTCACCGTCTGCATCTGCACCTTCCGCCGATCCTCCGTCCTTGCCGCGATGAAGAGCGTCGCCAGGCAGGAACTGCCACCCAAAACCTCGCTTCGCATCCTGGTTGTCGACAATGATGCCCTGCCATCGGCTCTACCGATCATCGAGAGCTTTCGCGCCAATACATCCGTCGACATCGACTACAGGCACGCTCCCGGCCGCAATATCTCGGTCGCTCGCAATGCGGCCCTCGATGAAACGACGACGCCTTGGCTCGCCTTCCTTGACGATGACGAATATGCCTCGCCCGATTGGCTTGCCGAGTTGATTGCCGCACGCCACGGCGCCCACGCCGTCTTTGGCCCCTGCCAAGCACTCTATGGTGATTGGACCCCCGCTTGGATCAAGGTGGGCGACTATCACTCCAATCGAATCCCGGATCGGGAGGGGCCGATCGATACGGGCTACACATCGAATGTGCTGATCGACATGGGTTTCGTGCGGCGGGCCGGCTTGCGCTTCGACCTCGCGCTCGGCCGCTCGGGGGGAGAGGACACGATGTTCTTCCACAGCATGTTTCGAGAGGGAGGCGCCCTCAAATATGCTCGCGAAGCGACCGTCTACGAAGAGGTCGTGGCGTCGCGCAGCAATCTCCCCTGGATCGCACGGCGTCGGTTCCGGGCGGGCCAGGTTTACGCGAAGACCTTCCATCAACTCGACAGGGCTTCCTACCGACGAGCCTCCTGGACGGCGCCATTCAAGATCGCCGCCTGCGGCGTGATGTCGGCCGCAACGGCCTTCAGGCCCAATCGCGCGATGTGGTGGCTCATGCGCGGCACCTTCCACATCGGAATCCTGACCTATGCGATGGGGATGAGCATCTACCAAGAATATGCGGGCAGCGCCTAACGATCGACAACAAGCTGCGGTTGTCGCTGGTAAAGCCATCTCGCCTGTCGGGCATATGCCCAGCTGACAAGGTAGAGCACCCAGTTGAATGAATATTGGCCGAACAGATCGACTTCCACGAAAGTTCGCATATCGATGAAGATCACATAGGTAAGGAAGAAGCAACTCGCGACGTTCGGCGTACGAATGACCCAACGCCAGACTTCGAGCGAGGTCGAGATCACGGTGTAGAGTGCGGCAAGGAGGCCGACATAACCGAGCTCGACGCCGGTTTCGTACCACAGATTGTGGAAATGATATCCGGCTCGCCCGGGCGCAAAGCGCGCCCAAAGCTCCTCCGCATATGGGTTTCCCTGCACCCAGAACGCCTGCAAGCCCGTGCCCAGAATGGGGTTCTGCTCCATCATGACGGCCGCGCGCTGCCAGAGCTCCGTTCGACCGGACAGGGTGACGTCCTTGCCGGAAAGCAGGAGCACTTGCCCGAACAGGCCGAATTCGTTGGCGTAGACCAACAGGAGGGCGAGAAGCGCGACGACGACGAACACCACCGCGAAGAGGACAATGGCTCGCCAACGCCGGGGAACCCAGTTCAGCCTGAACGAGACGAGGGCGCAGCCTAGAGCTGCGATCAGCGTCGCGGTGGCGTCTAGGGACCTCGCGGCGATCATGAGAGTCGCCCCCAGGAACGCACAAAACAGCGCCAAGCATCGAAGGGGCCAAGCGCGCTCCCTATCCAGGAATATCCAGGCGCCGGCCATGACCAGAATCGCCTGGCTCAGTCCCAGCTGGTTCTTCGATCCGAAAATTCCGATCATCGCCAATGCGCCGGCGTTCCATGCCATTTGCGGGTTGAGCAGGCTGGCAGCATTCGCTGCGAGGACGGCGGACATCCAGATGAATATCGTGGAACGCGCCGGCAGGGCGCGTGCCATGACCAGGGCAGCTCCCATCGTGAACGCGATCTGGACGGCAGCCCGAGCCGACACATCGGAATGCTCCGACCACGCCACCGACAGGACCGCGAGGGTGACGTAAATCCAAGGCGTCACGCCGCCGCGCAGCGCTTGCAGCGCGAGGCCGGGCCGCGCCATGACGTAGGCGACCGAGATGGCCATGAAGATCGATGCCGCCAAGGTCTGCGACATCTGCAGGAAGAAAAGCGCGGCTGTCGCGATGAACCAGGCGAGCCACGCGATATTGAGGCTCAGCCCAAGCGTCGCGCCAGGAATGATGCGCGCCGCGCTTTGGACGGGCCCCAAGGCTATGCCTTGCCTGCCAAGCCCAATCGGGCGCATCGAGGGCCCGAGCCTCACCGCAACGCCGCAGCGACTTGCTCGCGGGACCACAGCCCGAGATATCGCGGCGGCTCCGGCGCGACGAAATCGGTTGTCCTCGACAGAGGTCGCGGCAAACCGAATGGCGGCAACTGCAAATTGATGAAGCGAAAGCCGCCGGATCGGATGTCGTCGTTGCTTTTGGGAAACCCATAAGTGGTCGTCAGCATGTGGGGAATCGACGAGGCCGCAAAATTCTCAAATACCCTCAGGATATCTGCGTTCGACAAGTGGAAGAGGACGTCTCGGCAGATCCAGAGATCCGCAAGAGGCAGGGGGTCTTCCACGATATCCATGGTGCGGAACGAATAGCTCGCATTTCCATGCACCCTCTGCAGCTCATCGATGAGCGGGGCGACAATATCGCCGCCGATATAACGGACTCCGTCGGGAAGCCTGACATGGCGCATCCAATTGAAGTCACCGCAAGGCGCGTCGAGCAGCACCTCGACCTTCAGCTTTCTCAGATAGCGCGCCAGGGATTTGCGCAGCGGCTTCGTATAGGCAAGCGTGCTGCCCCGACCACTGCGCGACTCGCACGAACCCCAGCGGTTTTGCTCGTAGATCGTTCGAAACGCTTCGCGCCGATCCGTGTATTCGGCGCCATAATATATCTCGTCGGACCGAAACAACGGGAACGCGACCTCCCATAAGGGATTGAAGATCGCCGAGTTGCGACGCATCAGCGATTTCAATACATCCCGGGCGCGACCCACACATACCTCCTGCGATCCATTCGAGATAGCCGCATCGGCCGATCCTCGTCAGCTAATCATCGAAAAATACTGCCGCGCATAGATTTCCGCCGATTGCAGCATGGACAGGTTCTCCAGGACATATGTCCTCGGTCGCGTCAGCGGCATGCGTTCGAGAAAGCGGGTGAGGGACGGTTCGAAACCCGCAAGGTCGGAGAAACGCTCGCCGCAATCCTCGGAAAAGAAAGGCACGGATGATGCCGGGATCATCGTGTCGCTGACCTGCCGCCACAGGGGATCGAGCCAATAGCCGTTATCCCAGGCAAGCACCGGAACATTGGAGGCCAGTGCCTCCTGATAGGCCAACCCTTGCGTCTCGTGCTCGCACAGGAACACCATGGCGCGAGAGCGCTCCAGGAGGCGGCGATAGGTGAGGTGATCGTGATATTTGTAGCGGACCGTCTCCACTTTCAGTCCACGACCTCTCAGGATCTCGCGGATCGGCTCCAGAAGCTCAAGCGCGAGTTCGTCATGATTCCAGCGGATCTTGTCATAGATCAGGAAGTCGATGTCTTTGGCGTGTGAACTGGTGTCGATCCACTCGTCGGTGTCGATGCCGGCATGCCACCGGGCACATGTGTCGCCGTAATGCGGATGGAACATATCATATGTCCATTGCGCCAGGACGAGGTAGGTACGGTATCTCGAATCCTGCATCAGTCGCGGCGCAAGCATCGGATGATCATAGAGCGATGGTCCGAGCAGGGCGGGGTTTGGCAAGGTCCAATCCTCGAGAAGCGTCGGAAACCCCACCAGGCCTACGGGGTGGTGAGGACATTTTCGCGCAAGCGCGTAGTCATTGACCCGCACCTTCCAGCCATGCTTTTGCAGTGCCCGCCGCAGAAGCTCGAATGATACCGCAAAGCCCGTCTTCTTCTGCCGGTGATGCGTAAGATTGTACAAGGGTTTGAGCATACGTTTGAGATAACGGTCGTTCTTGAAGAATTTGTCCTGCTCGAATTCCTTGTAGAACAGCAGGATCGTGTCCCTCTCCGCCAGGCCATTGCCGCTCGATCCCATGCCTCGCTGCCTTATCTCAGATGGCCGCATGTCAGTCCGTGTGGCCATATCCGGCGTAATAGCGGCTATGGTAGTAGTCCGCGCGTTGGTTCTCGTAGCGACCGAGCTTGTTCATATCGACCTTGTTGAGGACGACCCCAAGCAGGTTTTCGTAAACCCCTCGCGCTCCGCCCAGCGCCTGCTCGGCGATCTGGATCCTGGTGCGCCCCCATTCGACAACGAACACGAAAGAATCGACGAGATGTGTCATGGCACGGACATCGACCACGGGCGCCAGCGGCGAGAGATCGACGATGACGTAGTCATAGGCCTCGCGCAGCCTGTCGAATAATCTCCTTGTCTCGTCGGATGCCAGGATATCGCTGCTATGAGCCAGGGGTGATCGCACCACCGCCGGGATAAAGGCGAGAGCAGTGGCCGGCTCGGTCCAAACGGCTTGCTCGAGCGGGACCTTGCCCCACAAGACGTCGAGGACGCCGCTATTCGCCTTCGGCGCTAGCCTGCGTGACAATGACGGATTGCGCAGGTCGCAGTCGATGAGGATCGCCCGCGCGCCGCCAAGGCAGATCAGCTGGGCGAGCGCCATCGCGACAGTCGATTTACCTTCGTTGGGCAGTGACGAGGTGATGCCGACGACCTTGCTGGGTTTTGCACCGTTGTTCAGGTCGGCGGCAACCTTCAGGCTGCGGATCGATTCGGCGAAGCGTGAGAACGGCTGTTCCGCCATCGTCCACAGGAGTTTCTCCTGGCGCGAGATGATACGAGGAGCGGTCGACCCGGCATTGGCCGCCGGCCGCGTCGCGGGAACGGCTCTGGTCGCGCCTTTCACCAGCGGCAACAGCGCAATGCAATCCACATGGAGCCGCTCCTCGACCTGAGCCGTGGTACGGAAGACCTGGTCGGAGATTTCACGGAACATCCCGATCCCGATGCCGAGCACGATCCCGCTCATGGCGGCGAGGATCAGGACCATTGTCGAGCGCGGCGCGCTCTTCCCTTGCGGCGGCGTCGCCTGGGTGATCAGGCGGGCCTCGGTGATCGGGAAGGATTGCTGCTGCACCGATTCCATGTAGCGTTGCAGAAAATTGTCATAGAGCGTGCGGAAGCTCTGGGCGCTGCTCTCCAGATTGTGCAAGGTGACCTGCGCCTCGTTCATCGTCTGCGATTGGGAGACGATTTGGGCGAGCGAGTTTTGCATCGATTCCTCGCGCGACTTGGCGATCTCGTACTCGCTCTTGTAGGTCTCGGCGATGCGGCGCAATTCGTCGCGGATCGAGCGCCGGATTTCCTGCATCTGGTTGCGTAGGTTGATGACGGCCAGATGTTTGGGGCCATAGCGGGTCGACCAGTCCGACTCCTTGGCCCCGAGGTCGAGATATTGCTGACGCAGCTTGGTGATGACGTCGTTGTGCAGCGTGTCCGTTACGGTCGCGGCGGCGCTGCTCGCCGGATCCGGATCGCCATTGTTGAGGATCTGCTGGACCCGCTCGAGGCGTGCCTTGGCCTCGGCCGTATGAGCCCGCCCCTGGATCAGCGCGCTGTTGAGCTCCGCGAGCTGCTGCTCGTTCATGAGCCGCCCGCCGGTGTCCACGATGTTGTGCTGCGCCTTGAAATCGACGACGGCGCGTTCTGCGTTGGCGGACTGTCCGCGCAATTCCTTCAAGCGATCCTGCAGCCAGCTGCCGGCGCGGCGCGTAGTCTCGTATTTGGCCTCGAGCGCGTCGTCCACATAGGCGTCCGCGATCGCGTTGGCGACCTGCGCGGCGCGATCGGGATTAAGCGACTGGTAGTCGATCCCGATCGCATAGGTCAGGCCGGCGCGCCAGACCGACATGTGGCCCTGCAGCGTGCCGAGTGCACTGCGAACGAGGGGATTGTCTGAGGACGGCTGAATGGGGGGTGACGGCTCGGAGGGCAACAGGCGTCTCACAGACCCGGTCAATGTCGCCAACAGGCCCATGCTCGGCGAGGTGAATTCCGGGTCCTGGTCGAGGCGCAGCTTCTTGACCACCGCGAGCGCGATGTTCTCCGATTTCAGGATCTCGATCTGAGTGTCGACGGTCGCCGAATCGATCGGAAGATCGCCGAGCGGCTGCTGCTGCTGGAAGAACTGGGACTTGTGCGTGTCGATCATCAAGAGCGCGTGACCGACATATTTCGGCGGCGTCACGAAGAGGTAGACAGTGCCGAGCAGCAAGGCCATCGCCACGGCAAATCCGATGACCGGGAGTTGCCGCCGCACGAAGCCCGCGAGCATGGCGTAGAGTTCAGCCGGCGAAACGGCGTCCGAGACGGGGAGGCTCGGTTCGATTGCCAGTCGCGGCTTGCTGAATTGGAGCATCTTGGTCCTTGATTCACAAAGCCAGAAAGTGCCCGACACTGGGTTTTGAAGATTCTTGGAGCGCCCGCATCGCTGCGCCCTTGGGAGCCAGGCCGGTTGCCGCGAGCGAAAGCGCGACGACCCCGGCCGACCTTGGAGAGCAGAGGGCCCCGGCGGCCCTCCGGCAATTTATGTTATCTCTTATCATAGCGGCTCCCGCAATGCCAAGGCTCGTGCAATGCCAAGCAGGTCAGAGCGCGGTCAAATTGTCACGCCAAGAGATATGTTCTGTGCGATCGGGGCATTCCGAAGGCTATTTGGCGAGATGCGTATGTGAAAGGACCCTGAAATATTGCGTGTTGGAACCGGTTACGGCCGCATCGTTGCCGGTGTTGATCACGACCTGGAGGAACTGCAGGAACTTCGTGACCTCGACCGATGGCGCATTGGCCGCAAAGATGATGTCCTTGTTGCGCATCTGCATCTTGGTCGCGAGGAAATAGCCGGCCGGGTCGCGGAAGCTGACATTGTAGATGACCGGAACCGTCGGGCCCTCGAATTTGGAGACGTCGACGCCGAGCCTCTCGGCGAGGTCGCGTGGCTCACGGCGGTAGAGATAGACCGAGGCCGGATCTGCCTGGACGTCGAGCAAGCCGCCCGCTTTCGCCACCGCCTCCGCGAGCGTGATCCGCCACATGTCGAAGTTGAACTGGCCTTGCTGGCCGGCGGCACCGAAGGCGAGGAAAGTCTGCGGTTCGCGATAGACATAGACCGTGTCGCCGGGCCACACCCAGACATTGTTGGCGGGCTCGTAGACCAGAGCACCGAAGGGGACGGAGGCCCGCTTTCCCTTGCGCTCCAGGACGACCCAGGATTCGTAGCCCTGGGCCTTGATGCCGCCGGCACGGGTGATCGCGTCCAGAATATGCTCTCCGGCCGGCTGAGCGGGAAACCGGTTGGGTGTGTTCACCTCCCCGAGCACGCTGATGAGGGAGGTGTTCTGGGTGGCGAGAGCGACGACCGCTTGCGGCTCGATGGCCCGGTTCTTGATGGAGTCGACGATCGAGCGCTGGACCTCCGTCGGGGTCCTGCCCGAGGCGCGCACGGCGCCCGCATAAGGTACCGAAATATTTCCTGACGTGTCGATCGGCTGATTTGGCAGAGTGACGAAGTTGCCCGGACGAACCCCGGCTTCGAGCGGGATGAAGAGACCACCCGCGGCCGCCTCGAAGATCGTCACGCTGACCACGTCGCCGATGCCGAACTTGATCTCGGGCGGCGGACGTCGGTCGCCGAAAGTAGCAGCGATCGCCTCCGGCCCGTATTCGCCTACGGCTTGCACGGCCTCCGGTGTCAACCGGACAAGACCATAGTTGACGCCGGTGGGCGAAGCTCCGGTATTGATGTCCTGGCTCGAAGGCCCGGAAGTGGGCAGGAAAGTGCATCCGCTCATGAGCATGAATGTTACGCACAGGACTGACTTTGCCGCGAGACCGTCTAGACGCACGTTTTACCCTTCCTGCCCCGCGCTCAACCCAACCGCACTCATCGCAATGATAATATAACGTAATTCGTTTTTATGGCTGTAACAAGCCTTATCGTATGCCGGCTGATCTCGTCAGGGAGCGCGCTTATCATGTTGCGGCACTGCATTTTTTCTTGCGAGCGGCCGCTCACATTATGCGTCATAATGTGTATCACCTCCAATTTCAGGGGATCGCTATCGAGGCTCGCACGGGCCTTGCCGTTCGCCTCGAATTCTGACCGTCCCGAATTTGCGACGGGCTGGGCACAACCAACAAGAGGCCAGAAGAAATCGTGCCCTCCATTCCATGCAAACGGAGAGACGGCCCGTATCCGGCGCTTGGGTCTTTGAACCGCCAGCCTGGATTATGTCACGATGCCATGCTTTCGAGTGCGGTCGAATAGGCAGGGGGTTCTTCGGACGTCATGGCCGTTCCTACGCCCTGGTATTCGAAGCCGTGTTTCGTCACCTCGTCCGCGCGGTAGACGTTCCTCAAATCGACGAGCACCGGGCGTGTCATGATTTTCTTGAGACGCTCGAGGTCGAGTGCTCGGAATTGCTCCCATTCGGTGACGATGACGAGCGCATCGGCCGCTTCGGCGCAGGAATACGGGTTGTCGCAATAGGTGACACCGTGCAGCACCGCGCGGGCCTGCTCCATGCCTGCGGGATCGTAGGTGCGTATCTTCGCGCCCATATCCTGTAGCGCGGAAATCAAGGCGATCGAGGGGGCGTCGCGCATATCGTCGGTGTTCGGCTTGAATGTCAGCCCGATCACCGCGATGGTTCTGCCGCGCACGCTGCCGCCCAGCGCGTTCGCGACCTTGCGCGCCATGGCGCGCTTGCGCTGATCGTTGACGGCCACCACGGCCTCGATGATACGCAGCGGCGCCTCGTAGTCCTGACCGATCTTGATCAGCGCGAGCGAGTCTTTCGGAAAGCACGACCCTCCGAAACCAGGCCCCGCATGCAGGAATTTGGTGCCGATGCGGTTGTCGAGGCCAACGCCCCGCGCCACCTCCCGCACATCCGCGCCGACCTTCTCGCAGAGATCCGCGACTTCGTTGATGAAGGTGATCTTGGTCGCCAGGAAGGCGTTGGCGGCGTATTTGATCAGCTCTGCGGTGCGCCGATGGGTGTAGATGATCGGCGCTGCATTGAGGTAGAGCGGGCGGTAGAGCTCGGCCATCACCTCGCGGGCACGATCATCCTCGCTGCCGACAACGATCCGGTCGGGGTGCTTGAAATCGCGGATCGCCGCGCCTTCGCGCAGGAATTCCGGATTGGAAACGACCGCGACGTCGATATCGGGGCGTGCCTCGCGAATGACACGCTCGACCTCGTCTCCGGTTCCGACCGGGACCGTCGATTTGGTGACGACGACCGTGAAGCCGGAGAGTTTGGCGGCGACCTCGCGGGCGGCCCCATAAACATAGGAGAGATCGGCATGGCCGTCGCCGCGACGCGAGGGCGTGCCGACCGCTATGAAGACCACTTGGGCCTGTCGCACGGCCTCGGGAAGGAGCATCGAGAACGAAAGGCGTCCCTCGCGCACATTGCTGCGGACGAGCTCGTCGAGGCCCGGCTCGTAAATCGGGATCTCTCCGCTCTTGAGCGCGGAGATCTTGGCCGTGTCTTTGTCGACGCATGTCACGTGATGGCCGAAATCGGCAAAGCAGGCTCCGGAGACGAGGCCGACATAGCCGGTCCCGATCATGGCGATGCGCATGGCGATTTCCTTTCGGTTCACGTGACTCGCGAGAATGGCGTGAAGGGATTAACATTACACTATGATAGTTTGATATCATAGCGCCCACGTGACGCAGCCCTCCGACCTCCGATCGCGGGCGAGCGTCGCTTGCGGCGGTCGCCCGAAATGAGCGCTGCAACTTGAGCTTGTCGCCGTGGCGCTCAATGCCCGGTGGCAGGGTGATCGGTCAAGCTTGAATCGATAGCGTCGATCATGCATGTTAAACGGAGAGCCATGGATATAACATATCTCACTGTGCCGACAGCATTTCCGCTCTTGATCGCATTGATTGTGGCGACGCCGGTCATCGCCTTCATCGACGGCCCGGTCGTTCACGGCCTGGTCGCCGCGGCGGCCGCGGCAGCGATCGCTGCCGTGGCGCGCGCCTCCTCCGGAAGCGAGAGCGAGCGCCTGTGGAGGATCGCTCGTCCTTTCGTCTGGTGTCTCGCCATTCCGGCCATCTGGATGGCGATCCAGGTCATGCCGATGCCGTTTCGCGGTCTTTCGCACCCGATCTGGTCGAGCGCCGAGGCAGCGCTCGGCGAGGCGGTGACCGGCCGCATCAGCGTCGATCCGGGAGCGACGCTCATTGCGCTTGCGCGCTATCTCTCGGTGACGGCAACGATCTTCGCGGCGGCTGCGGTCACGATCGATCGGCGACGGGCCGAATGGGTCTTGTTCTCGCTTGCCGGAGCGACGACTGCGATGGCGGCCATTCTCGTGGTCCAACAGCTTGCCAGCATGTCCCTCGCCGGTGAGGGGCAGGGGGCCGGCACCAGGACCGCCCTCGCCGGTGGCAGCTCGCTCGGCGTGATACTCGGCCTGGCGACGACGATCCGGGCCCTGGAGCGCCATGAGACGCGGCGGGGCAAGTCCGATATGCCTCTTTCCAGACTCGCGCTCCAAACCGCAATGGGCATCGCCGCGACGGTGATCTGTTGGTGGGGGCTCTTGGCCGCCGCGACGCCGCAAGAGATCTTCGCTG
Organism: Rhizobiales bacterium GAS188; assembly: GCA_900104855.1. Classification (NCBI taxonomy): domain Bacteria; kingdom Pseudomonadati; phylum Pseudomonadota; class Alphaproteobacteria; order Hyphomicrobiales; species Rhizobiales bacterium GAS188. The sequence continues at coordinate 5,803,918 of FNSS01000001.1, forward strand.
CCGCCTGCGGCTTTGCCATGATGGCACTCGTGCTGCTGATCAGGAGGCTCCGCTTCGGAAGCTTGGCAAGCATGGCAGTGGCCGCGGTCGCAATGATCGTTGCGGTCGCAATGGCGAATGCGAGGCCAACCGGCAGCGGTGACCTGACGCTGCGATACGCGCACGCATCCGGACCGCTGGTTTCGCTTGCCGAGCGGATGGTCGCGGATAGCGGATGGGCCGGCTCCGGCGCTGGCGGGCTGGCAGCGCTAACTCCGATCTATCGGACCGGCGATGAGTTGGCCGTCGAGCCGTCCGCACCCACGAGCGCCGCCGAGATCGCAATCGGCCTCGGATTTCCTGCTCTATGGATGATCGCGATCATGGTGCTCATGGCGGCAGGGTTGTTGTTGCGCGGCGTCATGCAACGTCGCCGGGATTCGGTCTACCCCGCCGCGGGCGCGAGCGCCGCCGTGCTGCTGACCCTCGAGGCGTTCACTGATGCGAGCGCGCTCGGAACGGCAGTCACGCTCCTTGCCGCCGCAATCCTCGGACTCGGGATCGCTCAAAGCGTGGGCCGCAGCAGCCAATGGGCACGGATCGGGCCGAGCGCAATGCCTTCGGCGCTCGGCGCTCAGTGAAGGGGGGATCGCATGTGGCGACGATCGACCTCCCAGCCGAAGCCGTGTCAGCCAAGGATACCCGATGGAATTCGCATCTACGCGATCGGGGATGTGCATGGTCGAGCCGATCTCATCGAGGATGTGTTTTCCCGCATCGATACCGATCTCGAAAGCTCGTCGGCTTGTCATCCCGTCCACGTCCTTCTCGGCGACTATGTGGATCGCGGCCCATCGTCGCGAGAGGTCGTCGATCGCCTCATCGAGCGCGGCCGGTCGCACGACATGGTCTGCCTCAAAGGCAACCATGAAAGTTACGCGCTTGAATTCCTTCGCAATCCGTCCGTCCTCCGGAGTTGGCGGCATTTGGGTGGCCTCGAGACCCTGATATCCTATGGGCTCGAGCCCTCGCCAGACCCCGACGAGGCCGAGGAACTCTCGCTCGCTCGCGCGCTGGCTGCGGCGCTGCCCAGTGCTCACAAGCAATTCTTTGGCAAGCTCGATCCTTCGTTCAGCTGCGGCGATTTCTTCTTTGCGCATGCGGGCGTGAAGCCGGGCGTGCCGCTGGCGCGGCAGCGCGAAGAGGACCTGCTGTGGATCCGCGACGACTTTCTTCTTTGCGAGGAGGATTTCGGCAAGGTCATCGTTCATGGCCACACACCGGTCAGCGAGCCCGACATCCATCCCAACCGGATCAATATCGATACGGGCGCCTATGCGACCGGCAGGTTGACCTGTCTGGTGATCGAACGAGATGCTATTTTTGCGCTCCGAACCTGTGGGTGCGAGGCATGAGTCGCGGCTATTTCCATCTGCATCTCGTCTCGGATACGACCGAAAAGACCTTGGCCGCCGCGAGCCGGGCAGCTTCCACGCTCTATCCCGGGGTCTCCACCATCGAGCATGTCCACTCGCAGGTGCGAACACGTAGCGAGTTGAGCCGCGTCGTCGCCGGTATCGAGCGCGAGCCCGGCATCGTCCTGCATGCCTTGATCGATCCCGAGATGACCGGCGAGCTGGAGGAGAGATGTCGCGCAGCCGGCTGCCCCTCGCTGTCGATGCTTAAGCTCGTGGCTGACGGCCAAGCGGTCGGATCGAACTCTCCATATCGCTCCATAGTCGAACTGCATCTGAGGACGAAGACCGGATTGGGGCTTCGTCTAGCTGCGGCAAGTTTCGCCGCCATTCTGGGCCTTCTGGCGCTATGGATTCTGGCGACGGAATTGCTTCGCCCGCCGCTGCCCTATTTTCCGGCCGATGCGGCAGCAGCGAAGGCCGCCGTGGCATTTCGCGGCAGGGCAGGGGCCGCGGCTTTGATCGGGCTCGTGCGTGGCGAATTGTGGACCGACTACGCAGAGACATTGCTGGATCTGGCCGATCGCGATCGCGATCCGATCGTGGCGCTCGAAGCGGCCGAGCTGTTGCGTCCAGCCGCTGAGCGCGCGGCACGGCTTGCCCCGCATGATTCGCGCGCCTGGTTGCTGCTCGCGGCCGCCGTTTGGCAGCGCGAAACGCCCGGTCGACAAGTCGCTGATCGGCAACTCGCGGACGCGCTGAGGATGTCGTATTATACAGGGCCGAGCGAACCTGCTTTGATGCCGCTGCGCCTTCTCATTGCGACACGATCGAGCGCCGCCGCCGACGCCGAGCTGCAAACCCTGATCGGCCGCGAGATTCGTGCCATCGTGATGCATAAGCCGGATCTGAAGCCGTCCATTGCAACCGCTTATCGCGGTGCTTCGCCCGAAGGCAGACAGATCATCGAAGCCACGGTCGGCGAGCTCGATGCCGATCTGCTGACAGCCATTCGTGCGACAGATCGGCCGCAGCGCTGAGGGGACGGTTGCCACCTTCGGAAGTCCGATCCATTCCACGTTGAGGGAGCCTTCGAGAGCAGGCGCTGCCCCCATTAGGTGATCCGGCCATTATGCGATCCAAATGTTAATCGACCCAGCCTTTTATGTGAACCATACGTTACGCAATCTGCACACGGTCATCTGAGGTTCATGTTGAAGGAGTCATCCAGCCCTCGCCGGCGCTGACAATGCCGGCCCGATCGTATTGGGGGGCGCGATCTGATCAACCCCTAAGGAGATCAATAATGAAGTTGAATGTCATTTTGCCCGCCATCGCGTCCCTGGCCTTAGGTGTGGTGTCGCCTGCATTCGCGCAGACGAACCCGCAGCCCACCGCTCAGCAGCCGATCATTCAGGATCAGGGCGACCCGACGACACCCGCAAGGGCTGCCAAGGTGAAAGGGCAGAAGATGGCGAAAGGGACCACCGGCGTGGTGAAGACAAAACACGCCAAGGCGAAAGCGATGACGCCGGCACCGGTCGGCAACCAAGCGGCGCCTGCGGCGCAGGATTGAGGCGCGAGCGCTTTAGACGCGAGCACTTGGAGATATTCGGTCGCGAATTCTCCTCGCAACCCGCCATTGGCTGAGACTGTCAGCCCCAGCACCCCGCTCCTCGGAGCGGGGTGATCCGACCAAGGGCCGTCTACTATGCGGATAGTTGTTGTCGGGACTTGTGGTGCTGGCAAAACCACGCTGGCGCGCCGCATCGCGGAGCAATTGAAGCTGCCGCATATCGAGCTCGATGCGATCAACTGGCAATCGGGCTGGCGCGACCTGACCCGTCATGATCGGGAAGAGTTCGTCCGCCGCGTGACAGAGGCGATCCAGGCCGAAGCCTGGGTGGTCGACGGTAACTATGGTCCGGTGCGCGACAAGGTCTGGCAGCGTGCGACTCATCTGGTGTGGCTCGACTACCAGCGCTGGGTGATCATGGCACGAGTGATCCGACGTTCGTTCTTCCGGGCCGCCCTGCGCACCGAGCTGTGGGCCGGCAATCGCGAGCAATGGCGACAAATGCTGCGGCCGGGCCACCCCATTTGGTGGGCATGGAGGAGCTGGGGCCGGCGTCGCCGGGAGACCGCCACACGATTGGAGCAGGAGTGCTATGCAGGGCTCGTGGTGATGCGACTGCGCCGGCGGGGGGAGGCTCGGCGGGCGGTCGAATTCTTGGCAGCGGCCGCTCGCGTCGACGACGCAACGGCAATGCAGCTTGCCGAGGAGCGGCTTGGTCGCGCTCCAAGGTTCTCGTAGGGGATGATGGCTGAGCGTGCTCGAAACATCACCGATATCTTCGGGTCCGTACACGGGGAACGGTGGTAGCGGGCCTCCGCTACCAATCTTTTCAATAACTTGGGGAACTGCGGCCAAATGGTTGACGCCGATTACGCGGCGTTGAGCAACTGACGAAGAGCGCGTCGCGATTGGTGAAGCTATTGGACCGCAGAAGAGCCGATAACAGTCAATATTCGCGCGAGAAGGTTGAAGCTTTTCCTCCATGCCGCCGTCATGCTGCTAAATTGACGTCTCGCGAGGCGATCAGTTCGGCTCTAACAAGGCCGCCGTTTTGCTCCAGTCGAGAAGCTCCTCCTCCGTCCGCTGGCAACGAATCTCGGCTCCCTTCGACAGGCGACGTATCGGTGGCAGCTCGGTGTCGCATCGGCCGGGAATTCGCAGCGCGCAACGGTCGAAGAAGCTGCACATATCCCGCCGAGAAAAGCTGGGTGTGCCCGCCGATGCTTCCTGCAAATGCGTTTCGCTGATGCCGTCGAGCCAACCGGTGCGAAGCTCCGGGACCGAGGAAATTAAGAGGTCGGAATAGGGATGGAAAGGGCGCTCTCGCAGCGCGCTACGACTACCGAATTCCATCATCTGCCCGGCATAGAGGATCATGATCTCATCGCAGATCGCACGCACAATCGATAGATCGTGGCTGATGAACATGTAGGCGATGCCCAATTCCTTGCGCAGCTCGGTCAGCAGATCGAGGATTGCGGCGCCGACAACGGTGTCGAGCGCCGAGGTGACCTCGTCGCACAAAATGAGCGCCGGCTCCGCCGCGAGAGCGCGGGCAAGATTGACGCGCTGCTTTTGGCCACCCGACAGGTCGTCGGGCGAACGGTCGGCGACATTCGCCGGCAGCTGCACCATGTCGAGGAGGGCCGCGACGCGGCGACGGCGCTCGCCGCCGCGCAGCCCGTGATAGAATTCGAGCGGCCGCCCCAGGATGCGCGCCACGCTGCGCGACGGGTTGAGGGCCGTATCCGCCATCTGGAAGACGATCTGCACCCTGCGGAGCTGGTCGCGCGTGCGGTCGCCGAGGGCGCGGGGCAAGGGGGCGCCGTTCAGCATCACCTCACCCTTTGCGGTCGGCAGCAATCCGGCGATGACCCGGGCGAGCGTCGACTTGCCACAACCCGATTCCCCAATGACTCCGAGCGTCGATCCGGGTCGGATGGAGAAGGTGATGTCACGCAGCACCGGCACGAGAGGAGTGCCGTCCTTGCCGGCGGGCCCATAGCCCGCGACCACGTTGCGCACCTCGAGGACAGCCGTAGCGGTCCCGGTCTTGCGCGTCTCGATCGGCTCGCCGACGCGCAGCGCCGGCTCGGCCGCCGCCAAGAGGCTCCGTGTGTAGTCGTGCGACGGCGCGGTGATCAACTGCTTCGTCTCACCAACCTCACGGACCTCGCCGTTGCGCAGGACGATGATGCGGTCGGCCATCTGAGCAACCACGGGGAGATCGTGCGAGACGTAGAGTGCCGTCGTGCCACGCTCGCGCACCACCGCCTTGAAGGCGCGCAGCACTTCGATCTGGGTCGTCACGTCGAGCGCCGTCGTCGGCTCGTCGAAGATGAGCAGGCGTGGATCGGTGAGCAGTGCCATCGCTGCCAGCAGGCGCTGCAACTGCCCGCCCGAGACCTGGTGCGGATAGCGTGTGCCGACCCGCTCGGGATCGGGCAGGGCAAGGGCACGGAACAGGTCCTTGGCCTTGGCTTCGGCGGCTGCCACGGACATGGTGCCATGGATGCGGGCGCTCTCGACGACTTGGGTCATCAGCGGCTTGGCCGGATTGAAGGCGGCAGCTGCGCTCTGCGGGATATAGGCGACCTCGCGTCCATGCAGATCGGCGAGTTCGGGCCGGGACAGGCGCAGGACATCCGCCGTGTCGCCGAGGCGCACCTTGCCCCCGACGATTCGGCAGCCCGCGCGCGCATAGCCCATAAGCGAGAGCGCGATGGTCGTCTTACCGGAGCCGGACTCACCGATCAGCGCCACCACCTCTCCCGGAGCGACGGTGAAGCTCACATCCTTGACGATCAGCGCCTCATCGCCGTGCTCGTCCCGTGCCGCGACCCGCAAGCCCTGCACCTCGACGAGCGGGCGCATTTCAGCGGCTCTCCAGCGCCAGCCTGCGGCCGGGCAGGTTGTCGACGATGAGATTGACGCCGATCGTCAAGGTCGCGATGGCGGCGGCCGGCATCACGACCGCAGGGGCGCCTTGGCTGAGGCCGGTGATGTTCTCGCGCACCAGCGAGCCCCAATCGGCATAAGGCGGTTGGATGCCGAGCCCGAGAAAGCTGAGCGCGCTCAGGAGCAGGACGGCGAAGACGAAGCGCAGGCCGAAATCGGTGAGCACGGGTCCTATGATGTTTGGCAGGATCTCCTCACGGATCAGATAGGCCTTGCCCTCGCCACGCGCCCTCGCCACGACGACATAGTCCATGGCATTCACATTGACCGCGAGCGAACGCCAGATGCGAAAGGCACCGGGCGTATAGATGATTGCCGTCGTCCCGACCAGCACCGGCACCGACGAACCGAGAGCCGCAATGGCGACCAAGCCGAACATCAGGCTCGGAATCGAGATCAGCGCGTCGAAGGAGCGGCTGAGCAGCGCATCGATCCAGCGACCGGAGACGGCAGCCAGCATGCCGAGCGCGCCGCCCGCGAAGATGGCGATGGCCGTCGCCGCGACCGCGACGCCGATCGTGTAGCGCGCCCCGAAGATGATGCGGCTCAGGACGTCGCGGCCGAGATAATCCGTCCCCAGCGGAAAGGCGCGGCTGATCTCGCCGTAGAGGTCCGTGTCCACGACCTCGCCGACATCGTGCGGCGAGACCAGCGGGCCGAAGAATGCGATGAGGAGCCAGAAGCCCACGATCAACGCCCCGATGACGGCACCCGCTTTGACGCGGGGAGGCCGTCTCGCGCCGACGAAGGCGGTCGGAGCCGCGGCCAGGGCGGGTTCGCTGCTCATCTGAAGCGCAGCTTCGGGTTGGAGACGATGCCGGCGATGTCGGCGATCGTCACGAGGATGAGATAGCCCGCGCAGAACATCATCGCGACGGCCTGGACGAGCGGCATGTCACGCGTCGCGACGCCGTCCACTAGCAGATGGGCGAGGCCGGGATAGTTGAAGATCGTCTCGACGATGATCACGCCTCCGAGCAGGTGCGACAGGCTCAAGGCCACCGAATTGGCGATCGGGCCGATCGCGTTCGGCAGGGCATGCACAAGCACAACCCGTGCCGGTCCGGCGCCTTTGAGCAAGGCCATCTCGACATAGGGCTGGCGGAGCGCATCGAGCACCGCAGAGCGGCTCATCCGCACCATCTGGGCGATGATGACGCAACTCAGGCTGAGCACTGGCAGCGTGAAGACGCGAAAGAAGCGCCCGACCGAGTCGATCGATGGTGAGGTGGACAGCGCCGGCAGCCAGTGGAGATGCACGGCGAAGACGACGACCGCGAGCGTCGCGATGAAGAATTCGGGGACGGCGACGGCGGAGAGCGTCACGAGGCTGATCAGCCGGTCATAGGCGCTGTTGCGCCAGATCGCCGAGGTGATGCCGAGCGTCAGCGCCACCGGCACGCAGAACACGGCCGTCACGGCCGCGAGCAGCAGCGAGTTGGACAGCCGGCTGCCGATCAACGTCGCCACCGGGAGGTTGTTGACCAGGGAGCGGCCCGGATCGCCTGTCAGCAGGCCGTGAAGCCAGATGAAATAGCGCAGATAAGCCGGCTGATCGAGGTGAAGGGCGGCACGCAGGCCCGCCACCGCCTCGGGCGTGGCACTCTGGCCGAGCACCACCTCTGCGACATCGCCGGGCAGGATCTCGGTCGCGAGGAATACGGCGACAGAGACGAAGGCGAGGGTCACCAGGGCGATGACCAGTCTTTGCGCGATCAGCTTCGGGACGAACCAGCTCATCGTGGCAACTCCCGGCGGATTCCTTCGAGGAAGGGCGGGCGACAGAGAACCCGCCGCGGAGCGCCGGTCAGGCGTCCAGCCATACGCTCTCCGCGAAGTTGTAGCCCATCAGGCCACCAGTCGGGATCGGCCGCAAGCCCTTCAGTTTGGACGAGTGGCCGTCGAGGATACTGGCGAAGACCGGAATGCCGATCCCCGATCCCTCGTGCACGAGCGTCTGCATGTCGCCATACATCTGCTTGCGCTTGGCATCGTCCGTTTCGGAGCGGGCCGCGACGAGGAGCTGGTCGAACTTCTCGTTCTTCCATGCGCTCTCGTTCCAGGCGGCGTCCGACTTGAAGAACAAGGTGAAGAGCACGTCGGCGCTGGGGCGCGGATTGATGTTGCCGAAACCGATCGGCTGCTTCATCCAGTAATTCGACCAGTAGCCGTCGGCCGGAACGCGCTTCACGTCGAGATTAAGGCCGATCTTGGCGCCCGACTGTTGCAGGAGCTGGCCCATCTCGACCGAGTTGTCGGCTGCGGGCGACACGGTGATCGGGAGCTTCGTCGCGCCGATCCCGCTCTTCTGCAAATGGAACTTGGCCTTGTCGGGGTCGTAGGGGCGTTGCGGCAGATCCGCGTTGTAGTAGCGATTGCTCGGATCGATCGGCTGGTCGTTGCCGATGACCGCAAAATCACGATAGACGGCACTTCGGATCTGCTGACGGTCGAAGAGATATTTCAGCGCCATCACGAAGTCGGGATTGCCCGTGGGCTGGGTGTCGAGGCGAACCACGAGATCGGTGTAGCCGCCGGCTTTCGTTTCGAAGAGCTCGTAGCCGGGCGTCGACTGGATTTGCTTGGCCGAACGCGGGTTGACGCCGCCCGCGAGCTGCACGTCGCCCGACAAGAGGGCGTTGATGCGTGCGGATTCGTCAGTGATGCCGAAATATTCGATCTCGTCGAGATAAGGCTTGCCCGGCTTGAAATACTCGTCATTTCGCACTGCGATCGAGCGCACTCCGGGCTGAAACTCCTTGCACTTGTAGGGGCCGGTCCCGTTGGCGACTGCGAAGTCGGTCGTGCCGTCCCTGACGATCAGGAAGTGTGAGATGCCAAAGACCACGGGCAGGTCGGCATTCGGCGAGGCGAGACGGATCTGCACTTCGTTGGGTCCGGTCGCCTTCACCTCGACCATCTGCTCGGCGAGCGAGCGCGCCTTCGAGCCTACGGCCGGATCCTTGTGGCGCATCAGTGAATAGACGACATCTGCCGAGGTCAGCGGCTTGCCGTCATGGAAGCGCACATCCTTGCGCAGCTTGATGGTCCAGAGCGTCGCCTTCTCGTTCTCGATCGACTCGGCGAGGTCAAGCTGCGGGGCGAGATGTTCGTCGAGCACGGTAAGACCATTGTAGAAGGTCGTGCCGCGCGAATAATCCGTCGAATTCGATCCCTTGGGAGGATCGAGCGTGTCCGTCGTCGAGCTCGCAAAGCCGGCAACGCGCAATTTGCCGCCCTTCTTCGGCGTCTCGGCAAGCGCCCGCGTGCTGGCCGTGAGAATACTGCCCGCCGCCGAGAGGCTCATGCCGGCGGCGACGAGCCAATGCATCAGGTCGCGTCGGCTCGCCCCGTGCTTGAGCGCCCTTTCGATGTAAGCGGCTTCGTTTCGATTGAGGATTTGGATAGGCCCGTCACTGCGTCGTGTCATGGCTATGTCTCCTAGGTCCACCGCACAGTCGAAGTCTGAGCGAGCCTCGATCGCGAGGCCCGTCGTGAAGCCTCAATGCAGCCAGTCCTGCAGCCGGTAATAGGCGCCGACGAAGGGCAGGAACCAAGGCGGCCCGAAATGCCCCGGGATTGCCGGCCAATCGAGATCGCGGAACGGGTTGGCGTCGGGCCTCCCGTTCATCACCTCGGCCATGACCTGGCCCATATGCACCGACATCTGGGTGCCGTGCCCGCTATAGCCCATGGAATAGAGAAGGCCTTCGTGCTCGCCTGCCCTGGGCAGGCGGTCCGCCGTCATGTCGACGAGCCCACCCCAACAGTAATCGATACGGGTTCCGTGCAATTGCGGGAAAAGCGATAGCATTCCCCGTTGGAGGATCTTGCCGCTCTTGGCATCCGAGGTCGGGCTGGACATGGCGAAGCGGGCCCTTCCGCCGAACAGCAGGCGATTATCGGGCGTGATGCGGAAATAGTGCCCGATATTCTTGGTCGTCGTGGCCGTGCGCCGCGTCGGCATCAGGTCGCCGAGCACATTCTCCGAGAGCGGCTCGGTCACGATGATGAAGCTCCCGACCGGCACGATCCTGCGCCGGAAGTGGGAGAACGGCCCCTTGACCGAGGTGCCGGTCGCAAGCAGCACCTGATCGGCGCTGAAGCTGCCGCGCCCAGTGACGATCTCGTGCTTGCGTCCGCCGAGGCGACGCAGCATGGTGACGGGCGCGTTCTCATAGATCGCGGCGCCGTGCCGGGCGGCCCCGCCGGCGAGGCCGCCGACGAACTTGCCCATATGCATGTTGGCGCTCTTGCGATAGACGAGGCCGCCATGGAAGGCATCCGAGCCAATCTCGGATTTGATCGCCGATCGCGGGACGAGATCGGTGTCCGGATCGACCTCGCGCGACATCAGCTCGTAGCTGCGCGCGAGCTTGTCGAAATGCTCGGGCTTCGCGGCGAGCTTGATCTTGCCGGTGCGCTTGAAGTCGCAGTCGATCCGCTCGTCGCCGATGATCCTTTCGACCGTGTCGACGGCAGCGTCGAAGGCGCGGTAGAGCGATTTCGCAAGCGGCAGGCCGAGCTTTTCCGAAGCGGCGCGGAAATCCGCGGACAGCCCGTTGTTGCAGTGGCCGCCATTGCGCCCGGAGGCCTCGCCGCCGACGCGGCCCGCCTCGACGAGCACGACCTTGGCGCCCGTCTTGGCGAGAGCGAGCGCGGCGGAGAGCCCCGTGAAGCCTCCGCCGACGACCGCGACATCGGCATGCCCTTCCACCGGCCCATCCTTGCCCCCCTGAAAGGCGGCTGCAGTGTCGTGCCAGTAGGATGCCAGCTTCACGGCGTCGCGCTCACGGGGCCGGGGTGGCGATCATGGCTCACAGGCCCAGAAGTCCCGGCAGGCCGCCGATATCCTGGATCTCGCGGTAGCCATACGCCGCATTGCCGGGGCCGTGGCCCCGATTGACAAAGGCCCGCGCTCCGAAATGCAGATCATGCGCCGACATCAGATCGTAGCGCAGGCTCGACGACACGTGCAGGATATCCGCCGGGCTGCAGCCGAGCTGCTCGATCATGTATTCGAAGGCCTGGAATCTCGGCTTGTAGGCTCGCGCCTGCTCCGCCGTGTAGATCGCGTGGAAAGGCGCGCAGAGCTTTGCCACATTGTCGTTGATCTGACCGTTCGAGGCGTTGGAGAGGATGACCAGCGGATAATGTTTGGCGACCCTGGCGAGCGCCTCCGAGACGTCCGGATGCGGCCCCCATGTCGGCACGGCATCGTAGATCGCTCGCGCTTCGGTCCGGCGGAACTCGACGCGCCAGAGCTTGCAGGTTCGCTCCAACGAGTCGCTGATCACGTCCGCATAGGGCTTCCAGGCACCCAGCACTTCATCGAAGCGGTAGGCCGAATAATCGGCCACGAAAGCGTCCATCTTGTCGGCCGCAATCCTGTCCGCGAAGAATTCGCGGGTCATGTCGGAGATGCGGAAGCGGGTGAGCGTCCCGTAGCAATCGAAGGTGATGTATTTCGGCCTGAACATGCTTATGACCACCAGTCTTGCCCGGTTGCGTCGACCCGTCGTCCAGACAGGGCAGAAGGATCTTCAGTTGCCGCCGCTCGATCTTGTTTCGCCGTCAGCAGATCATGGCTCAAACGATAGAGGCACAAGAAGACACGATCCATGTGCCTGGATCGGGCAGGGGACGAAGAATATTCCATAGAGTCCGCCCTTCGCAGCACAAACAGCCGAGGCGCATATTTTCGGGGCAGGCCCCATTGCCCGATGCGCCGGACCGACGCTCAGTCCGATCAGCAATTCCCAGCGGCCCAGTCAGCGAGCTCGCCGAAGCTTCCTTCGCCGTCGAAGGCCGAGACGATCCGCTCTCCGAGCAGCGGGCGAAACTTGAACATCTGCCCGTCGCAGTTGGTCACGACGAGCATGCGCCCGTCATGATCGAGCCGAAAGCGCCGATGCGCGTCCATGACATAATAGCCGACCTGCATGCGGAGCGGCCGATAGGCAGTGGCATCGCGCAGATCGGGCGCGAAGGCCCCGAGCACGGCCGCCCCTTCCGAGGCGAGATCGGCCCCGAAGCCGTCTCTCGGCGCAGCGCGCCGGCGATGGCCACCATTCCCGAATTTCAACCCGGCACCATGGCGGTAGGCAGTGTGTAGGTGCCGCTGTCGCCGAGCATATGCAGCGACGCGCGCTTGGCTCTGCGGTGGAAAATACCGCCGGCGCGCGGCATCCGGCGTTTTGTGCTGCCCCTCCGCGAATCCGAAGCTACGGCGGGAACCGCAGGTCTCCGCAGCTTATGCCAATCGGAACAGTGTTTTCCCCACATCCTGTCGCCGGGACCGATCCGCGAGCAACGAAACATCTTGCGATCGAGTTAGCATCCCTGCCACGCAAGGCGGGCAGTCGACATCCGCGCCCGATCACACCCGCCCTATCGCCAGGGCTCGAACTGACACGGACATGGCTTCTCCCATGAGCGGCAAGGACGCCACTTCTCCATTCAGGAATGAGCAGATTTGCCTGCGCGCCATGGAGGAAGCGGATCTGGGCGCCGCGCACAGCCTGTCGGTGGCGGTCGGCTGGCCCCATCGTCAGGGCGATTGGCGTGCCGTCTTCGAGATCGGCCATGGCTATTGCGCCCATGACGCGATCGGTCGCCTGGTGGGCACGGCCATGTGGTGGCCCATCGGCGCCGCCTTCGCCACGATTGGCATGGTCATCGTCGCTCCTAGCCTGCAGGGCCAAGGCTTGGGGAGGCAGATGATGAGTGCCGTGCAGGAAGCCGCTCAAGGCAGGACGTTGCAACTGAACGCGACGCTGGCCGGCATGAAGCTCTACAAGTCGCAGGGCTTCCGGGCGATCGGCGCCGTCCGGCAGTATCAGGGCGTTGCCCGGCCTGCGAAGTGGCATAGCTCCGCGGACATCTTGGTACGGCCAAGCACCGCCGAGGATTGGGCATCCATTGCCGAACTCGACCGCGCCGCCCATGGAGTCGACCGCCGGAATGTCCTGCGCGCGCTCACCGGAGATGCGGCCGGCGCCATCGGTGAACGCGATGCGCGCGTGACCGGATTCGCTTTTTGCCGACCCTTCGGGCGCGGTTACGTGATCGGACCGATCGTAGCGTTCGACGAGGAGACGGCGATCGCCTTGGCGGCGCCCTTCGTCATGGCGCACGCAGGATATTTCGTGCGCGCGGACATTCCAGAAGGCATGACCGGTCTCTCCTGTTTCCTCGAAGAGTGCGGGCTACTTCCCGCGGGCGGCGGGACGACCATGATCAAGGGGCGAGCGCCGCGTCGTTCTGGACGCGTCCGTGTATTCGGCCTCATCAACCAGGCGATCGGATGAGCCAGAGCCACGATCCGCACCCGATCGGTGTCGTCTACAAATCCGAGCCCGTGCGTGGCCAGATCTGGAGGCGCGTCTTCGAGGCGCAAGCACCAGACATGGCGCTGCGCATCTGGCCGGATGTCGGCGATACAAGCGATGTCCGTTATCTCGTCGCCTGGCTCCCGCCCGACGATCTCGTCTCAAGCTTTCCGAAGCTCGAAGTCCTGTTCTCGGCCGGGGCCGGGATCGACCAGCTCGATCTCGACAATGTGCCGAGCCAAGTCCGGATCGTGCGCATGGTCGATCCCGACCTGACGAACAGCATGGTGGAATACGCGACCTTAGGCGTGCTCGCCCTGCATCGCGACCTTCCAGCCTATCTCGCAAGCCAGCGCGACGGGCGCTGGACCCCCCAACAGGTGCGACGCGCGGCCGACCGTACGGTCGGCATCATGGGCCTCGGCGTGCTGGGCTCGGCGCTCGCCGAGACGCTTCGGGGTTTCGGCTTTCGCCTGCGCGGCTGGAGTGCGTCGAGAAAGTCGATCGCCGGGATGAGCACTTTCGCCGGGAAGGGCGAGTACGGCGAGTTCCTGGCGGGTACCGACATTCTCATCTGCCTACTGCCGCTCACCGCTGGCACCCGGGGCATCCTGTGCGCCTCCACCTTCGCGGCCTTGCCGCGCGGAGCGCGCCTCCTCAATGTCGGGCGCGGCGGACATCTGGTCGAGGCCGATCTCCTCTCAGCTCTGGAGACGGGCCAGATCGACTGCGCCGTGCTCGATGTCCTCGGCCAGGAGCCTCCGGTGCCGGACCACAAGCTGCTGCGTCACCCGCGCGTGATCGTGACGCCGCATATCGCCAGCATCACCCATCCAGAGCCCGCCGCCCGTCGCGTCCTGGAGCAGATCCGGCGCCATCGGGCGGGTCTCGAGCTCTCGGATGTCATCGATCGCAAGCGCGGTTATTGAGGCCTTCGGGGTGGCGAGACGGCGTGCCTCTCTCGTCCGCCGTCAGCCTTCGGCGTCGATGGCGTCGGCAAGCTCCGCCAAGGTTGCGAAGTGATAATCGGGCTTCGTGTGCTTGGCCTCGAGCGTGCCGCCCGAGCCCTTGAGACCCTTGCGTCGCTCGATCCAGCACACCGTATAGCCGAGTTCCCGAGCGACGCCGATATCGTGATATTGGCTCTGTGCTACATGGAGAATGTCTTCGAGGACGTAGCCCTCGACGCTCAGCCGGCCGCGCGTGAAACCGAAGAAGACCGGGTCCGGCTTCTCGCATCTGGCCTCGTCGACCGTCACCGTGTCGTGGAAAGGCTCGCCCAGCGTCTTCTCCATGTGGTCGAGCGCCCAGCGCTGGGCGTTGGTCATGGCGACCAGGCGGTAACGGGCGCGCAGCCGCCTCAAGGCCTCGACCGAATCGGTGAAGGCCGGCCAGCTGGTGATCGAATGGCGAAAGCCCTCGGCGGCCGCGGCCCCCGCCGGCAGGCCGAGATCGGGCGCCATGGCCGAATAGACGCGCACGAGATCATCGGGAAATCGCTTGGTCGGCGCATTGCCGCGATGACGGCGATAGCAGTCGAGGATGGCATCGTCGTTCAGCTTGCGCTCGTCGGCTCTCGACACCTCTCGGAGATAATTCAGCATGCCGCGTTCGAAGTCGATCAGCGTGCCGACCACGTCGAAGGTCAGAACCTTGAACGTCCGCAACATGATGGCGTTTCCTTTCGGTGTGGTGCGACGGCTTGCATCTTGGGGCGACAGACCGAAGATTGTGAGGTCAAATGTGCTCGATCAGGCGCATTTCGTGCCGATTTGTGAGGCTTCGGCAGCATGGCGGCAGGAGATGCCGCCATGCTCGACGAAACGACAGCTTCGACCTGTACGCCGGCCCATTTCGTCGCTACTTCACGCTGCGCACCGCTAGAGTGAAGGCGGAAAGGGCATGACCGTGAGGACATCCATGACAATCAAAGAACGCCTGCGCGACCCCTCTCTCCTGGTCGAGCACGCCTATGTCGGCGGGCAGTGGATCGATGCGGTGGGCGCGAGCACGATCCCGGTGATCGATCCAGCGACCGGCTCCGAGATCGGCACCGTGCCCGCGCTCGGCGCGGCGGAGACCCGCCAAGCCATCGTCGCCACCGACGGCGCCTGGGCCGGCTGGCGGGCGCTACCGGCCGCCGAGAGGGCGAGCCTCCTCGTGCGCTGGCAGGACCTGATGCTCGAGAACCTCGAGGATCTCGCCGTCATCATGACGGTCGAGCAGGGTAAGCCACTCGCTGAATCGCGCGGCGAGATCAGATATGGTGCGAGCTTCGTCAAATGGTTCGCCGAGGAAGCGCGGCGCGTCTCTGGCGACCTGATCCCGGCACCCGGGACCGACCGGCGGATCGTAGTGCTGAAGGAGCCGGTCGGCGTCTCGGCGGCGATCACTCCCTGGAATTTCCCGAACGCGATGATCACCCGCAAATGCGCTCCGGCTCTTGCCGCCGGCTGTCCGATCGTGATCAAGCCATCCGATCTCACACCCTACTCGGCTCTCGCGCTCGCGAGGCTCGCTGAGCGCGCCGGCATGCCCAAGGGCGTGTTCAATGTTGTGACGGGTATGCCGGAGGGCATTGGTGGCGAGATGACCTCGAACGTCTCCGTCCGCAAATTGTCCTTCACGGGCTCGACGCGCGTCGGCAAGCTCCTCATGCGCCAATGCGCCGATACCGTGAAGCGCGTGAGCTTCGAGCTCGGCGGCAATGCACCCTTCATCGTCTTCGACGATGCCGACATCGATCTCGCGATCACCGGCGTCATGGCCAGCAAGTTCCGCAATGGCGGCCAGACCTGCGTCTGTGCCAACCGCATCCTGGTTCAGGATGGCATCTATGACCGCTTCGCCGAACGGTTGAGCGTGGAGGTGTCGCGCCTCGTAATCGGCAACGGGCTCGAGAACGGCGTGACCATCGGCCCGCTCATCAACGAGGCGGGTTTGAGCAAGGTGGAACGCCATATCGACGACGCCATGTCCAAAGGCGCGAAGATCGCGGTTGGCAAGCCCAAGACCGGCAAAGGGCTGTTTGCGACGCCGACCGTCCTCACCGGCGCCTGCACCACGATGCAGCTCGCCTCCGAAGAAACATTCGGGCCGGTCGCGCCGCTTTTCCGCTTCCGCGACGAGGCGCAGGCGATCGAGATCGCCAATGCGACGCCTTACGGCCTCGCCTCCTACTTCTTCACCAACGACATGCGCCGCTCATGGCGGGTTGCCGAACGCCTCGAATTCGGCATGGTCGGTCTCAACACCGGCATGATCTCGATGGAGGTCGCGCCGTTCGGCGGAGTGAAGCAGTCCGGCATCGGCCGCGAAGGCTCGAAATACGGCATCGAGGAATATCTCGAAGTGAAGGCTTTCCACATCGGCGGGCTCGGCTGAGCTCGCCAGGAACTCCCGCGGCCGAGTGCTTCTATTCGTGCTCGATCAACTTCTTGATGGGCAGGGCATGTTTCATGATGGGCGACTTGATCACGATGTAGCTGAAATACTTCTCGATGCCGATATTGCGCTCGAGAAGGCTCTCCATCAACTCTTGGTAATGGGTGATGCTGCGGCACAGGAAGCGCAGCAGATAATCGTAACCGCCGCTGACGAGGTGGCATTCGAGCACCTCCTCGACGCCGCGGATACTAGCCTCGAACTTCACGAAATCGGCGCGCCTGTGGTCGGCGAGGGTGACCTCGGTGAAGACAGTGACGGACTCGGTGAGCTTGGCGAGATTGAGGCGCGCTCCATAGCCCACGATGTAACCTGCGGATTCGAGGCGCTTGACGCGTTGCAGGCATGGGCTCGGCGACAGTCCGACCGCGTCCGCAAGGTCCACATTGGTCACGCGGCCGACCGCCTGGAGCTGGACCAGTATATTGATGTCGATGCGATCCAGCCTCGGGGTAGCGCCCATGCGGACTCCTTGCTCGTCAGGTCATGGTAGCGTTCGTCGCGCCGGCCTGGCTAGCCGCCACAACGCTTCCGGGAGCGGCGGCACTCTCGGCGATCGCCTTGTCGAGGATGGCGAGGGCGTCGGCGACGTCCGCTTCGCTAGTCACGAGCGGTGCGAGGAAGCGCAGCACGTTGCGATGGACGCCACACTTGATCACCAGCAGGCCGCCCTCGCGCGCCGCGTCGATGACCCGCTGCGTCATCGCGGCATCCGGCATCTTGCTGCGGCGGTCGGTCACGAATTCGAGCGCCAGCATGAAGCCGAGGCCGCGCACCTCCCCGATAGGGGCGTGCCGCTGCTGCAGATCGAGAAGGCCGTCGCGCAACTGCGCGGCGCGCGTTGCCCCCTGCTCGACGAGACCGTCCTGCTCGAAGGCATCGAGCACGGCGAGCGCGGCCGCGCAGGCGACGCCGTTGCCGCCATAGGTGCCCCCGAGCCCGCCCGGCAGCGGCGCGTCCATGACCTCGGCCTTGCCGACGACGGCGGAGAGCGGGAAACCGCCGGCGAGGCTCTTGGCCAGCGTGACGAGGTCGGGCTCGATGTCCGCGTGCTGGAAGCCGAACATGTTGCATGTCCTACCGAAGCCGGTCTGGATTTCATCCGCGATGAGCATGATGCCGTGGCGCGTCGCGAGCTCGCGCAGGGCGCGCAGGAATTCGGGCGGCGCCGGCAGGAAACCGCCATCGCCCTGGACCGGCTCGATGATGATCGCGGCGACCCGATCCGCCGGGATTTCCGTCGCGAACAGGTCGTCGAGCGCCTGGAGCGCCAGTTCGGTCGTCACGCCGCGATAGGCGTCGGGAAACGGCGAGTGGTAGATTTCCGGCGCGAAGGGCCCGAAATTCTGCCGGTAGGGCTGGCTCATGCCGGTCAAGGTCATGCCGAGCAGGGTGCGGCCATGGAAGCCGCCGCGGAAGGCAACGATGCCCGAGCGCTTGGTGTGGGCGCGCGCGATCTTGACCGCGTTCTCCACGGCTTCCGCCCCGGTGGTGAAGAAGACCGACTTGAAAGGCTTGCCCTGGCCGACGAGCGCATTCAGGCGGGTCGCGAGCTCGATATAGGGCTCGTAGGCCGCGACCTGGAAGGCCGTGTGGGTGATGGCGCCGAGCTGCGCTGACACTGCCTCGACCACGCGGGCGTGATTGTGGCCGACATTGATGACGCCGATGCCGCCGACGAAATCGATATAGCGTTTGCCGTCGGCGTCCCAGACATGGGCGCCTTGTCCGCGCTGGATCACGATTGGATGGGCAGTGAGCACACCCCGCGCCACCTGGCGCTCGCGCTGAGCCAGGAGACGCGCATTCTTGGTCGCGGTGTCGAGCATGGGTAAATTCCTCCTCGGATTTCCCATTCTCGTCGTTCCGGGCGACAAGGTATGCGCGACCTCGGTTCGGGCGCGGCATCTTTTGCCGAACAGAGCCGCATAGCCGGGGGGCTGTGCTGACCGCGCAAGACTCGAGGCGATACCATCGCCTGTTCGTGGCGTCAGCAGGCGCGCCGTCATGCGGGAGCGCTTGAGAAGCGCGAGATCAGGAACGGCTCGATCGACGTCGCGCTTCGTCCCGTATCGATCAGCTCGGCCATCACGTCGCCGACCCCCGGACCGAGCTGGAACCCATGCCCGCAGAAGCCGAAGGCGTAGAACAGACCCGAAACCTTGGCGCTCGGGCCCATCACCGGCAGGTCATCCGAGAGATAGCCCTCGACGCCGCTCCAGGTACGAATGACATTGAGGCGACCGATGGCAGGCAGCAAGCGCCGAAGCTGCGGGATCTGTCGCAGCGTGTTCGCCGGATCGACATTGGCGCGACAGGTTTCGAGCGAGGCCGGCCCGCGCAAGCCGCCGCCGAAGACGATGTTGCCGCGCTTGACTTGACGCAGATATACGACCTCCTCGGCAACCTTGGTCGAGACGCCGAGCACCGGCTCGATGCCGTAGGGGACCGGCTCGGTCACGCCCATCTGCGGGCCATGTGCCGCGAGCGGCACGGCCTCGCCGAAGCGGGCCGAGAGCGCGCCGGCCCAGGCTCCGGCCGAAATCTGGAGGGCAGGGGCACGAAAGACACCCGCGCCCCGAGTCTCGACGAGGAAATCCTCGCCTGTCTTCTCGATCGCGACGACTTCGGTCGTCTCCATCACTAGCGCGCCGGAGCGCCGCGCTGCGCGGCCGAAGGCGGGTGCGGCAAGGCGCGGATTGGCATGGCCGTCGAGCGGCGAATAGGAGCCGGCCACGGCCTGCGTCGAGAGGAAGGGGAACCGGTCGCGTAAGGCATTGCCCGAGAGGATCTCGAGGTCGAGATCGTAGGATCTCGCGTTATGCGCATAGCTTTCGAGCAGGTCAGCATCGTCCCGGTTGAAAGCGACGCGCACATGTCCTGAGGGCAGGAACTCCGCATCCTCGCCGATCAGAGCAGGCAATCTTCCCCAGATTTCGCGGGAACGGTTGGCGAGCGGAAGCTGCGGCAGGAAGCGCCCTTGTCGCCGGACATTGCCGAAATTCGTGCCGCTCGCATATTGGCCGACGAGATCGCGCTCCAGAAGGACCACGGACCGGCCACGCTTGGCGAGGAAGAAAGCCGTGGCAGCGCCCATAATGCCGCCTCCGACAATGATCACGTCGGCGGCTCGGGCGCTCATGGGCCGGCCTCCGCAGTGAGCGCCAGCGGCTTGACCGGTGCCTGGCCGCGCAGCCGACCGACCTCCGTGAGAGTCACGCCGAGCGCGGCCGCGAGGATTTCGGCCCCGGCTAAGCCGCAATATCGGCCCTGGCAGCGTCCCATGCCGACGCGGCTGAAGGCCTTGGCGCGGTTGACTTCAAGGGCGCCCAGCTCCTGGGCGCTGCGGCGCAACTCGCCCGCCGTGACCGCCTCGCAACGGCAGACGAGTGCCTCGTCGGGATAAGCGGTGGCGAGATGGGCCGGCCAGGGGAAGGCCTGCTCCAGCCCTTCGCGGAAGCTCGCCATGCGAGTGAGCGGCGCCCGCAACGCCTCGAATTCGGCAGGTGGAACCCGGTGACCGAGATCGGTGAGAGCCGCGCAGGCGGCGAGCCGCCCCGCGAGCTCGGCGGCATCGGCGCCGGCAATTCTCGCTCCGTCTCCGGCGATATAGACATTGGGCACGGAGGTTCGCCCGTCTTGGTCCGTTGCCGGCAACCACTGACGCGCCAAAGGATCGAAGGTGAAGCGACAGCGCGCGAGATCGGCGAGCTGCGTCTCCGAGCGCAGCCCGTAACCCAGGCCGACAGCGTCACAGTCGAAGCTGCGCTCGCGACCACGCCGATCGCGAAAGCGCGTGCCGGTGACGCGACGTTCCCCCTCGATCGCGACAGGTGTGATCCCGGTCAGCACGGGAATGCGCCGGACGGACAGCCAGGCGCTGTAATAGAGCCCTTTCGCCAGCATGTCGGGGCGCGCCGCGAGCTTTGGGAGCGCCGTCAGCCGGTTGAAGAAGGGCGACGTGTCGAGCAGCGCCGCGGGCCTCACGCCCGCCTTCGCGTATTGATAGGCGACGAGGTAGAGGAGCGGTCCGGTTCCGAGAAAGACAGGCTTGGCGCCGATCGCGCAGGCCTGGGCCTTCAGCGCGATCTGGGCGCCGCCGAGGCTCGTGACGCCGGGCTTCGTCCACCCAGGTACTGGCATGATGCGATCCGTCGCCCCGGTGGCGAGGATGAGCGCGTCGAAAGGCACGGCTTCATGGCCCGTGGGTGAGGCGAGATGCAGCTTGCCGTCGAAGACGTTCCAGGCAAGCGTTTCCGACCGATGCTCAATTGCTGGCTTGAGCGCCTCGAAGGTGCCATGCAGGGTCTGCGCCTTGCCTGCCTCGAAGCCGTAGAGCTCTTTGGCCTCGCGCCGGAAATTCGTGGGCTGGCGCCGGTAGATCTGGCCGCCGGCGGCAGGTGCCTCGTCGACGATGAGCGGCCGCAGCTCCGCCTGCGCAAGGCGCTCTGCCGCCCTGACGCCGGCCGGGCCGGCGCCGACGATGATCACACGGGGGCCGGCCATGGAATCTCCCGCGTCATGATGCGCATGCCCTCGGCAACCGGCGTGTAGCAGGCCCGCAACCGTGAGCCTGCGGCCGTCCACACCCAGCAATCCTGGCAGGCGCCCATCAGGCAGAAGCCGGCGCGCGGACCGTCGCCGAACTCGCTCGTCCTCACTTTTGAACCGCTGGTCAGAAGGGCTGTGAGCAGCGTATCGCCCTCCAAGGCCTCGACTGGTGCGCCGTCGACTTCAAGCCGCACCACGGCGCGTCCGCCTTCGCCGACGCGCCGGAACAGGGGCCTGGACTGAGCATCATCCCGCATCAAGGGATTAGGAGCCGGCGCCGACGGCCCTGTCCAATCGCCATTTCGCCTGTGTATATAAGGGCAGATTATGGGAGTCGCGATGAGAGCGAGGCAGCTCGAAGTTTTCCGAACGGTAATGCGGGCAGGAACCGTGACGGGCGCCGCGAAGGCGCTCAACGTCTCGCAGCCCGCGCTGAGCCAGATTCTCCTGCACACCGAGGACGAGCTCGGCTTTCGCCTGTTTCATCGAATCAAGGGTCGGCTCGTTCCGACCCCGGAGGCCGAAGAGCTGTTTCCTGAGGCCGACCGTCTGTTCGACGATCTCGACAATCTCAGGAGCCTGGCGCTTGATCTTAAGCACGGCAAGGTCGGCACGGTGCGCCTCGCGGCCTCCGCGCCGCCATCGCTCTCCTTCGTGCCGCGTGCATTACGGAGCTTCCGCGAGGCGCATCCCGGAGTGCGGACCTTGTCTTTCGTGGTGCCGGCCGAGGTGATCGCAACGATGCTCGATCGCGGGCAGGCGGGGCTCGGCATCGCGATGAACGACCAGCCGCTGCCCGCGATCGACACGGAAGTCATCGCCCGCAGCGAGCTGGTCTGCGTCATGCCCGCCACGCATGAGCTCGCGAAGCGCGACGCCGTGTCGATGGCCGAGCTCGAAGGCGAGACGATCATTTCCTATCGCGGCGCATCGCTGCCCGGCATGCTGCTCGAAAGGGCGCTGGCGCGTGAGGGGGCGCGGCTGCGCCCGGATATCGAGATCGACGTCTCGATCATCGCGCTCGCCTTCGTGCAGCAGGGCCTCGGCGTCGCGCTCGTCGACGGCCTCATCCCCTGGGAGAGCTTTCCCGGCCTCGCTGCGCGCGCCTTCCTGCCGACAGTGTCGCTACCTCTCTGCCTGCTGACGAGCACCCGCCGTCCGCTATCGCGCGGGCACGATCTGCTGCGCGCCGAATTGCGCCGTGCCGTGCGCGAGCACGCGGCGAGCCCAACGATTCAAGGTGTGTTGAAGCCTGTCTGAGCCGCAACGGCCATAAGTCACACTTATCGCGAGGGCGCGTTTCGATCTTGGACAGAGGCCCTGCGCTTCTCGACATTGGCGCGCAACTGAAGCGTGAATGATCGAAACGGCTCGAGGACGAGACGGGCAGGACGACAGAATGGCTTGGCGAATCGGCGCCGATATCGGCGGGACGTTCATCGATTTCTGTGCACTCGAAACAGAGACCAGCCGGCTCGAATCGCTGAAGGTCCTGACGACCCCGGACGAGCCCGGTCGCGAGCTGATGGACGGCCTCGCCCTCCTCGAACAGCGGTACGGCGTGGACCCGACCGACATCCGCGCCTTCGTCCACGGTACCACGGTCGGCATCAATACAATCATCCAGCGAAAGGGTGCGCGCCTTGCCCTGATCACCACCGCGGGCTTCGAGGATGTGATCGAGCTCGCCCGCCTGCGCATGCCGGAGATGTACTCGCTCTTCTGCTCGCGGCCCGAACCGCTGATTACGCGCGACCTCGTTTTCGGCATCGCGGAGCGCGCGCTTGCCGACGGCAGCGAGGAGCAGGTGCTGGACGAAGAGGGGCTCGCCGCCGTACTCGACCGTATTCGCACCAAGGGGGCACAGGGTATCATCGTCGCCTTCCTCCACGCCTATCGCAATTCGGCGCATGAGGCACGGGCGAAGGAGGTCGTGCGGGCCTTGGCGCCCGAGCTCTTCGTCTTCACATCGAGCGAAGTGTGGCCGGTGATCCGCGAATACGAGCGCACAACCACGGCCATCCTCAATGGCTATGTGCATCCGCGCATCGCCGCCTATCTCGGGTCGTTGGAGGCCGGGCTGCGGACGCGCGGCGTGCCGGCGCAGCCTATGATCACCAAGTCGAATGGCGGCGTGATGGATGTCGAGATCGGCAAGAGCGCCTGCGTCGGCATGCTGCTCTCGGGCACGGCATCGGGCGTGATGGGCGCCTCCTTCCTGGCGAACAGTGCCGACGTGAATAACGTTCTTACACTCGACATCGGTGGCACGAGCGCCGACCTCGCGTTGATTATCGACGGCGAGCCGCAATTCGGGACAGGCGAACTGATCGGCGAGTTTCCGCTCTTCGTGCCGAGCGTGTCCGTGACATCGATCGGCAGCGGCGGCGGCTCGATCGCCTGGGTGGACGAGTTCGGCGTGTTGAAGGTTGGCCCCGAGAGCGCCGGCTCGACGCCTGGGCCCGCCTGCTACGGACGCGGCGGCAAGCGCGCCACGATTACAGACGCCATGGCGGTTTGCGGGTTCCTCGGGCACGCCCCGCTCGCCTATGACGCCATCGCCATGGACCTCTCGAAGGCGCAGCTGGCGGTCGGAGAGGTGGCCGATAGGCTGGGTCGCGGGCCGCGCGAGACCGCGGAAGCGATCATGCATGTCGCGATCTCCGAGATGTTCGTCGAAGTCAACAAACTCATTGCTCGGTTCGGCGTCGATCCGCGCGATTTCACGCTGATGCCCTTCGGCGGTGCGGGCCCCATGCTCGGCTGCTTCCTGGCGCGCGAGCTTGGCATTTCGCGGATCATGGTGCCGCATCGTCCGGGCGTCGTCAGTGCGCTGGGCGGCCTGATCGCCGACATCAAGAGCGACTTCATCCGCACCGTATTTCTGCCTGCCGAGCCAGGCTCCGCGCCGGGCATGCGCGCTGCCTTCGCCGCGCTCGAAGCCCAGGCCGAGACATGGCTGCGCGAGGAGCATGGTTTCCATGGACCGTCGGTCGTCGATCTGTCGGCCGAGATGCGCTATGCCGGCCAGTCCTTCGAGATCGACGTGCCGGTCGAGAGGGCTTGGGTCGAGGCGGGCGCTTTCAACGCGATCAAAGCCGCCTTCCATCGTTTGCACGCGGCGATCTACGACTTCAACGACGAGGCGGCGGAGGTTCAGATCGTCAATCTGCGCCTCGTCATCCTGGGCGTCACTGCGCGGCCCGCCCTGGCCGAGGCGCCGCTCGCCGCCGGAGATGCCGTGCCCGAGCGGCAGGTCGATGTCTGGCTCGACGGCAAGAACCAGCCGGTGCCGCTCTACCTGCGTGGGCACCTCGCGCATGGCCAGCGGATCAAGGGCCCGGCCATCGTGGCTCAGGACGATACGACGGTGTGCATCCCGTCCGGCTTCGACGGTTCGGTCGATGCCCATCTCAACCTGCATCTCGAGTGCCGGGAGTGACATGAGATGGCGATCGACAAGGTCACGCTCCAGGTTCTCGCCAATCATTGCCGCGCCGCGGCCGAGAACATGGCTTACACGCTCTACCGCACTGCCCTTTCGACCTTCGTGAAGGAGACGCAGGACTTCACGGTGATGCTCACCGATCCCACCGGCTTAACCGTCGCCGTGCCGATGGATCTCGGTGCCACCTGGTATCCGGGCATCAACTATGGGCGGGCGATCGCGATGATCGACGACTACCGGCCGGGCGATATCGGCCTCACCAATGATCCCTATAGCGGCTATCTCGCGACGCACGCGCCAGACACGCATCTTTGGAAGCCGATCTTCCACGAGGGCGAGATCGTCTGTTTCGCGGGCGGCCACATCCACAACACCGATATGGGCGGGGCGGTGCCGGCGAGCCTGTCGCGCTCGCTCACGGAAATCCATCAGGAAGGCATACGCTTTCCTCCGATGAAGCTCTACCGCGGGGGGGTGCTCGACGAGGATCTCTTGAAGATAATGCTGCTCAATGTGCGCAAACCCCAACAGAATCTCGGCGACCTCAAGGCGCTAGTCGGCGCGCTGAATACAGGCGAGCGCAAGGTCCAGGCGATGCTGGCGAAGTTCGGCCGCGGGGCGTTCCGCGAAGGGCTCTCGGGATTGCTCGACTGGGCCGAGCATCAGGCCCGCGACATCCTGCGCTCGATCCCGGATGGCGAATATGTCTTCTCCGATTATGCCGACGAGGACGGCGTCGACGGCAATCCCTGCCGGCTCGCGCTGGCGCTAAGGATCAAGGGAGACGAGGCAGTGCTCGACTTCACGGGCACCGACCCCCAGCTCACCTCCTCGCTCAACGTGCCGACGGGAAGCGATCCGCGCCATACGCTGTTGCTCGTCGGCGTCTATTACGTGCTCTACACGCTCAACCCGCAGCTCGTGCTCAATGCCGGCCTGACGAGGCCCTTCACCTGCATCGTGCCGGAGGGCACCGTGCTCAACCCCGTGTTCCCGGCGGCGGTCGGCATGCGCAGCCTCACCTGTGCGCGCCTGCGAAGCCTGATCTTCGGCGCCTTCAACCTAGCGATTCCCGACAGGATGCCGGCAGCGCCGGCAGGATCGAGCTCGATCGTCAACGTTATGACGACGGACCATCGCACAGAGAAGAGCGTCATCGCGGCGATCAATCCCGTGGTCGGGGGCGGTGGCGGCATGCCTCACCGCGACGGAACGAACGGCTCGGGCGCCGACAGCGCCTATCTCAAGAACACACCGATCGAGGTGAACGAGGCGGAGGTGCCGGTGCAGTTTCTCCGCTATGGCCTCCTGCCGGACTCAGGCGGGGCAGGGCGCTGGCGCGGCGGCCTCGCGACGGTCCTCGAATTCCAGGTCTTCGCGCCGGATACCCGGATCACCGTGCGCAACCGGGACCGTTGCCGTTTCCGGCCCTGGGGAACGCTGGGCGGCAAGGCGGCCGAGCCCTCGAACTTCATCCTGAACCCGGGCACCGGGCGCGAGAAGGTTCTCGGCAATGCCGACATCCTCGTCGCGGAGCCGGGAGACGTGATCCATATCCATTCGCCGGGCGGCGGCGGGCGTGGCTCCCCAATCGACCGCGAACCCGATCGCGTGCTCAGGGATGTCGAGCGAGGCTATGTGTCGCTGGAGGCGGCGCGATCCTGCTATGGTGTCGCTATCCGCGATGGCGCGGTCGATGCGGAGCAGACGCAGGAACTCCGAGCCGCCATGGGTAGGCATGCCATCCAGGCGGCTTTCGATTTCGGGCCAGAGCGCGACGACTTTGAGAGCATCTGGGACCGGTCGAGCTATGGGGCGCTGACGGCCATTCTGGCTGGACTTCCGGTGCCGTGGCGCTTCTTTGTCAAGACCAAGATCTTCGAAATGGTATCGCGCCGAGAGTGTCGCAGCGAGGCGATGGTCGAGCAGGCCTTCGCCGCCGTGAGGGCAGCCTATCCGCAAATCCCGTCTGCAAGCAGATGAGGGCGGCGGCAATCTACTCGCCGGTGAGCCCCGCCGGGCTGCTGCCCGTGGAGCGCATCGCGTTGACCGCGCGAAGCTCTGGCCCCAATGTTGCAAATGGCTCGACCGGGCAATGTGGAGTTGTTCGGGCGCATGACCCTGTGAGCAGATTGCGAGGTTGTCCGTGACGTGGCGTGTGGGCGTGGATTCGGGGGGGACCTTCACCGATGTCTGCTTGTTCGATGAGAGCTCCGGGCGGGTCGAGGTCTGGAAGGTCTCCTCGACGCCCGACGATCCCTCTCGCGGCATCGCACAGGGCGTGGCCGAGGGCGTGGAGCAGGTCGGAGCGGCCCCCGCCGATGTCGGCTATTTCGGGCACGGCACGACAGTCGCCACCAACGCCCTGATCCAGCATCGCGGTGTCCGCACCGGGCTGATCACCAGCGACGGCTTCCGCGATCTCCTCGAAATCGGGCGGCAGAAGCGCCCTGATCTCTACGACCTGCAGGCCGACAAGCCGCCGGTGCTCGTGGCGCGCGACTTGCGCCTCGAGGTGCCCGAGCGCGTGCGTCATGACGGCACCGTGGAAACGAAGCTCGACGAAGTCGCCTTCCGGGCGGCGGTGAAGAAGCTGCGTGAGGCCGACGTCAAGGCCGTGGCGGTGAGCTTCCTCTACGGCTTCGTGCGCACCGAGCATGAGGAGACGGCTCAGCGTATCCTCGCTGAGGAATTCCCCGAGGCCTTCATCTGCGTCTCCCATCAAGTGGCGCCGGAATTCCGCGAATATGAGCGCATGTCGACAGCGGTCGTGAACGCTTATCTTGGCCCGGTGATGCGGGGCTACATCGGCCGCCTCGCCGATCGCCTGCGCGACCTCAAGGTCGACGCCACGCCGCATCTGACGCAGTCGAATGGTGGCGTGATCGGCTTCGAGCAGGCGGCGCGGCTGCCGGTGCGCACCGTGCTCTCGGGGCCCAGCACCGGCGTGGTGGCGGCCCAGGTGGTCGGGCGCCTGGCGGGCTTTCCCGACCTCATCACCTTCGACATGGGAGGCACCAGCACCGATGTGGCGCTGCTGCAGGCCGGGCAGTGCCGCCTGGCGAGCGAAGCGGTGGTGCATGGCTATCCGATCAAAGCACCGATGCTCGACATCCACACGGTGGGTGCAGGTGGCGGCTCCATTGCCTTCGTCGACAGCGGCGGACATCTGAAGGTCGGCCCGCGCAGCGCCGGCGCGGATCCCGGACCCGTCTGCTATGCGCGCGGCAACACTGAGCCCACCGTCACTGATGCCAATGTGGTGCTGCAGACGCTGAACCCGACCCATCTATTGGGCGGCCGCATGCCGATACGCCAGGAGCTGGCCAAGGAGGCGATCGCTGGGCTGGCGCGCCAGCTGCGGATGGATCCGATGGCAACCGCGCAGGGCATCATCTCGGTGGTGACCGCGAATATGGCGCGCGCCATCCGCGTCATCAGTGTGCAACGCGGCCACGACCCGCGTGACTACACCCTCGCGGCTTTCGGCGGCGCGGGACCGCTGCATGCGGCGCGCCTCGCCAAGGAGCTGGAGATCGGCCGCGTGCTCGTGCCGCGCAATCCCGGCATTCTGTGCGCCATGGGCCTGCTCTTGACCGACCTGCGCGCCGACTTCGCGACGACGCGGCTCAACACCCTCGCCAACGCTGCCCTACCCGAGGTTGCCGCCGCGTTCCGGCATCTCCGTGGCCAGGCTGAAGCATGGTTCGAGGAGGAGGGTATTGGCGAGGCGGCGCGTCGCATCGCGCGCACCGTCGACATGCGCTATGCGGGCCAGAATTACGAGCTGCCGGTGCCGGTGCCGGACGGCGAGGTGAGCGCGGCGACGCTCGAGGCGGTCTCCGAAGGCTTCGCCGCCGCGCATCGGCGCATGTACGGCTTCGTCGCGGAGGATGAGCCCGTGCAACTCGTCACCTTTCGCGTGGAGGCGAGCGGTATCGTCAGCAAGGCATCCTTCCAGCCGCAGGAAGATTGTGGGCGCGATGCCTCGGGCGCCATCATCGGCAAGCGCGACGTCTTCATGCCGGAGGCCGGTGGCTTCGTCGTTTGCCCCGTCTATGATCGCGACAGGATGCGCGCCGGCAACCGCCTCACGGGGCCCGCCATCATCGAGCAGATGGACGCAACCACCGTGGTGCTGCCCGGCATGACGGCGCGCGTCGAGCCGTATCTCAACATCATCTTGGAGGCATCATGATCGTGGCCTCGACGGCGCCAAGCCCGCGCCAGCTCCGCAATTTCCAGGCGGTCGCCGTCGATCCGATCACCGTCGAGGTGATTGGCAGCGCACTCGCCTCCATAACCGAGGAGATGGGTGAGGCTTTGGTGCGCGCCAGCTACTCGACCAACATCAAGGAGCGGCGTGACTGCTCGACGGCTCTCTTCGACATCGACGGCAACACGCTGTGCCAGGCCGAGCATATCCCGATGCATCTTGGCAGCTTCATTGGGCTGATCCCTCACATCATGAGGCGGCATAGGCTCGAGGACATGCGGCTGGGCGACGTCTTCGTCGGCAATGACGCCTATGAGGGCGGCGGCACGCATCTGCCCGACATCGTGCTGGCCGAACCGATCTTCGTCGACGGGCAGATTATCGCCTGGGCCGTGAATCTCGCCCACCACGCGGATTTCGCCGATCGCGGACATGCGCATATCTATCAGGAAGGCCTGCGCATTCCACCGATCCGGCTCTACCGGGCCGGCGAGCTCGTCAAGGACGTGGAGGAGCTGATCCTGCTCAACTGCCAGGTGCCGCGCGAGCGCCTGTCCGATCTGCGTGCCCAGATGGCGGCGAACCGCCTCGGCGTGCAGCGCCTGACTGCGCTCTGCGCCAAATACGGGCGCGACACGGTGCTCGCCGCCGGCGTCGCGCTCCAGGACTATGCCGAGCGCAAGATGCGCGCCGGTATAGCAGCGATCCCGGACGGCACCTATCGCTTCGCCGATCGCTATGATTGTCCGGAGATCGACGGCGAGCTCGACATGTCCTGTGAGATCACGGTCGCAGGCGATGAGATGCGCCTCAACTTCGAAGCGCCTCCGCAGCTGCGTGCCGGGCTGAACATGACCTATACGGCGCTGCTCTCCACGGTCTATTACGCGGTGAAGACCGTGGTCGACCCGACCATCCTGCCGAATGCCGGCCTGGCGCGGCCCTTGAGCGTGATGGCGCCGGAAGGAAGCGTCGTCAACTGCGTGCATCCGGCTGCCGTCAACGGCAGGCTCGGGCCATGCCAGCGTGTGGTCGATCTGATCCATGGCGCCTTGTTCGCCGCTGTGCCGGAGCGCGTGATCGCCGCCTGCAACGGAGCCTGTTATTCGGTGACCTTCGTTGGCCAAAAGCCCGAGGACAAGAGCCTGTGGGTCTATCTTGAGACGATCGGCGGCGGCTCGGGCGCGCGCCAGATGAAGGACGGGCTCGACGGCGTGCACGTCCACATGACCAACACCTCGAACCTGCCGGCCGAGGCGCTCGAGCTCGAATATCCGCTGACCTTGCTGCGCTACGAGCTCGTCGACGGTTCCGGAGGTCTCGGGCGCCGGCGCGGCGGCATGGGCCTTCGCCGCGTCTACCGGGCCGAGCATGAGTGCCGCGTGCGCGTCGATGGCGCTCGCCTCCTATCGGCGCCTTGGGGGCTCGATGGCGGCCTCGCCGGCGGGATGGGCGCGGTTCTGCTGGGCAATGGCGCCGAACCCTTCGATCATGGCTCGGGCGCGCTGCGCAAGGGCGAGATCATCGAGATCGTCACGCCGGGCGCTGGCGGCTACGGACCGCCGAGCGAGCGCGACCGCGCGCTCGTCGAGCGCGACGTGGCCGAAGGCCGGATCGACGCCGAGACCGCGGCGCGCTGGCACGGATCGAGAGGCTGATCGCCGCAACCAGGAGACGACACCGATGGAACTCTCCCGCCGCTCCCTCATCGCCGCCGGCGCAGCGCTGCCTTTCCTGCGCCTGCCAGCTCGCGCCGCCACGACCGCAGGCAAATTGGTGTTCGGGCTGTCGAGCTACCCCCCGACATTCGCGCCCTGGGCCAATGGTGGCACGGCCGCCGCCACGGCCAAGCTGATGTTCCACCGCGGCCTCCTCGGCTATGCGGCGGATGGCAAACTGCGCGGCGAGCTCGCCGAGAGCTGGGAGCGGGCAGAGGACGGCGCCTGGGTCTTCCATCTGCGCGATGCCGTGTTCCACAACGGCCAGCCCGTGACCTCCGCCGATGTCGCCTGGACGATCGAGCAGGTCGCGAGCGAGAAGTCGACCGCTTATCTGCGCGCCGAATGTCAGCGCATCGCCAAGATCGAGACGCCGGACCCCAAGACCATACGGCTGACGACGAAAGAACCGATGGCGACCCTGCCGCTCCTTATGGCGAGCTATTTCCTGCCGATCCTCGCCAAGGGCTCGAGCGATGGCGCGACCACAGGCATCGGGGCGGGCCCCTTCAAGATCGTCGGCCAGGAGCGCGGCGTGTCGATCGACTTCGAGGCCTTCGACAAGTTCTTCCGCCCCGGCGAGCCGAAGCTGAAGGCGGTGCGCATGGTCGCCTATGCGGACGAGAATGCGCGCGTGGCGGCGCTTCAGGCCGGCGATGTCGACCTGATCGAATATGTGCCCTGGCAGTCGATGGCAGCCATCGAAGCCGATCCGAAGCTCGCCCTGCAGACGACCGAGGGGCCGTTCATGTACCTGGTGTTCAACGCCAAGGCCAAGCCCTTCGGCGACCCGCGCGTGCGCCGGGCGATCGCCCATGCGATCAGGCGCGACGAGATCGTCAAGGCGGCCTTCTTCGGCCGCGGGGCGGCGCTGGAGGGGCTCGCCGTCCCCGAGGGCACAGAGTTCTACGACGCCAACCTGGCGCACGTTTTTGCCTATGATCAGGCAAAAGCGAAGTCGTTGCTTGCCGAGGCCGGGCTCGCTGCTGGCTTTTCCTGCAAGCTTCTGGCGACTGCGCAATACGGCATGCACAAGGACACGGCGAGCGTCGTGCAGCAGCATCTCGGCGAGATCGGAATAGCGGTCGAATTGGTGCTGCCGGATTGGGCGACGCGCGTTTCGCTTGGCAATAAGGGGCAATATGAATTCGCCGTCCAGGGCAGCGCCTCGGACAGCAACGATCCTGACGGGCTCGCGGCGCTGCTAGCCGGCAACCTCTCGCCCTCCTATACGCGCAGCTTCGCGCTCGACGTCCCGCAGATCGACCAGTTGCTGGCAGCAGGGCGCGCCGAATTCGATCCGACGAAGCGACGCGCCATCTACGCAGAGCTGCAGCGGGTCTATCTCGACCAAGCGCCTTTTGTCGGCCTTGCCTGGCGGGCTCAGGGCTATGCCATGACGAGGCAGGTGCAAGGCTTCCACAACATGCCCGGCGCGCTGAGCTTCTATTCCGGGACGACCTTCGCGGAGATCAGCACTGGCTAAATGTCCTTCATCCTCAAGCGCGTCGGCGTAGCGATCCTCCTGGTCTGGGTCGTCGCCAGCATCGTTTTCCTGGCGATCCGGCTAGTCCCGGGGGATCCGGCGGAGCTCCTGTTGTCGCAAGGCGGTGTGGCGCCCGATCCGGCTGCGGTTGCGCAATTGCACGAGCGGCTTGGGCTCGACCGGTCCTTGGCGGCCCAATATCTCCTCGATCTCAGGCGGCTGCTCGCTGGCGATCTCGGCACCTCGTTGCAAGACGAGTCCTCGGTCGCCGGCGAGATCGCGCACCGCCTGCCGCGTACGCTCGAGCTGATCGCGGCGGCGGCGCTTTTCGCCGTGCTCCTCGGCATCCCCGGAGGGCTCTTAGCGGCGATGCGGCTCGGCGGCGTCCTCGACCGCCTTGGCCGGCTGGTCTCGGCGTTGGGGCTCGCTGTGCCCGTCTTCGTGGTTGGCACGCTCCTGGTGCTCGTCTTCGCGCAGACGCTGCGCCTGGTGCCGGCGGGCGGCTATGTGCCGTTGGCGCAAGACCCGCTCAAGCATTTCATGCTGCTCGCGATGCCGGCGCTCGCGATCGGGTTTGGCCTTGCGGCGAGCGTCTTCCGCATGACGCGGGCCGCCGTCCTCGACGTGTCGCAGCGCGATTTCGTGCGCACCGCGCGCGCCAAGGGCGTGGCGCCGAACCGGATCCTCACGCGTCATGTGCTGCGCAACGCGCTGATGCCTGTGGTCACGGTGCTGGCGCTCAATCTCGGCACGCTGCTCGGCGGCACGGTGCTCGTCGAATATGTATTCAACTATCCGGGTCTGTCGGGGCTGCTGGTCGATGCAGTGAACGCGCGCGACTACCCCGAGGTGCAGGGTGTCGTTCTTGTCATCTCGGTGCTGTTCGTTGGGCTCAACCTCGCGGTCGATCTCGTCTACGCGATCATCGACCCGCGCGTCCGGCAAGCATGAAGCGGATGCGCTCCACCGCAATGCTGGCCGTCGGCGCAATCGCGCTCATCGCGCTCGCGGTGCCGCTCCTGCCGCTCCCCGATCCGCTGCGCATCGACGTGGCGCACCGGCTGCTTGGACCCTCGGCGCAGCATCTCCTAGGCCAGGACGAATACGGCCGCGACGTGCTGGCGCGCCTGCTTTGGGGCGCGCGTACTTCGCTCGCCGTCGCCTTCAGCGCGGCTGCGGCCGCTTGCCTGGTCGGCGTCGCGCTGGGGCTCGTCGGCGGCTATCTAGGCCGGGCAGCCGAATTCTTTGCGGTGCGCAGCATGGACGTGATCTTGTGCTTCCCACCGCTGCTGTTGGCGCTGCTCGCCGTGACGCTGCTGGGATCGGGAGCAGCGACGCTGATCCCGGTGCTGGCGATCCTGTATCTCCCCGGCTTCGTGCGTGTCGCATATGCTGGCGTCCTCAGCGTGCGCAGCCAGGACTACGTCGAGGCAATGCGGGCCCTCGGTGCCGGACCGGTCCGCATCATGCTACGCACCATCCTGCCCAATGTGTCAGGCCCCGTGCTCGTGCAATTCAGCCTTGCCGCCGCCTCAGCCGTGGTGCTCGAATCCGGCCTCTCCTTCCTGGGGCTCGGTGTGGTGCCGCCGGCCCCGTCCTGGGGGCTGATGATCGGCGCAGCGCGCGCCACCGTGGCGCAGGCGCCGCTCCTGCTGCTCTGGCCATGCCTCGCGCTCAGCCTCACCATCCTGGCGATGAACGCGCTCTGTGATGCGTTGCGCGACGCCTTCGATCCGCATGCGCTCGCCGACGCAGTGCCGCGGCGCCGTGTGCTGGCAGCGCTGTTGCCCGGCTTCACGCCAAGCGCCGGGCCGGTCCTGGAGGTACGTCGCCTCACCCTCGAGATCGGAACGCCCGAGGCCTCGATCCACCCTGTGCGCGACGTCTCGCTTCACGTCAAAGCGGGGGAGACGTTGGCGATCGTCGGCGAGAGCGGATCGGGAAAATCCCTGACTGGGCTCGCCGTGATGGGGCTATTGCCGCCTGCGGTGCGCATCGTCGCTGGCGCGGCGTGGCTTGATGGCTGCGACCTGTTGCGGCTCGATGAGGCTGCGCTGCATAAGCTGCGCGGTGACAGACTCGCCATGATTTTCCAGGACCCGTTGGCGAGCCTCAATCCGGTGCACCGGGTCGGCGCGCAGATTGTCGAGGCGCTCGAGGCGCATTGCGGCCTTCCGCGACGCGCCGCCTGGGAGAAGGCGATCGCGGCCTTGCGGCGCGTAGGCATCTCCGACCCGGGACAGCGCGCGCATCTCTTCCCCCATGAGATGTCGGGCGGGATGCGCCAGCGAGCCATGATCGCGATGGCGATCGCCAATGATCCACGTCTGCTGATCGCCGATGAGCCGACTACTGCGCTCGATGTCACTATCCAGGCACAGGTGCTTGACCTCCTGGCCGATCTGCGGCGCGAGCGCGGCATGGCGCTCATCTTCATCAGCCACAGCCTGCCGGTGGTCTCGGAGATCGCCGACCATGTCGTGGTCATGTATGCCGGCGAGGTGGTGGAGGAAGGGTCGGCACAGGCACTGCTCGCCGAGCCCCTGCATCCTTACACCGCTGCGCTCCTGCGCAGCGCGCCCACTGAGGACGGCGCGCTCCCCATCGGCATCCCGGGCACGGTGCCACTGCCGCAAGCCTTGCCGAAGGGGTGCGCCTTCGCACCGCGCTGCGCGTTGCGGGTCGAGCGCTGCGAGGCCGGCCGGCCACCTCTTGCCGAGGCGCGACCCGGCAGGCTGACGCGCTGCCTTCGCTGGCGGGAGGTCGCATGACCGGCCTCGTCGTAGCCGAGGGCCTGACCCGGCGCTTCGCGGCGCACGGCCTCATCACACGCCAGCCCCCAGTGCAGGCGGTGACGGACGTCTCGCTTTCGCTCGCGCCGGGCGAGGCCCTTGGGCTCGTCGGAGAGAGCGGTTCAGGCAAGAGCACGCTGGGTCGGCTGATGCTCGGCCTGCTGGCGCCGAGCGAGGGCCGCGTGCTGTTCGACGGGCAAGACCTGTCGCAATTGGCCCCAGGCGAGCGGCGCGCCTTGCGCCGACGCATGCAGATCGTCTTCCAGGATCCGCAATCGAGCCTCGATCCGCGCCGCACCGTCGGCGCCCAGATCGCCGACGGCCTCGCGATCCACAGGCTCGTGCCGGCGGCGCGGTTTCGGTCGCAGGTCGAGGAGCTTCTGACACAGGTCGGCTTGTCGCCTACCCACATCGAACGCTACCCGCATCAATTCTCCGGCGGCCAGCGGCAGCGGCTCGGCATTGCGCGGGCGCTGGCGACGCGACCGGATTTTCTGGTGGCAGACGAGCCGGTCTCGGCGCTGGATGTTTCCGTGCAGGCGCAAGTGCTGCATCTCCTGGCCGATCTGCGCCGCCGCCTCAATCTCGCGCTTCTGTTCATCAGCCACGATCTCACCGTCGTCCGCAGCCTGTGCGACCGTGTGGCTGTGATGTATCTGGGGAGAGTGATGGAGGCGGGTCCCACCGCTTCGGTGTTCGCAAAGCCGCATCATCCTTACACACAAGCCTTGCTCTCGGCAGTGCCGAGCCTCGATCCGGCGCGGCGGGGCGTCCGCATTCTGCTTGCCGGCGATCCGCCGAGCCCCTCGGCGCCGCCCTCAGGTTGCGTCTTTCGGACCCGCTGCCCAAAGGCGATGCCCCAATGTTCGATGGCGGTGCCGGAATTCCGTGATCTAGGTGGCGAGCACGTCGCCGCCTGTGTGCTGGCACCACATGAGCCGCCGACGAACGGCCCAGTCTAGACTGCCACCGCAGGCAGAGAAAACGGATCGCGACGCACCGATTCCCTCCGCTCTCGGGCGGATGGGCGCCGACCTGCACCGCCGAATTAAGCGCCGGTGCCCGCAAGGTCAGCTCGTCCCTGATGCGCGCGCTGAGATGGCCGGGAGCGACGGCGCGTAGAGGCGGAACCGCTTCGGCACAGACTAGCCGATTGGTGGGGATGAAAAGCGAATCCAACTTTCTCGTTCATTGAGTCCGGGCCGGACGCATCAGAGCGAGACGTACGAAGCTTGGAACGCATGGCTTTTGGTCGGCGCCATATTTGTTTGGCCGCGGGCTGCCTCTTTGCATATTTCTCAGCACGCACCCGAGACATCGGCAGCGAACTCGACGATTATTAGCCATTTCCTCCCAACATCCCCGTGGTCGTCGGGATCCTCCATTTCGTCGCCCTGGAATGGTTGTGCTGGCGTGAACCTTTCTCACACCTGAAAACGTAGCCCTCTCAACCGCGGCCCATCAATCCCCTGGCCGTGTTCCTGAGCGAGGAGCAACATGCGCGCAGCAGGGTTCCAAGCTAGGCCCTTCGCGCCAATGCATCGCCCGCGTGCCACTCCAAAGGCTTTTGGGGCGAATGGAGTGACGCCTGGTTAAGGGCTGGACAATGAATGTTTGTGCATTGCACAATTGTCCCTTGATATTATTGTGCAGTGCACCTAAATCATAATCATGGCGCAGGAGTTTGTACTGTTGCGCCAAGAAATCTTCATCATGCCCCACCGTGGGCATCGAAAGGAACGAACATGTTTGCGCAGTATGACGACTTCCAGAAATTCGGTAAGCAGGGCTTTGATGCTGCCCTCAAGAACTTCGGCACGCTGTCGAAGAACTTCGAGGCGATTGCCGTCGAGATTGCCGATTTCTCGAAGAAGCAGTTCGTGGCGAACTCGGCCGCGTTCGAGAAGCTCGTCGGCGTGAAGACCCTCGACAAGGCGATCGAGGTCCAGGCCGATTTTGCCAAGCAGTCCTTCGAGGGCTTCGTCGCACATTCGACCAAGGTCGGTCAGCTCGTCAGCAACCTCACGAAGGAAGCGATGAAGCCGGTCGAGACTGCCGTCGGGCAGATGACCACGAAGGTAACGAAGTAAGTCGTCCTCTCTCGGCGAGATGATCAAGGGCCCGGTCGCGCGCCGGGCTTTTTGTTGTGGACCTTTGCGATGCTTGAGCGCGGGGCGTGGAGCTGGTCCCTCATATTCACAGCCTCCGTATCTTTGGCTCGGCATGAACCGGATCGACTTGACGAGGTGTGTGAGCGCTTCGTCCCTTCGTAAGCGGCTTCGATCGAGTTGATGTGAACGCATTGCACAAATCCCGGTGCTCGCGGCCATGCGCGATCGGTACAACAATGCCCATGCACAGCTCTCGCAAGCGTCGCGAGTTGAGGCGGAAGAAATCATCGGGTTCGGAGTCCAGGAGGTTGCTGCGTGCGGCATCAGCGACAGCCATCAGCGAGAGGTGTTGCTCGCGGCGGACGAGGCACTCAGAGCGCCTTTGTTGAGGATATCTCAGCTCTTGCCTGGCTGGATCAGCTGCGGGTCACGATGCAATTCTCTCCGCTCGCTTTCAGCTGCGAGCACACCTTGTCTGCGGCATCGCGTGATATCGGTCTGCCTCGTACGCGATAGAATACGCCGTTGCTGCCCGCATCGACCCGACTGACGGAACCACCGCCGAGCTTGTCGGGGTACTGCTTTCGCAACCGCGACAAGGTCGCGAGTGCTTCGCTCTTCGAGACGCTGGATGCAAGCTGGATCGAGAAAGACAAAGGGCCAGCGGCATTGGCACTAGCGTCGGACGGCTTGGCGCGTGTCGCCTCGGCCCCCTTCGTCGCCGCAGGTGTGACGCTGCTAGTCATGTTGGCTACCCTCACCAAAGCTGTCGTGGCCGCCGAAGCGAGGGTTCGCGGTTTGGTCGGCGGTAGGGGGGCCGCTTCCGGCTTGCCTTTCGACACGATCGTTACGTCAGGTTTGACTGATACTGTAGAGACTCGATGTGGCGTGCCGAACACCGAGCTTCCGGGCGCAGTCTGAAGTAGGTCTGGCGGCGACACGCTCGGTGCGGCAACGACTAGTTGATCGGACTTGCCCGACGACCCGGCGGCCTCGAGGGCCGATTGGGACAGTGCCTGATCGCCTTCGGCGATCTTGGCTTGCTGCAAGGGTGCGTCGTCAGCCTTGATCACCGGCGCTTTGCTCCCCAACCCGTCCATTGGCCGAGCCCGCATGACCACTGCCGCGCCGACTCCGATGGTGACAAGAAGAAATGGCACGACAAGAGCGAGCGCACGTGGCGATCGGAGGCTGCGCATCTTCAAAGCACGTTGCGCGAGCGCGGTATCCGACGTATCTGGAACGCGCTCAACGTCGTCACCATCAAAGGATTGGTCGACCGACCCGTCGGAATCCTGAGCCGACCCATATTCGGCGTGCGGTTCATCCTCGTCGAAGGAGCCATCACGGACAGCTGGTTGGACAGGCGCAGCCGAGGCGGCCTGTTCGCGACCGCCAACGATGCCGCCTAGGTTTCGACCGACGATCCGAGCAAGTTCGGCCAGCCGGTCGTCACTCCTCTTCGGAATGGCGACGTCGCGCATTTGCCGCTCAAGATCGTCAAGATCGACGGCTTGAACCGAAGTCTTCGACAATGTCATTTTCGGCCCTCACAGCGGGTCCCCCAGCTCTGGCCTTCAAGGTCGCCCGTACGAAAGCACGCTGAATGTGGCGCTACGGTGATCTCGGGGAAGAGCGTCGACACGACGCGGGAAGAGATGGCTCCCCATCGGGCCGGCCGTCGGCGATGGCAGGGCGCCGCCACCGCCACCGGTGATGATGTCGTCCACCATGCCGTCGGCGAAATATTCCTGTTCGGGGTCGTCGCTCAGATTCCGAAGGGGCAGCATCGCGATCGACGGCTTGTCGGGCACGGAGGGAACGATCTCCACCAACGGCAGGATTTCGAAATGGCTACGGGCACGGTGAAGTGGTTCAATTTCCCAAAAAGGCTTCGGTTTCATTTAACCCGATGGCGGTGGCCAGGACGTTCTCGTCCATATTTCCGCAGTTGAGCGGGCCGGGATGGGCGACCTACAAGAAGGCCAGAAAATCAGCTACGAGCTTGAGGATGACCGAAGGAGCGGCAAGAAATCGGCCGGAAGCCTCAAGTCCATTTGGTGCTCGGCTCGCTTCGGCTTTGATGGCCGCCGGGCAGACACGGCAAGCCGCGGTTCGGTTCGCGGCGGCCAAGACCGCTATGGCAGCCCACCCGCGACTTTGCCGAGCGTGAGCCCAGGAAGGCAGATCCGATCGTTTGAGGGGCGCAATGGGGCGCGAACGCAGAACCAATTGCGCGCTAAGTCGCCTATGCGCGGGCCATGGTTAGCGCGGCTTAAGACCCAGCGCTGCCTGCCGTCACCAGCACTTGACGACAAGCCCGACCACGACGCCGAGCACGATGATGCCCAGGACGAAGGCTAAGCGGCGTCAGCTGGGCTCGGGGCGATCGTCGTTGGACATGCCGACAGCATAGCGCCTGCTCAACAAAAAGCCCCGCGCTCTGTCGAGGCGGGGCGCCTCCAGCCTCTAGGTCCGGTGGGCATCGGCCCCCCGTCGCTCGCACCGATAGAGCACCGGCATCGCATGAAGCCCCTCAGCCGCTGGCGCAAAGCTGCGACTGAGCTGTCCGCGAGATACCCTCTGTCCCAATCAACGACCCTTGTCGGACACATTCCAGACTCGCTTCCTCGTGGAACTAACGCGAACCGAGCGAGGTTTACGGATATGACCACTTTATCAAATTGGCCCCGCAATCGGCTTTTGCTCGCCCTGCCATCCTCCAATCTCAAGCAGCTATTGCCGCAGCTTGAGCAAATTCGCTGCCAACGCGAGCAGGTCCTCATGGACGCCGATAGTTCGCTCGACCATGTATTCTTCCCCGACAGCGGTGTCGTCTCGGTGGTCGCAGTTTATGCGGACGGCAGTATCATTGAGATGGCAACGATCGGTAGGGAGGGTTGCACGGCCGTGCAAGCCGTCTTCGGTGCCAAGAGTTCCTCGGTCCGGCTTCTCGTCCAGATCCCAGGGGGCGCAGCAAAGATGTCGCGCGCGGCGTTCACACGGGCCATGGGGTCGATGCCGTCATTCCGCAGTCTCATGTACGCTTACGTCCAAGCCTTTCTCGAGCAGGTCCTGGTGTCAGTAGCGTGCAATGGTGCGCACAGCCTCAAGGAGCGGCTAGCGCGTTGGCTGCTCATGATGCGTGACCGCGGTGACGATGATACACTGCAGATCACTCAGGATCTGCTCGCCGAAATGCTGGGCGTCCAGAGGCCAACCATCACGAATGCTGCCCGGGAGTTGGAACGTGCCGGCCTAATCGCGCGCGGCCGGCGGCAAGTCACGATACGTGATCGTCAGGGCCTCGTGGAGGCGTCTTGTGAATGCTATAAGTTGGTGCGGGCGCGCGTCACTTTTCATCTTCCCAAAACATACGCGTAAAAAAGGCGAGCCCCCACCCAATCGGTAATGTACATTACCGACAACACCCCCTCAACGAGCTAACAATCACGACTGGCGGGAGGCTGACGTAAGCTCTCCCGCAAGATCGTATTCTTGCTGTCGACGATGAGTCCCGTCATCGGAAGGTGTGCAGGAGCCGCTGCCATGCGCGACGTCAATCCACTGGATCTCGTGGAGACGGTCCGCGAAGGCATCCTCGTGCTAGGGCCCGATCTTACCATCCGCTTTGCGAACCGTTCCTTCTGCGACACTTTCGCAGTCGCGCCAGAGGATGCGGTCGGCCGGAAGCTCTATGAACTCGGCAACGAGCAGTGGGACATTCCCGAACTCCGCACCGCTCTCGAGACAATCATTTCTGGCGGGAAATCCATCGAGGCCTTCGAAGTTGAGCGGTTCTTCCCGTCAATCGGCTGGCGCGTAATGGTGCTCAACGCACGCAAGGTTTATCAGTCTGGCAACAAGATACAACAGATCCTTCTGGCGATCGAAGACGTCACCGAACGCGTGAGGCTTGAGCGCGAGCACGCGATCGCGCATGAGCGCATCGGCATGCTGTTGCAAGAAGTAACCCACCGGGTGAAGAACAGCCTGCAGATTATCGCGGCAATGGTCAGCATTGAAGCGCGGAGCCACAAGAGCGGCGAGGGCAAAGCGGCGCTTGAAAGGGTCTCGCATCGCATCAACGCACTTGGACAGCTCTATTCCAAGCTCAGCAAAGTCGACACGGTTGAGGCGGTCGATGCGGCGACCTATCTGGACGAGCTATGCCGCGACCTCATCGAATCAGTAAATCGGGAAGACGGCACGTCCATCGTGCTGAAGACCGACATCGAGAGCGAGTTCCTGCCCACCGATCGGGCAATTCCGATCGGGCTCATCGTGAACGAGCTCGTGACGAATGCCATCAAATATGCCTTTCCGGGCGATACAAAGGGCACGGTCTTGGTGACCCTAAAGCGGGTGCCCGGGGAGCTTCGCCTGACGGTCGCGGACAACGGCCAATGGGTTGATCCCCAACGCGCCGATTCCGGGCTCGGCGGCCGGCTGGTCGACGGCTTCGCCCAACAGCTCGGCGGCCAAGTCGAGCGGAAGATCGACAGCCAGGGTACTAGCGTGCACCTGATCTTGCCGTCGCGTGAGGATTTATAGGGATCTGTGCGCGAGGGGTTTGGGACCGGTGCGGTCTCTGTGCTACCGGCCGTGCTGGTCTTGACGCCGGTTTGAAGGTTCACCCAACGTCCGCGCGATGTCTTCAGAGGTCACACTGGCGGCAAGGCTAATGAGACCACCGCGTCGGCAAGGACAAACTCTAGACGACCGTCTCTCGTTTGATCGAGACAAAGTTTGACTGGTCTCAGCATCGTGGCCGGGCGACCGGCTGCCGCGACGCGCTACTCACAGATGCGATATGTGTCGCTCGCGCCATGCCGTGCGATGTCGAAATGGAAATGCTCGGCATGGGCGGCGTCCGAGCCCGGGCCAAGCACGGTGGTGAACCAGCCGCAGGCGGCCTGCCGCATCGTGTGCAGGAACAACGTCTCCGTCGCGTTCGCCTGACGCGCGACGGCAATGCGCCGATGATCGGCGAGCACGATCTCGACGAGATCGATGGCGATGCCCTTGCCATGGGCGCTCGTCTTGGCGCCGGCGACCCCGTTGCGGCCCCGGCATTCATAGCCAGGCCCGGTGCCGAGCGCAGCGATTTGCGAGCCGAGCATCGCCGCGCCGAGCGGAGCCACCAGATCGTGTGCATAAGCCGTGAAGACGGCGGCGAATTCGCAGTCGAGGACTGGGCGATCGGGCAGATCGAGCGTTGCGCCATTGGCCAGGCCGACGGAGGTCAGGCGCACCGGCGCGGCGATGCCGCAATCGGTGAGCGGGGCTGGAGGGGCAGGGACGGATTCGGCCTTGACACCGCTCGCGCCGAGCTCGGCGAGGCATGCTGCGGCTTCGGAGGGTTGCGCTGGCGATGGCTTTGCGGCCGGCGTTTGCGCGGGCGGCAATGGTCGCGAGGACGGGGACTGCGTCTGCAACGATGGCGCCGGTGGGCGAACCGGCGGCAGGGGCGGCTGGCCTTGCGCTCGCGCATTCACAACCGAGATCGTCAAGCAAGCGAGCGCTGCGCCTACGGCAAGCCGTGGCGCTTTCCCAACGGGCTTCAGATGCGGCGGGCCGCGAGGGCGGAATTGGCAGGCCACCGCCGGACCGGAGGCTACTTCGCCAGCGAGACGGGCCCGCCCGCAGGCGGCTGATCGAGGCCGTAAATGTCCTCGCGGAAATGCACCGTCCCGTCGCTGCTTTCCCAGCCGTCGAGATAGATCCAAGCGACCGGAACGGCCTGCTTGAGCTTGATCGTCTGCGTCTCATCGCCCTTGACGGCGTCCTTGATGGCGGTGACGTCCCAGGGATCGCCGTCGGGCCCCTTCACTCCGTCGAGCAGCCAGGTGGCGAGGTCGTAGACGCCGTCGACGCGCACGCAGCCATGCGACAGGAATCGATAGTCCTGCGCGAAAGAGGACTTGGTCGGGGTATCGTGCATATAGAGGGCTTCCTTGTTGGGCATGTTGATCTTCAATGTGCCGAGCGAATTCTTGCGTCCTGCATCTTGGCGAAGCGTGTATTCCGTCGCCTCGTTCGAGGACCAATCGATCCGGCGCGGATTTACTTCTCGACCGCGTCCGTCGAGGATCCTGATATTCATGCGGGACAAGTAGCGCGGATTCTTCACCATCTTCGGGATGATCTCATTCTTGATGATGGAAGCAGGCAAGGTCCAAGTCGGGTTCACGATGATGTCGGTGATCTTTGCCAAGATTTGCGGCGATCGATGATCGTTTCCGCCGACCACCGCGGTGTAGCGGTGCACCACACTGCCTCCGTCGACTGCCTCGACGGCCGCACCAGGGATATTCACCAGGACAAAGCGCTTGTCGAACGGGAGGGTTTGCGCAACCGCTAGCCGTTGCGCGCTCTGCTGCAGCTCTCTCGCGCGGTCCGCGGCCGAAACATTGAGCGCCCTCAAGGTGGTCGCATCGAGGATACCGGTCTGCCGAAGTCCGAGCCTGGCTTGATAATGCTTCAAGGCCTTGGTGAGAGCATCGTCCCACCGAGCGCTCCGCGCCGTCTCATTCGGCAGCGGGCCAAGATCGGCCTCAATTCCCAGGCGCTCCCGGAGGATTGCGAGGTCGCCGGGATTTGCGCCCTGCTTGAGGGGCTTCGCCAGGGGCGGCCAGCCGCCATGATCCGCGATGTCGGCATAGCGCTGTGCGGCGGCTTTTGTGCAGCTGAGAGTTTCTGGCGCGACGGTCGGCGACGGGTCATCGGACAGCGCAGCGCCGCCGGT
Source organism: Rhizobiales bacterium GAS188 (assembly GCA_900104855.1). Lineage (NCBI taxonomy): Bacteria > Pseudomonadati > Pseudomonadota > Alphaproteobacteria > Hyphomicrobiales > Rhizobiales bacterium GAS188. Next base: position 5,847,691 of record FNSS01000001.1, read on the forward strand.
ATCGTCCTTCGCCTTCCCGCCGCCGCGCTTCGAAAGGCGCGCCCCGCTTGCCGTTGGCGGCTGTTTTTGGTCTGGCGGCGCAGTCAGCCTCGCCATGACCCCCGGCACTACCGACTTCGCGCAATCTGCCGGCGCACCGGGCAAGGGCTGCTGCACAAGCGCCGCGGGAGTTTGGCCCACGGGCGACGGTCCGGAAGTCGCTGCGCCGACGCGGCCCTTGGGAGCATCTGCCCAACTGGAAATGGACACGCCGGCCGCGAGCAGACCGATAAGCACGATCGTCAGCCTCCGCCTCGCACCTCTCCCAACGAAATGTCGGTCGGGTCGTCCCTCGCGCTTTGTGGCCATGAAGTATTAAGCGAGCAAGACCGACAAAGGTTCCAATGGAACCGACTTGGGTGGAAGAAAGTATGTCTTTAGGAATGGTTCAAGCCCAGGGATACGTCATGAAACAGCTAGGACTCGACGCTCGGCACTGTGACAAGAACGGCACTATCGGCTTCAACAAGGGCAGCGATGATCACGTGAGGTTGATGGACGTACTGCACAAGCTTGACGATGAAATGTCACAGCTCATTCGCGAAACGACAAATAGCTTCCCTCACCCCCTTTCCGGCCCTCGACCACCGGAGCACGCAGTTTTCCCGCCGCCTGAAGCCGCGCCGCTTCTTTAGGCTGGGGTAACGCTACAACTGTGCCACCCTAGCCGGAGCATCTCGCCCTCGTCGTGACGCTGAGGCCTACGGGCGACCTCCAGCCCCTCGAGTGCAAGGAGCTTCAGCCGATCAGGATCGCACTCACCGGAGTCGATTGCCGCAAGGAGGTTTCTGGTGATGGTCGCTTTCGCTTTGGCTGCGCCCGCAGACGATAGCACACTGCTGTTCGCGGCGTTCAGATCATTCCAAACAGCATCAACCACGACGTACAGCGTGTGGAGGGTTTCGGGATCATAGCTGCCGGAGGGCATGCCCATCACACTTTCGGTCATCGGCGTCCTGGACAATGCCGCTCCGATGATGGCCAGAGCATAATGCACGCGCCATCTCCCGCGTGAGGATCGGAATCTACCTAGATGGGCCGCCATTCTGGCCGCGTTCCGCCTCGAAAGAGCGCGCCTGGGCTTTTTTCAGGCATGGGGGAATCGCCGTGACGATGGAACCTATCCGACGTCCGCGCCGTATTGGATGGATGGCAAAGCTCATAGTTCAAATCAAAGCTCTTGAAGGGCCCGCGTGCTTTGGTTGGGAAATTCGCGAGACAGATAGGTGCGGAATTCCATTCAACCTCGCCCTTGCAAGCTCGCAAGAATCGTTTGCCTCAGAGGGGATAGCAGAGGAGGCCGGCGATCGCGCGCTGGCTCAATTTGTGAAACCGGTGACGGGCGAACAATGAATAGCGCAGGTATGCGTTTGCGCCGTGCAACCTCCACCTGATTGTGCGGTCACGGTCGGGATCGGCGAGCCGGATCGAGCGGGCGCGCATGCTGCTGGCCTATCGGGAGACGCCATCCTTCTACGCTGTTGGACGCGCCATCGGCGTTACGCATCGGACGGTCGAACGCTGCCTGCGCGGGGCGTCGCGTCTAGGGGTGATGCAAGCTCTCGACGACAGCCCGAGGCCCGGACGCGAGCCCGTGATCGCTGATGGCGGCGCGCAGCTTCATCGTCGACCTGGCCTGCCGCAAGGCCAAGGATCTCGGCAATCCGCACGAGGTACGGACGACGCGGCTGTTGGCCCAGCACATCCGTGAGCACGGGCCGGCGGCGGGCCACCCGTGGAGCGCGGAAGATCCGACCCAATCGAAATTCAGATCGCATTTTCAAGTCAAGTGACTTCTATCTGAACATCCAGTGGAACTCCATGCAGCCTTCTACGTTAACTGGTCAGGTCGACTATACTTGGGCGACCGTTAGGGGGCGTAACGGACGCTTCCGCAGACATGGGATTGGTATGGAGGCCCCGCATCTGGAGCGAAAGCTCGTCGCGATACTGGCGGCTGACTTTGAAGGCTTCAGCCGCCACATGGAGCGCGACGAGATAAGAACTCTCACAGTGCTGTCCAGCCATCGGCTTATCATCGACGCTTCGATCAGCGAGTTCGGCGGACGTATAACAGGCACCGCGGGCGACTCAGTCCTTGCTGAATTCGGAAGTGTCATTTCCGCTGTCAACTGCGCGGTGCAGATCCAACAGGTTCTTGTTTCAGAAAACGCTGAGCTCGATGAAGAACGTCGGTTATTATTGCGCATCGGTATCAATGTCGGAGACGTGATGATGAAGGACGGCGACATCTTTGGAGATGGCGTCAACATCGCGGCTCGGTTGGAGTCGCTCGCGGAACCCGGCGGCATTTGCGTATCACGAGGTGTGCGCGATCACCTGCGCAAGCATCGCATCGTCGTATTCGATGATCTCGGCGAACAGAAGGTGAAAAACATCGCGCATCCTGTGCGCGCCTTCAAGGTGAGAATTGGGGAGGCACCTCCCGGAGAGACCGTCGACCCACACTTTGAAGCCCCGGGGGAGGACGGCTTGGCCGTGGCCCCATCTCCGTTGGCCGGGGATGCAGAGGTCGAACTCGCCTTCTGGGACGCGATCAAGGATAGCGAGAATGCCGTGGAGTTCTGCGTCTACCTGGAGCGCTACCCCGACGGGCCGTTTGCCGTTTTGGCACAAACACGCCGAGACGCTTTAATCGCTGCCGCTGAGGAGGGAGCCGGCTCCGGGAGATCCGAAGCGGCATCGCTTGAAGTCGAGCTCGCTTTCTGGGAGGCGGCCAAGGATAGCAGCAACTGCGTGGAGCTCGAGGCCTATCTCCAACGCTACCCCGAGGGAGAGTTCGTGGCCCTTGCTAGCGCCAGGTTGAAGACCTTGCAGGAAGTCGCTGCAGAGCCTCCTGTCCACACGGATGGTGACGAGGTTGAGCTGACCTTCTGGAACAGTGTCAAGGATAAAGGCAACCCCGACATGTTCCGGGCCTATCTGGACAAATATCCGAAAGGCGCCTTCGCGGAGCTTGCTCGAATCAATCTTGAGCCCGGCGGTCTGGTTGCCGGTAAGCAGACCGGACGAATCACAGCGCAGAGTCGAGACCGGGCCCCGCCGGCGCGCGGGTGTTGAAGTCGAGACCAACGCTCTTCGTCCCGCAATATCGCAATTCGCTGAAAGCCTACGCCGCATTCCTCAGTCGATCTTGCGCAGCGCGCCACTTTTGTGCATCGCGATGTGCTCGGTCTTGTCGCTCTTGATCTCGTACTGCGGTTCATCCTCGCTGGAGTGGCGCGGATGTCCCTTGTATTCGGTCTCGCGGGTATGGATCTGGATGATTACGCCGCTGACGCGACCGGCCTCAGAATTCCAGCTCACATGATCGCCGATTTTGAATTTTGCGGTCATGGCATTGACCTGAATCTCCCTCGCACCCGCGCCAGGCTCGGAAATTACCTACTGGCGATTTGCCGCGCTGCCCCGATTGAAGGTTCACGTTGCACGAGCGGTTCATCGGCGCCAATCCAGGCAGCGGCAAGTGCCAGTCGGGCCAATGCCGGAAGAGACTTCGAGCCTGTCTTCTTCATGATCGAGGCGCGATGGTTCTCGACCGTGCGTTGGCTGATGCCGAGATCCGCGGCGATGTTTTTGCTGGGGTGGCCGGCGAGGACCATCTCCATGATTTGGCGCTGTCGTGCAGTGAGGCCTGCGATGTGGTTCGCCGCGGTCTCCCGCCAAGCGAACAGCCGGCTCGAATCTCGCGACTGCTCGAGAGCACGCTCGACGCTGGCGATGAGTTCCGTTCGGCCGATCGGCTTCTCGATGAAGTCGGAAGCGCCCGCCTTCATGGCATGGACCGCCATGGACACATCGCTATTGCCGGTGATCATGATGGCCGGCAGCCGATGGCCCGCGTCACTGAGCCGCTCGAGCAATTCGAGCCCACTCATTCCGGGCAGGTAGGCATCTATTAGGAGACATGCTTCGCCGCCGGGACGATAAGCGTCGAGGAATGCCTCGCAATCCGCATAATCCTCGACGGTCAGGCCATCCTCCTCGAGCACGGCGCGAATCCCCTCGCGGATGTGGCTGTCGTCGTCGACGACGAAGATGAGGGGCCGCCCCGCAGTGCCGGCCGTATCGGTAGGGTGCGGAGCACGCACGCTCGGCATGGAAAGTGATATCGCCAGGAGCCGCCGGATGGCTCGCGTCAGCTCCTTCAGCTTCACCGGCTTGTCGAGCCGTACACACGGCTGGAGCGCGATATCGCGCAACGCAGAGGTCGATATATCGCCGGTCAGAATAATGACCGGAACCTGACGATGGAGCCTTTCCCGTAGCTTCGCGGTAGCCTGGACCCCGTTCAAGCCATTGGGGAGATTGTAATCGGCGAGTATGAGGTCGGGCCGGATCGTTCCTCGCGCCACCAATTCCAGCGCCGCGATGCCGTCCGGCGCCGATATAGCGTGATGGCCCTGGTCCTTGAGAAGGAGCTCGAGCAGGTCGCGCAGCGCGGGGTCGTCCTCGACGACCAGGATCTCGCCGGTGCGGCGAACACCTTCGACGATTCCGCCATCAAAGCCGTGCCGCCGATGCTCGGAGTGCGCCGCTATCTCGCCAGCCGGGAGCACCACCTCGACAGAGAAGACGGATCCCTGGCCAGGGCGCGAGCGGACGCCTACCTTATGCCCCAGCAAATTCCCCAAGCGCCGTACGATGGCAAGACCGAGGCCGAGACCGCGGCTGCGTTCGCGCGCCGCATTGTCGAGCTGATGATACTCCTCGAAGATCGCTTGCAGCTCCTCGTCGGGGATACCGATCCCGGTGTCCCAGATCTCGATGCTCAGCATTCCTTCGCGCCGTCGACATCCGAGCAGCACCTTGCCGCGTCTGGTGTATTTCAGGGCGTTCGACAAAAGGTTGCGGAGCATCTGCTCGAGCAGGCGCGGATCGCTGTGTATCGAAAGGCTGCAGGGAACCACGCGCAGTGCAAGCTTCTGTGCTTGCGCGTGATAGGTGAATTCATCTCGCATCCGGTCGAGCAGATCGTTGATCGGGAAACCGACCAACTCGGCGCGCACGGTGCCGGCTTCGATCTGGTTGATGTCGAGCAGAGTGTTCAGCATGCCCGACATGGCGCCCAACGTCTCGTCGATTCCTGCGACCAGCCTTTGTGCTTTCTCCCCCACGACGATCTTCGCCAACAGTCCTTGAAGCAGGGCAAGCGTTTGCAGCGGTTGGCGGAGGTCATGGCTCGCCGCAGCGAGAAAGCGCGACTTCGCGACATTCGCCAGATCCGCTTGCCGCTTGGCTGCCTCAAGCGCATCTGCCACGTGCCTGCGTTCCGTGATATCGGCAAAGGTGATGACGACGCCCTCGACCCCCTCATCATGGGTGCGGTAGGGCAATATGCGACGCAGATAACAGGCGCCGCTCTGCGCCTCGATCTCGCGCTCGATCGGCACGAAGGTTTGCAGCACGGTTCGGGCATCCGCGAGGAGCGTGCCGTCGGCAGATAGCGAGTTGAGGTCGGCGAGCGGCCGCCCGACATCGCTTGGAATGACGCTGAAGAGCGACTTGGTCGCCGGCGTGAAGAAGCGGATATTGAGGTTGGTGTCGAGGAACAGCGTCGCAACATCGGTGCTGTACAGGACATTTTGCAGATCATTGGACGTCGTGCGCTGCCGCTCCAAGGTTTCCTGAAGCTGGCTGTTGAGGGCCGTCAGCTCCTCGTTGAGCGATTGCAATTCCTCCTTGGAGGTCAGCAGCTCCTCATTCGTCGATTGGAATTCCTCATTGACTGACAATGCCTCTTCGTTGATCGCCCTCTGCTCTTCGCTCGAAATCTCAAGGTTGCGGATCGCCCCTTGGAGCTCGGTCCTCGTGGCCTCGAGTTCCTGCTCCAACTCGGCGACCCGCGCTACGTCTCCCGGAGGCGTCGGATGACCTCGCCTGCGTCCGTGCTTCGGCTCGTCGACGAAGCAGATCAGCAGCAGTTCCTCGCCCTCGCTCAGCACCGGCTGCACCGCGATGCTGAACGAGAGTGCGTCGCCGTTGCGCTTCATCCGGCCGCCGGCGACGACAATTCGCGTGTTCTCTTGACAGGCAAGCTGGATTGCCGACCGCAGCTTGGTACGAATGCCCTCACGCACCAGGGCGAGCAGATCATGTTGGGGGTGCCCCGGCGCGACCTTGAGATAGAAGTCTGTCGGTCCCAGGAAATAGAGACACTCGTATTTGCGGTTGATCAGTACCGCCGCCGGCGCGAAGGCCTCCATCACCAGGCGTCGACACAGGTCGGCGAGGGCGGATTGGCGCGAGGGCGCATGTCCCTGTCCCGGCCGTGCAGGGGATCGCACGCCGTCGCCGGATATCCTTGAAAGATTGAGCTCTCCGGGCCGGCTGCGACCGATGTGCCGATAGAGCCTCTCCGACTTGGATATCAACTCGAAGCGACCGTCGAGGTTGCCGATCGTCTCCGAGCTGCCGAGAACAAGAATGCCGCCCTCGCGCAGTGCGAAATGGAAAAGCGAGACGACTTTCGCCTGTGCCTCCGGGCGCAGATAGATCAGAAGATTCCGACATGAAACCAGGTCGAGGCGTGAGAATGGCGGATCGGCCAGCACATCCTGTACCGTGAACACCACCGCCGCGCGCAGCTCAGGCAATACTCTGTAGCCTTGATCTTCCTTTGCGAAGAAGCGGGCAAGCCGCGCCGCCGACACCTCCGCCGCGATCGTTTCCGGGTAAAGTCCCTCTCGAGCCCTCGCTACAGCGTCCGGGTCGACATCGGAGGCGAAGACCTGGAGCTTGACGTTGCGCTGCGCTGCCGTGATCTGCTCGCGGAAGAGCATGGCAAGCGAATAGGTTTCTTCCCCTGTGCTGCACCCCGCAACCCAGATACGGAGGGGGTGATCGGGCGCCTGTTTGCGGACAAGCTCCGGCACGATCTTTTCTGCCAAGAAATCGAACACTGCCGGATCGCGGAAGAAGCTCGTGACATTGATGAGCAAGTCCTTGGCAAGAAGGTCGAGCTCGCTTGTGTCGCTCCGCAGAAATTCGAGATACCGATCCACGTCGTCGGTCGCAATCGCGGCTATCGCCATGCGCCGCTCGATCCGGCGCTGCAGTGTCCCTTGCTTGTAAAGCGTGAAATCATGGGCCGTCTTCGTGCGAAGCAGGTCGATGATCTTCGGCAACCAATCTTGCGCGCCATCCGACGGCAGCAAGCCGTTTTGGGTGTGGGTGAGGCCCATTCGCCGGTCGTATGTGACGAGCGCTTCTGCAATCTTCGCTACCGGCAGCACAAGGTCCACCGCGCCCGTCATGATCGCGCTGCGCGGCATGCCATCAAAGCCGGCCTCGTCGGGATCCTGCGCGATGACAAGCCCGGATTTCTCCTTCACGGCTTTCAGCCCGAGGCTGCCATCGGCCCCTGTCCCGGAAAGGATCACGCAGATAGCGCGATCACCGCATTCCTCAGCCATGGAGTGCAGCAAGAAGTCGAAAGGGAGGCGCGCACCATGGCGCGCCTGGGGTTGCGAGAGGCGCAGGGCGCCGTTGGCGACGGAGAGATAGGTAGCGGGCGGAATGACGTAAAGATGCTCGCACTCGAGCAGCATTCCATCCGTCGCCTGGCGCACCGTCATCGCGGTGTAGCCGGCCAGCAGGTCGACCATCATGCTTTCGTGGGTCGGATCGAGATGCTGGACCAGGATGAAGGCCATGCCGTTGCTGGCCGGCAGTGCGCCAACCAGCTTCCGGCAGGCATCAAGACCGCCCGCCGAGGCACCTATGCCGACGACCGGAAAGTCCTGAGGGCCGCGCGCAGCCAAGGGGCGCCCGCCTGATCGCGGTCGGGCCGCCTTGGCCTGATGCGGACGGCTTCCTGACATTCTGCGTTTGTTCTCTGAAGGCTGCCTCCCTGCCGGAAGCGTGGCGCATGCTATCATCGTTTCCGCGTCGCGGCGATTCACGGGAGGCATGGGGAGAGCGAGGCGACACGCCGAGCCGCCGGGTTCTCGGCGAAACAGAAGCCCCGCCATCATGGCGCGCTGTGACATAGCGATCCCGCTGCGACGCTTCGCCGCGGCCGATCGTGCAGCTTCTTGCGCGGCCGCTATCTGCTGCTTGCGGAGCCGGCCTCGCATTTCCTGCCGCATCTTGCTTGGTGTGACATCGAGCCGGCGGCATCGGCAAGGGCCGATAAGGGGCGGGCAGCACTAATCGATGAGCAAAGGATCGCCCCGCGCCCAAAGGCAACGCGGGGCGTCGTCGTTCAAAGAAGCTTAACCCCGGTAAGAATGATAGTGCCGGGCGCCATAGCGGTGGTAGCCATAGCGGTGATAGCCATAGCGGTGATAGCCATAGCGGTGGGTGTACCGGTGCCCAGTCACCCCGCCGCCTACGACCGCGCCAGCTCCGGCGCCTACGACTGCGCCCACCGGGCCGCCAACAATCGCACCGGCCGTTCCTCCCACAACTGCGCCACCCACGGCGCCTCGCTCAGTTGCCATTGCGGGTGCGGCGAAGGAAACCGCGGCGGTCAGAGCAATAATCATAACGGGAATTCGCATGAGAAATCTCCTTAAACTTGTCGATACTAGATAAACGCGCGCTGGAGCCCATTGGTTCCTGCCCTCGACGTCGAAAGAGAGGGGATAATCGAAATCCTCGAGCCGACCGACGCAATGCTTCAATGGACCGACGTCGTCATGGCGATCCGGATGGGCCTGAACGGATTGATTGGTGGCAGAGGAGCGTTCGAGTCGATCTTTCCGATCGCGATTGTCCGGCCCGGCATTTGCTGATGCAGCAAAGGTCGAGCTTGCGCACTTCCGATCGACAACGCGGTGATGGCAACAACTAATGCAGCCGCAGTCATGATGAGTTTGATATTGAACATTGTAGCGTCCTTCGTTTAACGCCGTTCCCAAGCTTGGATCACGTCGGTTCCACACTGCGCCGTGCGAAACTCGCCAACTTGGCAGAGTGCATTCAGGGCGTCCCATGAGAAACGTCTCGCACGCTCTCAACAGAAGCCGTGAAAGAAAGGCTGCGGTCCCGATCGGAATGGTGTTGGACGCGCTGAGCGGGCATTAATGCAGCCGATGCGCGGTGGATCTAGCGCCACCAGCTTTGGCGCCATCGGCCACGATTGCGAACGAGCCTCACCAAGAGCAAAAGCAAAATAGCTCCGACCGTGGCATTTATGATCGCGGAGACGATTCCGTTTCCCAAATGAATGCCGATGCGGGGCAGAAGCCAATCGCCAATGAACGCACCGATAACTCCGACCACAAGATCGCCGATGAGTCCGAATCCCGTTCCTCGCACAATTTGACCCGCCAGCCAGCCCGCAACGACGCCGACTACCAATATGACAACAAGGCTTTCGTTCGAGAGATACATCGATCTGCTCCGGTCGCGATTGACCTTGCAAGGTAGCCCGATGCCCTTCTAAGTGCGGGCAAATCAGCGGGATTAGAAGCTTTCTCGGATCCTACTCCCGGTTGGCCACGAATCTAAATTCAGGTCCTGCTGTGACAGGCGCCGCTGCGAGCTTTCGTTGGCGATCTTTGCGCCTTCGACGGTGTTTTCGGCGAGTTTAAGGAGGTCGCGCACCAGCTCATGCGCGGACTTGCTCTGCACGTATTTTGGATCAAACGGCGGCTTGCGTAGATCGGTCATGATAACACTCCTCAGCCTCACAAGGCGGGAGCGCAAAAGCGTCTCTCGGTCACCGACGCCCCGGACAGTGCCGCTGCCAGTGATCGGCTCATGCTATGCTGATCGGCTCATCTGGCAAGCCGGTACTTCTACTCAGTGGCGCGCGTGAAGCTGACTTCCTGACGGTTCGGATGCGGCCGGGAAGGGCGTCGGCGGCGTCTTTGCCTCGTTGCTCGCGCCTGGTGCGCCGCCGTGCGTCCTCGCCTTCATGAAGTCTTCTTCCTCGTGGTCGGGGTCATTATCGCGATGAGGGGCTTGACCCCTTGAGGCGTCCTCGCGCGCTCATCTTCGGCAGGAGTGGCCTCGCCTTCCTCTTCGCGAAGCTCGTCCGTAACCGTCGCTGAGAGCTCGGGTTCCTTCTCGCGTCCAGCAACCTTCTCGGGCTTCGAATCGGCCATCGCGTGCGCTCCCGTTCGTGAATGTTCAGAGGTAACGGCCAATCTGCGTGGTTGGTTCCAGGGCGCAGGCACTGCCTCGCAAGAAGAAGCCTCGACGCTGGGGCGCTGAGATGCGCTTTGGGTGGGTGGTTCAAGCTCGGTTACGTGAAGCTCGAGGATAGGCACGATTCGATCGTCATGACTCGGATCAGAGCGGGACCAAGTTGAGGAGGGGCGGGAACTAGCGAGCCGCGAAAACGTTTGCCTTGATATCCGCCTTTCGCCGCTGAAGCGGCGGTGAAGCTGACCGAGTCGTTCAATTCGCCAAGTTGGCAAACCGGTCGCTACGCGCGTGGAGCATCAAAATGGCCATCAGAGACGATTTCGTTCGGCACCTCGAGGCCGAGATTGCCGAAATCAAGCAACACCTCAAGCCACTGGAGTCCGGTGACATGATGATTAGACAAGGGCCGCCTGGCTTCATGGCCGACGTGACCGCCAGAGAAGTCAAGAACCTGAAGAATGCGATCACACGGATCGAGCCGGTCATCGCCCAATATCGCGGCAAAGAGTAACTGGCCGGCCCGCTCAAATCCCGGCGGCTGTGGCTGTGGGCGCTGATCACCCCCAGGGGAGTGGGTCTGAGTAGTTTCCGAGCCTGCACTCGGCGATCGCCCCTTCGCTATAAGGGGAATCGGCGGGTCGTCGATCGGACTGCGCCGCGTCGGAGCCGGACGATCAGATCGAAAGCTGGATCAACGAAGGGGGCCGGAGGTGAAGTGAATCCATGAGAGCGCTCAGCGTCCTGGTGATGGAGGACGATGCCCTGATCGCCATGCTGTTAGCCGACGTGCTCGCGGAGTTGGGCTACGACGTTTGCGCGATCGAGGCCACCGAGGCGGGTGCGGTGGCCGCGGCTGCTCGATGCAGGCCGGACCTGATGATCGTCGACGCGCGGTTGGCCAGGGGGAGCGGCGTCTCGGCCGTCGACGCAATCCTCCGCGCCGGGTTCGTGCCGCATGTCTTCGTCAGTGGCGATGTTTTGAGCGTCCAGGCACTGAGGCCGGGCGCGGTAGTGATCCAGAAGCCTTTTCGTGAGCCCGACCTCGCTCGGGCCATTCAACGCGCGCTCGACGCCGCGCCCGCCTGTTAGAGTCCATCTCGAAACGGAGGGAAAGTTATGGTGGGGCGAGATGCGGTTTCAAACGGGTGCGGAAGCCGGATTGGACAGCCTCATTCGGATCCCGACTACCCGGAGCGAGGATGGACGGGATCAGACCGATTGGAACGTCCTGCCTTTCATTTCGAAACGCGTCTTGAGCGTGAGCCCGGCCTCGGTAAGACTTGTGCCGATCATGACGAAGAGAAGATTGAGCTGCTCCCCGGAAAGGTGGGAGTTGCCGCGAACGTAATCGACGAGAAGGAGAGCACCCAATCCAGCCGGCAATACCGCAGCAACGAGATCGATGATGGACACGTTTTGGCTGTGCCGCAATGCAGACATCAGGAGATAAATCTGAGGTCCGAGATAGAGCAGTACCAGCCAGGGCGCCAGGTACTTGTACAGACCGACATCCGTCGAGTGCCAGTCCGGAAATTGCCAAAAGAAATAGCCGGCACCTATCGTGACCAGCAAGGCATATATCGTGCTGATCCATTCGTCGGAATAGCTCAGCGTGCGCCTGGAGCGCCGGACCTCGGCCGCCATCGAGGCTTGCTCATCGGACCTGTCGGCCATCATTAGATGCTCCTCGGCAAGTTTCGAGCGATATTGGCGATATCCACGTCGATCGTTTTCAAAGCGGGGCCAGAGAGACGGACAACGGGAACCATAATCGACCGAATGCCCTCCAAATTGAGCGGGCTAGCTCACTGTCGATGTTATAGTTGATGTCCGGCATTGCGTGCCTCTAAGGAAGAAACGCGCAACTTACCGTTTTGATCCGTGGCGCGTGTCGTACGCGATTGGTGCCCCGAAGTGGCCGGTGACTCCTAGAGCCTGATCCATAAGTCTGCGCCCTGTGCCATGCCCCAGCCCATCGCCGCGGCAGGAGTGCAGAGCCAATGAGGCGTCGTGTCGCCTGACGATTTGCGGTGTCCGCGACCATCCCGCTCGCGAGCGAGCATCACCAACTCGTCGTTGATGCTCAGCCAAGTTTCATCGTCGCGCCGCACGACGGAACCACCACCACCTCCGCGCGTTGCATCTAAGGGTTGGGCCTCATCAGGAGAGAAAATCCCATGTCGAAGAAAGCTGCGGAACACCACAAAAAGGCAGCGGAACACGCCGCGCATGTCGCGCGGCACCACGGAGAAGCGGCCAAGCATCACGAGGCCGGACATCACGAGAAGGCGGCTCACCATGCTCACACAGCGATGGGCCATGCGTTTCACGCCAGAGGGCATGCTGAAGAAGCAGCGAAGGCGCATGCCGAGGAGCACGGCAAGAAATAGCCCTGCGAACGAACCGGCTGATCGGTGGGTCAGTCATCCCAGCACAGGAGATCACGATGGATACAGATCGCATCACGGGCGCGACCAAAGAGGCCAAAGGCGCCATCAAGGAGATGGCCGGCAAAATTACCGGCAATGAGAAGCTGAAAGCCGAGGGCAAAGCCGACAAGATCGCCGGCAAGGTCCAGAATGCTTTCGGGCAGGCGAAGGACAACCTGCGTGACGCCGTCAAAAGGGCGGACGAAGCGGGCGAATAAATCGAATCTCCAATGAGTAGAGTCGTATTCGTCAGCCAGACGACGCTTCGCGCGGGTGTCGATTTCAAGAGCTGAGCGCAAGCCGCGCGGGAACCGTCGCGGCGCCAGCGCGTTCGATCTTCGTCTATGGGAGGTTTCTTTATCTCTCCACAAACTCAGCCCCGCCTCGAAAGAGCGCGGGGTTCCTTTGAGCAGGCGCTATGCTGCCGGAATGTCCGACCAACCTTCGCCCCATCGGCCCGATTGGCGCCATTTCGCGATCGCCCTGGGCCTCGCTGTTTTCGGCGTCGTGCTAGCGCTGATCATCAAGCGATGGTGGTGAGCGACGTCTCGAAGGAGTGCGGGCTTTTTGTGATGATCCAAAGCTCACGCAATGATAGCGCAGATTGGAACTCAAGTTCGAGGGAGCGAACGTGCAAGCCCTAAAAATGCTCCAAAGAATTGATGGCGATTTTGTCGCTGTCAACCCCAGCTTTGTCAGATTAATTGCGCCGAATAGCGACGTCCACGGCGGTGCCTCGTCGCTCATAGAATTCGACGGCCAGCACACTGTGCGGGTCAAGGGAAACGTACGCGAGATTATGGAACAATTAGGTGAGGATGAGGCCCTTCCTGACGGCGGGAAGCGGCATTGCTGTACCGTCCTAGGCCTGACAACCGGCGATCTTGAGCTGTCGCCGACCATAGCCGGCGCATAGGTGATCGAGCGCGCAATTGGTCTCGCATTCGCGCCATATATTGCGCCGCCCTTCCTCAATCGATCTGTCCGCCATATATCCCGGTGGTGGGAGCGCCCGATCGACTCTTCACCCAATATTGAAAACAGTCCGAGGCTCGCTGATCGGCGGTTCAGCTGACGATCATCGAGACTTGAACCGCTCCGCTGTTGCACAGGACGCGCATAGAAACATGCGTTCCCGTGCGCCTGAGCGCGATGTCGACTGTGGTGCCGCTCATTGCGAGATGACGCAATATGATCTGGTTGACCGAAGCGGGTAGGCGTGGGTTTCTGAAGCGGATCTCTCTTGCGTCCGGCGCGAATTCGATGCCGAGCGCGGCCTGAATCATGAGGAATAGAGAGCCGCTCGCCCAGGCCTGTGGAGAACAGGCCACCGGATAGAGCGTCGGTCCAGCGCCGCGCCGTCTACGAAAGCCGCAATACAATTCCGGAAGCCGGCGCAAATCCATATAACTCGCGGCGGCGAATGCCGCCTCGAATACCTTATCCACGTGTTGGTGAAGCCCGTATCGCGACAAACCGAGCGCAATGAGGGAATTGTCGTGCGGCCAGATCGAGCCGTTATGGTAGGACATGGGATTATAGCGCGGCTCACCCTTGGCGATGGTCCGAATTCCCCAACCGGAAAAGAAATCCGCCGAGATCAGCACGTCGGCGACGCGACGAGCTCGATCCGGACGTGCAATACCCGTCCAGAGAAGATGGCCGGCATTCGAAGCCCGGACGCGACAAGGCTTTTTCTCCCCATCGAGCGCAATCGCGTAGAGGTCGATGTCTTCGCACCAGAATTTTTCCTCGAATCTCTCGGCCAGCTGGCTCGCGGCCTGATCGAGTTTCTCCGCCATATCGCTGTGGCCCAAGCGGCGTGCGCACTGTGCGGCCAATCGCTTCGCCGCATAGGCGTAGCCCTGCACCTCGCACAGCGCAATCGGCCCCTGCGCCAGTGCGCCGTCGGCGTGGAATACGGCGTCGAACGAATCCTTCCACCCCTGGTTCCGTAGACCGTGCTGCGGCCCCTGCTCGCTGATCCCGCTATATTCGAGGAAGCCGTCGCCATCCAAGTCGCCTGACGAGTCCATCCAATGGAGAGCCCGCTCCACAGCTGTCCACAGCCGTCGCAAAGTGGACTCGTCGCCGGTGCGTTCGACGTAAAGGCCGACCAGGATCACGAAGAGCGGTGTTGCATCGACCGAGCCGTAATAAAGACCAAAGGGCACCTCTTTGAGCGCGGCCATCTCGCCGCCACGCATCTCGTGCAGGATCTTACCGGGCTCCGCATCCGCGGCTGCGTCGAATACGGGCGCCTGGAACGCGGCCAGGCGCTTGAGCACGCCCTTGGCGATCGACGGATCGCACCAGAGCATTTGCAGGGCCGTGAACAGGCCGTCACGCCCGAAGGTCGTGGAGTACCAAGGGATGCCGGCGTAAGGGTAAGCACCCTCCGGGGTTTCCGTGATCAGCATGCGAAGATCGGCCATGGAGCGGCACAGGGCCTCGTTCAGCACCTGGTTCGAGGTCTCTACGGTGCCTGAATGTTGGGACGACAATCGGCGATCGCGATTGGCGGCCATCAACCCCTTGAAGAAAGTCATGGGCCTGGGAGGTTGCAAGCCATGGCATTCGGCCGAAAAGTAAATGTATATGGACTGACCCGCTTCGAGCCTCAGCTGATAGGTGGCGGCACTGGTGATGAGCTGAGCCGGCGGCGGGTCGAAGCGCAGCTCTGTCCGCCGCGTTGCTCCATCGAGACCGATATATGTGAAGGCGACTTCGCTCGCGCTGCGAACAACCTCGCTGAGCAGGCCTCGCCGCTGGCGTCGCTGGCCGCGCACCTCGAAGAGGTCGGCGAAATCATTGCCGAACAAGACGGTCAGCGTGAATGCGATTGGCGCCTCACCGTGGTTGCCGACGGCAATGCGTTGATGCGCGACACCCTTCCAGAGATAGGCGGTACGCACGACATGAAGGGTGTCGCGTGGCAGAATAATATGCCCGTCATAGAAAATATCGGCATTGGTGAGATCGGCGGTCAGCGTCAGATTGTCATCGCGAACGCTTGATCCGAGGAGGAGGGGTTGCATCCCGTCGATCAACAATTCGAGCCGAGAGAGATAGCGCGTATCATGGTCGAAAAGGCCGTCGGGACCGCCGGCCGACGCGCCCATATCGCCGTGGCTATCGAATACCGCGAAAGTATCGGCGTGTTTCAGTGTTCGGCGCGGCCGTGCCGACGGACCGGTGGAGGGGATGTAAAACGGCGCCTCCGCCATCGTGTCGATCGAGCGATCGGCATCTTCTCCTGTTCGAGGTAGCGTCTCAACTCGCATGGTACTCGATGCCGTTCTTTCTCGGGAGGGCGATGACGTTGGATCGCAGCGCTCGGTCGTCTTGGGCAAGGACCGGCTCGGCGCTTCGGCTCATGCCGCGATAGACATTGACATAATCCTTCGCCATGCGCGCAGCCGAGAAGCGCTCCTCGAAGCGCAACCTTACGGCGCGCCGATCAAGTCGGATCACCTCGGGCAATACCCGGATCGCTTCGTCGACCGTCGCAACCACGCGTCCCGTGATATGATCGTCGATGATTTCCGGGACGGAGCCGCAGCGAAAGCCAAGAACCGGTGTTCCGCAGGCCATGGCTTCGATCATGACGAGCCCGAAGGGCTCGGGCCAATCGATCGGAAAGAGCAATGCGAGCGCCTCGCCGAGAAACTTGGTTTTGCCCCGATCGTCGATCTCGCCCACGAATTCCACGCCGGGTCGATCAAGCAAAGGGGAGATCACTTCCCGAAAATAGCTCTCGTCAACCTTATCCACCTTAGCGGCGATCTTCAGCGGAAGGCCTAGCGCGTTGGCGATGGCGATTGCCCGATCCGGACGCTTTTCGCAGGAAATCCGGCCGAGAAAGGCGAGATAGCCGCCACGCGCTTGATAACTCGGCGTAAGCAGATCAAGTGGCAGACCGTGATGGATGGTTTTCGCGAAGCTTGCATCTGCGATCGGCTGACGCTGTGCATTCGAGACGGACACGAGCGGCATATCCGGAAAGGCGCGGTAAAGAGGAAGCAGGTCTGGTAGATCCTGGCGTCCATGCAGCGTGGTCAGCGTCTTGAAAGCCATATCCCGGAACAGCGGCAGCTGGAATGCATCGATATGGAAATGCAATACGTCGAAAAGATGCGAGCTGCGGCGCAGCTTGTCGAGCATGATCATGTAATGGGGTATGTGATCTCGAACGCGTGGGTTGAGGCGTATCGCCTGGTCCGTGCATGCGACGAGCCGGGCCGATGTCACCGAGTCGCCGCTGGCGAACAATGTGACGTCATGACCCTGTCGCACCAGCTCTTCGCTCAGATATGAGACGACGCGCTCCGTGCCCCCGTAAAGCCTGGGCGGCACGCTCTCCATGAGCGGAGCAATCTGGGCGATTTTCATTTTGAAACCCGGTGCGAGAGGGAACTCGAATCAAGAATGCACTAGGGGATATTTCGTTCCACACCGGCGGGCGGTTTCGTCACCCTTTTTGGGGTCGCGGCTCTTGCGCCGGTCCGGCGCCTTGATCAGGGCAAAGTCCAGCGGCCACGATCGCCACTCCGTCTGGCGGCATTCGATTCGTCCGATCAAATGAGCCTTTGAGGCAAGACCGCCCCGTCCATCTGAGCGGGGCGGCAATGGTAGCTCGATCAGTCCGACGTTCAGTACACCAAGCCTAGTCGATGATTTGAACGATCCGACGCGTGCGCGTGTCGACCAACACCGTGTGCCCGTTGACGATGGAGTACTGGTACTCCTTCACCCCATATTCCTCCGGCACAGGGTAGTACGCAGGACCGTCGGAAGGCAGGATCAGACCCACCGCCACATCATCGCTGTAGCGGTACGACGGCCTCTTCTGAGTGGCGACGTATTCATGAAAGCGCGGGCTTTGCTGCGTCGCCATTCCGCCAACAATCGCACCGCCCACTCCGCCGACGACGGCACCCACCGGCCCACCGACCACCGCACCACCGACCGCGCCTGCGGCGGCGCCGGTCACTACGCCTCCGTTGGTCTGGGCATGCGCCGAGATCGGAAGTGCGAGCGCGGTCAGAACGACGCCGGCTACGAGAATTGAAGTTTTCACGCAAATATCTCCATAAGATTAGCTCGAAAGATCGCAAATGACGGCGACCACAAAACTACAACTGGCGGTAATGCCAAAACGTTCCCAAAAATAAACTGGCAAATATTTCGTCTTGAACACGGCGCTTCAGATGCGCGACGCGACCGTGATCGGAAGGGCAATATTGACTCAAACGCGCGAGTGATCGCCCAACGCCTCCACAACTGATTAGCCTTCATCCCTCGAGAAAGTGGCCAAATGCGGCTAGCGGCCGAACCCGGTCGCAGACGATCTTGGCAATCGCCAGCATGGGCACCGAAAGGATGGCGCCGGGAATGCCCCACATCCAAAACCAGAAGACGAGCGACAGGATCACCAGGACTGGATTGAGGGTGAATCGTCTTGCCAGAAGCATCGGCGTTACCGTCTCGCCCTCGATCAGGTGAATTCCAAGATAGAGGCCCGCGGGCAGCAGCGCTTGCCAGAGCGTGCCGATTGTCAACAGGCCTGCGAGGAGAAAGATCACCACGCCCAAAGTCGGACCGAGGATCGGCGCATAGTTCAAAAGAAACGCGACCGTTCCCCAGAGGATCGGATCGCCGACACCCGTGAGCCACATGACCATGGCCGTGGCGAATCCCACGGCCGCGTTCATGATCGTAATCGTTACCAGATATGCGGAGATGTCGCTTTCGATTTGCTGCGAGATGTCCACTGCCTGCCGCTTGCTGCTGAAGCGCGGCAGAATCTCCACGAGACGACGCAGGAAGATATCGCCCGATACGAGAAGGAAATAGAGGAACAGCACCGTTGTGAACAAACCGCTGGCAAAGCTCCTTGTGCCCGCGAACAAGGTCGCCAGGAGAGTCGAACCTCCCGCCGAGGCGGCCGCATCTGTTGGTGCTCCGGTCGCTCCAATATTTTCGACCTGCTGCAGAAACTGTTGCAGTTTATCGATGGGTTCTCGCAGGAAGCTCAATCGCTCCTGAAGCCGCGGAATGCCCTCCGGAAGCTTGGCTGCCCAGGTGCTGGCTGGGCCCGAAATGGCCGTGCCCAGGCCCACGATCGTTCCGAACAATGCAAGAATGAGCAGGAGGGCTGCGAGCATCCGAGGCACATGCAATCGCTCCAACATGCGCAGGCTGGGCTGCAGCAGGAGCTTGAGAGTGATGGCAAACACCAAAGGCAACACGATCTCGCCCGCCACATAGGCTGTCGCCAGCAGCGCGAGAGCAAACAGACCGCCCAGGAAAATGACCTTCGGATCGGAGGGCAGAGGCATCTCTTCCGGCTCTTCTGCCGGCGATGCAATCTCGGTTTCCCGATCCGTATGTGCCTTGTCCAACATTTGGACCGATGCTTCCGTGCGGTCGAGAATCTGCCAACGGCCTCCGATAGTCAGTCGAGTTGCCGCCAGATCAGCTCAATACCAGCGTCCCCGGCCGTACCAGCCGCCGCCGCCGAGAATAAACAGCACGATGATGATGATCAGAAGTGTCGTGACGTCCATGTTGCCTCCTCTGGCTTGTGCCCAACGGGCTGCCCCGGCGAAAACTTGGCAAGCCTTCCATCCTGAGACGGTTAGTGGGCGGCCGCCGAAAGGTGACCGGTGTTCTGGTCGACGCGGACGGGAGTAACAGGTCGGGCAGCCTTTGGGGTCGCCTGAATCCTCTTGTTCGCGCCTTGGAAGTCGCTGACTGCACTCAGCAGCCTCCCGTTTGAGCGGTCCATCATCTTCATGATCGAAACAAGTGTGGCTGTGACACCCTCCGAGCGTTCCATGATGGGCATCCTTATGACCGCTTAATTTAAAGGAGAGCACGCATCGGTGGCAGCTTCGGAATCTACCTATGTCGCCGAGGTCGAAGGGCTGGCAGATGCCTGGGTTTTCGCACCTCATATTTGAAGAAATCCTCACTCCTCCTGGGTGAAGAGAGCGAAAAAGGCGGCTCTGCGCCGCTCTAAAACATCAGGGCTGAAGTTCAGGCGATTTGGGTAGTTTCCGAACCTATCGCTGCCGCTTGGCCTGCAGCTATGGTCCGGGCCATCGACCAGCTCACGTGAATGCTGACGGACCACGGCGCGCCCGAGATGCCGCGACCGGCAAGTCGTGCCCGGATCATAGCGACAGGGAAGTCCGTGCTGTCACCCCAGGGGCTCACTCGGCGCAGCCGCTCGAAAGCCGAGTCCATGCCCACACCAATGCACTTGGCGAGAGAGCAGCAATCAACCCCGGAGGCCCGATGCGCGATTGCCTGTCACCCGATCTCCTTCAGAAGATGCACGCCTACTGGCGTGCCGCGAATTACCTTTCGGTCGGGCAGATCTATCTGCAGGGCAATCCGTTGCTCGAAACCCCACTCAGGCTCGAACATGTCAAGCCTCGATTGCTGGGCCATTGGGGCACGACGCCGGGATTGAATTTTCTCTATGTCCACCTCAACCGGCTGATCACAGAGAACGATCTGAACATGATCTACGTCATCGGGCCCGGTCATGGAGGACCAGCCTTAGTGGCGCAGACCTATCTGGAAGGCTCGTACACCGAGCGCTACCCGGCGGTCGAGCGCAGCCGGAACGGATTGCAGCGGCTCTTTCGTCAATTCTCCTGGCCTTACGGGATTCCCAGTCACGTCTCGCCGGAAACTCCGGGCTCGATTCATGAGGGCGGCGAATTGGGCTATTCATTGGCGCACGCCTATGGCGCCGCCTTTGACAATCCGGACCTGATTGTCACCTGCGTCGTCGGTGACGGCGAGGCGGAAACTGGTGCGCTGGCTGCCAGTTGGCACTCCAACAAGTTTCTGAACCCGGCGCGCGACGGCGCCGTTCTTCCAATCCTTCACCTCAACGGGTTCAAGATCGCCAATCCGACGGTACTGGCCCGCATCAGCCGCGAGGAGCTGACGGAGCTGCTGCGCGGCTACGGCTACGACCCGCATTTCGTCGAGGGCGACGATCCGGCGCTGGTGCATCAATGTCTTGCCGCCACGCTCGATGCGACTTTGGCGCAGATTCGCCAAATTCAGAGTGCCGCGCGATCTCGCGGTGAGACGGAAAGCGTGGAGCGTCCGCGCTGGCCCATGATCGTCTTCCACACGCCAAAAGGTTGGACAGGACCGAAATTCGTCGACGGCAAGCCGGTCGAGGGTACCTGGCGCGCGCATCAGGTCCCGATCGCGGATTTCAAGGACCCCGAACATCTCAAGCAACTCGAAGATTGGATGAAGAGCTACCGGCCGCACGAGTTGTTCGACGAACGAGGCAAATTCCGTGAGGAGTTGGCTGCGCTCGCGCCGACTGGCCATCGCCGCATGGGCTCCAATCCACACGCCAATGGCGGTGAAGTGTTGCAGCCTCTATCGATGCCCCATTTTCATGATTACGCGGTGGCAGTGCCCAAGCCCGGCAAGGTCGAGGCGGAAGCGACGCGGGTTCTCGGAAAATTTCTACGCGACGTGATGAAGCTCAACCTCGATAGGCAGAATTTCCGGATCTTCGGCCCGGACGAGACTGCGTCGAACAGGTTGGAGGCCGTCTATGAAGTCTCCGGCAAGGAATGGATGGCTGATGTTGAAGCGGTCGACATCAATCTCAGCGTCAAGGGCCGTGTCATGGAGGTCCTGAGCGAGCACCTCTGCGAAGGTTGGCTCGAAGGATATTTGCTCACCGGGCGGCATGGCCTGTTCTCCTGCTACGAGGCCTTCATTCACATCATCGATTCGATGCTCAATCAGCATGCGAAATGGCTGAAGGTCAGCCGGAACATCCCCTGGCGCAAGCCGATTGCGTCGCTGAATTACCTTCTGACGTCGCATGTCTGGCGACAGGATCATAATGGCTTCTCCCATCAGGATCCCGGCTTCATCGATCACGTCGCCAATAAGAAATCCGATGTCGTGCGTATCTATCTGCCGCCCGACGCTAACTGCCTGCTCTCGGTCACCGATCACTGCCTGCGCAGCCGCAATTACATCAACGTGATCATCGCCGGCAAACAACCGGAATGGCAGTGGCTCGACATCGACTCCGCCATTCGCCATTGCACCGCCGGCGCCGGGGTCTGGCGATGGGCCAGCAACGACGCCGGTGACCCCGACGTAGTCATGGCCTGTGCCGGCGATGTGCCGACTCTTGAGACGCTCGCTGCCGTCACCCTCTTGCGCGCCCATATCCCGGATATCCGCATCCGAGTCGTCAACGTCGTGGATTTGATGGTGTTGCAGCCACAGTCCGAGCATCCCCATGGCCTGGAAGATCAGGATTTCGACGAGCTGTTCACGACAGAAAAGCCGGTGGTTTTCGCCTTCCACGGCTATCCTGCGGTCATTCACAAGCTGACCTATCGCCGGCACAATCACGACAATATTCATGTGCGTGGCTACAAGGAGGAGGGGACCACCACCACGCCGTTCGACATGGTCGTGTTGAACAATCTCGATCGCTATCAGCTCGCGCTCGACGCCATCCGGCGCGTTCCGCGGCTCAGCGATCACGTGGAGACCGCGACGGCGCGCTACTGGACCACCATGGAGCGTCACAAGCTCTATATCAGCGAGCACGGCGACGACATGCCAGAGGTCCGTGACTGGCGCTGGAGCTTGTGAGCCCAATGGCGCCGCTGGGGTACGGCAGTGCGGACGCTGAGGCGGTATTGACGATCCTCGCGCTGAACAGCGGCTCGTCCTCGCTCAAATTCGGGTTGTATCGTGTCGCTTCTTCACGGACCGAAATGTTGCTCTCCGGCGAGGCTGAGTCGATCGGCGACAAGCAAGGCAAATTCTACGCGCAAGATTCGCGCGGAAATGCGTTGCTTTCAGAGACGATATCCATTCCCAGCCAACGGGACGCGATCATCCGCATCGGAAGACTTCTTGCAGACTCCAAATTGCCGGCACCGGCCGCCGTCGGGCATCGAATCGTCCATGGCGGACCGAAGCTCCGGCAGCACTGCCTCATTGATGATTCGGTCCTCCGGCAACTGGAAGCAGCGTTCGCCTTCGCGCCGCTGCATATTCCATCGGCTCTATCGGTTATCCGCTTCGCACAAGAGCATTTTGTCGGGCTTCCGCAGGTAGCGTGTTTCGACACCACTTTTCACGCCGAATTGCCGATGGTCGCACGTGTGCTTCCGGTCTCCAAGGAGCTCCAGCTGGAAGGGATCCAGCGCTACGGGTTTCATGGGCTTTCATGCGAATCGATCCTGCGCCAGCTTGCGAATAATCCGCCGAGCCGCCTGATCATCGCTCATCTCGGCAACGGCGCAAGCATCACCGCGGTCAAGAGCGGCAAGTCGATCGATACCAGCATGGGATTGACCCCGACCGGCGGGGTGATCATGGGCACGCGCTGCGGCGATCTTGACCCGGGCGTCCTGGTCTATCTGATGCGCGAGAAAGAGTTCGATGCCGCCATGCTCGAGCAACTGGTCGATCACCGTTCGGGTCTGATCGGAATTTCGGGCGTCGGCAGCGACATGCGGCGCCTGCATGAAGCCGCCACGTCAAACCCCGATGCGCGGCTTGCCATTCAGATGTTCTGTTATTCGGCGCGCAAGCAGATTGCTGCGATGATCGCCGCGCTCGACGGAGTCGATATGATGGTCTTCACCGGCGGCATCGGAGAAAACGACGCGAACGTCCGCGCCGAGATCTGCGACGGCCTGTCCTGGATCGGCGTCCGCCTCGACGATGCTCGGAATCGCTCCGCGAGCAATCCGATCGACGATCCCGCATCGCGCTGCTCGGTGCTCGTTCTCGCCTCGCAGGAAGACGAACAAATCGCCCGCCATACCTGGGCATTGTTTCCACGGAGTCTCTCCTGACAATTGCGGCGAAACTATCCGCGACCGCGACCATCCGCGGGCCAAATCCACCGTCCATGACGGTCACGTCTATTATTTTTGCTCGCAAGATTGCCGCAAGAACCTTGAAGCTTCGCCCCGATCATAGACGAGCAGTGTCGCAAGCGCGCCACACAATATGGAACATAGCCATGAACGTCAGCACTAAACTGTCGGGTACGCGGATCTGAGTAGTTTCCGAACCTGTCGCTGCCGTTTCGATACCGGCTATCCTACTGCTGCTTATTCTAATGTCAGGCCCGACGGCGGCGCCGGTCGTCCCTTCGTCCGAGAGCATCTGGCGACAGCCGAGCAGGAGGACAAGAATGACGGACAAGACCAGCACATCGTCCCAACACTCATCGACACATGGTTGCTGCGGCGGCCAGGGTTCCAAGAACACTCCTGGGCCCGTGGTCGCAGCCAAGCCGACGGCAGCGCTCTCGCCGGCGCTGAAGAGCTCGGTACCGGCAAAAGCTGCGGGGTCCTGCTGTCATGAAGAAGATCATTCCTCAGGATGACCTACACATGCAGAGCGACCGCTCTTAACGGCAGCAACCTATCTGCCAGGCGTGGGAGCAGGCATCCATGACGACTAGCACGATCGAAGTCGGCGACCTGTTCTCTGTCCTTGGCGCGCATGGGATCGAAAGGCAGCTGCAACGTGTCGCGGGCGTCGGCCGCGTGTCGGTCAACCCGGTCTCGGGCTCGACGACTGTTGTGTATGATCCGGGGAAGACCAGCCTCTCCGCAATACAGGCAGCGATCGAAGATTGCGGCTTTCATTGTGCGGGCGAAGCCCTGCCGAGGCATGTTTGCGATAACCCCGCGATGCCCAGCAGGTCTCGTCCGGGGACCCCGATCAGCCAGACCAGGCCCGCGCACTCCCGGACGCATATGGGTCATGCGGGGATGGCATCGGCCGGCATTAGGCCGGCCGACGCGATGGCCGCGCCCAAGGCGCATGGCGGGGAAAAGAGCGATGCCATGGCTCAGGAAATGGGCCACGGCGCCGGCATGGACATGCAGACCATGGTCCGCGACATGCGCAACCGATTCTGGATCGCCCTTGCCTTCAGCCTGCCGATCTTCCTCTTCTCTCCGATGGGCTTGGACTTCATTCAGATCCCGCCGCCATTCGGCCTTCGGCTGGATCTCGTCCTGTTCGTTTTGGCCAGCGCCGCTATCCTGTATCCGGTCTGGCCCTTCGTCGTTGCTGCCTACCGTGCGCTCCGCAGCGGTGTCGCCAATATGGCGGTGCTCGTCGTCCTCAGCGTCGGCACCGGATACCTGTTCAGCGTTGGATCCACGTTCGTTTATGGCGGCCAGCAGTTCTACGAGGCGTCGGCGATCCTGCTGGTCTTCATCCTGCTCGGACATTGGCTCGAAATGCGCGCAAGGGCAGGTGCATCTGAAGCTATCCGCGCCCTCATGGATCTGGCCCCGCCCAAGGCAACGGTCCTGCGTGACGGCACAGAGCTGGAGGTGCCGACCGCGGAAGTCATCTCTGGCGACACCGTCGTGATCAGGCCGGGGAACAAGATCCCGGTCGACGGGACCGTGCTGGAAGGTACGTCCCTGGTCGATCAATCGATGCTCACCGGCGAATCCATGCCGGTTTCGAAGAACGTGGGTGACGCTGTGATCGGCGCGACCATCAACAAGAGCGGGACGTTCAAGTACCGCGCGACCAAGGTCGGCGCGGATACGGCGCTCGCCCAAATCGTCAAGCTCGTCCAGGAAAAGCTCAGAACTCCAAAGCTCCCTCGCAACTTCTTGCGGATCGCGCCTCGCAATGGTTGGTCCTGGCTGCAATTCTCGTGGGTCTGCTCACCTTCGTCGTCTGGTACTGGTGGATCGGCCAGACCCTCTTGTTCGCACTCAGCCTCACGATCACCGTCTTCGTGATCGCCTGCCCCGACGCGCTAGGGCTGGCAACCCCGATGGCGATCATGGTCGGGACCGGGCTTGGCGCCATGAACGGCATCCTTTTCAAGAACGCATCGGCGCTGGAGGACGCAACCAAGCTCAATGTCGTCATCTTCGACAAAACCGGCACGCTGACGATGGGCCAGCCCGAAGTGGTGGACCTGGCGATGGCCGCCGGTGCCTACGAGGAGCAACTGCTATCCTCTGCCGCGGCCGTGGAAGCAGGATCGGACCATCCCTTGGCGCAGGCAATCCTGCGCCGGGCCGCCAAGGTGAAGGCCCCCAAGGCGACCGGATTCAAAAACCTCGAAGGCAAAGGCGCGCAAGCCGAGATCGACGGCAAGACGGCATTGCTCGGCAACAAGCTGCTGATGACGGAGAACAAGGTCGATCTCGGCGCGCTTGGTGCAAAATCCGAGGAATTGCAGGGCGCCGGACGGACGGTCGTTCACCTCGCGGTGGACGGCAAGCTCGTGGGTTTGATCGCCATTGCCGATGCAGTGAGGCCGACGGCGGTGGAAGCGGTCAAGGCGCTGCGCGCGCGGCGTCGAGGTCGCCATGCTCACCGGTGACAACAAGGGCACGGCGGAGCGCATCGCGAAGAGCCTCGGGATCGACAAGGTATTCGCCGACGTGTTGCCTGGCGACAAGGCAAGCAAGGTCAAGGAGCTCCAGGCGCAAGGCAAGAAGGTCGGCATGGTCGGCGACGGCGTGAACGACGCTCCGGCTCTGACGCAGGCCGATGTCGGATTCGCAATCGGTGCCGGCACGGACGTCGCAATGGAGAGTGCCGACATCGTGCTGATGAAGAGCGATCCTTTCGACGTGGTCGGCGCCATCGAACTGTCGCATGCGACACTCAGAAAGATGCATCAGAACCTCTGGTGGGCGGTCGGCTACAACGTCATTGCCTTTCCGCTGGCTGCCGGCGTTCTGTATCCCGTTTTACTGGGGCCGAGCATCGCCGCCCTTGCCATGTCCGGCAGCTCGGCGCTCGTCGCGATCAATGCCCTGATGTTGAAGCGGACCAAGCTGACCGGCATCCATCGCCAGCGCGCGGAAGCGTCTCCGGTCGCGGCGCTCACCCCAGCGCGGGTGACATCGTGACCGGCAGCACCACATCCACAGGCGTACCGCCGAGCACAATGGCGGTTCTGATGCTGTCGGTTTTCACGGTGTCGATTGGTTATGGCATAGTACTGCCGCTCCTGCCGTATTTGATCGAGCGTTTGCTCGGCACAGGTGGCGACGCGGCGCAAGTTTCGCGCTCGACGGGTCTGCTGACCGGTCTCTACACGCTCTCGCTTTTTCTCTTCGCTCCGTTATGGGGACACGTGTCCGACCGGTATGGGCGCCGCACCATTCTCCTGATCGGTTTGACCGGATTTAGCGCGACCATGTTGACCTTCGCGTTCATCGAGAGCCTGACCGCGGTCTACGCCGAGCGCTTCTTGAGCGGCATGTTCGCCGCTGCGGTCACGCCGGTTGCGCTGGCCGCGATCGGGGATCTCGCGACGGAGGAGACGCGGGCTCGCCGGCTAACCTTCGTCAGCCTGGCCGGGATTAGCGGGTTTCTGCTCGGCCCTATGCTCGGTGTCTTCATTGCGCGCGGCGCTTCAAACATGCTTCCGATCGCCAGCCAGGCCGGACCCCTGGCCTTCCCGCTGGCAGGGACTGCAGTTCTAGCCATTCTCGTGGCGGCCGCCGCCCTGGTGACGATCCCAGGAACGAAACGGGGCGATGCAGCCTCGAATCGCGATCGACCCGTTCCGAAGGCCGCCCCCTGGCTCGTCCCCAGGCTTCTCGCACTGGCATTCATCGTCTCTGCCGGTGTGGGTGTGTTCGAGGTTGGATTGGCGCTCCGAGGGAAACAGGAACTCGGGCTGACACAATATCAGATCGCCCTGATGTTCACCGAGTGCAGCCTAGTGATGCTCGTCGTACAGGCCCTGGTATTTTCACCTTGGGTCAAGCCCGAGACCACGCGCTGGTTCATCGCACCTGCGCTCACTGTCCTGGCGGCCGGATTGTTCCTAGTTTCTCGCGCATCCGACTTCACACTGATGCTCGTGGTGATTGGAGCAGTAGCGGCGAGCGCCGGAATTCTTTCGCCGATCCTGACCTATTGGATCTCGAGCAAGGCGGGCAAGGCGCAGGGGGCGGAACTCGGCAAGCAAACCGCCGCGGCGAGCCTGGGGGCGGCCGTCGGTTCGGCAGCCGGAGGCCTCTTGTTCGATATGGCGCCGCTGCCCGATGCCTCGTTCCTGCTCGTGACAGCACTGACCGTGTTGGGTGTGCTGCTGAGTCTCGGCCTTCCCAAGATGCTCGTGACACGGAAACGCGGCGAAGCCGCCGGCGGCATTGATTTTAGGATGGTCGCTACTCCCGCGGAACAGAAGAGCGGGCGATAGGAGGACGCAATGCGCGGAGCAAGGCAGTTCGTCCAACAATTCGGTGCTCCGCCCCGCTTGCTACGCATCGATAACTGCGACCGTCGAATTAGCTTCGGTCGCAGACCGGCAGACTATCCCCGCGTGTCGAAACCCTCGGTTCCGACACAACGGGCCCGTACCCCGTCTTAACATTCAAACAGGAAAAAGCACCCCATGGCAAAGAATGACGCAATCGTCGCCGTATTCGCCCACCACAATGGAGCCGAGGCAGCGGTCCGTAAGCTCGCCAAAAGCGGGCTCGATATGAAGCATTTCAGCATTGTCGGCAAAGGCTATCACACAGAAGACAAGGTGGTGGGCTTCTACAATACCGGCGATCCGGTCAGGTTCTGGGGCAAGACCGGCGCGATCTGGGGCGGCCTGTGGAGCTTGTTCTTCGGCGGTATGCTGGTGACTGTTCCCATCATCGGTCCGGTCATGGTGCTGGGGCACCTTGCGGCCATGGTGTTCGCGGCCGTCGAGGGGGCGGTTGTCGTGGGCGGTCTGAGTGCGCTCGGAGCGGCCATATTCGGCCTCGGCATCCCTCAGAGTCTGACTCATAAAGGCTGGCAGCATTTCACGCTCTCCCCAGCCTTCTTGTAAGGCGGCGGATGTGGGCGATGAGGATCCAAGCGACGGCGCTCTCGATGCTGGCTTCGAAGTCCTTCGCGAGCCGCCGGCATCGGCCGAGCCAAGCGAAGGTTCGTTCGACTACCCATCGACGCGGCAGGAGTTCGAACCCCTTGGCGGTGTCGGAGCGTTTGATGATCTCGAAAGTCCATTGGCCGAGCGTGGTCATGGCGTCGCGCAGCTTGTCTCCGGCATAGCCGCCGTCGGCGAAGACATGGCGCAGCCACGGATAGAGCGAGCGGATCGACGCCAGCAGGTCCGGTGTGCCGTCGCGGTCTTGGATATCGGCGGGGTGAACCTGCACGCCGACCAGATGGCCCTCGGTGTCGGTGACGATATGGCGTTTGCGGCCTTTGAGCTTCTTGCCCGCATCGAAGCCTCTGGGGCCGCCGCATTCGGCGGTCTTCACCGACTGGCTATCGATGACGCCCGCCGTGGGGCTGGCCTCTCGCCCGACCATCTCGCGCAGGGCCATGACCAGCATGTGGTTGATGTGCGCCAACAAACCCTTGTGCGACCAAGCGTAGAAGTAGCCTTGCACTGTCGAGTAGGGCGGAAAATCCTTGGGGATCGCGCGCCATTGGCAGCCGGTCGACGCCATATAAAGGATCGCCTCCACCACCGAGCGCAAGTCCGTCTTTCTCGGCCGCCCAACCTTCGAAGCCGTCGGCAGAAACGGCTCGATCAACGTCCATTCCGCGTCGGTAAGATCGCTTGCGTAGCGCAACGCATCGCGCCGATAGTGCGCGCGGGTGGTTTCAGTCCAAGCCATCGTGATCTCCTTTGAGCTTCGCAACCCAACGGAATCACAACAGATTGAAATCACCCAACTTTCTTTTTTCAGTCAGCCTCTAAGGACAGTGTGATCGAATATGAGGAGGCGGTGAAAGCTGACGGATTCCTGCTCCTGGCACACGGTCCCGTCGAGGAGATGGCACGAGCCAAGACCATCCTCGCGACGATGGAACCGATCCGTCTCGACGTGCATGAAGATGCCAAGGACTTGGCCGAGCTTCCGGCAGATCACACTGCACATAGCGCGGCGGCGGCTTGATCATAACGGACGGATGGCGCCGCGACGGGCATACGGCCTGAGCGTCACGATGGAGTATGAAGCATGGATTCCTGGATCTGGCTTCTGATCGTCGGCGGTCTCTTTTTTCTCATGATGCGCTTCGGGTGTGGCGCGCAAGTCATGGGCCGCGGCCACCGGGATCAAGGCGATCATCGGAATCCGATGCCAGGTCGCGGCCCGTCACTGGCCGCGACCGCCTCGGCGATCGATCCGGTGTGCGGGATGCATATGGATCCGGCCCTGGCGAAATCGTCCGTGTATCGGGACGAAGTCTATTTCTTCTGCTCGACCGAGCATCGCACACGTTCGAGGCCAATCCGAACAAGTACCTTGGAAAGGGCTCGGAGCCGACGGGAGCAACATGTTCATGGCTAACAACAATCGGGCCGTCTCCATGCCCACTGATATCCGCATTCGGGCGAACGCGGCGCCACGGCTACCCGTCGCTGCCCTTGGACTAAGCCTCGGCTTGTTCCTAGCCATTACCTTTGTTTTCTGCGTCGGCCACGACCTCCTCTTCCCCGGTCAAGCGATGAACGCGACATGGCTCCGGCTGCTACCCGGCTTCACCTGGCTTAGCTGGGGCAGCTTCTTTCTCGGACCGATCGAGTCGTTCGCCTATGGCGTCTATGTCGCCCTGGTCTTCGGGTCACTCTACAACTTCATGGCCGGCTAGGTGGGCATGACGTCGCACCACAGCCGGTGTCCTAGACCCTGGAACGGCTTATGTGAGCCAGGGTCCCCTCCGCTTTCGGCGATCGGGTCGACCTGCACAGGGCGTCACAGTCGCTATTGGGCGTGAGCAGCGCCATGCGGCAGTGCGTGTGCCGGTCGCGGCATGGATCGCCATCGTCCCGCGCCCTCCAACGTCGTTGATGCGGTCCGGGTCCTATGCGGGATAGCGAGACGACAGCGTCTGTGAGAGACGGCACGCCATGAGCCAGCGCGGCACCTCGCGCGGGATGAAACCCGATCATGGCGCGAGGTCCTATTGAGGACCGCAGAGGAAACGGGGGGCTTGACCGCGCAGTCAGCGCTATGGCTCCCACGACGTGGCACGCCAGCTGTCGGCCGTTGTTTTGCTTGGGAACCACGCGGGAAGATCCATAAGAAAATATGCCGCAAGAGCATACGCGTGAGGTTCATACATAGCTCTAAGCTTCCGTAGTTCGCTCTCCGAAATGCGTTCCGGTCGCAGCGGCGTGCTACCGGCGGAGAGGACGTCGCGCAGCCGGGAAAAATCATCGGCGGGCAAGCGGTCGCTATCACGATCATGAGGTCGCATCCGAAAAGTCGAGGCCGTATGCACCACGGCGTGCCTCCCCGCCGCGAAGGTGAATTCAGCCTGGCGCTTCAAGTCATCTTCCGAACTCAACATCACGAGCGCGCTGATGTCGAGAACCGCAGTCAATGCGGCGAGCCAAGATTGGTTCGTGTGCTGAGACCGATAATAGGCCAGCATTGGGTAGGAAAGATGGTTTTGGAGCAAACCCAGCGCCCACTCTTCCCAGTCGGCGAGCCTCTCTTCCAACTTCGCAGGGTTTGGCCCCCGCCGAAGCAGGAATTCGGCCGCCGACGGTGGCGATCCCGCCCGCGCATCGAGAAGCAGGATGCGAAGCTCTCGGCTCGAGAAAGATTGATACAATACCGGCAGATAGCCTATCACGAGGCCAAGGAACGTGAACCCGAAGCCTGCTTCGAGTACCATCAGATACTTTGACGGAAGGTTCTGAGGCTCGGCCGACCCCAACGTGAAGAACGTCGCGGCGCTGAAATAGATGCCGTCCGCGAAGTTCACGCGAGAGCCGTTGAGGTGAAGATCGACCGACCACTGAAACATTGCAAACGCCGCAATCAGGCTTGCCGCCCAAAAGCTCAAGAGCATAAGCAGAGAAAGGGGCCCGTAGATGCCAAGATATTTTTCCCGGCGCCCTTCTGATTTTATCAGCCGGGCCGCGGCGGCGAACGGTATCCAACTGAGCTGGTAAAGCATGCGCGTGACACCGGGCATCTTTTGCGAATGCCTTGCAACAATGACTGTTTGAAAGGCGTCAGCGACAACAATCGCCAGCAGCCCAAATCCAAAAATAGCCGAGAGTTCGCGCATGAGCGGGGTTTCCTAAGTGCGGCCCCTCGACAAACTTTTGCGGGTCATCGAGAACGAGTGCGATCGACCCTTTCGTGCCCGATCTCGGATGACGTTGATTCTAGCCAACGGCCTGTTGTTACCTCTGACGACTGTCCAGGGCGCGATATCGTGTGGGTCCGTGCCAGCATCTCGTTGTGCGCATCGCTCGCGAAATGAGGTTGCGGTAGCACCGAAGCCGCGCGAGAGTGCAATAGACGAGCGTGCGGAGCACCCACAACGAGCCGGCTTCCCATCGCTGGCCGCGCTCACCGTCCGGCAGTGAAGCGGTAGAAAAAGCCCTTGGTAATTTCAACTAGCACCAGATACGCAGCCGTCGCGCCGATCAGGTAGACGAAGAACAGAGGCGGGGGTGCAACGAAGCCGAACCATTTGCCTACTGGGAGAAGAGGGAGGACGACCGCGACGGCGACACACCCGATAGCCATGGCGACGAGGAACCCGTGCGGCTTGCTACGGAAGAAAGGCCGCCGCGTACGGATGGCGAAGACCACGAGTACCTGCGTCGTGATCGACTCGATGAACCAGCCGGTTTGAAATAGCGCCGCGCCGGCGCCAAACAGATACAGCAGAGCGTAGAAGGTCAGGAAATCGAAGACGGAGCTGACCGGCCCGAATACCAGCATGAACCGCTCGATCAGCTTGATGTCCCACTTCACGGGTCGGGCCGTAGCTTCCGGATCGACCCGATCGAACGGGATCGCGATCTCTGACACGTCATAGAGCAGGTTGTTCAGCAAGATCTGGATCGGAAGCATCGGCAGGAAGGGCAGGAACAATGCCGCGCCGGCCATGCTGAACATGTTGCCGAAGTTCGAGCTGGAGCCCATCAGGACGTATTTGGACACGTTCTGGACCGTGCTGCGCCCGTGGACCACCGCTTCGCGTACGACCGAAAGGTCGTGCTCGAGCAAGATCAGATCGGCGGCCGCTCGCGCGACATCGGCCGCGCCGTCGACCGAGATCCCGACATCCGCGGCGTGGAGCGCCGGAGCGTCGTTGATGCCGTCGCCCATGAAGCCGACGATATGGCCGAGCCGCTTCAGCGCCAGCAGGACCCGATGCTTTTGCTGCGGGTTGACACGGCAAAACAAGTTGACCCGTGACAACTGTCCGATCAGCGCCTCGTCCGAAAGATGCGTCAGCGCCTCGCCCGTGAGCACTCCCGTAACTGGAACGCCGATCTCGGCGAAGACGTGGCGGGTCACGAGCTCGTTATCGCCGGTCAGCACCTTCACGGAAACGCCCGCGGCCGCCATGGCCTGGATCGTAGCCCCGGCGCTGGCTTTCGGAGGATCGAGGAAAACGGCGAAGCCGGAGAAAATAAGGTCGGTCTCGTCGGTGATCGCGGCGGTCTCGTGGCTCCCATCGACCGCGCGACTCGCTATGCCCAGTGCGCGGAATCCCTGCGCGCCCAGCGCGTCGAGGGTGGCCTCGAAGGCACGGCGAGTCTCGGGGTCCAGCGACCGCTCCTCTCCGCCCGCGCCCTCGTATCGCCCTGACAGCCGCAGGAGATCCTCAGGCGCACCCTTCACGATGAGACGGCGCTTGGCGTCGTGCTCCACCAGGACGGAGACCCGCCGTCGCTGGAAATCGAACGGTACTTCGTCGATCTTCTTCCAGCCGGTCATGTCGAAAGGATTGGCGGCGAGAATTGCCTCATCGAGCGGGCTCTTCATGCCGCTTTCGAACCGGCTGTTGACATAGGCGTAGGCATAGGCGCGCTCACTCTCGGCGCCGCACCCATCGATCGCGCGCACCAGCTTGATCGTGGCTTCCGTCAGTGTGCCGGTCTTGTCGGTGCACAGCACGTCCATGGCGCCGAGATCGTGGATTGCAGAGAGGCGCTTCACGATGACCTTTCGCTTGGAGAGCTCCATCGCCGACCGGGCCAGCGTGACCGTCACGATCATCGGCAGCAGCTCGGGTGTCAGCCCGACAGCGAGTGCCAGCGCAAACATCAGCGATTCCAGCACCGGCCGATGGAAAGCGATGTTCACCATCAGGACGAATAGCACCATCAACACGGTCAAGCGCATGATCAGCATGCCGAAACGGCTGATGCCGACCGCAAAGGCGGTGGCCGGCGGCTTTTCCGCCAGGCTTGTCGCGAGATGGCCGAGCGCCGTCTTGCCGCCGGTTCGGCAGATGACGCAAGTTGCGGTGCCGCTGATCACGGATGTGCCGGCAAAGACGGCGTTCGATGCTCCGGCCGGATTTTCGACGCCCGAGGCTGCGTCGCTCGCCTGCTTCTCGGTCGGGTAGGGCTCGCCCGTGAGGAGAGCTTGGTTGATGAAGAGATCGCGGCTTTCGAGCAGTCGCGAGTCCGCAGGGACGAGATCGCCGGCGATCAACTCGACGATGTCGCCGGGGACCAGTTGGTCGATCGGCACCGAAAGGCTTGCACCGTTGCGCCGGACGGTTGCCTGCACCGCCACCGATCGACGCAGCGCCTCAACCGCATTCTGAGCCCGGACTTCCTGAACGAAATCGAGTGTCATGCTGATCGTGACGATGGTCACGACGATGAAGAAGCTCGCGGCGTCGCCGGTCGCCGCGGACAACCCGCTCGCCACGAGCAGGATGATGACCAGCGGGTTGCGGAAGCGGGAGAGGAATTGCCGCCAAAGCGGCGAACGCTTGACGGTTGCGGCGTCGTTCGGTCCATAAACCGTCAACCGCGACTGTACCCTAGCGGTGTCAAGGCCCATAGGGGTCGTCGCGAGTCGTATGAGAAGCCGGTCTGCCGGCTCCCTCCAGATTTCTTCTGGGAGAAGTTCGCCTGCTAGGTCCATGGCGCCATCGCGACGAGGCTCGCTCGATTTTACGCGTTGAAGCGCAACAACCATTGGCTATCGTCTTTTCGAATGCCGCCGCAGTCACGACGACCGGGCGAATGGGAAAATCAGTCCCGGCCGCAGGCGCGGATCGGACAGCATTGCTGACGGCTGCGGTGTACAATAGCGACCGATGATGCCGCCGCGGTAGGCTCGGAAATTACCTACCTACTGGCTGTCCGCTGCGCGGCCGTGACGGGCACCGCCCAGCGGCATTAGCGCAGGCCTGAGTAGTTTCCGAGGCTGCTCCCAGCGATCTCCCCTCGGCTATGCTCGAAACTGGCCAATCGTTGATCGGACCGGAAGCGAGGCCCGTGCGCCGCATGGCAATTGGCGTCTACCTTAGCCAGAACCTGGAGATCCGACTATGCGGCCGACACGCGCCACATTGTCCGAGAACGGCAGGGTGCAGTCCGTCGAGCTTCTGAACAAGCACCTGGCAGCGGCGATCGATGTCTCACTCGACGACGTTCTCATTGTCGGAACGGGAACGGTGCCATGACCATCAAGACGGTTTTGGTCGGCACGAGCGGAGGCTCGTCGTCGAATGGCGCGATCGAACTCGCCTGTCGCATCGCACTACGCTTCGGCGCCCACGCCACACGCCGTGGCACGAATATCTGTTTGGAGGCGCCACGCATGACGTTACCCAAGTGAGCTTGCTGCCCCTCCTCTTGTCGCATTGAGCATGCTGGACGCGGATCATCGTAGCCGCAGTCTGCTTGCCACAGGGTCGTTTCCGGGGCGCTCAGCTGCGCAATGTAGAAAACGGCAGTCTCACGGCCGTCGTTTCGAAATCCACTCTTTCAGCCCATTTTTCTCTACATTCGGGAGGCATCGGAAATGCCAGTGCGTGACAAGGAACGACACCGCACAGGAGACATGGGATGGCTGCGCGCGGCGGTATTGGGTGCGAATGACGGCATCCTTTCGACAGCAAGCCTGGTGCTGGGTGTCGCGGCTGCGCATGGGACTCGCAGCAACCTATTGGTCGCGGGAGTCGCCGGCCTGGCTGCGGGAGCCATGGCGATGGCTGCCGGTGAGTACGTGTCCGTGCACTCACAGGCGGACACCGAACAGGCCGACCTCGCGCGTGAGCGCGCGGAACTCAAAGCAGACGACAAGGGCGAGCATGAAGAACTGGCGGCCATCTACGTTGGCCGTGGCCTCGATCCCCAGCTCGCGAAACAGGTCGCCGATCAGCTGATGGCTCACGACGCCATAGGCACGCATGCCCGCGACGAACTCGGAATCTCCGAGACTCTCAGGGCCCGTCCGATTCAGGCTGCATTGGCGTCGGCTGGCAGCTTCGCTGTTGGGGCAGCCATGCCTCTCTTCGTTACGGCTCTGGCCCCGACGGCAGGTCTGACTATCTTCGTGTCCGGGACCACACTGCTCTTCCTGGCGCTCTTGGGTGCATTGGCGGCGCGCGCGGGCGGTGCAGGCGTGATGCCGGGCGCCGTACGCGTCATGTTTTGGGGGGCTCTGGCGATGGGGGTGACCGCGGGGGCCGGGGCCTTGTTCGGAACAGTGGTGTGAGCGGGTCGACCTTGGATAGTCAGCTGTCGCGAGTCGGTCCAGCGGACTTATGTGCTACCGTCCTGAACATGCTCACCGCTCGGCGCGGGCAAAATATTGAGGATGGTCTTGACCGTACAATCGCACCGAGTCTCCGCGGCCGCAGGGCGCGACAAGATCGACCGAGTGGTCGATATTCCGAGATCGTTCCCCAATTTCATCTGGCGAACCAGCGGCCATCACCAGATTTGGCTTGCCATTCTGTCTGCGATCGTTTTCGGGCTCACGGCGGCACCGCTCGAAATCCAACGCCGCGTTGTCAATGATGCATTCAAAGGCGGCCAGTTTTCGGCGATTCTTCTGCTCGCAGGGATCTATCTGGCGGTTTCGCTGGCGTCGGGCCTGACCAAATTGGTGCTCAATGTCTACAGGAATTGGGTCGGCGAGAACGTAGTCCGCGATCTGCGCACCAGTATCGATCAGAAAATCAGGATCGACACCAGCCAGGACGAGGCGGCGGAAGCCGAGGGCGTGGAGATATCGCTTGTAGTTGCCGAATCGGATCCGGTTGGGCAATTCGTTGGCAGCGCCGTTGCCGAGCCGATGCTGCAAGGCGGAATACTCCTCAGCGTGCTGGGCTACATGACCTATCTGCAGCCGGTCATAGCGCTGGTCGTCTTGGCGGTTCTTTCGCCGCAGTTTGTCTTCGTTCCCTTGATGCAGCGTGCGATCAATAAGCGGGCCACGGCGCGGATCGTGATCTTGCGGGGGGTCAGCATCGCGATTGTGGAACACCCGGCGGCCTTTGGCGATCCGAAGCAGCGGCAACGTTTTGATGCGGCGTTTGAGCTGAACATGGGAATCTACAAGCTCAAGTTTTCGATGAATTTCTTGATGAATTTCATGCGTCAACTGGGAATTTGCGGTATTTTGGTGCTTGGCGGATGGTTCGTCGTCAATGGCCGCACGGAGATCGGAACCGTCGTCGCCTTCATCTCCGGCCTCGCCGAAATCAACGACCCCTGGGGCGACCTTGTCACCTGGTTTCGGGACATGAGGGTTGTCAGTGCCAAATACCGACTCATTTTCGATGCGGTTGAGGGTCTGAAGCAATCCGCTCCGCAGGAGGGGGCGCGTTGATTGGGAGTGCCGATCCCTTCATGCGGAAAATTTACGCGAACGGATCTGCGTAGTTTCCGAGCCTACCGCTTCCGCTTGGTCGACAGCTATGGTTCCGGATGTCGACGATAAGGCCGTCCCAACCGATCGGATATGGACCGCGAAAGACGACTCGGTGACGCTCCCGGGCTGGCGGTCGCCCTCGGAAGATCAAGCGCGTGCGCGGCCTGCAAATTTTGTCTTCGAGCCGCCACCACTGAGAGCTACCGACCAAGAAGAGAAGCCGCGAGACGCATTTCCATTCGGCGAAGCCGCAGGCCACTTGGCCTTGGCCGCCCCTTCTGGAATCCCTTGACGAGCTTGTGTTGCCCTCTTGCCCGCGGGCTGCAGGTGCTGAGTACTTACGACGCCGATAGCCATTCTGTCGAATTGGGCGGATTGCGCGTCACTTAGGGAAGACCCGTCCGCGCCGCTCTCTATTTGTGTCAAGAGCGCGCAATGACAGTGCAAGGCTATCGTGCCCGCGATGTTGCAATGCCAATTGCAGTCGCGCAGGGGTCGCCCTCAATAGAGA
This sequence comes from Rhizobiales bacterium GAS188, assembly GCA_900104855.1. Classification (NCBI taxonomy): domain Bacteria; kingdom Pseudomonadati; phylum Pseudomonadota; class Alphaproteobacteria; order Hyphomicrobiales; species Rhizobiales bacterium GAS188. The sequence goes on from FNSS01000001.1 coordinate 5,885,439, forward strand.
CCCCCGATGAAGACGGGCGTGTCGTTGAGCTGCAATGGCAAGCGTGAAGGGATTTTGAAGCGGGCGTAGACGGCCCTGTGGGCCGAGACTCTGCGCATGGAGGAGACCACCCTGCGCCTCGCGCCGAGGGCGGCCGGCGTTCGATTTCCATGAACCGCCACCGAAGCGAGAGCAGGGAGGGTCTCCGGCGGAAGCAAGCCGACCCAACCCAGCATCATGATCGGCAGTCCCCTGTCGAGCGGACTTGCCGCCAGAAGCTCACTGGGCCATTGCGGCAGGCTCCGCCGCTCGAATATGGATGGGCGCTCTCCCACAGAGAGCAGCGCGACCGCGGGTAGCGAGACGAGGCAAAGACCGACGGTAATCGTCGCGGAAAGAGCTAGGCATTTCATGGGGCGCTCCCCGGTCAGAGTTTCGCTGGCAGCGTTCAAGGCTTGAATCCGAATCGAGACCTGCCGGCGTCCAGACCTGCCGGCGTCCAGACCTGCCGGCGTCCAGACCTGCCAGCGTCCAGACCTGGAACGATCGAGATTTGGCCGCGACCGAGATCTGGTTCGATTTGAACTCGCATTGCATGGTAGCGGGCAGCGAGCGGCCGACGATAGGGTCGGAAACTACTCAGTTACCAAAGAGCGTGTTCATGTGATCCGACCCGTCTTATTTTGAGCGTCGTTAAAGATTGATGGCTTCGGGTCAAGATTCATTCTCGCCTCTGGCTCTTCCCTGCGACTTTATGCTTTCGTCAGTCAATCAGTCTTTGATCGCACCCGTCGAGAGCGCGCCCAAGCTAAGGCGTTCGAGCCGAAGGCGCCCGAGTCCAAGATGCCCGAGTCTGGCTTCGAAGAGCAAGCTCGAGCTATTTTTCCGGGAACTTTATTGTTCATGCCGCGTTTGTGATGAAACAATGTATTCAAGCAGGTGAAGTCATGGGAACCATTCTCTTAATCGTTGTGCTGGTCCTTCTCCTCGGAGGCGGCGGCTATTATGGCCATACCCGCTATGGCGGGGCCGGCCTCGGCGGCGTTCTTGGATTGGTGTTGGTGGTTTGCCTCGTGCTCTGGCTGGTCGGTGGCCTCGAACACGTCCGCATATAGTTGGGAGAACGAGCGCTGCGACCCAATCGGAAGATCCCGTGACGATCGCCGCGTTCGGGGGCAACGCTTGCCAGCAGGCCGCGGAGGGGCTTCGCCCGCCCTATGGCCGCGCTCCGCTTAGCTTAGAGAGACCACCGTCCATTTGGGCGTGGATTGACTGCAGGAGCTCGCAATGGACACCACGACGCTTTTGATCATCATCATCGTGTTGATCATTCTCGGTGGCGGCGGCTGGTACGGCCGGGGGCGCTGGTTCTAGGCGGAGCTGGCTGAAGCTGCTGTCGCCGTTGCAGCGCCTAAGCCCGGTTGCGGAAAGATCCGGGCAACGACACGGCTGAAACAATCGGGAGACGATGATGGGCCAGGATCGAAAAGATCGAATCGCACACGACGCCGATAAGGAGCAAACAAAATTGCTGGAGGGCCGAGGTAAGGCCGTCGGCAGCGGCAAGAAGCACGCGGCAGGCAAAGACGAGCCCGACGAGGTGGCCAGCACCGAGCAGAACGCGGATCGGCAGGTGGAGACCCCGATTGGCGCGATGCGCGATGATGATCGCCGGAGCTGATACCCGAAGTTGCCGGAAGCCTTCCGCCTCTCCTTGAAATACGGAGACAGGTTTCCCTGGGGTTTTGGAACCGGCGCGGTTGCCGTCCCTTCGGTCTCGGCTGGGCATAGGCAGATTCCGTAGCTGCTGCCGATGCGTGTTCTTGCCTATAACAAGTCAGTTGCCAGGAGGCACGTCATGGAACGCTCCGAGGGCGTCACTGCCGTACTTACTCGCGTGATGAAGATGATTGACCGATCGAATGGGAGCTTGCTGAGAAGCATGGAGCACGTCGAGGGTTCGAAGATGAGGGTTGTGAGGAGCCAAAAGGTTCAGCTTGTTCCGGATATATCCCCATCGCCTCAAAGATCGGCCCTGCCTCGGCGGCGGTTGTTCGCTAGCCATCTTGGAATGGAGCATGCCGGGTTTCGGCCCGTACAGCCCTCGACGCGAGTATGAGGAAAGCTGTCGCGCCGTCTGGCGCCGGCCGGAACGCGGGCTTGGCCTCAATCGAAAATTGGCGCCTTGAATCCGACATTACTGTGCGGGGGCGACGCAGGAGTAGCGACAGATGAGCTGCCGTGTCGAGTTCATCCAGCATGAGACGGTGATCTTCGCCTTCCCATTCGAGGCGTCGAACCGAGACCGCAAATCCTTTCAGGGACTCGCGCAGGACATTGTGCGAGGCTATTTCGAAGATGGTAACGGCCGGCCTAGGCCAATTCCCCCTAGCAACGTGCTCCCGGACGCGGTGAGAATCGTGAACGACGAAAAGAGAGAAGTTGCATTTTGGTCGCTCAAAGATGAGCTAAGCGAGCACCAAACAACGAAGGATTGATAATGTACCAAGCTCGCTTTGAGCAGATGCGCGATCTGCGACCACGATCTGCCCAACTCCACCCCCACCGCTCAAGGAAAGCCCGACAACAGGAAAGAGACCTCGGCCTATGTCGCCGAGGCCTATCCTGTTTCGACGCTCCCCAGCCCATGCCGGCTCAACTCGCGCCGAGCCGACGCGTCGGATCAGCAGCGACCCGGATGATAAGCGCACCAGCCACGCTGATGGCGCCAACCTTCTTCATCCCCGCCCCCACGACGACGCCAATCGCCTTCATCACCACCGCGACGACGCCAATCGCCTTCACCCCGATAGCGAGCATAGGACCGGCGGGACCCATATCCCTCCTGGGAAGCTGCTGCGCCGGCGGCAAAGCCTGCAATAGCGCCGACCGCGGCCGCGCCATTCCTTCCGTCTCCCGCCTTGGCGGGCAAGCTGATCGCGCCAAGTGCAGAAATGCCGATGACCGCGCTCAAGAAAGCTGTTCGAATATTCATGACATTGTCTCCCGAAAAAACTGTGAGCGCCGCTGCTTTTAATTTCGGCATAGCTGCGCAGGATTGGTATCATCCACTCGTATAAACGCGTGATCTTCATATAAGTTCCGATCGGCGAAATCATGATCTTATAGGCAGGATGACATTTTCTTTGGAGATCTTCACGATGACTTATCCCCTGGTGATGTTCCGGCCGGGAGCGGCGCGCCTGCCTCAGGATTTGCGGCTCTTGCCTGCTCGCACACGTTCCGCCAGGTTCGACACGGCGGACATCAGCTTCGACTTTGACCGATCGCCCGATGCGCGCCATTTCCACCTGTATGCCCGTTTCCGGGTCTTCGAGACGAGGTAGATGTCACGAACGAGACGCGCGCCCTGAGGATGGGCCTGCATCACCAATTTGCGCTCATGCAAAGCCTCGAGCTCAGGCCTGTGGCCGATGCTGATCACGGTCGTTTCCGGCAGGCGCTCAAAGACCAGTTTCATCATTCGGTCCTGGCTCGGCATATCGAGAGCGGAGGTCGCCTCGTCCAGGACCATGATCGTCGGGCGTTGAATCAAGACGCGAGCGAAGGCTACACGCTGCTTCTCGCCTCCCGAGAGGGTCTGATCCCAGTTCTCCTCGTCGTCCAGGCGGTTCGACAATTTGTCGAGACCGACCGCGCTCAGCGCATTGGCGACGAGCGCCCCATCCGCCTCGTCGAGCGGAGTAGGATAGGCAACCACGCGCTTGAGGCTGCCGACCGGGATGTAGGGACGCTGCGGCAAGAAGAACAGCCGGCTGTTTCGATGGAAGAGGATTTCGCCCCCGCCCCAGGGCCACAGGCCGGCGAGCGCGCGGACCAGGGAGCTCTTGCCGGTGCCCGACTCGCCGACGACCAATACCCTCTCGCCGTGGTTCACCTTGACGTCGGCGTCATTGATGACGCGCGTTCCGTCATCGAGAGTGACCGAGAGATTGCGCAGATTCAGAGCGACATCCTCGGTCTCGCCCCGCGTGATATGGCCGACCCCGGAGTTTTCAGCTTCTTCCAAGGCATCGAGAGCGGCAAGCAAGGACGCGACGCGGCGCGCCGAGGCGGTCCAATCGGCAAAACGCGGATAGTTGTCGACGAGCCAGGAAAATGCCGCTTGCACGATAACGAAGGCGGAGGCGGCCTGCATGACCTGGCCGAGCGACATGCTGCCATCGAGAAATTTGGGCACGGATAGGAGAACGGGCAAGACGGGCGCCAGAAACAGGCTCACCTGCGACACGATCGTGGTGCGCAAGCTCTGACGGCTGATCTCTTTCCAGCGGTTAAGGACATTCTCAAGCGAGAGGTCGAGCCCGGCACGCTCCTCGGCTTCGCCGCCGAGGAGCGCGATGCTTTCTCCATTCTCGCGCAGCCGCGTGAGGATGTAGCGGAACTCGGCTTCTGATTGGTTCTTACGCTCGGCGGCCGCGACGAAGTGACGGCCGATGAAGAACATCGCGCAGCTCGCGAATGCCGCCCAGCCGACGGCGCCAAGAACGAGAAATCCAGGGATCTCGATCTTCGTTCCAAGAACGTCGAGGGCGAGCGCGCCGCCCACCGTCCACAATACGACCGTGAAAGTCACGGCCGACATGAGCGCTTGGCTCAAGCCGACCGCAAACTCGATCGGTGCTTCCGTCGCAACCCTCAGGTCTTCGGCAATCCGATATTCCGGATTCTCATGATCGCCCTGGATGAGGTTGAGCTGGAAATAACGCCCCTTGGCGAGCCAATAATCGGCAATGTGCCTGGTCATCCAGGCGCGCCAACTTCGTTGCATCGCCATGCGGCAGCGCACGATCGACAGCACGGCCAAGACGCCGGCCACGACCAGCCCCGGAAATATGTAGCCCTGGAAGAATGCGGCTACGGAATCCTTTTTCTCCAAGGCGTCGAAGAAGACCCTGTTCCACCTGGTGACACCGTAATGAATGCCAACGTTGAAACAGACGAGAATGAAGAGAGTGACGCTCAAGAGCCACGCCGAACGCTGGCCATTGCGACCCCAAAACTGCAGGCCTAGTTCCCAAAATCGACGCAGCAGATACCGCCGCGATTCACCTTCGCTCATCGAGTTGACGTCGTTCTCGGTGTCCACCTTCGCATCCTCGATCTGTCGATCGGTTGTCGACAATAACAGGGCAAGGGCTCGCTGCGAGAGCCGCGAGCCATGCAACAACAGCGCATGGCTTGCGGTCGCCGGGGTCTGTTCCGACGCTCACAAGCCAGGAAAGCAAGCCGCGCACCAACGGGGAGGTCGGCTGGAGCCCCTGTTAGTCAGCCAATTTGGGGAGCAGCGCCTGGAGCGCGGCTACGAGCAGCAGTTGAGCGGCAGATACGAGAATCGGGCGAGCGGCCGGGGGACCGGGAATCTTGGTCAGCCAATCGTCCAGGGTGCGCTCCATTGCGCCACTCAACTGTTGGGCGCCCGACGTGACCTGCGCTTTAGCGTGATTCATGACCTCCTCGCTTTTCGCCCTGGCGCGGTCTCGAAAGACTTTCGTCGCCGATTCCGCCAAGGAACTCACCATATTCGTAATCCGTCCAGGCGGCCGAGGTTCCCGATCTTCGCCGGGTGGATTTGGTGTGAGATCGATGTCGCGATTATAGGCTTTCGTGCGACGGACAGCTGAATATGCCAAAAATCCCAACCCTGCTCCGATGAGGACGGTGGGGATCGGATGACGGCGGGCGGCGATATCCAAGACCTTCTCTGCGGTCATGTCCTTCAAGCCGCTGCTCTGGGTCCACTCATCAAGCAAGTGGGAGGGAGTGAGATTGCCGCGCAGCTTATCGATTGTGACACCAAGTCTTTGCCTGACGCGATTTGCGTCGTCCGCGAGTTGGGAAGCCGAGAGCGTCTGCCGCGTCATTTCAACTGCTCCTGATCAGCGATGACAGCTGATCCAAGCTGCGGACCGGGACCAATCGAGCCGGCTTGAGCGCCCGCATGCCGAAGAAGAGGAGAATGCCTCCGACCACCATCGTCGCGGCCGCTACAATGAAGCACGCCCCGTCAGGCGGCATCCCGAGCCTGACAAGCAGAGCCGCCGCGCCTGCCAGTAGAATGAAGACGCTCGCCAGCGTGATGGCGAAGCCACCGGCGAGAAACGCCAGGCCGGACGCCGCTTTCGCCGAGGCCTCGCTCAACTCCGCCCTGATCAGACGACTTTCGATCGAGATCAGGTCGGAGACCTGGCTCAGAAGATCTGCCGCCAACTGGCGGGTCGACGTCGATTGAGGTGCGTAAGTCATGCGCCGATCCTCCGTGCCACAGCGCTTTCGACGTGTTGGGTCGGCAATGGACGGTTCAAGTCATCTTGCCGATCAGAACGCCCACCCCGATCGCTATTGCGACCGCACTCAATGGATTTTTCTGAATACGCGCTTCGAACTCAGCCTCGAGTGACACGAGCCTGTCCTGGGCCACAGCAGCAGATTGAGTGATATTGTCGCCGGCCGTTCCGACGACGTCCATGACCTGGTCGCGCGTAGAGGTCGCTTGGTTCTGAACGAGCAGACCGACCGTTTGCGTCAACTTCGCCAGATCGTCCCGCAAGGCGGCGAAATCGCTGTTTGCCAGTCCGTCGACCGCGGTCTTGGTGCCTTGACTCACGGCGTCCCTGGTCTTCGCTATGGTTTCGGATGCGCCTTTGGCAATGTCGGAGGCGCCGCTTGCGATGGCGTCCCTGGCATGCCCGTAGGCACTCTGCACATTGCCGGCGGCCTGATCGTAAAGGCCCTGACCGGTGGTCCGCTTGTCCTTCAAGGTGCGACCGGCAATCTCTTCCACCTGACCAATGGTCTTGCGCGCTGCGCCCTCGGCATTGTCTGTGTTCATCGTCCTGTCCTCCGAATTCGGTGATCAAAGGATTACGCAGAAGTCCTGATAAAGTTCGAGGTTTGGACATTTTAATTGCGCCCGCGTTTGTAGGGCTTGCTCCCCGATTAAATTTCCGACCGCAAGTAAAACCGATATTGGTCGGACCTGATCTGGTCCGCGTCGGAACTTTCCAGCATCCACCATGTTGTACTGGTTGCGGGTGCGAGCGAGGACTTCCGATGAAACTTCCTGCGGTGGCGATTATCCTTTTGTCCGCGACAGTGCCAGCAATCGCTTTCCCGATCACCGTGTGGAACGCGCGGAGCAACCGCGCCGCCCATGAAATAATCAGCTCCAAGCCTCGAACCTTGGCTGCTCTCACGGAGGCGAGTTCGCCGCGCTTGCATGTCCGCGTGGTCCTGCCCGATCTGCGAGTGGCGGGGGCAGAGGAGGAGAACGTCTCGGTCGCCCGCGCGACGGATCTCACTTCGGTCTCACCGAGATCGATGCAGGAGCCGGGAGTCGACACGCCGAGCGGAGCTCCCGCCCATCCCGCTGGCCTGTCGCCGGTTTACCCGACGCCGCGTCTCGAAGCGGTACCGGCGCCCGGCAACCCCAAGAAATTGGTGTCGAATAAGACACGAGGCGCGGCAGCGAAAGCGATGCATGCAATGACCAAGCCTCGGCCGAGTGAGCTGAGGCCGGACAGCGGCCAGCGCAAGAGTGCGCGCGGCCATGCGTCGGCGCCGAGGCTTCGCAAGGTGGCAAAAGGCCCGCAGCTCCATCGCGAGGTCACGGCGCGCATCCATGGGCCGCAAAACCGATGGCCATGAAAGCGCATCATGAAAGCGCATCATGAAGCGCGCGTTGATGTCACGCGCGTCGAGCCCCCGATGCTGTGATCATTTGCGCTTGCGGCTCAAGCCTATACGACGGCGCGCATCGGCAGCAGGATCGGAATCTACTCATGCGGGCCGCGGCTCTTTGTGCGCGCCGCGCCGGTCCCTGAGCAACAAACAGCTGCGAAGCTCCTCGGCGCCGAGGACAATGCACGGTGCTGACGAGGCCAAGCGCAGGCATCCGAGGAACAAACAGCGGATCTGCGAGTTGATGAGGCAATCTTCCGCAATTTAGGATACTCAACAACTTAGGATACGTACATGGACAACGATCGCATTACCAGCAGCGCCAGGGAAATCTTGAGCTTCGCAGAGAGCGAGACCGGCAAGCTCATTGGCAGCGACAAGAAGCGACGTTTGCCCATTGGCTTGATGGCTGCAGTCGCCATGGGTGCAGTGACGACGATCGGTTCGATTGCGCCCTCGACGGCTCAGGTCGCGAGCGTCAAACTCGGCATTGACCATTCCCTGATCGACAATGTCGCTTGGCAGGGGCACCGCGGCTTTGGCGGGAGCCGTGCGGGCGCAGGCGGTATCGGTGTCGGCCGCTTCGGCGGCTTCCGCGGCGGCTACGCCAGGCGCGGCGGCAATGGATGGAGCCGGGGTGGCGGAGTCGCCGCAGGTATTGCCGGCGTTGCGGCAGGCGCGATCATCGGCGGAGCATTGGCCGGGCAGGCATATCCCGGATACGATTACCGTGGATACGGATACCAGGATGCACCGGATCCCGGCTACGCATATGCTCAACCTGCGCCGGCCTATGCGGGTGGTGGCTCGGTGGCATACTGCGAGAGCCAATTTCGATCCTATAACCCTGTCACTGGGACCTATCTCGGATTTGACGGGCTCGAACATCCTTGCCCGTGACGGAGAGCGCCCGGAAAGACTAAGGACGTCTCGGCGATGTATTGGATCAGCGCGCCGGTCGGGTCGGTGAGGATCGGACCCTTCCTCACAGACGCAAAGACAATGACCACGCAAACGGAAATTCCATGTTATTGATCGAGAAGCGCGTCAGCAGGTTCGCGACCGCTCTGTCCACAACCGCCGGATTCTGCGCGATCATGGCGACGGTCATGGTGGGCGCCCTCATGGGCGTCGCCAGCAGGTTCGGCGACAATTGGGCATTGCTGTTCAACACCTATCTCTCGCTGGTGGCGATCGTCATCGCGGCGAGCATCTTGATCGCTCAACGCCGCGACACTGCTGCAATTCAGGCGAAGCTCGATCACATCATGATTTCAAGTGAGTCCGACAACCGCCTGGTCGGAATCGACCTGAGATCGTCACGCGAAATCGATGCCGTGCGTAGCGAGCATCGCGACGTCGTGTCCGATGATAAGCGGGCCTAGCCGATGATCGTGGATCGCCCTCGTTCGGGAGCGTGGTCTCGGCCGGCTGAGGTAGAATCCGAAACTGTTAGGGGTGACGCCGGTGGCGCTAACCGTTTCGAGCTTACTGCGACGATGCGCCCACGGTATCCGCCATATAGGCGCCGCGCGCGCCCATAGGCTCCGGTTGGCCTATGGTCGTATCGCGCAACGTCTGATGCTCGGCTTCGGCATTGAGCATTGCCCCGACAAGTACGATGAGCGCACTCAGCCAGAACCAGAGCAAGAGTACGATGACCGCGCCGAGAGAGCCGTACATCGCGTCATAGGCCCCAAATTTGGACACGTAATAAGAGAAGGCCGCCGAAGCGACGAGCCAAAAGGTGGTGGCGAACACCGCACCCCAACTGACCCATTTCCATCTCGGTTCCCTGCGGCTTGGAGCAAATCGATATAGAACTGCGAGCCCGATCATCATCAGGACGGCGAGGATTGGCCACCGCGCCAGGCCAAGGGCGAGGCGCGCGCTCTCTCCGATGGGGAAGAGGGCAAGCACAACCGGGATGACCGCGAGAGCGACCACGACGGCACCCGCGACTATGAGCGCGCCGATGGTCAAGAACAGCGCCACGATTTGCTGGTCAATGAACCCGCGCTTTTCTTCCTCCTCATTGGCGATATTGAGCCCGGTCATGAGCGCGGACATCCCGGCGCGCGCGCTCCAAAGAGCGATGAGCACGCCGATGATCAATGCCAGGCTGAGCCTGCTTGGGGCCTTGTCCACGAGACCGCTCAAGGCGTCGATCAACAGCTTGGCGGCTTCGGGCGGCAAGAACGCGGATAGCTCGATGGCGGTTTGGCGAACGGTGTGAGGGTCGGCGACCAGTGCATAGGTGGACACGAATGCGGCGAGGGCCGGGAAGACCGCAAGCATGGCGTAGAATGCAACCCCAGCAGCCACCAAGGCGAGATTGTCTGCGCCCACCCGGCGCCAGACCCGGACCATGACATCCTTCCAGCCGCGCAGAGAAATCTGCCAGGGGCTCTCGGCCTGTCGGCCGCGATCATGTTCGCTCGCCGCCTTCCCCGGTGCGATATCGTCTGCCTTGTGAGGTTCGCCAATGCTGCGACGAGGGGTGGGAATAGGCTTCTTCGAATGATCAAGTCCCTGGATCGCCAAGCTCGGAAGACTGTGCTCGCCGATTGGCGGCGCGCGGCGGAAGACCGTACGTGACGCTGTCGGAACGTCGCCACTGCGGGAAAGGCGTGATAACATCGGGATCACGCTTGCCGGCGAGAGGCAAAGCTCCGCCTAGGCACGATGTAGACGGCTAACGTGTTTCCGGCGCCGCTCATTTTTCGTTCCTTCGGATGATCAGCCCAGCGGACCATCAACATCAGGCCCTTGTGCTCTCTGGGCCGGCACGCTGCTTTGGCGAGTAATAGTGCGGAGGTCGAAAACACTATTGTTCGACGCGCTCATGGTCTCGGCTTTCCCATCGCCGCGATCATTTTGGTGGCGACCCCGAGATACGGGGTTTCGCCAAAGGCGGACGCCAATTCCGACGTGGCGACACGCCCGTTGCGCCGGAAAAGACGCGCATGAGGAGTCAGCGGGCCGATCAAGGACCCGACAATCTGACCATAGCTGACGGGAGGTCGCCGAAGCAGCCTCGGAAACTACTCAGCGGCTACGATAGCATGTCGCGGATCAGATGGGGCCGGCGGTGATCCCAACACGAATAGCCGCCAGAATGGAGGTTGCCCTGTCCTTTTTCATGATGGCGGCGCGGTGGCTTTCAACCGAGGGCGTCACTACCGAACGTTCTTGGCGCTATCAGACAATTGCTCACCAAGTTGCAAACATGATCGCCACCGCCACTGCCATCGTCCCCGTACATAACCACCCCATCGCCCACAGCACCCGCGGCAACACGAAACGGCCCATCACGTCGGGGCGCATTGCCATGAGCATGATGATCACCATCAGCGGCACCGCGACAATACCGTTGATCACCGCCGACCAGAACAGAGCCTTGATTGGGTCGAGCCCGACAAAGTTGATGACAATTCCGATCAGGGTGGACACCGCAATCGTGCCGTAGAACGCCCTAGCGTCGAGCGGCTTGCGGTCGAGGCCGGTTGTCCAACCAAGCGCCTCGCCGAGCGCGTAGGCGCCAGAACCGGCGAGCACTGGGACCGCGAGCAGGCCGATGCCGATGATGCCGGCGGCGAAGAGTGCGAAGGTGAACACCCCCGCGATCGGCCGAAGTGCCTCGGCTGCTTGCGCAGAGGTCTGGATGTCGGTGATGCCGTGTGCGTTCAATGTCGCCGCCGTGCTGACTATAATGAACAGGCTGATCACGTTCGAGTAGCCCATGCCGATATATGTGTCGAAGCGCATGCGCGCGATCTCCGCCGGTGCCTCCTCGGGAGCTTCGAGCAGCGCGTGCGCCGAAGGGTCAACCCGTTCATCTTCGGCCTCCTGAGAGGATTGCCAGAAGAAGCAGTAGGGCGTGATTGTCGTGCCGAGCACCGCGACCACTGTGACGACGTAGTCCGTGCTCAGCGAAAAATTCGGCACGAAGGTCCGATACAGGACGAGCCGCCAGGGCACGTCAACCACCAGCGCCACTGCCACGTAGGCGAGCAGCACAAAACTGGTCCATTTCAGGATGGAGACGTAGCGTTCGTAGCGGGAGTACACCTCCAGCCAAGTGCAGCCGACGGCAAAGCCGGCGACGTAGAGGCCGATCGGGCCGCCGATCAGCAGGTTGAGTGCCGCGGCCATTGCGCCGAGATCAGCGCCGAGGTTGATGATGTTCGCCAGGAGCAGCAGCCCAACGATCGCGTAAAGCAGCCAGGGCGAGTAGTGCGCGCGGATGTTGCCGGCGATGCCCTGGCCGGTCACGCGGCCCATGCGCGCGCTGATTTCCTGGATCGCCGCCATCAGCGGGAAGCAGAACAGCATCACCCAGCACATCGAGTAGCCGAACTGCGCGCCGGTCTGTGAGTAGGTGGCGATACCGCTTGGATCGTCGTCGGAAGCGCCGGTGATCAACCCGGGGCCGAGTCGGCTGAGCAGCCCCTTGCGCGCTGATCCCCGGGGAGCGCGGTGCCGGGCGATGCGCGCCGCCACGACTGGAATTGTGTCAGAGGCAGCTTTTACGTCCGTCATTGCTCCCGGCCCTGCTTGGGCTTCCTTAATCGCCGCATGCTGAGCCTCGCCGCAGTGATCGAAAGCCACTGGTAGCACACACGGCCAAAGCCGTCTTGGAACGTCCGCCACCCTGGTCGCCGTTACCGTTGAGCGCTGGGTCGGAAACTGAGCGGGCTCAAGATCCCGGCGCCGAGACCTATCTCCCCGAAAATGCACGGCCTCCTATACCAAGTCCATATGTTCATGACCCGTGGGCCCAGCGTTCGGATGGACGTGATGAGCCAGAGTCAATCACCAACTTGTTCCAGTTGAAACAACAATGATCGACGATGTCTTTGTAGGAAGGGAAGACCCGGTTTGAGAGCCAGTTGTCTCGCACATATTGGGTCAGCCTCACGGGTGCATGTCCGTCAATATCCACGAGCATGCAGACGAAATCGGGGTGGGCTCCGGGGCCGGACGTGCGGGTTCTGGGCGCCAAACGGGACGCAGGTTGCTTGGTGATCTCGGCGATTGGGCCGGAGATAGCCGAGAGCGACTGACACGTCGACACAGGCGGTATTCTCGACATCTTCAAGACCTGCCCATGCAAGGTGCCGTCGTGTCCGTGATAGTCATGGTGCGCTACCCAAATGAAACACTATCGCCGCCAACGCGACCACGGCGACCGCGGCAGCCACTAAGCCAACAGTCAGGATCGCGAGGCGCAGCATCCGCATGTCGTGTCTGCGGTCATTCACGGCCGAACCATAAGCCAAGCGGCGGCGCGCATGGTCACCTAACGGGACACGCCAGCAACGGCTGGAGGATCATGCGAGGGGCAAACGTGGCGGCGAGCGCAACGACCGTTTGAATTTGCCTTGACTGCTCTTGGCCCGTGTCGCGCGCGTGGGTTTCCGAGCCTTCTAGGCGTGCCACCGCCTTGCAAAGGGCGTCGATCCCGGCCGCCTCAAATACAGCATCGACTTCGAGGAGATAGCTCATCCACATCGGATGGAACTTGAACGCCGCCTCCTCGAAGTAACCGTCCCTGACACACAGCGCACGCGCTGCCAATTCTCGCGGGCTCGCCATGGGTCACCGTCCCTCTCGACGGTCTTTCACTAGGCCAGCTAGCGAGCCTACGGGATCACGCCGATGACCAGATACGTGTAATCGGGCTGTAGGTTCCCTGACGCCGAATTTGCAGACAAAGGTCACCCAGGGAAGCCTCCCGGACACGCCAGAGCGCCCTGGGAAAAATCCAGAATGAACAGCCAAGCACATCATGCCCATAGCGTCCCCTGCGGACGTTCATCTCACACGCGCCCAGGTGCGCATTGGTGCGTTGCGAGGCCTGACAGAGACGGGGTCGGGAGGGCCACCGGGGAATGCGCTTATCGACCGATTGCGTTGAAGAACTCCTTTTTCGTCGTCGGCTCCAAATTCACAGGGCCGTGGGCACGACACCGGAAAAAGGATGTGGGGGACCATAGGATATAACGATGAAGCGCCAAGTGACCGCCGTAGGTTGATCGCGGTGGCATTGAACGCCGATCTTCGCTCACGACGTCGTTCGGACGGCTTTCCGGGACGCGCCAATTTCGGAGTTTCTCAATAGTATCGACCCTTTCGGGTCATTCGTCGCGGAGAGTCCTATGAAGCGAACTGGCCCAGAGTTGCCACTCGTACAACTCGCTTGAACGTCCGAAGCGGGGCAGCCCCTGCAAAGTTGCAGTCTGGACGAGCAGACCAAAGGTCGGAGATATATGCGAAGACTAAGAAATGGATTCGTTGAGCCACTTGCCTGACCGCGCTATGCTCTATCCGACGTTGCGCCAAGTGCTGGCCGCCGCCTCGGAAGAGGCGGACACCAAAGGGGCGCCCATGTCGAGCGTGATACGTATTTGTTGCGTTGTGACCGCCATGCTCTGCACTCTCGGTCTGGCGCTGGCGACCCCGTCGGCGCCTGGCGCCGTAGTCTATTTCATAGGCTTGAAGGACGGCGACACCGTCAAGAGCCCGTTCGTCGTGCGTTTCGGCCTGTCCGGCATGGGCATTGCGCCGGCCGGCGTAGAGAACCAACCCAACACTGGCCACCATCACCTGCTCATCAATGCCAAACTCGAGGACGACGAGCTCAAGCAGCCCATCCCGATGGATGAAAATCACCTGCATTACGGCAAGGGGCAAACCGAAGCCGTCCTGAACCTGCCTGCGGGGACCTACACGCTGCAGCTCGTGCTTGGCGACTGGACGCACCTACCTCACGAGCCGCCAGTCCTGTCCGACCGGATCACCATAAAAGTAGAATAACGCGAGGACGTCCGGCAGGAGCAACCGCTCCATGCTCAGCTTCCCACTGGAACGTGCCTAGCAGTGACTCAGTCGATTGAGCCGTATCCCTTCGGTGAAGTTCGGTGAAGGCCATCTGGACGGCCACGGAGCAATTCCGGGATAGTTGGGACGGAGTGTTGACACGATGATCGTGTCCACGAAGCGGCTGATGGACACGATCGCTAATGTTGGCCTCGGAGGGGGAAGGAAAAGCGGCAGACCGAGGTGATCGCCGGCGGCATTGGTCGTCGGAGGACAAGCGGCGGATCGTTGCGGAGACATTCGAGCCGGGGGCTTCGATATCGATGATGGTCGCGCGGCGTCATGACCTGAACGCCAACATGCTGTTCACTTGGCGCCGTGAAGCCCATGCCGCGACTGCGGCTCAAGTTCCCATTCTGTTCGCGTCGGGGATGTCAAGACGCGGTAGTGGGCCGGTTTGAATAAGGCAGGCGGATTTCGCCTCTGGCGCCCTTGCTCGCCTGGCGGCATATTAGCAGCATGGCTGAAAAGCACCCGTTCACGATCAATATCGAGCTGCACGTTGAAGAGCGTGTGCGCCGCTACGGCTGGAGCATTTGCGAAAATGGGATACCGCGCGATCATTCGAAAGAATCTTTCTCGACAATGCGCGAAGCTCAGGCCGATGCGGACAAGGTCATGCAAAGGCTCATCACCAACTGGCGGATCGGCAAATGACCAAGACCCCTCCGATCGGCATTTTGTTCCATGGTGACGCGGTATCAGATTGAATTCATCCGGTTGGCGCCCCACCACAGCGACCCGGTTGTCGTCGAGACGATCATCATAGAGGCAGCGAGCCTTCGAGAGGCAGAAGCCAGGGCTCACGCCCATTTCGAGGACATCAACGTGCAAGAGATGGCCGATGGTTTCGGCATTCTGCAGGATCGTCACACCGGCGAAATTCTCCGGTGGATACGCGGAAATATTCAATTGCCCTGATCGTCCAAGCCGGCCAGCCGAAGCACAGGGCGAAGCTGATATTAACAGGGTCGCAAGGCGTGTTTGAGACGAGCCCGAATTATCCTCGAAGCCGTTCACCTCGCGATGATCGCCCAACAGAGGCGAAGACAAGTGCCTGAAAGGAGGATGCCCCCCGCCCTTTCGGAGCGGGACAAGTGGGCTTGATGCAGATCCTATGGAAACATGTCGGCTTTCGCATCGTTCCCGTGGAAAGGCCCTTGGCACCCTGCTGCGGCCTGCAATAGTCCTCCTCGGCCGTGCCCACTTGGGCCCCCAGGTTGATCGCGGCAGGGCCGCCCCTCGGTCATTCAGAGCGCCGGCGGAGCTCTCTCCGGTTGAGAAGCGCTCGTCCCATCAGATTATGGTTCGAGACCTTCGCCGAGCCCTTCCCATTGGCACGGGCCATGCTGCGCGCGGCGTGGAGACGGCAGGGTGTGCCGCTATGAGGCGACAGAGCCCTCGCCGACGCGCAAACCGGCGAGGGTCTCTTCGTTGAAGGAATGGCCCAATCGGCCTGAGCCAGTCTCTGTCGGCCGCTGCCAGCCGCGCGAGGGCAGCTGATGCGGCCAGCGGCGGCGGCCGAGGCGATGAAGAAGGCCGGAGGAATTGTCCTGGGGTTTCCAATTCTTGGCATTTGGTCGATTAGGACAGGTCGCTGATCCTATGCTGCGATCTGGACCTCGATTTCCCTGACCAAGCGCGGCCGCCTTCAGCGGCCATCCTAAAGGCTTGAACAATGTCCCGGCGCGTCAAACAGCTCATAAGCACCCGCCGATGACAAGACGCTCGTGGAGGCGGTGGAGGCAGCATGAGCAGCGCCCTGGCGCTGGCCTTGGTGAGCGTGCCGGCGTTCACGCGATGTTGCCCTGGGATATTTCTATGCACCATAGTTAGTCGGGGTGTCTCGCTTTTCCCTATCCGTGGGCCTGTCATCAGGCCCCCTGCCGGGCTCTTCCTTGCCATCGGCCTCGTCACCTTGCACATAAGCATTCGCATGCGCTCGATTGAACTTTGCTCGGGAGCCTGCGATCGCGGCCACTGCAAGCCTCTTAGCATTAGTCGAGCCGTCGAGAATAACCTTGGCCAGGCCGTGAAGCGGCTTCGTGATCGATTGTGGATTTTTGGCCATAACCTGCTCCTGGCCGTGAGGGCAGCAGCGCTAAAGCGTTTCGCAGCCACCGTTGCTTTAGGTAAGCCTGCCGCTGCGGTGATGCATTAACCATACTGGCTCATTCTCTCAGCCATGCGCAATGGGTGGACAAGGCGTGTCGAAAGCCGGTCAGGACGACAGCTTGAGGAGGGCAGCGGTAACGGCGGCTCGGCACGCACCTCGGATGCAGCCCTGCCCTCGCGCAAGCCCAGATAGAGGCGCAGAAGTCCGTTGCCATACTAGCCAATCGGCCTAGGGTAATTAGATCACCGGCTGCGGCACTTCCAAGCGCCGACGAATGAGAGAGGCTTAGTCGTTCCCGCCGTTGAGGCAGGGGAGTGCCGTCATGGTCGAATACTTGCATCCGCCTACCTTGGAATTCGTGCAGAGGATGTCGCTGCAGGAACTCGTGCGCGGCCTCCTGGAAGGCTCGGGTGAAACCGAAGAGATCGCCGGGTTCGGGAACGAAGTCCTGCGTCGCGTTCCATCCTGTTCTTGCATCGCGGTCTGTCGCTTTCCGATATCGCGCTCGGGCACGCCATGCTGGAGACGGCAAGCGCCCGGGGGATCGGCAGCGCTTGCGCTTGCCTGACGGCTGCCGCTGCCTGGGATCGCCCCGACACTATTTGCTCGGCGCTCCCATCACGGCATCAGGGATCCATGTGGCGATACCCGGAAGGACACACAGGAGCACGATCGCGACGAGCATGAGGGCGACGAAAGGCAATGTCCCGAAGATCACATCCTTGAGCGAGATATCGGGCGCGATATTGCGGATGACGAACAGGTTGAGCCCGACCGGGGGGTGAATCAATCCCATCTCCATGACGATGGTCATGACGATCCCGAACCAGACGAGATCGAAGCCCGCTGCCTTGAGAGGTGGCAGGATGATCGGAGCCGTCATCAGGATGATGGAGACCGGAGGCAAGAAGAAGCCGAGCATCATCACCAGGACGAGAAGCGCCGCGAGCAGGACCCAGCGCGACAGATGCAAGGACACGATGGCCTCGGCCGCCGCCTGGCTGATGTGCAGATAGCTCATCACATAGGAATAGAGCAGCGACATGCCGATGATCAGCATCAGCATCGTCGATTCCCGTAAAGTCGCCGACAAGATCGGCCCGACGTCGCGCGGCTTCCAGACACCGTAGACCACGGCGATGAGCAGAAGGGCGAGCACCGCGCCGAGCCCGGCCGTCTCGGACGGTGTCGCATAGCCGCCGTAGAGAGCCACCATGACCCCGGTCAACAAGATGATGAAAGGCAGCACCTTCGGCACCAGCGCCAGCTTGTCGCGCATCGAGAGCAGGTCCGCCTCGAGAATGGCCGAGGCCGGCCCGCCGGCTTCCAGCGCGCGCCGCGCTTGCGCATGCTCCCTGCGGAAGCGGGCAGCTGCGTAACCAGCGAATAGCGCGACGAGCAGGAAGCCGGCTCCGATGCCGGCGAGAAAGAGCCGGCCGAGCGACTGCTCCGCGGCGACCGCATACAGGATCATGGTGATCGAGGGCGGCAGCAGAATGCCGAGCGTTCCGCCGGCCGCGATGATGCCGGCCGCGAAGCCGCCGGAATAGCCGTGCTTCTGCATCTCCGGGATGCCGGCCGAGCCGATCGCCGAGCAAGTCGCGGGCGAGGAGCCGGCCATCGCGGCAAACAACGCGCAGGCGAAGACATTGGCGATGCCGAGCCCACCGGGAATGCGATGCATCCAGGCATGCATTGCGCCATAGAGATCGCGCCCGGCAGGTGATCGGCCGATAGCCGCTCCCTTCAGAATGAAGAGTGGGATCGAGAGCAACGTTATCGAGGACATCTCCTCATAGACGTTCTGCGTCACGGTATCGAGCGAGGCGAGCGGCATGAACAAGGCCATGAACAAGATGGCCACTGCGCCGAGCGCAAGGGCGATCGGCATGCCGAGGAACATCGCGAAGAGCGTCGATCCCGCATAGAGAAAGCCGACGGAAGTCGTGCTCATCGATGCCGATCTCGCCGCGGGGCCGCGCAGACCTGCAAGAAGATCTGCACGGCGAGCAGCGTCATGCCGGCCGCCATCAGCGCGTAAGGAATCCAGAGTGGCGGACCCCAGGTCGAGTTCGATATCTGATCGTCGACCCATGCTTCGCGCGTGAGCGTCCAGCTCTTCCAGGCGAAGAACGCGCAGAACAGCAAGCCCGTGAGGTCGCAAAGCAGGAGGCGCAGGCGGTTCGCCCTATCGGAGAGCAGCGCCGCGATCGCATCGATGGCGATATGGCCGCGGCGAGCCTGCACCGCAGCCGCGGAAAAAAAGATCGCTCCGACGAGGAGGAATATCGCAGCCTCATCCTGCCAATCGGTCGCGATCCTGAGCCAATAGCGCGCGAAGACGCTGTAGGAGAGGATGAGGCTCGCCGCGACGAAGGCCAGCCCGCCCAGGGCGACGATCAGCCGATTGATGTCGCGCATGACACGCCCGATCGTGCCAACCGTCCCTCGCAGCGGCTCCGGCGCGGCGACCTCGGCGTCTTGCTGGGAGAGCTCGCGGCCTGCGCTCACACGATCGTCTCGGCGAGCTTCAGAAGCTCGGCGCAGCTTTCCGATCTCGCCGCATAATCCTTCCAGGCGGTGTCGCGGGCGATATCGCGCCAACGGTTCAGCGATGCCTCGTCGAGCGCCACGACCTTGGCGCCAGCCTTCGAGAAGGTCTTCTCGACCTTCTCGTCATCGGCTTGCGCACCGGCGGTGCCGAAGGCCTCGAGCTCCGCGCCGATCTCCATGATGGCGTTCTGCTGGTCCTTCGGCAGCCCATCGAATATCGCCTTCGACATCATCAGCGGCTCCATCATGAACCAGAACGAGCGGCCGCGGCTCGAGGTCAGGGATTTCGACAGCTCCTCGAGACGGAAGGAGATCAGGCTCGTCGAGGAGGTCAGCACGGCGTCGCAGGCGCCCGTCTGCATGGCGGCGTAGCTTTCATTCGACGGGATGTTCAGCGTCGCCGCGCCGGCTGCCTTGAGCATGAGGTCCATCTCGCGCGAACCGCCGCGTATCTTCATCCCTTTCGCATCCTCCGGGTTTACGAGGGGTGTGGTGCGGCTCGCCGCGCCGCCTGCCTGCCAGACCCAGCTGGGCATGATGATCCCCTTCTCTTCCAGGAGTGCGGTGAGGCGCCTGCCTACCGCCGAGTTCTTCCATTGCGCGCCTTGCTGATAGGTCGTGACCAGGCAAGGCATCAGGCCGATATTGGTCTCCGCCACCTCGCCGCCCGCATAAGGCAAAGGATAGAAGCTCATATCGAGGGCGCCTTTGCGCATCGCCGAGAATTGCGAATTCGTCTTCATCAAGGACGAATTGGGATAGACTTGAACCGTGAGCCCGCCGTTGGTACGCTTCTCGAGCTCGAGCCCGAACTTCCGGCACAGCCGATCGCGGAAGTCGCCTTCATCGATGCTGCCGCCGGGGAATTGGTGGGAAAGCTTCAGCACCGTCGCGGCGCTGGCGGCGCCGCGGAGGCCAAGCAGCGCGGGTGCGGCAAGCGTGCCAGCGAGTACATGACGTCGTGTGATGTTCATCGATAGCACCTCCCAAGCATTGTCGTGATGCGGTTTGAGCCGATATTCCCATGAACCGGTATCGAGCCTCAGATTGGGCCGTTTCGGCTTTTCCAGCAAGGCTGAGGGCCGGCCGCCATGCGAAAGGCGCTCTGCATGAGCCAAAATGCTCCGCGGCACGCCGGGCGCGTCGCTTCGGGGGCGATGAAGTGGAAGCGTGGCTCGTAGAGAGGTTACTTCAAATGCAGCAAGGTGCTTGTTCAATTCGAATATCGTCACCTTCGGCTTTCCGAAAATCTTCGCGAGCTTGTCGTCTGCCAGGATTTCGCGCTTGTTGGCAGGGTTCTGCAGGTGGTGCTTCTTGATGTAAGCCCACATCTTGCTAACCACTTAGCCTCGGGCGAGCGGTCATGTCTGTCCTCCCGAGCGCTCAGGCTTGCCGGCAACCCCGCTCTTGGGCAAAAAGGCGCTGAATTCGTTCGACGAGAGATGGTGGGCCTGAGCGAGACTCCGCCAAGCTTGGCGCACTGCATCCCAGGGAAGCTACCCACTCCGGCCTACCTCGAAAGAGCGCAAGGCTTTTGAACCCGTCTCGGCCGGCCGCGCCCGCATTCAGCGCGCCGTCAGGGGGGCTCTCGATGACGGCTCGCTGACGAGAGTTTTGGTCGTGCCCCCTCCGATAGGCCATTCGATTATTGATTTTATGCACGCCTCGGAAGGAAGAAAAGAATCCAATTATTTCAAAACTTTGCGGGAGAGCGTGGAGCCGGTGTGGCAGGCCGAAGTTTGTGACCGACTGCGATCGCGGTCACAAGTCCATGCGGGCAAGGGCTTCGCAATTCCAGCCCGATGCCGATGTCGAACGCCGGCCATCCGTCCGATTTTTGAGAGTTTCCCGGGGCTTGACAGTGGAAGGAACACCGGACCGTATGCGCGTTCGTTAAAGGTTGACCCAGTCAGCGAAAGGCCTCCACGACCCGTCGAAACAGCGAGCGCATGAGCCGACTGGCGAGAAAGGCTGTGTCATGCTTCGCAACCTGGCTGCTAGGGCAATCAGGGTGCTCGGATTGTGGGGCGCGATCCTCGTACCCTACGCAATTGTGGTTTATACATACACCGATTTGACTTCCAATAAGCAACTACAAGCAACACTCGGACAAATACTGTCCGGCGACGAGCGCAGCCAGAGCGCAGCAAGCCGGGATTTCCGAGCCTCCACTTCCGCCTCTTCCCGGGATGCGGCCCCCATGGCCGCGGAGCCCCCCGCGGGCGCCCCATGGCATCCCGACGAGCTGGTCGTTTCGTCGATCGGACCGAAAGCGCGCTCAGCCGGGGAGGCAAGTTCCGAGGGGCCTGCACCAGTTGTGGCTGAGGTCACGGCACAGCCGGCACCTCCCTCACCACCGCCAGCGCCTCAGCCCGCGCCGGTTGCCACCGCATCATCGATACCGGAAGCGACCCCCGAGCCCGTCGGACCGAAAGCGCGCCCGGCGGGCGAGGCAAATTCCGAGGGGCCTGCACCGGTTGTGGCTGAGGTAACGCCGCAGCCGGCTCCTCCCTCGCCGCCGCCGGCTACGCCTCAGCCCTCGCTGGTTGCCACGGCATCATCAACACCGCAAGCGACCCCCGAGCCAGTCGGACCGAAAGCACGCGCGGCTGGGGAGGCAAGTTCGGAGGGGCCTGCACCGGTTGTGGCTGAGGTCACGGGACAGCCGGCACCTCCCTCGCCACCGCCAGCTACGCCTCAGCCTTCGCCGATTGCGACGGCATCCCCAACGCCGGAAGCAAGCCCTGAGGCCGTCGCGGGACTGGGAGCCCGCTCAACTGGCGAGGCAAGTTCGGAGGGGCCTGCGCCGGTTGTCGCCAATGTCGCGGCGCAGCCGGCTCCTGCATCGCCGCCGCCTCAGCCTTCGCCGATTGTAACCTCATCGCCAACGCCGGAAGCCGAGGGTGCCGCGGAACCGAAAGCCGGCTCGACCGGCGAGGCCAGTTCCGAGGTGACAGCGCCGGCTGTGGCTGACGTGGTGCCGCAGACGGCTCCTGCATCGCCGCCGGAAACGTTACAGCCTGCGTCGATCGTGACCTTGTCGCCGACGCCGGGGGCCGAAGCCGCCGCGGAACCGAAAGCCCCCTCGACTGGTGAGGCAAGTCCTGAGACGCCTGCGCAGATCGCGGCCGATGTGGCGCCGCAGACAGCTCCTGCATCGCCGCTGCTAGAGACGCCACAGCCTGCGCCGATCGTGACCGTATCGCCAACGCCGGAAGCCGAGGCCGCCGCGGTATCGATAGCCCCCTCGACTGGCAAGGCAATTTCGGAGGGGCCTTCACCGGCCGTGGCCGATGTAACGGCGCAGCCGGCTCCTGCATCGCCGCCGCCAGAGACGCCACAGCCTGCGCCGATCGTGACCGCGTCACCGACGCCGGGGGCCGAAGCCACCGCGGTACCGAAAACCCTCTCAATTGGTGAGGCAAGCGCAGAGGCGCCTGCGCCGGCCGTGCCCGATGTGGTGCCGCACACGGCTCCTCCCTCGCCAGCGACAGCTACGCCTCAGCCTTTGCCGGTTGCGACGGCAGCATCACCGCCGGCAGCGATCCCGGAGGCCGCCGCGGGACCCAAAGCGCGCGCAACTGGCGAGGCAAGTTCGGTGGAGCCCGCACCGGCCGTGGCCGATGTAACGGCGCAGCCGGCTCCTCCCTCACCACCATCGGCTGCGCCTCTGCCCTTGCCGGTTGCGTCGGCATTATCACCGCCGAAAGCGATCCCGGAGGCCGTCGAACCGAAGCCTCGCTCAACCGGCGAGGCTATTTTCGAGGGGCCTGCAACAGTTGTGGCCGATCTGGCGACGCCACAAGCGCCCGCATCGGTGCCGCCGGTGACGCCCTCGCCTCCGCAGACCTTCGGGCAAGCAACACCCGAGACACCGATTGAGCGGGCGAAACAGCCGGCTGCCCAGCTCATCGTCGGTCAGGCGTCGTCCCGCGGAGCGGGCGAGGCGTTCCCGTTGAACATTTCACTCAGTAACGCCCCCGCAGGCGCGACGATAGGGATCAATGGGCTTGCGGCTGGGTCGACATTGACCGTGGGTCGCGCTTCGGGAGCCGGCGGCTGGCGATTGATGGCGACGGAGCTGCGCGACGCCTTGGTACGACCGCCTCAAGGTTTTGTCGGTGCGATGGAACTCGGACTTGAGCTGCGACTCGCCAACGACAACGTTGCCGATCTCAAGACGCTGCGCCTCGAATGGGTGGCACCCGCAGTGGCACAAGCGACGAGACCTGCTTTCGTTGTCCGACACATGGGCTCCGACGAGGTCGCGGCGCTGGTCAAACGGGGCGAGGGTTTCATCGCGAGCGGTGATTTCGCCTCGGCGCGTTTGGTGCTGCAGCGCGCCGCCGAAGCCGGTGAGGCGCAAGCGGCTTTGCTGTTGGCTGGGACCTACGATCCGATCGCGCTGGAGAAGCTCGGACTCCAAGGCCCGACGGCGGACATCGAGAAGGCCCGGACTTGGTACGAACGGGCGCGGGAGCTGGGATCGGCCGCAGCGCCCGGACGGTTGCAGTTGCTCGCAGGTCGCGACCGATGAGGCAACGACTGGCCGGCGGCGGAACTGCCCGAAACGGCTTCGCAGCGGTCGTGAAGTTGTTCGCGCCGCGAACATTCCGTTTCCGGAAACACAGATCGCATGTGAGAGGTTGGCATGGGACGGAATAACGGGCGGCTTTTCGCGATCGCCGTGATGCTGGTGTCGTTTCTCGGTGTCGGCTGGGCGGCCGAAACCGAAGTGGATCCCGGTACGGTCAGCGAAGGGCTCAAAGCGATATTTCGCTACGGGAACGGTAGGCTGGAAACTTCGGCCCGTCTCAACGCCAATACGGTCACGTTGATATCGGGAACGATCGGCGGGACCTACGTGCAGATCGGGGCTGATCTCGAATCGGTCCTTGACGACGGTGAAAACCTGCGGGTCCTATCCATTGTCGGGCGCGGTTCGGTTCAGAGCGTCGCCGACATCCTGTACCTCAGGGGGGTCGATCTCGGGATTGTCCGCTCGGACACGCTCGATTATCTAGAGAAGAAAGGATTCGCCAACAACATCAAGAGCAGGTTTGCGTACATCACGAAGCTCTACAACGAGGAGGTGCACGTCGTGGCGTCGAAGAGCGTCCACAGCCTCGCGGATCTGGAAGGCAAGAAGGTATCAATCGACCTGCCGAACGGCGGCACGTTCGTAACTGCGATCGCCATTTTCGAGCGACTCGGGATCCATCCGAATTTCGCATACGTCGAACAGCGCATCGCCTACGACAAACTGTCGAAAGGTGAGCTTGACGCCGTCGTCGCCGTGCAGGGCCAACCCTCGAAGGCCACCACGCAAATCAAGGATCCCAACTTGCACCTTGTTCCCATCGAATATGCAAAATCGCTGCAGACGGACTATCTGCCGGCACAGCTCACATCGGACAACTATCCAAATCTCATCGACAAAGGTGAACTTGTTGATACGGTCGCGGTGCCGGCGGTGCTGGCGGTCTTCAATTGGCCGGGTAACACGGAACGCTATCGCAGGCTCGCGCATTTTGTCGACGCGTTCTTCGGCAAGATCGGCCAGTTGCAGCAGCCGCCGTTCCATCCGAAGTGGAAGGAAGTGGCGCTCAACGCACCTTTGCCCGGATGGATCCGTTTCCGACCCGCACAGGAATGGCTCGAGCGCAACAGCAATGCCACTGCGACAAGCGAGGTCCGCAACAGATTCGAACAGTTCCTGAGCCAGAATCAGGCGCGCTCCCTCGGTTCGGAAGATCGCGAAGCCTTGTTCCGCCAGTTCCTTGAATGGCAGAAGACCCGCCCCGTTGCACGTTGAGTACAATGGATGGCGTCTCCCGGCGGCATTGTCACGGAGCGTGTTCCTGCTGTTATCACTTGCTTGGGTCGAAATGAGTGATTGCAATAAATTATAGGGTGCGCCCGGGCACCCGCAGGTTAGGCCTCTCGAATGAGACACTCGACCTCGGTGGGCAGCTCTCCGAAGCCCGCGAGATGGGCTAAATGCGCGTGCCTAGCAAAAATCCTGATTTTGTCGCTGTAGGTAATCCGCGCTTCGCGTTGGCACCCCGCGCATGTGAACCGGGCTGCAGACTTGAACCAACTGCCCTTCTTACTAAACTTCAGGCCGCAATGCGCACATTCAAATGTGAGAAGCGCGTCGACCAACTTGGAAGAGAGTGTCATGCCCCCTGGATGGCACGAGGGCGCGCATCAGGAACAGATTCGGAATCTACCTATGCCAGGGGGGCTTGGGCAACGCCTCGGCGGGATGGTGGCCGGCCGCGCCCCAAACAAAATGCCCGGCGCTCTTGCGAGACGGGGCAGGGTGATCCGTGTCACTGAAAGCCAGCAACGAGGGTCACACGTTACTGCGCATCAGGCTTAGCCGCCTCGCCGCGCCGGGCGCAAGGTGGCTGCGCCAGCGTCTCGCAGCGGGCGCTCGCCCGGAACGTTTGTGGCGCTTGCGGCATTAAGGGGGCAAGCCGCGGCCGATTTGCCCCCCAGAGCAGCCGCGGCCAGGGCCTCGCTGAGATTAAGCCTCTCCAGCGGGGCCCGCCTTTTCTCTTGATGTGTGTTAGCGTCGCGCCGGCCACGCCATCCTCACCCGGTGCCGGTGGGCAGGGCCCCGCTGACGTTTGCGCGTCGGCGGGGCCTGTCGTTTCCAGGGCCCGAGTGCATCCTTGAGACGAGCCACACGGCGGTTGGGGAAGGCGCGAGCGGCGCCCGCCCTTCAGATGCGCGGCGGTGGGAATGTTCCGCGCCTTGGAAGCGCTCACGGCCACCATCTGACGATCAGCATCAGCCCGACCACGAGGGCGGCGACGCCAAGAGCGATGGCGAGCCGGCGCCAGTCGGGCTGGCCGGGCTGGCGGCGCCAACCAGGCCGACCGCGCCAACCGGGCCGCCCCGGCGAAGGTTGATCCGACATGCCGGCAGTATAGCCCGTGCCCAACAAAAAGCCCTGCGCTCTTTCGAGGCCGGGGTGCGGTAGCGTGACGGCCGGGCTGTCAGCTGGAAGCAATCGTGGGTCGATTTTGATACCGGCGTCGAGATATTTGACAAGTTCCAAGAGCTATTCCCAGCGAATCCTAGTTCCGAATTGGGCCTGTTCAAACGCGCTGAAGGTGATGAGCACGTTTACGTCCTCACGCCCGGAGCCTGTCGCTACTGAACCCCCGAAGGACGGGCGTGAGGCTGAGAAAGGGGTCCCATATGACCGGATTTCGAGGTCAGCGTGACCGCGCCGCGCCCTGCTCATGTTCAGGCGATCCAATCTGCGCTCGAGGCGGCCGGCGTCGAGTTCATCGTCGAGAATGGCGGCGGGCCGCGAGTCAGGTTGCGGAAATGAGCGCCAAGGGCTGGTGGACGTTCTTTGCTTTCAGCTCAATTGTGATCGCGGTCTTCGCATGCTGGTTCGAAGATCGGACGCGGCCCAAGCCGCCAGGGCTAAGGAATGGCGGGAACTAGCAAGCCACCAACGCGTTTGACCAGCGTATGCGGCTTTTCGCTCTTTTGCGACAGACCTGCATACGGGACACCCCGCATGATCTCGCAAGAGGCTTGGAACACGTGGCTGTCGGTCGCCGCCATCGTTCTTATTGCCGGCGCCGCTCTCTACGTTACCTATCGCATAGCCAAGCTCACCGATCCTCAACTCCATGATTTTGAGGAAGTACTGGGCGATTGGCCCGCTCTTGGCACTCGCGCGAGTGAGGACAAGTGAGTTTGAGAAATGACCGACAAGAAATCAACTACCCAACTTGCCCACGAGGCGCAGGCGAACAAAGCCTTCGCGAAGACCAAAGATGAAGACCAGCGCAAGGGCGTTGTCTTTGCGGAAGAGGCGAAGCGCACGGCGTCGAATACCGCGAAGACGGCAAAGTTACGGGCCTTGCGGGAAGCGAGCGAAGTCGCAACCGAGCCGGAGCCGAAGGGCGGAAAGCGAGAGCACTGACGGCCGAGCCTCTGGCGAATAGCTGCGGCAGTCTTGGCGTGCGCATCGGCCGGCATGATCGTCGGGCAACTGTGTTGAGGAGCCAAAGCGCCTCCGACCGCGCGTCCAGCGCTTGGGCAGCGATGAGCCGCCCTCGACTCAGCCGCCCTTGCAGAGGCTGTTTAGGCCGTCATTGTGCGATGTGGAGGCAATGGACTGTTGGCGCGTTGAAGTTCCGACCTGTGGGACGGCCCATTGCCGACGAATTCACGATCGAGAGCGGACCGCCGAGGCCATCACGGTGCCGCACGTAGCGCACGACCATTGCTACACATTTCACGTCGAGGAAGAGGTGAACCGAAGGATGTTGCGCGTCGGCTTGGGCAGAGAATCGGAAGGCGTCCTTGCTTAGCACCGCGTTCGAGACGGCGGCTCGCGCCTTCGCCGAGCGTGAGGCAGAAAGGCGGCCTGATCGATTGAGGGGTGCGACTAGGTATTTTCCGATCCTAGCGTCACGCGTCCGCTGCCAGATATTGTCGCAATGGCGCACGGCTTGACGAAAGCAGCATATGATGGACTTCGGCGACTTGCCCATGGAGGTGAAGGTCGAAGTGCTCAGCGCGATCATCTCTCGCGGATGATCAGGGCGGGTATCCAAACGCTCGATCAGTTTGGAGCGATTGATCGCCGAGCCGTGGAACAGGTTTGGCAGGAGGCATGCTTGATGGAAGGTATCGATCGCTGCACCATTCCTAGCCGATTGATGGGAATGAAAAACGAATCCGCCTTTCTCGTGCATTGAACCCAAAGCCTCGGAGCGCACCACAAAAAGCCCGCGCTCTTTCGAGGCGGGGCTGCCATTTGCCTAGCGACAGGCAATGTCGAGCAACATAGCTGGAGAACGGGAATGCGTTTCTTAATTGCTATGATCGTGATCATTTACTTCGTCGGCGTTGGCGTCGCGCTATCGCCAACTATTCAGGGCAAATGGAGTGGTGCTTCAGCGTCGGACCTCGTCACAAGCGTTGCGCAGGAGCTGCCCAATGCGATGGCTTGGCCGGTAAGAGCCTACCGGAGCACAACCGAACGTGGCTGAACGCTGTATCTGGTCCGTGTGCTGGCGGCCATGCGCCGCACGATCCGGATAAATCAGTGGTCATCGCGCATCGCTAGCTCGCGCATTGCCGTTGCCACGGCGCGCCGGGGGAGGCCGCAGACGGCGTCGGCGCTGGTCTGGCGGGTCCGCCGGGCAGGGTGACGATGATCGAGCCGCTCTCTACAGCGTGAGGGCGACAGACACCGAGGTCGTCCTCGCGTGCTGCGTCGGCTCGGCGAGGCCGCTGGTGGCGGGGTGAAACGGTGCATTGGAAGTTCGGGGACCAGAGAGCCACGAACTTCCCCTGCGTCAAGCTCTCATTCGCGGAGTGCCGGCCGCACGAGAACGCAGATTTCGGGATGGGTTGCGGAATTGAGCCGCTACGGGCTTAGGGAGGCCGCTGACGGGCGGGTGGTGCCAGTGACACACGTCGCGATGCGCCAGGCGGCTGATACGCCGCCCAAGGCTCGGCCTTAGACCGGGCGTCTTGCACGGCCGGTGTGTGATGGCAGGCGGAGCGCCGTCGGCGGGCGCTGCGCGGCGGCAGACCGGCTTAGCGGCTCTGGGTGGCAGCGAGGGGCGGCAAGGGGAATTCGGGGAACAAAACGCCGCATCTAGGAGTTGTGTAGCTAATCCAATGCCACCAAGGAGCTAGATATGGACCAAGTTCGCATACGACTTTCCCTAAGCGGCATGATGGCCGCTGTTGCTTTGGGCGCGATGGCGACGGTCGCCTCTACCGCGCCGTCTATAGCTCAGGTCGCAGGCGCCCAATCCGGCGTGGCCGGGCATTCGCTGGTTGAAAATGTGCAATATGTGGCGCGCCGCGGCGTTGTAGTTGGCCGTGGCTACCGGGGAGGATACCGAGGAGCCTACGTTGGGCGCGGGGGATACGGCTATCGTCGCGGATACGGCTATGGCGCTGGAGCAGGTGTCGCCGGTGCCGCGGTTGGTGCCGCGATCCTCGGCGGTGCATTGGCCGCCCCCTACTACCAACAGCAGCCCTACGGCTATTACCGCCAGCCCCATGGCTACGCACCGGGCTATTACGGAGACGACGGGTATTGACCCCAACGGGACTTGACGAGGGAGCCCTCTCCCCATGTTGGAGAGGGCTTTTCAAATGGGCACTCGCCGGGTCGCGCGCGAGCGGAACGCTCCGGCTGGAACTTTCCGCATGACCTTGCCCTGTGGAACAGTTCGAGAAATTCGACTCGCGGGCGAATGACTTCGTGACGTGCGATCCGCCGTGCCATCGATGCACCGGAGGTTGTTCTTGAAGGCGTCGGCCTGCGCGGCGGCGCCACCCGGTCGACGCGCACGGCGTCTAGGTGTGCGCGGACGCTGGCGTCAAATACGTGCAGACGCGCCGCCTCAGCGGAGCCGACGTCGTTGCGCGGTCCGGGCGCGTCTAACGGCATCGTCGCCTCCATGAGTTCGCTTCATCTGGCGACCGGGTCTCAACTCCGAGGACAAATGATGACGAGCCAGCGGTGCTCATGATCAATACGCGCGGCGAGCGAGGCGGGTTGGATTCCGTCGGTGTCGCTCGTGCCGAGAACAGGTCAAGTGCGTCCAAGTAGTCCTTGTGGCTGCTGACATATCTCGCCGAGAATCAAGCCCTCTTTTGCCGGTCTCTTCCTGGCCTCTTGCGAAGGGTCGATTCGTCTCACTTATTCAGCGCGAAAGTGCTCCTGGAAAAGGCGTGCAATCGCCCAATCTTCTAGACAACCTCGGAAAATTGCTTTTGTTTATAAAGGTTCATATTTGATCTTCAGACACTCAGGCTATTGAAAAGACCGAAACAACCCTGGTATCATAATCCGCGTTTCGGGGGTTCGAGTCCCTCCTCCGACTCGAACCACCACGCGGTGCTGGTCAGTACCAAATCCGCGTGGTGGTTGATCGCAAAGCATATTCGCTGACCCAGACAATTTGCTCGGTCAAAAGACCATTTTACGCTGCGATTTTCGGTGTCGCCGGTTTGGCCGTGGGTTTGTTTGAGTACTGCTTGGCTGCAGATTCGCCGTCCAACAAGCTGGCAATCCTGCCGGCAACTTGATTTGCAGCTACGATCAACGCTGCATCCAAGTGGACATAGCCCTGGGTCACACCCCGCGCCGTGTGGCCGAGCAGGCCCGCGATCGTCAATTCAGAAAAGCCAAGGTGGCCGGCGACGCTCGCGAAGGTATGTCTGAGGACGTGCGGTGTTACGCCCTCCAACTCGGCCTTTGCGCATACCCGGTCGAGGACACGCACGATCCCGATGAAATGGCCATCGCCCCAATCGGCAGGAAAGACGAAGGGCGAGTCGTCCCGCGCCAGTTGCGCTTCGATGCAGTCCGCCGCGATTTCTCCGAGCACGCGAATCTGCGCACCGCTCTTTGTGTCGGGGAAGCAGATGCATTGCTCTTTCCGGCTGAACCACCGCCGCTCGAGCCCGAGGGCTTCCATCCGCCGAAACCCAGTTAGCAGCATGAGGCGGATAGCCGCTAGGCGTCGGATGTTCGCCGTTGGCGACGGCCTCACGCATCACCTTGCCGAGATGCCGGAGCTCGTCGTCGCTCAGCCGCCGTGTTCGCCTCTCGTCAGCAAGCTGACGAACGCCTTTCGCTGGATTTCCAGAGAGAATGTTCAGCCGCACAGCATGGCCGAGCAGGCTTCGCAGAGTTCCAACCGTGCGGCTAGCGACGCCAGCGCCGCCTATAGTCCTTCCACCGCGACCCTTTCGACCGCGAGCCGATTTGCCCGCCGCAATGTCGGCCTGCATCCCTTCAATATCACGCAGAGTAAGACCGCTCACTGTACGCAACCCCAGCAGCGGCTTGATGTGGGTTTCGATCCGGCTACGATCCATCTGGAGCGTCGATGACTTGATCGGCCGACGATTGCGACCAAGGATGCGAGCGCTCTCGGCTTCTTGTAGATACCAGTCGCAGACCTCGCTGACGGTCATGCCGGCGCGGGCCGCATGACGGTCGGCTGAAGGGTCTTCGCCTTCTGCGACGGCGGTCAGTTTCTTGCGCGCTATGTCGCGAGCGGCCTCTGGCGTCAGAGCGCCATGTTGACCGAGCACAAGACGTCGGGTCCGACCCTCGGCGTTGCGATACTGGATCATAAAGCTCTTCACACCGGAAGGCTTCACCCGAATCCCGAAACCCCTCAACTCGCCATCCCAGGCGAATACGTCACGGTCGGGCTCCGGCTGGAGCGCATCGACAGTGCGTTTCGTGATCTTGGCCATAATCGGCTCCTGCTCTATCGTTCCATGATTGTTCCAATTCTGCTTCCCCGGCTTTCCGGGCGGAGGCCGGGGAAGCAGGGGGGAAGCACGAGAAGGAAAGTGGCCGGCTAGGCCAAGGATACGGAAGTGTGGGTGGCAAGCTTTTTAGAATAGTGACTTAGCGTGCTATGACGTGCAAAAGGAAACTCTGGCGAAAATGCACTGGAGACCTTGCCAAGGTTGGGGTCGTGGGTTCGAATCCCATCGCCCGCTCCAAATTTTCTCGTGGAATTCAGTTGCTTAGAGCGGTCCCAGAAGGGCCGCTTCCGGCGTTCCCCACGCAGGCGCGAAAACCCGGGAAGCAGTAGCGGTCGTCAGGCGCGCGCCGGCACCGGAGCGCGCACCACGGTGTCGTTGATCGGGAAGTGCAGCATCGCCGCCATCAGCCCGGCGGCGACCGTTGCTCCCCATACCAATGAATAGGAACCGGTCACGTCGAAGACGAAGCCGCCGAGCCATGCGCCCAGGAACGAGCCGACCTGATGGCTGAGGAAGCAGACCCCGAACAGTGTTCCCAAATGCCGCGTGCCGAAGACCTTCGCCACCAATCCGCTCGTCAGCGGCACGGCCCCGAGCCATGCCAATCCCATCACTGCCGCGAAGATGACGACCGAGGTGCTGGTCGTCGGCAGAAGAAAGAAGGCCCCGATCGCGACGCTTCTGACGAGGTAGAGCCAACCAAGCACATGTTGCTGGCGGAAGCGTCCGCCCAGCCAGCCGCAGGCCCAGCTTCCCGCCATGTTGAAGAGGCCGATCAGGGCGAGCGCCGTCGCCCCCAATCCCATCGGCATATGGCAGAGGGCGAGATACCCCGGCAGATGCGTTGCGATGAAGGCAAGCTGAAAGCCGCAGGCGAAGAAGCCGACCGTGAGGAGACGATAGCCACGGTGCCGGCAGGCCTGGGCCAGGACCTCGCTGAGCGAAGACACCGGCGGTTCCGGTAGCGGCGAGCCGCCCGAATCCCGACGGTCGAGCAGGATCCCGAGCGGGGCCGCCACGAGCATCAGGAGCGCCAGCACGAGGAGCGACGCGGACACGCCGGAATTCGCCGTGATCGTCTGCGCCAAGGGAACCAGGAGGACCTGGCCGAGCGAGCCGCCGGCACTCGCAAGGCCCATCGCCATGCTGCGCTTCTCGGCAGTCGCTGCGCGGCCGACCGCCGTCATGACGACGCCGAAGCTGGTGCAGCTGATGCCGATGCCGACCAGGAGGCCCATGCCGACGACGAGCATCATTCCCGACGGCGCCACGGCCGCGAGCACCAGGCCGGCCGCGAAGGTGATCGCGCCGAAGGCGACGACCGGCGCCGAGCCATAGCGATCGGCGGCTGCGCCCGCGAAAGGCTGCGCCACTCCCCATACGAGATTGTGGAGAGCGATCGCGAAGGCGATGAGGGTGACCGGCACGCCGCGGTCGAAGGAGAACGGCCCGATGAACAGTCCGAAGGTCTGCCGGATGCCCATCGCGGCACTCATGATGAGCGCCCCCGACACGATAACGAGCGTCGCCTTGTTCCGGAAAGCGACGAAATATCGTCCATCTGCCGCCGACATCGTCCGGCCCTCCTTGCCTAACAGTGGCAATGAGCGGTCGAAGCGGCAAAGGAGAAGATTTTGACGACAGATGAAGGATCTTCACCTGGCTGCGGTCAGCCGCCCGGCGCCGGCGGCTGCCATGTGCTCGAAGGCTTCCGCCTCTCCGAGCAGCCAGCGCTTGAAGCCGAGGAGGTCGGGCCGGTGGTCCGCACCCTCCGAGCTCACCAGCCAGTAGGCGGTCTCGGCGACGATCGCCGGGCTGATTTCGACCAATGCCTGCGAGGCGAGATCGCGATCGACGAGCGGCCGTCTCCCCATCGCCACGCCAAGGCCCATGATGGCGGCCTCGAAGGCGAGTTGGATCGCATCGAAGCGCAAGCCCCTTGCGATCTCGATTCCGTCGGTGCCGGTCCTGTCCAACCAGGCCTGCCAGTCTTCGCTCGCAAGCGTGACATGGATGAGTGTCGCCCGGCGAAGGTCGATGTTCCCCTCGTCATCGACCAGGGTATCGCGATAGGCCGGGCTGCACACCGGCACCAGGACTTCGCCGAACAGCCGCGTCCATGCGGCTCCGGCGACCGTCGCCCGGCTCATCCTGATGGCGAAATCGAAGCCGTCGACGGGGAAGCCGACTTGCCGCCGCGACGTGTCGACGCTGACGCTGATATTCGGCCAGCGAGTGTTGAAGTTATGCAAGCGCGGCAGCAGCCACCTCGATGCGAGCGTCGGAGCGCAGCTGACGGCGATGGTGCGATTTGCCCGGTTATGCGGCAGGCGCTGCGTGCCGATGGCGATCAGGGACAGCGCCTCGGAAACATAGGGCAGGTAATCCGCACCCTCCGGCGTCAGCGAGAGCTTGCGGGGCTCGCGGACGAAGAGCTCGACACCCAGAGCCCGCTCCAGCGCGACGATCC
Organism: Rhizobiales bacterium GAS188; assembly: GCA_900104855.1. NCBI lineage: Bacteria > Pseudomonadati > Pseudomonadota > Alphaproteobacteria > Hyphomicrobiales > Rhizobiales bacterium GAS188. The sequence continues at coordinate 5,919,431 of FNSS01000001.1, forward strand.
CGTGACTGACCGCGCTCGGCGTCACGTTCAATTCCGCAGCAGCGAGCTTGAAACTCTGATGCCTCCCGGCCGCCTCGAAGAAGCGAAGCGATGAGAGGGGTGGTAGACGAAGCGGCATCACATGTTCTCGAGAGCAACCGGCCGCATCATACCGGGCTCGGGCGGTGGCCGCGAGTGCCCCCCACCCGTACCCTCCCCACCACGAAGCCGGCTGGAAGCCGGCGGTCCAATCTTGCCTTGGACCGCCGGCTTCCAGCCGGCTTCGTTGCGGAGGGAGGCGATCAGCGCTGGCCGCATCCCTCCCCCACGGGTAACCCGTACCCTCCCCGCGTCCGTCGCGCCGATCGTCAGATCACCGCAAAGCCCACGGCCTTGGATGCCGAATGAACCACCGCACCGTTGCTGTTGACGATGGCGCGGTCATAGGCCCGCAAGGTCACCGTGTAGCCGCAGCGATCGAGCTTCGTGGTGTTGAGGCTCCATGCCTCGCTGGGCGTCGCCCCTTGATCGGCGAGCGAGCCGTAGCTCCGGCATGGCGGCACGCATTGCGTCCCGTGCGTGTGTGTCGAAGGCTCCGGGTCCAGCGTCCAGGTCCAGAAATACGGATTGGTGGCGCGCAGATGGCCGGTGAGCACCCCGCCCTGGGGATAACTGTGGCAGTCGCCGCCATCGATGATGAGATCGACGTCGAAGCTCGTATCGATCACGGTGTTCGGCGTCGGGCTGGTGGTGAAGCCGCGATTGCTGACGATGATCGTCACCGTGTTGGTGTAGTGGATGACGCTCGCCGCCGTGATCGGGTAATCGGTCGTATAGGCCAGCCGCAGATCATAGGGGCCATCGGCGACTGCGAGCGTGTTCCAGCTTGCGAGCTGGCTGTAGATCTCGAACTTCAGCGCGGCCGGATCCTCCTCGAACAGGTACCAGCCGTCCAGGCTGGTATAGGTCACGTTGGTCTGGAAGAAGGGCGGGTTGGTGGGATCGGACAGCGTGAAGGTGAACGCCCCGCTCATCACCGGCAGCCAGCTCCCGGCCCCGTGCGGCGAGAACTGGACCTGGTAGTACACCGTCCCCGGCACGAAGTTCGAGATGCGTCCGCCGACCGTCGTCGCCCCGGCGAATGGCCGGTCCATGGCAGGCTGGGCGCAGTTCGCCGGGTTGAGCACGCCGGATGACGGCAAGGCGAGGAACGTCGTCGGGCTGATATTCATGAGGCTGACGCCGCCGACATAATAGAGATATCCGATCAAGCCTTGCGAAGCCTGGCCCGGCCGTATCTGCATCGCGACGTCGAGCCGGTTGCCCCAGAAATTCAGCGCGTTCGGGTCGACCGTCGAGGGCGGCGTCGACCATGACAGGACTGCCCGCAGCCGCACGATGTTCGGATTGCCGCAGGCCGTCAGCTGCGCCGAGAAATTGGAAGGCAGCATCACCACATAGGACAGCCCGTCCGGCGGGATTGCGCCGATGTCGTGCACCTGCACGGCCGCGGTGCCGAGATAGGTCGCGTAGCTGCCGCTGTCGTCCCAATCGGCCCAGAACGCCACATACTCGGTCGATCCCGATTGGCAGAGGTTGCCGCCATAGCCGTTCGGCCGCTTGATCCGGATCACGGCGCCGAGCGTATCGGTATCCGTGTTCAAACCCGCGCACACCACCTCCTCGAAGCTGGTATCGCCGCCGGGCGGTTCTTCGGTCCCGAACAGAATCTCGAGGAGCTCCTCGAGATCGATCCCGAGCTCGCCGAGCTTGGCGAGATCTTGCTGGGCCGCCACCTTGTCGGCAGATTGACCACCGGCGACGAGAGGCTGGATCACCGGGTAGAGCGTCCTGTGATCTGGGATTTTGCGCTTGCGATTCTCCGGCAGGAGCGCATGCAGCGGCACGGGCATGAGCGGGCCGGCCGCCAGAGTTTGTTGGACGTCGACCTGGTCCAGCACCCAGGCGGGGAGCTGCGCCACACCGGCCTCGATCAGCTTCTCCAGGACCAGCACTTCCGGCTGGATCTGGATATGCGCGTCGATCGCATTGCCGAAGATCGGCACGGCGTTCGGGTTGAGCGAGGGGATTGCGTTCCACGACAGGACGGCGCGGATATGCGGCAGCACCGGGCTGTTGCAGAGCTTGCGATGCGTCGCGTCGTCGAGGGAGAGATGCACCATGTATTGGATGGGATGCGGCGGGTCCGGCGCCACGTCCGGAATGTCATGCGCGGTGAAGCTCGCAAGGCCGACATCGGTGAGCCCCGCGCCCCAATCGACGAAGAAGCGCACATATTCGCTCGATCCCGCAAAGCAGAGACCGCCTTGATAGCCGCTGGTCTGCTTGACGCTGACGACCGCCAGCAGCTGGCGAAGCGCCGGGTTGAAGCCGACGCAGGTGACCTCCTCCCAGAACGTGTCGCCCTCGAAGCCGATGGCTTTCTTGAACAGCAGGTTCGCCAAAAGGTTGTGGCGTGCCGCCAGGTGCTCCCGCGAATGCTGAGGCCCTCTCGGCTTGGGGTGTGGTTTCGCTGTCTTTGCCATGACCTGTTTCCTTCAGCCTGATGCGACTGGAAAAGGCGGTTCCGGGCCGGCCCGGCACTTACGGCAAACGAAGTCGGAATGGATCGAGTCTTGACGGATCGAAGTTTTGACGAATCAAGATCAAGAAGATTTGTCTGAAATTGTTCTGACGTCGGCCTGGTGAATGCTCAAATACGACGCTAAAATCTGACTTATTCCGAACGAAATAGTAGAAGTTCGTTGACCAACATATGGCTCCAATAGTTAGCCGACAGTTGATGGAATCCGATCAATTTGCGTGAATACGCTTGGTCGCGGCATAATACTCAAAGTACGAAGCCGGCTGGAAGCCGGCGGTCCAATCTTCCCTTGGACCGCCGGCTTCCAGCCGGCTTCGTGGTGGGGAGGGAGGGAGGCGATCAGTACGGGTGGGGGGCGTTTCGTTCCGTGCGCCGGGGGTGGCTGGCTTCCGCAAAGGTCACTTTTGCGCCTTGCCTTCGAAATGTCGGCGATAGGGCGTGAGCCTTGCCGCAAGCATGTCGAGCACCGCACGGATGCGGACCGTGCGCCGCAGATCCGGATGCGTCAGCAGGAAGAGCGCCGATGCCATTTCGGGGACAGGGGGCAACACGCGCCTGAGCGTCGTGTCGGTATCGCCGAGATAACAGGGCAGGGGCGCAACCCCCATGCCGGCCCGCGCCGCGGCGAGGAGGCCCATGAGCGTGCTCGAGCGGTGCACGATGCGGTCTGGCTCGACATGCTCGGCGATCCAGCGCGCCGAGCCCAGATGCGCGAGGCTGTCATCGGGCGTCAGCCAGTCGAGCGCGAGCGGATCGATATCCGTCCGGCCTTTCAGATAATCGGCCGTGGCGTAAGCGGCTGTCGCGACGCCGGCCAATCGCCTGGCGACCAGGCCCTCCGGCACGCTCGCGGCGGGGCGAAGCGCGATATCGGCATCGCGCCGGGTGAGGGTGAAGAAGGCGTTGGTCGTCACCAATTCGACGACGATGCCGGGATGCACATGGCGCAGCTCCGCCAGGATCGGCACCAGGAGATCGAGCAAGGTCTCGGCCGTCGTCAGCCGCACGATGCCGGTCAAGCGGATGTCCTGGCCGGCGAGCCGCCGCTCGAGCTCGCCGAGCTCCGTCACGACCCGCGAGGCGACCGCGATCGCCTCCTCGCCGGCTGGCGTCGGCGTGTAGCCCGTCCGGCTGCGCTCGAAGAGGCGTGCGCCGAGGCGCTGCTCCAGGGCGCCGAGCCGACGCCAGGCGCTCGCATGGTTGACCAGGATCCGCCGTGCCGCGCCCGCCAGCGAGCCCGCCTCGGCCAGCGCCGTCAGCAGCCGCAGATCCTCGATGGTCATGGTGTTGTGTTCCAAGGTGTTACCGAGTTCCGCTGAAGGTGGAGGCGCCGGCGCCCACCTCTCCCCTTGCGGGAGAGGTCGGAGCCGGAGCGAAGCGAGGGCTCCGGGTGAGGGGGGCAGCGCCGGCGCTCGTAAGCTCCTTCACCTTGCCTCACCTCGGCAAATGGCTGCTCTGCCCCTTTGCGAGGGCGGCAGCATCTGCCCCCCTCACCCGGATCACTCCCTGCGGTCGTGATCCGACCTCTCCCGCAAGGGGAGAGGTGGGCGCCGGCGCGGGGCCCAGATGAGTTTGTTCCCAACGCAAAGTCATCTTGCATCCATATCATATTTTCTTGTGCCGGCGCAGGCGCCATTTCCGACACGTGCCTCACGGAAGGAGACCGTATCCATGACCCAGCCCGCACTTCACCTCGTCAGCCACCATCTCTGCCCTTATGTGCAGCGCGCCGCGATTGCGCTGATGGAAAAGGGCGTGCCGTTCGAGCGGCAGATGATCGATCTTTCCGACAAGCCCGAATGGTTCAAGGCGATCTCGCCGCTCGGCAAGGTGCCGCTCTTGCGTGTCGCGAGGCCCGGCCGGGACGACGCCGTGCTGTTCGAGAGCAATGTGATCTGCGAATATATCGACGAGACGCAATCGGGTCCAAGACTGCATCCGGCCGACCCGTTGGAGCGGGCCCGGCATCGCGCCTGGATGGAATTCGGCTCGGCGATCTTGTCCGACATCTGGGGCCTCGAGACGGCGAAAGAGCCTGAGCTTCTGGAAGCGAAGCGCAAGGCGACGGCGGAGAAATTCGCGCGGGTCGAGGAGGCTCTCGGCAAGGGCGCTCATTTAGGCCCCTATTTCGCCGGCGAGCGTTTCAGCCTCGTCGATGCCGTGTTCGGGCCGGTCTTCCGCTATTTCGACCTGTTCGACACGCTGGCCAACCTGCAGGTTTTCGCCGGCACTCCCAAAGTTTGCGCCTGGCGGGCGGCGTTGGCGGAGCGGCCGAGCGTGCGGCTCGCCGTCGAGCCGGATTATGGCGAGCGCCTGCGTGCCTTCCTGGTCCGGCACGACGCGCATCTCCTCAAGCTCGCCGCATGAAGGCGCGCGCAATAGGACCGCGACCATCCTGGTCGCCCTTCTTCCCAGGGCCGCGCGGTGGGACCGCGACCGTCCCGGTCGCCCTTTCTCTCGCGGCCCCGCCGGTCTCGCGGGTTGCAAGAGCGGGCGAGGACCCCCGCGGTCCCAGGGCGCGGACGTCCGCCTTCCCGGAGGAGGCAGGATGAGCCCGTCTCTCGCCTGGGGCGCCCTGGTGATCGCCGGCCTCCTCGATGTCGCCTGGGCGATCTCGATGAAATATGCGCAAGGCTATACGCGCCTCGGCTGGAGCCTCACCTCGCTCGTGCTGCTCGCAGCCTTCGTGTTCCTGCTCGGGCGCGCCCTCGAGGCCCTGCCGGTCGGGACCGCCTATGCGGTGTGGACCGGAATTGGCGCCGTCGGCACCGTGCTCATGGGCGTCGTGCTGTTCGGCGAGTCGCTCGACCCGATCCGCATCGGCGGCATCGTCTGCGTCATGGCCGGCATCGTGGCGCTCAAGCTCGCGCCGGTGTAGCGCCTAACCCTCTCCCGCCACTTGAGGCGGGAGAGGGTGGCGAGACGCAGTCGAGCCGGGTGAGGGACGCCGGTGAAGCGCTCAACCGCCCCTCATCCGCCTCGCAAGGGCTCGGCACCTTCTCCCGCGAAAGGGCGGGAGAAGGTAAAGCGCCCAAAGCCTATGCATCTTGCCCAGTATCGTTGCCGGCAATGAACATGTCTTATTCCTGAAATATCTGCCGATTAATGAGGCAGTCTGCCGTCTTGTTCGAATCGGGCCCTTATGAGATCGTCTCTCTCGAGCAAGCTGAAGCGTCGAGGTGAGATTTTCGGGGACCAACTGCGATGATCATCGGCGTCCTGAATCAGAAGGGCGGCGTCGGCAAGACGACCGTCGCCATCAATCTCGCGGCGACGCTTGCAGGTTCAGGCCCCCGCGTGCTTCTGGTCGACGCCGATCCGCAGGGGAGCGCGCTCGCCTGGTCGAGCACGCGCGAGCGGCAGCCGCTCTTTGCCGTGGTGGGCATGGCCAAACCGAGCCTGCATCGCGAGCTTCCGGGCCTCGCCAAGGATTACGACTATGTGCTGATCGACGGCGCGCCGCGCGTCAACGATCTCGGGCGGGCCGCGATCCTCGCGAGCGACCTCGTGCTGATCCCGGTGCAGCCCTCGCCCTATGATGTGTGGGCGGCGGCCGACACGGTCGAGCTGATCCGCGAGGCGCGGCAGTACAAGCCAAACCTCAAGGCCGCCTTCGTCATCAACCGCATGATCGCCCGAACCGCGATCGGCCGCGACGCTGCGACGGCGCTCGCCCAGTTCGACGATGTGCCGGTGCTCGCCGCCATGCTGGTCCAGCGCGTCATCTATGCGGAGAGCGCCGCCAAGGGCCTCGCCGTGATCGAGGCCGCGCCTTCGAGCGACGCCGCGCGCGAGCTGGCCGAGCTGGCGAAGCAGGTGCTGGGCGAGCAGGAGAAATCGAGCAAGGTCGTTGCGAGGAAGGCTTTGGCGAGCAAGTCGCTGTCTGGAAGGAAAGGGAAGGCCGCATGACGAAGAAGACCGTGCCGTTCAAGATGCCGGCGAAGCCCACGCCCCGTCCCGGAGACAAGCGACCGGATCTCCCTCCCAATGGAAAACCAGCCGCCCCGATCTCGCTGCAGGCGAGGCGCGAGGCCGCTCATGCCGTTCCCGTTGAGCCGGACCAATGGGTGCAGCACCGCGACGGCGTCGTCGAAGCCGACCCCATGTCCATCAAGCTCACGACACGACCCTACGCGCCGGCAGCGCCGTGGAGCCTCATGATCGACCTTTCGGCCGAGCGGGACCTGCGGGATGTCATGGCTCTCGCGCTCCTCGTGCCGCCGATGCTGGGGTGGTACTGGGTGTTCAACGTGATGAACCGGTATTGGGGCCAATTCGGGTGAGCCGCGTTCCTTTCCTTCTCCCGCGCTTGCGGGAGAAGGTGCCGAGCTCTTGCGAGGCGGATGAGGGACGCCGTTGAAGCGCTCCACCATGCCTCATCCGCTTGAGGCGGCAACGGCACGACCCATGCTCACAAAAATGCGAACCGTCCTCGCCCTCGTCGTGACGATGTCCTCAGGCGGACCCGTGATCGCGATCGAAAAATGCCCCGTCAACGACATCGATTCAGAGAAGGCCGGGTCCTACGCGAAGGCGGTCGAAGCCGCCCTGCGCAAGGCGCCGAATTGCGAACGGGCGTACAGAATGCTCGAAGCCTGCCAGCTCGGTTCGACCGCGGACAATGCGCTCTCCGTTACCGTGCAATCGAAATGCGAGCCGATGTTCATTGACAAGGCCGATGCCGCCACAAAGAAGGCCTACAAAAGGGCACAGCTCCGCTGCGACAAGATCGCGGAGAGAAATTCGGGCACGATGTACCAATCCTTTGCGGCAGTCTGTCTGGCCGGCGCCGCGCGCGACTTCGCCCGCAAATATTCCGGCGCGAAGTAGCTATACCCGCTTTTCGATCTCAGCCCCTTTTCGATTGGATGCGCGGGCCGGCAGCGCCGTGGAGCTTCACGATCGACCTTTCGGCCGAACGGGATCTCCAGGACGTCATGGCTCTTGCGATTCTCGTTCCGCCGATATTGGGGTGGTACTGGGTGTTCAATGTGATGATACCGGTATTGGGGCCAATTCGGGTGAGCGGTCTCAATCGGCGCTGGCGCGCTTTCCTTCTCCCGCTCTTGGGCGGGAGAAGGTGCCCGAACGCAGTGAGGGCGGATGAGGGACGCCGTTGAAGTGCTCCACGGCCCCTCATCCGCCTCGGCTTCGCCTCGGTACGTTCTCCCGCGAAGGGCGCGAGAAGGTGATTCCTATGAGGCGACTTTCAGATATTGCAGTTAGGGCGCCCGTCGCTTATTTTGGTGACAAAGGAGACGCCATGACCGCTCAGGTGCTCCGGTTCATTGAACTTTCGGATAGGGACCGGAAGCGGGCCAAGTCGCCGCCCAAACTGGCCAAGGGCGATGACGTCGAGGTTCGCATCAGGCACCGAGCCGGCAAGGAGCGCACCGTGCCCCTGCCGCCGCGGGCGGCCGCGCTCGTCGAAGCTCTGCTCGATCACCTGCTCCGCGGTGAGCGTGTCGCCGTTCTCGGGGAGGATCAGGAACTGACGCCGAACGAGGCGGCCAGCATCCTCGGCATGTCCCGGCCTCTGATCGTTCATCGTATGGATGTGGGCGACCTGCCGTTTCGCTATGTCGGCAAGCACCGCAGGACCAGGCTGAAGGATGTGCTTGGCGAAGATCGACACGCAGCAGGCAGCGCTTGCCGAGCTGGCCGAAGACACCGAATCGCTCATGAACGAGCATGGCCTTTAGCCTGCTAATCGCCGTCTACGACGCCTGCGTTCTCTATCCCTTCCACCTTCGCAATCTGCTTATTCTTGCTCGAAGCCATGGCTGCTGAACTTCAGGGTCCGGCTATTCTCAGTGACAGTCCGAACGACATTGTCAGGGGCGCCCGAAGGAATTTGCGCCGAAATCTCCAGTGTCACAGTGACCTCAGAGCCAACCAGCCCCGCCAGGTGGGCGATGACTTCATTTGCGATTTGCCCTGCATCACGACCGACTCTGGTCGCGTCCGGGAACGTGAACGTCCCGTGGAAACGCTTCGGTCTGGATGCGGCTGCCGGATGCCCTTTCGCCCCTTCCTCCGCGACACCACCCGCAGTCGCAGAGCTATCGCGTAGCAATATCGTATCGCTCTCTCCTTCGGCTCGTGCAGGCGGCTTAGCGTTCGCCTCCGCCTCCAACTGTTTTTGCGCAATATCAGGTTTGACAAGCAGGTCGGATCGGCTATCGGCGGATACAGCAACAACCTGCCCGCACCGCAATCCGCGATATCGCCCATTCGCCTCGTCGTAGCCTTCGGCGAACGCAAATGAGTCCTTGCCCCAGGTCAGCAACCCGAGTCCATCTCGAACAGCCTGGAATAAAACCTCGGGCTCCTTCAGCCGGGGCAAATAGAGGTAGCGGGCGAAGTCCTCGACTAATTGCTTGATGGGTACATGATCGCCGCGCCAAAGCGGCACGCGGTCAAGCTCCATGCGTAACCGGGTCCCCGCGAACCCGGTAAGCAACAATTCGTCGTTGCGAAGCTTCTTGCCGGCACGGACGGCCAGCGCGTCCTGCCCGGAAAGCCGCAGTGCCTGCCACTCGACAGGCGATTGCGGAGACGCCTGTACCGGGACCAGCAGCCACTGATAGGTTTCAGGCACACGCGCCGTGACGACACCATCAGCGGCGGTCTTCTGCGTCTCTGCCTGTTTCACCTGCTGAGGATCGAGATTGAGAGTGACTTTCTCGTCCAGGATCGACTCCCATGCGAGATAGCGGCGAGCAGCCTCGTCGAGATCCTGCAGGCGCGTTTTGTCTGCTGCGAGAAACACGAGCGTGTTGCGGTAGAGGCGCGGTGTGTTACCCCGCGACTCGAACATCGTTTTGGCCACGACCTCTGCGGCGCAGCCTGGCTCCTTGCTGTAGGGGTGATCGACCCCGAGCACGACCAGTCGCGCATCGAGATCGTCGGGCACGTCCTGCCCCGACTGCGGCATCGGGTGGATGCGGCTGAAATCCCCCTTGCGCTCCAAATCCTTGCGCAGGCGTCGATCGAGCTCGTGCACCACCTTGTCCGGATCACGCTTGAGCTGCTCGGCGCGATCCTCCGCCAGCTTGGTCACTGTAGGCTGCGTAGAGTACCAATAGCGCGGCCCGTCCTGGTAGAGGTAGGTGGCGGCGCCGGCCAGACGCCGCAGCGCATCTCCAAAGACCGCCGGCGACTCGCTCGGCATGACACAGCCGAGCTTCACGCGCCGGTCTTCCAGGCCTCGATGTGCCGCCTGGGTAAGCGGGGCCGAGCCCAGATAGATGGCGCGCGCCACGCGCCGGCTTGCCGCGAATTTGCCAAGGTTCGGCACCTCGGCATCCAGTCGAAGCGGGAGCGAGCTTGGGCCGTCCACATCCTTCTCGATCACCGGCACCCAATTGTCCGAGAGATAGCGCGTCAACTCGAATTGCACCCGCGGATCGTCGATCGAAATATTCGCCGGCAAGATGAGCGGGTTCCGGTCGCCTTTCTCCCACAGGCTGTGAATCACGGCCGCCATCAGGCGCAACACGCCCCGGGTACGCTGGAACTTCACCAGCGTCGACCAATCCGTGTAGAGGCGGTCGAAGATCTCCGGATGGATCGGATAAGCCGCCTTGATCCGCTTCTCATAGTCGGCGTCGCGGCACTCGGGCGGGAACTCCTGATGCTGCGTCCGATAAAGGTCTGCGAAGGCGCGTGCCACCACGTCGCGATCCTTGAATTGCGCCGGATCGGTCATCGGCTCGAACAACCGGCGGCGCACGATCTCGAAACCCTCCTCGGCGCTCGCGGGTCGCCACGAAGACTCCACGCGGCCGACCACGTTCCGGAGCCGATCGAGAGCCTCGCGACCGCGCTGGCCGCCTACCTCGACATCGTCGGCCTGGGTATGCGGCGACCCCGCGGTGTCCGAGGCGGGAAGGCTGATCACCAGCAGACAGTTCTTCGCGAGCTTCGCCGACTCGGTCAGCACCTGGGCAAAGCTGAATTGTGTCTCGAAGCCGCCCGCCGGCAGGTCACTCTGATCGTGGAGTTGGCGCGCATAGGCGACCCACTCATCGATCAAGATCAGACATGGTCCGTACTCGGTGAACAGTTCACGCAGCACATCGCCAGGGCTGGTGGCCTTTTCATCGTCGGCCTTTATCCGGGCGAAGGCCTTCTTGCCGCCGAGCTGCCAGGCGAGCTCACCCCATAGCGTGCGCACGACGGTGCCGTCCGGTTTGGTGGACGGATTGCCGGGTGAGATCTTGTTGCCGACCAGCACCACGCGCTTGGCGGTCGGCAGCTGATTTGCTCCGGCCTCCTGCATGACAGCGTCGATACCCGCCAGCTCCGTGGGCAAAATGCCGGAAAACAGATGGTAGAGAGCCAGCATCGAGTGCGTCTTGCCGCCACCGAAATTGGTCTGCAGCTGCACGACCGGGTCTCCACCCTCGCCAGCGAGACGCCGCACGGCGCCAACCAGCATCCCTCTCAGACTGTCGGTCAGATAAGTACGGCGAAAGAACTCGACCGGGTTCTTGTACTCGGCAGTGCCTTCGCCGAGATGCACCTGCCACAGATCGGCTGCGAACTCGGCCTGCTGATAGCGGCCGCTCGCCACGTCCTTATGCGGCGTCACCACCTCGCGCCAGGGCTTGAGGTTGCCGGTAGCTTGGCTCTCGATGGCGGTGCCGGCGCTCTTGCGCTTTTCGCCGCGCACCTGCTCGTCAAAGATGAGCCGCCTCAGCTCCATCTTCATCTTGCCGACCTCGTCGGCCTGTGGTGCGGAGACGGCGGTCAGGAGCCTCGAGACGGAGTCTAGGGCACGGTCGGCATCATCACCGGAGAACGGAGTCTGGTGCGCCCAACGATTGCGTGCATCGATCAGCTCGTTCACCAGGCTGCGTTCCGCCTTGCCCAGCGTCTTCCGAAAGACGTCACCCCAGGTCCGATCCATGATGACCAACTGCACCGCGACGTCCTGCATCGCGTCGCCCTTCCCGCCGCCCAGTCGAGTATCGTTGAGAACCTCCTTCACCTCGGAAGCCCAGCGGTCGCCATGATAAGTTTTCAGTTCGCGCTCTACGAACGGACGAAGGCCCTCCTTGAGCAGCTCGAGCGCCCTGCCGACGCGTTCATGGTTGCTGATCGCCACGGTCGCTCCTCTTACTATCGCCGTCTTTCGCGGGACCAGCCGGCTCGGTTGGCCAAGTCGCGAGCCGGCTGAGCCACTGATCCATCAGTCTCACAGTTTCGCAGACGTGGCACGCGGCCTCCCGAGTCGCGGCATAGTCATTCGCATGCGCAAGGTCATTTCGGAGTGCCTGGACCTGAGCCAGGTCGCGGTCAAACGACTTCTTGCTCCATTGAAAATCCGGGCTGTTTTTGACGATCGTCACCTTGTCGCAGAATTCTGTGAACAGAAGCGAATCGACAAACGCGTCTTGTGATTTAGCCTCGGCAACTTTGTTACGAACCTTGGATATTCGCTCTGCCGATAGACGGTTGATCCAATCCTCGGACTGGTCGAACTCGCTGCGGATGGCATGGGCCATGGTAATTTCAAGATGCGTAACCATCGCGAACAGAGCTGCGCGGACCGGGAGCCGTTGCAGATCCGATATGCTCACCAGGCCGTTGATTTGCGGACCTGAGACTACGAGGCGGCACTTTTGCCGATCAGCGGTGCGGATAAAAGTCAAAAGGCTGGCATCCGCACCAATGAGGTTCTCTTCCGACAAGGGTCGCATTTGGTCTCGAACGAATCCCCGAGACTCGGCGCCATGAATGAATGGGACAAGCTCAACCAGACCAATGATTCGTTTCCGGATTCCGTCGACACACTCGACAACGGGGAAGTAATCGAAACCGCCCTGGTTGCGCGCAACCACGACTGACATTTCTTCATCCGGACGGCACGTCTCGAAGGCATCCCGCGGCGTCTCGATGAGGCGAATGGGAAGCCCCTCCTGAAAGGTTGCGAGGGCAGCTGCGGCATTGTCCCCGGCTCCGGTGGCCCATCTCCTCGCGCTCATGGCGACTCCCGTTCGGACTTCCTTTGCATCCACGACGGATTAGGCCCTCCCGAACATGTCGGCTTGTGCGTCCTCTGCAGCGGGGGGGCCCTCGCGTGCCAACCGGGTGATTTCAGGCCAACTCTGCACAAGCCCGTTGTAAGATAGTGCCTCGGCGGCGCGCTTCTTGCGTTCGCAGAGAGCGTAGAGTCGGTAAGCGAGTTCGCGAGCAATCTCGGCCTTGCTGCCGAGCTTGGCAACAAGTTCCGCCGCGGCGCTTTCACGGTCCGCTTCGAGCAATCGGATCAGCTGGTGAACAATCTCCCACGCCGTGAGCCGCGTATCCGTGGTCGGATCCCAGTCGGCAGCCAGTTCGCTCGGTTTGAGAAGTCGCACTTTGCCACGACTTGAAGCGAGGATGCGCGCCGTGACCATGCCGGCGACGCTGGTGTTCTTGGACTTAGATAGCTGCTCGGCCAAGCCATAATCGCCCTCGGCGAATCCATACTGCTCGAACCATGCCAGCGACCAGCGGCTGTCGGCGTCGAAGTCACCCTCCTGTTCTGCCAGTGCCTCGTCCAGTGTCTGATTGATGAGCGCCAGCGCCTCGCGCACCGAGAGCGGATTGCCTTCGGCGTCAAGCACCTGAGCGTAGCGGGTATACACCGCCATGCCCGGCCCGATGACCGCCTGTGCTAGATCCACCGGCGCTATATTGCCGCGCTGCAGGTGGGCCAGCGCAATGGGAAGCTCGGCCTTGAGCGCGGTGACAAACTCGCGACGGGTGGCGGTCGGTGCGGTGGCCGCGCGCTGGCGGCAAACGAGGACGATGCTGGAGGCGAGGGCGTTGGCATTCATTGCAATTTGCCGTGTTCTCATCTCTGTGCGCATTGGCCAGGTGCCACTGACGGCGAAGCCCGCGCGGATCACCGCGTCAAGGAAAGTTTCCCAGCCGGTGCTAGAAGTGCCTGTGTCGCTCTCGCTCTCCGATTGCTTGAAGGCGTAGTAAATGGTGACCGGGAAGGCCGAGTGTGCCTGCTCGGCCAGACGGTGCATAGCCTTCGTCATTCCGTCGAGAAAGAAGGCTTCCGCCTTCTCCTTGTTGCCGTGGCGGTACGGCGTGGCCACCAGCTCCTCGGCCTTCGGTACAGCGAGAGTGGCGAATAGGTCAGGAAAGACATGCCGCAGGGAGCGGCGCAGCCATACATAGAAGAAGTCTGACAGGTCAGCATAGCCGATGTTGTCGTAGTAGGGCGGGTCGGTGGAGACGACTTTGGCTAGAGATCTTGATTGCGTCGCTGCGTCGTCTTGATAGCTCGCCCCTACCACCTGTGACGACATCCAGTTGAGCGGGTCATATGAGTAGAAGACTGCTGCCTTGACACTCCCCGTTGCCGTCGCCAGGAAGTTAGGCTCCGCGAAATCCCAAAGCATGGGCAGCGCTTGCCGGCCAAAGCAATGTTGCGCCTTTTCGCCAACTGCGTTCCAACGCACGAGGCTGTTGCCGGTCATCGCCATACGATCGATCGCGAACGCCAGATACACCCCCACGGCTTCCGCATACGCCGTCGCGCCGCTGCCGCCCTCGCGGAGAGGTTTGTGGTCGTCGGTTAAGCCCGCTGCCAGTGCATCTTGCTTCACCCGCTCGCGCGCGTCGTGCACCAAGTCGGAGAAGGTGTTCAGGCCGACAAGCTGTCGAGGGTGAATAGATCACCATACCTAGTCAGCCCGTAGATCTGGGTTTTGATGTCGCGAGGGTGATAGTTGATCTCCAACTCCGGACGCCAGGACGGCTGTGCTTCGTCGGCAATTGTCTGAATCTCACTTGTCGGCGAGAGATAGATTCGGCCACGAACACCTTCAGCAACAATCCCCATCAGGCGACTGCCAATACGACCGGCGATGCCCTCACCCCGGATGTAATCATAGGTGATCGGCACACCAGACATGAGGCAGTGGAACGCACTCCACTTGCCGGCGGAAGTACCTCGTTTCGCCGCTTCAATGTCCCTCGGCTTGCCCACCTTCACTGTAAAGCGATAGCCGTCGTTTTGGATTACCGGCTCGACGTAAGCTTCCTTACCCGTCTTGGACGAGAGCATAAAAGTATTGGCGAGGGGCACGTCCACCTGCGCGAAAGCAGGGTTCGGACTCTTCACCGTGCGTGCCCAAAGCCAAGCAATGACTGTGAGCTCGCGGCCTACGAGCGGCTTCAGGTCCGGCCGCTCCACGGCCATTTCGGCGGTGATCTCGATCTTGGGGTACAGGTGACCGACGCGTTTCTCAGCCTCGTCGCGCATCCATTGACCGTAGTAGCGCACGTCCTCTGCCAGCCCTTGCGCACCGCGCCACTGCCGCGGGTCCAGCGATTTCTCGGCTCGCGATTGAGGGTTCACCGGCGGCCTGCCGGCGAACTTGGGCGGTATCTCGATCATCGCCTTGTTGATTAGCACCGCCACAGGGTTGAGGTCGCTGGCATAGCTTTCCAGCCCGAGCCGCTGGGCCTCCAAGGGCAGCGCGCCGCCGCCTGCAAAGGGATCGTGGAACGCCGGCAGCTTATGCCGGTCGAAAAGCTCCTTCGCGCGGGGGTGATCGACGTTCGCGGCACAAGCGGCGCGCCAAGATTGCCAAATTTCCGCCCGCGCCCGTTCCAACACCTCTTCGTTGGTCGTATTCTCCCATTGCACCAAGTCCTCGATAATCTTGAACAGCCGCTGGCGTTCCCTCTCCTGCGCCTTTTCGGTTCGGAAGATGTCCGGGTGCGCCGAGGGGTCATCCACCATCTGCGCGAAGATCACCGCGCGCGCCGCAGCCAATGGCCGTCTCGCCCACCACAGATGCAGTGTCGAGGGATGTCCATGCCGAATCGATTTTTCTCGCGCGCTTGCTTTGTTGATTGCCTCAAGCGGGAGGGCGACCTCGATGAGTTTTTTGCTGTAACTCACGCCGCTTCCACTTCTTGCGCTTCCAGATCGGCTGCCTCTCTTGCACCGGTCAGGCGCTTTATGACTTTCCAGAGCTCCGACTCGCGCCAGGTTAGGAAGGCTTCATAGTCATCAGTCCAGAATGGTGAGCTCGCGTCGGCGGGCAGACAATGCGATGCCAGTACATCGGCAAACGGAAAGTCGGGGGTCTTCCTGATGTCATTGAGGTAGTCCGAGGGCGCGCGGGCGCTAATCATTTGATTGGTGGTGCGATCGATCAGTGTGCGGTTCAACACACAGTCGCGTAAGCGCGGCAACCTAATGCCTTTCTCCGCTTCCAAATAATGCGATGGGAAAATGTGATGGTCGTCGATGCCCTCGTCCGTCATCAGCTTTGCAGTGATGACGGCCTTTGTGTGAAAATCGCGTGCGCCAGCTCCGCTGCCAAGGATGAGACATATCGTGCCGCGGTAGATTGAGCGTTGGCGCGGTGTAACGTCACGCAGCGCTTTCGGATCAAATCGGAACGTGCTCACGGTCTCGGGTAAGGTTCCGTCGCTCAGCCACGTTACGAGATCGGCGACATCCTTGGCTGATTGGCTGTTCGGAGCCTTTTCATAGGCTTGGCCAAACACGGCGCACCAGAACCACCGCTTGAGATTTTCCCGCCGCGCCCCGGCCTCGGCACTTTGGGTTAGGCCCAATTTAGCCAGCACGGCCGCCATAGGGGCAAGCATTGTTTGGTATGGTAGCCACTTGGGGAGAACGACCTTGCAATCGTCTCTGAGAATTTCGAGCCCGGCGGCAAGCCCTGCAATGACTGGACTCCACCACTCTTGCATATGAGTTGTCGAAAGATTAAGTACATCGCCGCGTTTGCATGAAGGTGTCTTGCGGCAGGCAAGCGATATCGCCTGTAAGACGTAGTAAGGATCGACCTCAAATTCTTCGAGGATCGTATGTTCCGTGCGCGCCTTTTCCCAAAGCTCTCGCAAATTGATCTTTTGTGGCCAAAACCGCGCCGTCAACAACTCGAAGACACTAAGCTTGACGCCCGTTCGATTGAGTGTCTCAAAGATTGTGCATAAAGCATCTGGCTCGGTTTCGTTTGAAAGCGTAACCACCGGAAATCGGTACTCATCGATCGTTTTGATCCACTTATCATTGATTTTCATCAGCGAATCCTGCATTTGAATTCGATCCGCCTCCGGCATCTTATTGGTGACTTGGAGCAACCACTTGAGAAAATCGCCCGCGCCGCCTCTGAGAATACTGAGAGGCAGAATTAGCTCTTTCGCCTGCAGATCGAAGCTCTCATGAGCCTTGACCCATTTGGTTGTCGCGCGCTCGTAGCTGATCACCTCCTCAAAGTCTGCGCCATCAATCAGTTCTCTCAGGTTGAGGTAATAGCGGTGTTCCCCGACACCAAAGAATGCTTGGTAGAGCGAGGTGAGCCGTTGCTGACCGTCGAGGACGAGAAAGGTGTGCTTATAGCCGTCGAGCGCAGGCGACCCCTCGAACTCCCTCGCCGCAAAAGCACGCTTTTCGTCGCGAACACGGAGTATGCTTCCTGCCGGGTGGTCATTTGCAATCGAGACTATCAGTTCCTGTGTGGCACTCGGCTCCCACACAAAGTCTCGCTGGAAGTCAGGTAGCGCCATCGTTCGGGAGTTGATCTCTCCGAGCAGTTCCTTGAGCGCCTTTGGGTTCGTGTCTTCGAATAGGCTCATGGGTTCACTCGACTTGCTTGAAATATCTCAGGAGGGGCTTTGCGCGCGTGCCAAAAACTCTGCAAAGCTATAGTTGACGCTCGTGACTCCGAAATCGGGCTCGCGTTGGAATGGTCGACGGACGTAGTGAACGCGATGATCGTCGCCGTCGAATTCGACGACAGCTAGAATGAACTCCTCCGGTTTGTTGAGCGAGTAAAGAATTTCGTTTCGAGTGACGGTGATCGTGGCGGCGCCTGAGACCCGGCCCTTGACCTCGATGAAGCGCAGGCGCCCGGTCCCCGGAATGCGGCTCTCGATGTCATAGCCAAGTTTCTCGAGTTCGCGGTCGGTCGGCTCGAAACCTAGTCCGCGTTCGATGTCCATCACGATTTGGCGGGCTCGCGCCGCGGCGGCCTGCGTGTCGCTGGACGTGGCGGTGGTGGACCCTTGCTGACCTGTCATTGCGGCGATCAGACCGGCCGGCACCACGAGCATCCCGCCGATTACCACGGGCGGCAGCGGGGAAATCTGGCGCTCGTGCTTGATCTCTTCCATGCGCTTTTCGAGACGTGCCTGAAGGGAATCGGCGCGCTTGCGTGCTTCGCCCGAGTTGAGCCGGGCATTCGGCTTTCCCGACTGCTCCTGCAGCTTCAGCTGCTCCGCCCGGTGATCCCAATAGCCGATCTCTTTCGTAAGCCGGTCTTTGACAGCGGCCTCGGTTTTGTCGAGCAGGGGAAGCTTGCGGGAACGGATTTCGGCGAGGTGCTCAGGCACCACTTGGCCGATGGCGTAGCTCAGTGCCTTCTGTTCGAGCCCTTGACCGACCCACTCGGCCTCGGGGCGCGCTAGAAACGCTTCAACATCCGGTTCATTTTTGGCGAGAGGCCGATAGTCGAGATATGGCGCATATTGAAGATGGCGCGGGTTGCCGGCGGTATCGATCTCGACATAGAGCATGCGCTTGGAGACGACACGGCGCTCGCCCGCGCGAGTCATGCCGGCGTCCTGAATGGCATGCTCAAGATAGAACAGCACGCGTGGGGTTTGTCCCTGATCACGCTCATCCACAAGCACGGTACCTCGGCGCAGGAGGTCCCGCTGGCGCTCAAGTGTTAGGTCGATGACCGTGTCGAGCAGCGGGTGGCCGGGGCATACAAAGGCGGCCAGAGGCTGGCCCTGTGGGGCAACAAGCGATTTCTCGAAGGCAATGCGCTCGTAGCGCGGCAAGACCGGCTCCCCGATGCCGATCAGGCGATCACGATTGCGCACGGGGGCGGGGACGTGCGTCACCTCGTAACGGCGGGGCTCGCGCTGCATTGCGTTGCCGCCGAGGCGCCGGAAGGCTTCGAGGAAAAAGGACTCGATGTAGTGCGGTTGCAGGCGGCGAGCCTCGGCGCGCTCCATGTCTTCGCGGATTCGATGAACGCGGCTGGCGTCCATCGAATCATGTGCAAGAGCATGCTCTTCCAGCAAATCTTGCAGCTGGCTGCGGTCGAGAGCGCTCTCCACGGCCTTCGTGAGCCGGGCCCGCACCTCGGGCAGATCGCCGTAGCGGATCGCTTCGATCAAAAGCTCACGAAGGGGGCGTCCTTCGAACATCAGCTTGCCGAGGACGTCGAACACCTGTCCGCCCAGAGCTTTGCGGGCCTGCTCGAGCTTCTCGAGTAATTTTCGATAGACATCGCCCTCACGAGTCTCTTCGGCCACCAAATTCCAGAGATGGCACACCTCAGTCTGGCCGATGCGGTGAATGCGACCGAACCGCTGTTCGAGGCGGTTCGGATTCCATGGCAGATCGTAGTTCACCATCAAATGGGCACGCTGCAGATTGATGCCCTCGCCGGCGGCGTCGGTGGCGAGGAGAACCTGGACTTCGGGGTCGTGCCTGAAGGACTCCTGCGCCTTCATTCGCTCCTCGCGCCCCATGCCGCCATGAATCATGACGACAGCCTTTTGCGACCCAAAAGGGTTGTGATGCGGCCTTCCAAATAGTTCAAAGTATCGCGGTGCTCAGTAAAGAGGACCAATTTTTGCGATGGTGACGGAAGCGGTTTGGGGATCGCCGGCGTTCCCGAGTCGTAAGGGGTCTCCTCTTCGGCGAATTGGTTTGATATCGCTGCCGGCGTGAAGATCTCGGATAAGAGGCTCGCCAGCTCGCGCCATTTCTTGTCTTCGCCACTGCGCCTGATCGAGAGCGCTAGCGCCTCGAGACGTCTCAGGGTCTCGATTTCCGTCCGAAGCTCCGCGATGCTGCGAGCTGCCGTGGCCTGATCGAGGATTTCCTCCTCAGCAGCTTCGACCTCGCTGTCGGGAGCTTCTTCAAGGTCTTCCACATCCTCCGCGTCAAGCGCTGGCGCCGACGCAGCGAGGAATGGCGCGAACTCACCGCCGCGATGGAGAATCTCCAGCTCGCGCAGCCTGCTTTCCAGTCTTTCGCGGCGGCGGCGAAGTGATTGAAAGATCGCCTCCGGTGATGAGGCGAGGCGCCGCTGCAGGATGGTCAGTGCGAATCCAACGGTGCCGGCGCGCTTGTCATTTTCAAGAGCCTCAGCGCGATTGAACTCCTCGCGGACATAGTCAGTGACTTCCTTGTAGAGCCGGGCTTCGGCGTCGGACAACTTATATGGGACTGTGTAAGCGATACGCTCCGGGAAGAGTGGTGTGCCGTCGAACTTGAGCAGAGTCTCCTTGACCATGCGGCGCATGAGGTCCGAAACATCCTCGGCGTGAACGCCGTCACGGAAGCGACCCTCGAAGCGATCTCCGTCCAATAGGGCCATGAAAAGCTGAAAGTCCTCTTCCTTTCCGTTGTGCGGTGTCGCCGACATCAGGAGGAAGTGCCGCGTGAGCCCCGAGAGCAGCTGTCCCAGCCTGTATCGTTTGGTGAATTTCACCTCGCCACCGAAAAACGTGGCGGACATCTTGTGCGCCTCGTCGCACACCACCAGATCCCAGCCGCAATCCGGCGCCTGCAGCTTCTGCTGCACATCCTCGTTTCGTGAGAGCTTGTCCAGCCGAGCGATGACGAGGTTGGTCTCGAGAAACCAGTTGCCGGTCCTGGCGGCCTCCAGCTTGTCGTTCGTGAGAATGTCGAACGGGAGATGGAACCGGCGATAGAGCTCGTCCTGCCACTGCTCGGCGAGGCTGCCCGGGCAGACTACAAGGCAACGTTGGAGGTCGCCGCGCGCGATCAGCTCCTTCATCAACAAGCCGGCCATGATCGTCTTGCCGGCGCCTGGGTCATCGGCCAGCAAGAATCTCAATGGCTGGCGGGGAAGCATCGATTCATAAACGGCGGTGATCTGGTGAGGGAGCGGCTCCACCAATGAGGTGTGAACTGCGAGCACGGGGTCGAAGAGGTACGCAAGCCGAATCCGTTGCGCCTCGGAGACCAGGCGGAAGAGCCCGCCATCCCCATCGAAGCTCCAGGGGCGCCCCTGCTCGACAACCTCAATGCGAGGTTCGTCATGCCGATAGAGCAGCTCGTTCGCGACCTTGCCTTCGGGGGTCTTGTAGGTGAGTTCCAGCGCCTCGGACCCGTGCCACTGCACGTTGACGACAGTCACAAGCCCATTTGGCAGGACGCCCCGTACTGAGGCGCCCGGCTTGAGATCCTCCAAGTGGCTCATCCTTCGACCCCCATCCCACGAACAGGGGGCCGCGTCTACGCATCCCTCCGCTTCATCTACAGGAATCCCATTATGGCCGAAGACGCTTGCCAAGTCTCGCCGCCACCAGCGCAGTGTCGAGGTGGAGCGGGGCAAGCGACCGACAGGGGATCTGGTATGGGGCTCCCCCTCAACCCCGCTCCCCGCCGAGAAACCGCCGGAGAACCGCGAAGTGACGCCCTATGGCTGCGGCGGGGTGGATACCGATCGAATAGGCGCCGAGCACGGCCGCGTCCGCGTCGCCAATGCCGGCGCGCATCCATCATAGCCTCGGAAAAGCCCAACTTCCTGTGATCATCCTCTCGCGATGATAGCTGCGCGTCGGGACACGAGATGAACCTGGTCGTATTCGCCACGCTGAAGGGCGCGATGATAGCCATGCTCGGCCTGTCGACCCCGGTCGCGCCGCAGAGGAGCTGCATCTTCGTCATGCATCCGCTGCTCAATCTCGAGACCTATCGAGGCCCCGAGGGGCGGGTCATGCTGCCCGATCGTCCGACCGAATATCCGTGCTTCTATGTGAACGACAGGCGCGGCACGGTGATCCAGTTCGAGAACCAGAATGGCTGGCGGTTCGAGGTTCGGCTCGGTCGCAACGAGGAGGGGCGATGGTCGGCCAGGAAGGGCGCCGAGATGGTGTCGGGGCGGGCATTCGGGCCGTAGGGGATGTCTTCCTTCTCCCGCTCTTTCGCGGGAGAAGGTGGTCGAGCGTAGCGAGACCGGATGAGGGACAGTTGAGCACTTCACCGGCGTCCCTCATCCGCCCTCACTGCGTTCGGGCACCTTCTCCCGCCTCTTCGGGCGGGAGAAGGAAGAGAGGTGCCCCGCTCGCCACCACCGCCGCTGCGGATGAGGGCAACAGGCAACGACTCGCTCCGAGTCATTCGGGATGACTCGCGAGTCATTGACAGGACGCCGGCCCTGGCAGCAAGCTCGTTCGCCGCAACTCCGGCGATGCTGGCGATGCTGCGGTGCAACAAGGGCGAAGCCGGACAATGTCGTCTCCGCTGTAAATCGCCTGTATTTTACAGCGAACCGCGATGCCGCACCGCCTGTGCTTCGACCGAGGGCAGCAAGGCGTGGATGGCCGGGCTGACGCGGCCGCTTCGAAGAGGACATCGATATCGGATTCTAGGCCGGATGAGGGACAGTCGAGCGCTTCACCGGCGTCCCTCATCCGCCTCGACTGCGTCTCGGCACCTTCTCCCGCCCAAGAGCGGGAGAAGGAAGAGGTAGCCGGCCTATTTCGCCGGCGGGATGAGCTTCAGCACGAAGGAGGTTGGCGTCTGGCTCGGGCCGAAGGGGCCGGGCACCTTGTTCTTCACCGGCGGCAGGCTCTTCACGAAGGCGGCGATCGCCATGGCGTCGGATGGCGTCAGGTTGGCGAAGGCGCGCCAGGGCATGATCGGGGCAAGCTCCCTGCCATCGGGCCGCCGGCCGGTCTGGAGCGCGGTGACGATCTGCGCCTGCGTCCAGTTGCCGAGGCCGGTTTCGGCGTCGGGCGTCAGGTTGGGGCCGTGGAAGACGCCGAGGCCCGGGATCTCGAAGCCCACCTCCGATCCGCCGAGATAGCGCGTCGCATCCGGCTTGCCCATGAAATAGCCGGGCGTGTGGCAATCATTGCAGCCCGAGATGCCGACGAGATATTTGCCGCGGTCGAGCTGCTCGTCGCCCGCCAGCAACGGAGCAGTCGAGGCGAAGAGCATTGCGGCCGCTGCGAGCGCCAAGCGGATCGGGGAGCAAGACATGCGCGCCTCCATGTTGATCGGGGTGCGGGTAGGCGTGCATTTTCGGTGGCTAAGGTCAATGAGCGCAAAGGGGGTATCCGCGAATGCGCGTCCCTTCTCCCGCTCTTTCGCGGGAGAAGGTGCCGAGGCGAAGCCGAGGCGGATGAGGGGCGGTTGAGCGCTTCACCGGCGTCCCTCATCCGCCCTCACTGCGTTCGGGCACCTTCTCCCGCCCAAGAGCGGGAGAAGGGAAGCGCACGCGTGGTGCGCCCTCACCGCATCATCTCGCCGCCGTCGTCGACCACCTTCGCTTGCAGATCATCGGCGTGCCATACAAGCAAAAATCCGCTTCCGCCCTGATGCGCCGAAGCAGCCGGCGAAGATGAAACAGCAACGCGTTGCGACGAATGATTGATTTGCGGCGCCGCACAACTTGGCGGCATGGCGAAAGAGTAACCAGTTGTAGATAAACGCCTGTTAGCGTCGAACGACTTTCTGCCGAACATCGGTTCGGAGGCATGAGGCCGCCAGGAAGTCCGGTCGAGCCCGATTGTCCCGAAATCCCACACCCGATCGTCTCGCGCAACGCAATCGCGGGCCGCATTCGCGTCGGCGAGGTTCTGGCGCCTTCACGGGAGCGGCACGCGAAACGGCGAGAGGCGGCCCACCCAGCATGAGGAGCGCGCATGCGCCTTTCGATCGTCCGCCTCGTCACGATTTCGGGCCTGATCGCCGTCGTGAGCCTCCTCGCCATGGTGACCTCGAGCGGGCTCGCCATCCGCAATCTGCGCATCGGCGGGCCGGCCTATGAGAAGATCGTCGAGGGGAAGGACCTGGTCGCCGATATCCTGCCGCCGCCCGTCTATGTGGTCGAGGCCTATCTCGAGGCGCAACTGGCGCGGGAGGAGCCGGGCAAGCTCGCGCTGCACCGGATGCGGCTCGCGGAGCTCCGCAAGCAATATGACGAGCGGCGCGCCTATTGGGCAGCTTCCGCCCTGCCGTCCGAGCTGAAGACCAAGATCACCGCGACCTCGGACCAATTGGTGCAGCTCTTCTGGAAGGAGCTCGATCGCAACTTCCTCACCGCCATCGAACGGCACGACGCTGATGGGCTCGAGCGATCCGGCAAGGCGCTGCGCGCCATCTATGACCAGCATCGCGCCGTCATCGACGAGGTGGTGACGCAGGCGACCGCCTATCTCGACTTGGCCGAAGCGAACGCGCAACGCCAGAACGTGGTGCTGGTCTCGATCGCAGGCGTCACGGCGGTCCTGGTGCTGGCGATGGCGATCGGCGCCATGTTCGGGCTGCGCCGCCGCGTGCTGAAGCCGCTGCAGGCGATCGCCACCTACATGACCGGGCTCGCCGCCGGCGACAATTCGCAATCCGTGCCCTTCCTCGACCGCTTCGACGAGATCGGCGAGATGGCGAAATCGGTCGCGGTGTTCCGGGAGGCGGCGCTCGACCGGGTGCGGCGCGATGCCGAGCTCGAGCTCGAGCGGCAGCGCAACGAGGAGGCGCGCCGCAAATCCGAGGCGCAGGCCATCCTGCACGAGCGCAGCCTGGTGAAGGGATCGATCGGCGGCGCGCTCGCCCGTCTCGCCGACCATGACCTCTCGGCCCGCATCGATGCAGAGATGCCGGAAGCCTATGACCAGCTGCGCACCGATTTCGAATCCGCCATCGCTCAGCTCGAAACCGCGATCACCGACGTCATCGGCGGCTCGCGCGCCATCGTCTCGGGCACGCAGGAGATCTCGGTCGCGGCCGACGACCTGTCGAAGCGCACCGAGATGCAGGCCGCAAGGCTCGAGGAGACCGCGGCGGCGCTCGAAGAGATCACCGCGACCGTGAAGCAGACGGCCGAAGGCGCCCAGCATGCGAGCCGCGCGGCGTCTGCCGCCAAGGCCGATGCCGAGAAGAGCAGCGCCATCGTGCAGGAGGCGATCGACGCCATGGGCCGCATCGAGCAATCCTCGCGCGGCATCACCCAGATCATCAGCGTGATCGACGAGATCGCCTTCCAGACCAATCTCCTCGCCTTGAATGCGGGCGTCGAAGCGGCGCGTGCCGGCGAAGCGGGCAGGGGTTTCGCCGTGGTCGCCACCGAAGTGCGGGCCCTGGCGCAGCGCTCCTCCGACGCCGCGAAGGAGATCAAGGCCCTGATCACCACCTCGACGGCGCAGATCGATGCCGGCGTCGGGCATGTAGCCCTGACCGGCGAAGCGCTGCAGCGCATCGTCGCGCAAGTCGCCGAGGTCGACCGGGGCGTCTCCGAGATCGCGGCCGGCGCCCGCCAGCAGGCGGCGAGCCTCAACGAGGTGAACACCACGGTCGGCCAGATGGACCAGGTGACCCAGCAGAACGCCGCCATGGTCGAGGAGACGACCGCGGCGAGCCACAAGCTCAAGGAAGAGACGGAGCGGCTGATGCGCTCGGTCGAGCGCTTCCGGGTGGGCGAGGATGCGGGCGTCGGTGATGCAAGGGCGAGGGCGGCTTAGAGGCTCCTCCTTCTCCCGCCACTTGAGGCGGGAGAAGGTGCAAGTCTTGAATAAAAAGACTCTGCGTAGTGAGGGCGGATGAGGGGCGCCGGTGAAGCGCTCGACGGTCCTTAGGCCGGTGAAGCGCTCAACCGTCCCTCACCCGCCTCGACCATAGCTGTGAGCGAACGCTCTCAGCGTGCTTCGAGCTATGGTCTCGGCACCCTCTCCCGCCTCAAGTGGCGGGAGAGGGAGGGCGCATTTACTTCTCACCGATCGCAGCACGAATGCGCTCCAGCACGATGTCTCCGCCCCCGATGACGAGATCGTTCGGGAAGCGCAGCACCCTGTAGCCTCGCTCATGCAGCTCGGCGTCGCGGCGAGCATCGTGCTGCTTCCGCGTTGGATCGTCATGAGGAGCCCCGTCGAGCTCCACCACCAGCATTTGCTCGACGCAGAGGAAATCCACCACATAATCGCCGATGGGCACCTGGCGCCTGAATTTCAGGCCGGCGAGGCCGGCGCCACGCAGCGAGCGCCACAACATGGCTTCGGCGCTCGTCATGTCGCGCCGCAACCGCCTGGCGAAGGCCAATTGCTCGTCAGGATGCCTGCGCATGCTTCATGGTCGCGCAGATCGGCGTAGCGGCGCAAGGGGCCCTTTTCCTTCTCCCGCCACTTGAGGCGGGAGAAGGTGCCCGAACGCAGTGAGGGCGGATGAGGGGCGCCGGTGAAGCGCTCGACGGCCCTTAGGCCGGTGAAGCGCTCGACCGTCCCTCATCCGCCTCGGCTTCGCCTCGGCACCTTCTCCCGCCTCGAGTGGCGGGAGAGGGTTAAGCGAGCTCTACGCGATCGCAGGCTCCGGGACCTCCGCCTGCGCATAGGCGCGGCCGAAACGGTTGGCGAGGAAATCACCGAGCGCGATGTCCTCCTGGCGGACGAAACCCTGTTGCGGCAAGCGGCCCTGCGCCAGCATGTCGAGCACGGCGCAGATGCCCGACGCCGTGGTGATCTGGATGGCGCTGCGCAATTTGCCGCCGACGCGACGGCTGTAGATCTTGTGCGCGTAGGTCTCCTGCATCAGGCGTCCGCCCGCAAGGCCACTCACAGTGACGAAGATCACCACCACATCCTGCAAGGTCGCGGGCAAGGCTTGTTCGAGGATGTCCTTGAGGAGCGCGCGACGATGGCGAAGGCCGAGATCGTTGAGCAGCGCCTTCATGATCGCCGCATGGCCTGGATAGCGGATGGTGCGGTAGTTCAGCTGGCGCACCTTGCCCTTGAGGCTGTCGCACAAGGTGCCGAGCCCGCCCGAAGTATTGAAGGCCTCATAGGTCACCCCCGTCGAGCGAGAACTCCTCGCGCTCCTCGAGCGCCGGCACCTCGACGAGCTCGCCATCGACGATCGCCTGGCAGGGCTCGCAATATTCGTTGATGACGCCGTCCGTGCTCCAGGTGAGATTATAGGCGAGCGCATTCGAGGGGTATTGCGGCAGCGCGCCGACCCGCAGCCGCACGCTCTCCGGCGCGTCGAAGTGCCGGGCGAGGTCGCTGGCGACGATCGAGACGAAGCCTGGAGCGAGGCCGCATTGCGGGATGAAGGCGCCCTTGGCGCTCTCGGCGATCTCGCGCACGCGACGGGTCGACGCCACATCCTCGGTGAGGTCGAGATAGTGCAATCCGGCGGTCGCTGCCGCCTCGGCGATGCGCGTCGTGAGATGGAAGGGGGCGGCGCTCATCACGGCGAATTTGCCGGCGAGCGCGGCTTCGAGCGCTGCGGGCGCCGAGATGTCGAGACGCTGGGTCGTGATGCCGGCTGCGCCGTCGAGGGCGTCGAGCTGCGCCTGCGACTGGTCGATCACGGTGACCTCATAGTCCCGGGTCAGGGCGAGGAGATCCGCGATGGTGGCGCCGATCTTGCCGGCTCCGATAACGGCGATCCGCTTCATCTCATCCTCCCAAGCATTCTTGATCCCAAGCATTCTTGCCGAGCGCGTGTGCGACTGGTCTCCCCATAAAGATGGCATCAACGCCGTCGATTTGAAGCTATAGAACTGACGAATTCATATGGATTTTCCGGCAGATTGCCGTTAAGAATCGGCGTTATGACGGATGCAGTCGATAAAGATCTGTTGATGCTGCTCGGCGAGAACGCCCGCGCCCCGACCAGCAAGCTGGCGCGTGCGCTTCGCCTGTCGCGCACCACCGTGCAGAGCCGAATCGAGCGGCTCGAGCGGCAAGGCGTCATCGCCGGCTATACGGTGCGTCTCTCCGATGAGCACAAGAAGGGGCTGATCAAGGCGCATATCCTGATCACCGCCCTGCCAAAGGTCACAAGCCGGGTCGAGGTCGAGCTGCGCAAGATCGTCGAGGTGCGCACCGTGCATTCGGTCAGCGGCACCTACGACCTGATCGCCATCGTGTCCGCCCCTTCGATCCAGGAGCTCGACGCCGTCATCGACCGCATCGGCACGCTCGAAGGCGTCGAGCGCACCATGTCGTCGATCATCTTGTCGACGCGGATCGATCGCTGACTTCTCCTTCTCCCGCTCTTGGGCGGGAGAAGGTGCCCGAACGCAGTGAGGGCGGATGAGGGACGCCGGGGAAGCGCTCAACCGCCCTCATCCGCCTCGACTGCGTCTCGGCACCTTCTCCCGCGATAGAGCGGGAGAAGGTTAGCGCACTTCTGCCAGCGCCTCCCAGAATTCCTGCGGCAGGTCGCGGCGCAGGAGCGCGAGGTTGTCGGCGACCTCCTGCGGCGATTGATGCCCGGCGACCACGCTGGCGACGGCCGGGTGATGCAGCGGGAACTGCAGAGCGGCGGCGGGGAGCGCGACCTCGTAGCGCCGGCAGACAGCCTCGATACGCCGCGTCCTTTCCAGCACCTCTTCGGGCGCCGGCCGGTAGAAGAAGCGCGCGCCCTCGACGGCGCCGGTCGCCAGGATGCCGGTGTTGAACGGCGAGGCGACCAGCACCGAGATGGCGTTCGCGGCGCAATAATCGAGGAAGGGCAGAGAGTCCTGCTGCAACAAGGTATAGCCGCCGGCCAGCATGAAGCAGTCGAAGCGACCGGTCTCGGCGAAGCGCAGGCAGACGCGCCAATCCTTCACGCCGACCCCGATGGCGCCGACCTTGCCGGCACGGCGCAGCTCCTCGAGCGCCGGAAGGGCGCCCGTCATGGCTTCGTCGAAACAGGCCTCGAAGCGCTCACCGAGCTGGTCGGGATCGACATCGTGGATCATGGCGATGTCGACCCGCTGCATGCGCAACCGCGTGAGGCTCGTCTCGATCGAGCGCGTGATGCCGTCGCGGCTGAAGTCGAAGCGCATCTCGCCGTCTTGCACATAGCGTCCGGCCTTGGTCGAGAGCACGAACTCCGATCGCTCGCGCCGCGCCAGCGCCTCCCCCAGGCGGATCTCGCTCTCGCCCGCCGCATAGAGCGCCGCCGTATCGAAATAGCGCAAACCCTCGTCCCAGCAGCGATCGATGACGGAAGCGACCCCATCGGGGCCGGCCGCATTAGCGAGGCTGCCGCCGCCGATGCCGAGGCGCGACACCAGGATCTGCGTCTTGCCGATTGGCCGGCGTTCGTCAGGCTGCATATTTGTAGTCGAGCTCCGTCATCATTCCCCCCGCCATGTGCCAGAGATTATGGCAGTGGAACAGCCAGCGCCCGAGATTATCGGCGTCGAAGGCGATCATGACGGAGCCGAGCGCCGGCACCAGCACGGTGTCGCGCACCGCGCCCGCAAGCGGTTGGCCGTTGAGCGCGACCACCTGGAAGACATGGCCGTGCAGATGCATCGCATGCGCCATCAGCGAGGCATTGCCGATCTCGAACAGCACGCGCTCGCCGCGATCGACCCTGATCGCCTTGCGGTCGGCCCAGAGCCGGTCATTGATGGTCCACAGGAACGGCGTCATGGTGCCGGCCAGCGCGATCTGGCGCTTGGTGTCGGGCTTCTTCACCGGCAACGGCGTCACGGCCTCGAGCCTCGCCTCGAGCGACAGATCGACCGGGGCGGCATTGTTCTCGGTCAACGACGAGATCCTGGCGATCGCGGCGCCAGGCGAAGCGAGCACGATCCCGGTGCGCTGGCGATCCCCCTCGCGCTGCGCCAGCACCGGCAGGCTCGTGCCCGGCGGCACATCGACGAGGATGTCGAGCCGCTGTCCCTGCGCCAGCGGGAAGCGCGAGCCCTCGACCGGCTTCACCGGATTGCCGTCGGCCGCGATCACCTGTCCTTTCGCCTCGCCGAGATCGATCCAGAAGGCCGTGCCGCTCGCGCCGTTGATCACGCGCAGGCGCACCCGGCCACCGCGCTCGGTGCGCACGATTTCAGGGTCATCGAGGGTGCGGTCATTGGCGAGATAGGCGTCGTAGTCGATATGGTTGAGATAGACATCGCCGGCCGTGACCTGTCGCGCCGGCAGCGGAGTAGCGCTGTCGCAGAGGCCGGGCATCGCCATGCCGGAAGGGCGAAGGGACGTCACGCCGAGGATCGATGCCATCAGTTCCTCGGGATCCTTGAAGCTGAAATCATGCAGGAAGAGCGTGACCTCCTGCGCATCGAGCGCCAGATCCTCCGCCGTGCGGATGATCAAGGGGGCGGCGAGCAGCGCCTGTTCCTGCAGGCCGAGATGTGAATGCATCCAATGCGTGCCGGGGCGGGTGGCGAAATCGTAGAGATGGTTCTCGCCGTCCTCGATCGGGCCCTCATAGCCGGTCTCGACCACCCCATCCTGCATGGTCGGGGGCGTCTGGCCATGCCAATGCACGATGGTCGGCCCGCCGCTACGGTTCATGAGATCGAACAGGAAGGGCTCATCGGGTCCGAGCACGAGGCCCTGGCGACCATCGGGCCCGCTGAGGCCGAAGACCGAGGCCGCCTTGCGGTTGACCTCGATCTGGCGCCGCTCGACGAGGAGGCGAGGCGCGAAGCACTGGGTCGCCGGCACCTGCGTGAGGCCGGCGCCCGGCGCCGCAATCCCGGCCGCCGCGACCGCCGCGCCGCTGAGGAAACCGCGTCGGGAAAGAGTCAGCGACATTCCCTTCCTTCGCCTTGCGCCGGGCCGGAACGGCCGGTTGAGCCCGTCATTTTAGCGCCTCGCGCCGCCGACGCGAAGGCACTCACACGATATTGAAGCACCCGATGGCCGCGGGTGGGCGATAAGCGCGACCCTAGCCGTCATGGCCGGGCTTGTCCCGGCCATCCACGCCTTCCTTAGGCCAGTGTTTCGTAGAGATCGCTCCACTCGGGATTGAAGCCATTGATCAGACGCACCTTCCAGGCGCGCGGCCAGTGCTTCATCGTCGACTCGCGCTGAATGGCATCGCGTATATCGGGATAATGCTCGTAATAAACCAGATGCTTCAATCCGTAGCGTTTCGTGAAGCCACGGTAGAGTCCCTCGCGATGCTGATAGACGCGGCGGGAGAGATCGCTCGTCACGCCTATATAGAGCGTTCCGTTGCGCCTGTTGGTCATGATGTAGATCCAGCCCCCCATGGCCAAGGATAGCAAGGCGTGGATGGCCGGGACAAGCCCGGCCATGACGCAGTTGCTGTGGCGAGTACAATCAGGATCCGGTGGTCATTTTGCTCGGGCGAATGGACCCATCCCCGTCATGGCCGGGCTTGTCCCGGCCATCCACGCCTATGCTGGGATCGGACTTTCCCCGGACAGCTCAGGGACAAGCCCGGCCATGACGAGCCCAATTCACTTCGGCACGAAATTCCGCCAATGGTCGGTGCGCAGGGGCATCTCGGCAAAGCTCTTGCGCCGGTCGGCGGCGTGGCCGATCAGGTCCTGCGCGTCGAGCGATTTTCCGGCAAGGAACGTGTCGAGCTCGGCGAGGCTCTGGGTGATGACCTCGAAGCCGCGCAGCATGACGGCCGAGGCGAAGCCGACGGCACTCGCACCCGCCAGCATCATCCTCGCCATGTCGAAGCCGTCGCGGGCCCCGTTGATGCCGATCAGCGGTCTGTCCTTGCCGAGCTTGGCGCGCGTCAAGGCGAGCCAATGGCAGGTCAGGGGCAGGTTCCAGAAGCCGCCGATGCCGAGGCTGGTGCCGAGCATGGGCTCCAGCGTCTCGAGGCTCGGGACCAGCCCGAGCAGGCGGCCGGCCATCACCACGCTGTCGGCGCCGGCCGCGAAGGCGGCTTCCGCGAGCTCGGGCACGCGTTCGCTCTGTCCGGTGATCTTGATCCAGAGCGGCAGCGAGACGGTGTCGCGGATGGTCGAGACGATGACGCCCACCCGCTCGGGCGACAGCTCGGTCGACACCGCGCCCTTGGCGGCTTCCTTCGCGTAAGGCGTGCCGATATTGAATTCGAGCACCCTCAGGCCCGCCTCTTCGACCCTGCGGGCGAGCGTCTTGGCGCTGTCGAGCTCGGCGAGGATGAGGCTCGCCACCAGCAGGCAATCCTCTTGGCGGGCGAGGCGGTCGAGCCGCAGGCTCTGCTCCAGCCAGGCGTCGAAAGGCTGCGGCGTCAGGCCGGAGCGGGTCGCGAGCGTCACATGGGCGGGCGCCTCTCTGCCCCAGGGCACCGCCTCCCAATTGGCGTCGAGCGCCACATATTCGGCGCGCTGCAGCTGGTCCTTGGCGGCCGGCGACTCATTGGTGGATTTCACCACCACTGCGCCGGCGCCGGCGAGGATGGCGCGGCGCACGCCCGCCTCATCGATCATATGCTCGGCCGCCGCGGCGATCAGCGGGTTCTTGAGCGCGGTCCGCCCGATGCGTGTGTGCAGTCTCGAGGTCATGCTTAGGCACCGTCCGGGAACAATCGAATCGCATTTTGGCCGACAAGGCCCCCCACCCGTACCCTCCCCACCACTTCGTTGCCACTCCGTGGGGGGAGGGATTCGACCAGCGCTGATCGCCTCCCTCCGCCACGAAGCCGGCTGGAAGCCGGCGATCCAAGGGAAGATTGGACCGCCGGCTTCCAGCCGGCTTCGTGGCGGGGATGGCGCCTCAAAACTCGACGCGATCGCCGCCCTTGAGCTCGAGCGCCTCGCGCGCCTCGTCGGGGCTGGCGATGGCGAGGCCGAGCCCTTCGATGATCTGGCGCACATGGCGCACTTGCGCGGCGTTCGATTCGGCGAGCTTGCCGGGGCCGAGCCAGAGTGAGTCCTCGAGGCCGACGCGCACATTGCCGCCCATCGCGGCCGACATGGCGGCGATCGGCATCTGGTTGCGGCCGGCCCCCAGAACCGACCAGTGATAGGCGCTGCCGAACAGGCGGTCGGCCGTGCGCTTCATCTGCATCACATCCTCGGGATGGGCGCCGATGCCGCCCAGGATGCCGAACACGCTCTGCACGAAGAAGGGCGGCTTGACGAGGCCGCGATCGACGAAATGCGAGAGCGTGTAGAGATGACCGATATCGTAGCACTCGATCTCGAAGCGCGTGCCGTTATCGGCGCAGGTCGTGAGGATCCTCTCGATATCGGCGAAGGTGTTCTTGAAGATGCGCTCCTTCGAGCCTTCGAGATAAGGCCGCTCCCAATCATGCTTGAAGTCCTGGAAGCGGGCGAGCATCGGGAACAGGCCGAAATTCATGGTGCCCATATTGAGCGAGGCGACCTCGGGCTTGAACACCGCGACCGGCTTCAGGCGCTCCTCGATGGTCATGGTCGCAGCACCCCCCGTCGTGATGTTGACGACGCAGTTCGAGCGCTGCTTGATCACCTTGAGGAAGGGCGCGAAGCCCTCGATGCTCTGATCGGGGCGCCCATCCTTCGGGTCGCGCGCATGCAGATGCACGATGGCAGCGCCGGCTTCGGCCGCGCCGATCGCGGCTTCGCCGATCTCCTGCGCGGTGACCGGCAGATGCGGCGACATCGAGGGCGTGTGGATCGAGCCGGTGACGGCGCAGGTGATGATGACTTTACGAGCGGCCATGGCGGACGCGATCCTTCCCAACAGATTCTATTGGCCGCCAGAATGAGGGCCGCCGGCCAGCGGATCAAGCCGCCAGGTTGAGGAGCTGGGCTGCGTTCGAGGAGATCAGCTTCTTGATATCGGCCTTGGAGAATTGCAGGTCGAGCAGGATGTTGACGATCTGCCGGAAGCCCTCGACCGGGCGGGGTGCCTCGGTGAGGCCGAGATCCGAGCCGAGCACGGTGCGGTCGACGCCCGCGACCTTGATCAGATGGGCGAGATCGCTCGGCCCCCATTTATGGGCGCGCCCTTCGATGAACATGCAGATCGAGTGCTCCATATAGGCGCCGAGCGCGACCAGGCCCTTGATGTCGTCGTCGGAGCAGCCGATCACATAGGTCGGATGGTTGACCATCATCTTCCTGACGCCGCGCCGCTTGCCTTCCTCGAACAGGACGAAGAGCTCGCCGACATGCAGATGGCCGCCGGCGAGGATGATGTCGCCTTGGGCGATGATGTCGAGGATTTTCCTGGCATCGTCGGTGAGCGTCTTGTCGGGGCCGAGCACCGTCAGCGGGGTGGGCTCGAGCATGATCTGCGCGGTCTTGGGGAACATCTTGGCGTCGCCCGCATAGGCAGCGATGTGGTTTGCGGCCGAGAAGGTCGGCATCCAGACGATCTTGCCGCCGAGCTTGACGCAATGATCGACCGCATAGGGATTGACGCCGCCCGTCGCATTGTTGAGCGCGACGCCTGAGAACAGCTTCACCCCGGTTTCGGGATAGAGGCGCTCGAGGATCTGCGCATGCGCCATGCCGGGATAATAATGGTCCTTGTAGACGACGGCGGCGAATTTGAATTTGGCTGCGTCCATGAGCTGGTCGTAATGATCGAGGATGCGCGGCATGACGGAAGGGCCGCTATGGCAGTGGAGGTCGATGGCGCCCTCCAGCAGCGGATCGACCTCCGCGGCGCGCTTGGGATCGACGGCGGTCGATGCGCCGTTCTTCAGCGGTGACGAGGCCATGTCGGTTCTCCAGATGTTTGCAGATCTTGGCAGATGATAGGTTCAAGCCTCGCGCCGCGCGGCCTCAGGCGTCCGGAGCGCGGCGAAATCCGCCGCCACCCTGCCCGCGGCCTGGCGCATCAGGCCTTGGTCGGACGAGACGATGAAGGCGCTCGCTCCCATGGCGCGATAGGTCGCGGTCTCGGCGACCGAGCCGACCATGACGCAGACCGGCTTGCCGGCGGCGCGGGCGGCCTTGGCGATCTTTTCGGTCGCGGCGCGCACCGGGGCTGAATCCGCACTCGGCGCGCCGAGCGCGATCGTGAGATCCCCGCGCCCGATGAAGACGCCGTCGAGCCCCTCGACCGCGACGATCGCCTCGATTTCGTCGAGGGCCTCGGGATCCTCGATCATGGCGATCACGGTCACGGCGGCATCCTGGGCGTCGACATGCGGCCAGGCGCCGAGCGCCCCATAACCGCCGGCGCGCGGCGAGTTCGAGAAGCCGCGCTTGCCGCCCCGATAGCGGCAGGCGGCGACGATGTCGCGCGCCTTGGCGGGGCTCGCCACATGCGGCACCAGCACACCGGTTGCGCCATCATCGAGCACGGAGAGCAGCTTCGCCGGCGTCGGCTCCGCCACCCGCACGATGCCCGCCGTATTGGCGGCGCGCGCGGCGAGCAGCGCCGTGTCGATCGTCACGCGGTCGAAGGGCGCATGCTCCTCATCGATGACCACGAAATCGAAGCCGAGGCCGCCCAGAATCTCGGTCGCATGGCTGGTCGGCGTCTTGATGAAGCAGCCGAGCAAGGGCTCGCCGGCGATGAACCGCTTGCGGAAGCCGGTTGCGGGTGAAAGGCCAGGAGTCGTTGACATGGCAACCCGATCTCCCTAGTGTATCGTAGTTCAGAACAGCATCCTTGCTGACGGAACAGATACAAAGCGGATGGACTCTGATGTCAAGCGATTTCGTGGCTCATCGCATGCCGCATGACGGGCTTGGGATCCGCGAGGACGGGCGCTGATGCCGCGCATCGGCGGCAAATCGGGCGGCAAACCGGGCGAAGGCGTCCAGGCGGCGCTGCTCGCCTTGCGCATTCTCGAACATCTCGGGCGCGAGCGGCGTGAGGTCGGCGTCACGGCGCTGGCGCGCGCGCTGGAGACCACCAAGAGCCGCATCTACCGCCATCTGCAGACGCTGGCCCATGAGGGCTATATCGTGCAGCCCGCCGATTCCGAGCGCTACAAGGTCGGGCCGCGGCTGGTGGCGCTGGCGCGTACCGTCAGCGACAATGTCGACCTTGCGGTCGCCGCTTCCGATGCCCTGGTCGAGCTGCGCGATGCGCTCGGGCATTCCTCGGTCGTGTCGCAGGTCGAGCCTGACGGCGTCCGGGTGCTGGCGACGGTCTCCGGCCGGGCGCCCATCGAGATCGGCGTGCGGCCAGGCTCGCTGCTCTCCTTCCACGCTTCGGCGCAAGGCAAGGTGGCGCTCGCCTTCGGCTCGGCGGAATTCCGTGCGCGCGCCTTGCGCGGCCGGCTTGAGATGCTGACCGCGCAGACCATCGTCAGCCCGGCCGCGCTGCATAAGGAGATCGAGAAGATCAAGGAGCAGGGCTGGGCCACGGCGCCGAACCAGTCGGCGATCGGCCTCAACACGCTGGCGGCTCCGATCTTCGATGCCTCGGGCGCGTTATGCGGCACGGTCGGCGTCGTCGACATGGTGCAGTTCATCGAGGAAGAGCCCTCGGCGCAGCAGATCGAGCGGACCATCGCTGCCGGGCGGCGAATCTCGGAAGCGCTCGGCCATGTGTTCAAGTGAGGCGGCGCGCTAACCTTCTCCCGCCCTTCGCGGGAGAAGGTGCCGAGGCGAAGCCGAGGCGGATGAGGGGCGGTCGAGCGCTTCACCGGCGTCCCTCATCCGCCCTCACTGCGTTCGGGCACCTTCTCCCGCGGAAGGGCGGGAGAAGGGAAGAAAGAAGTCCCCGCAAAATCCACTTGACTCCACCGCCCAGCTGGCTTTGTAGTCATGAAGTACGGAACAATATATCGTCTACCAGAACAACAACACGAAGTTGGAAACGGCGCGGGAGGGACGAGCT
This sequence comes from Rhizobiales bacterium GAS188, assembly GCA_900104855.1. Lineage (NCBI taxonomy): Bacteria > Pseudomonadati > Pseudomonadota > Alphaproteobacteria > Hyphomicrobiales > Rhizobiales bacterium GAS188. Next base: position 5,955,489 of record FNSS01000001.1, read on the forward strand.
ATGTCTTGCCGACACCCATTGATCGTGGCCGCCATCCTCGGCCTGGCGCTTCCTGCGACTGCGCGCGCAGAGGAGAGCTTCAAGATCGGCGCTTCGCTCGGGCTGACGGGCTATGCGGCGGCGACCGATCGGGCTTGGCGGGACGGGCTGACCATCGCGGTCGACGCGCTCAATGCCGAAGGGGGCCTGTTGGGGCGCAAGATCGAGCTCGTCGTCGAAGATAACCGCTCCGAACCGCAAGACGCGGTCGTCGCCTACAAGAAGATGATCGCGACCGACGTCGTGCAGATCTTCGACAGCGGCTGCGTCTCGGCCGGCAATTTCGCGGCCGCGGCCTCGGTGGTGCGGGCCCGCCTGCCGATGATGCTGTGCTCCATCCTGCCGCAACGGCCGGAGGAGCAGAGATGGGCCTTCAGCTTCCTCGCCCCGCCACGCTTCGAGATAGATGCTAGATTCCGCTACCTCAAGGAGAAGACCGATATCCGCAAGATCGGCATCCTGCATGATCCGACACCCTATGCGTTGCTGATGAAGGATCTCGCCTCGAAGATCGCCGCCGATTTCGGCATGGAGATCGTGGCTACCGAATCCTACAAGCAGGATGACGCCGATATCAGCGTCCAGCTCGGGCGGATCAATGCGGCCGGAGGCGGGGCGGTGATCAAGATGGGGCAGGGCGGCTCGACCGTGACGGTCGCCAAGAACATCAAGCAGCTCGGCCTCGACAAGATGCTGCTGCTGGCGAGCACCGATGACGGCGCGATCTTCAAGCAGGCCGGCGAAGTCCTGGGCGGGCGCTTCCTGTTCGTGGCGCCGCCCGTGCAGATCCCGGATTCGGCCGCGCCCGGCCCGATGCGCGATGCGATCGACGCCTTCCTCAAATATTGGCAGGCGAAATATCCAGATCGCGACCCGACGGCCGGCGCGCGCGCCTGGGATTCGATGATGGTCATCGCCAAGGCGGCCGCGATCGCCAAGTCGACGGACGGCACGGCCTTGCGCGACGCCGTCGAGAAGCTGCCCTCCTATCAGGGCGCCTTCGCGGCCCTGAATTTCTCGGCCGAGCAGCATGTCGGCATCACCGAGAACCCCTTCCGCATGGCGGAGCTGAAGGACGGCAAATTCGCCGTCGCGCCCTGAGGCTTATCGAGTGACCACCGCCGAAAGCCCCTTGCTGGCCGCCCATGACGTCTCGGCCGCTTATGGGCGCGTGCAGGCCCTGAAGCCGACGAGCCTGCATATCGGCCAGGGCGAGCTCGTCACCGTGCTTGGCGCCAACGGTGCCGGCAAGACGACCTTGCTCAGGGCCCTGACGCGGCTGACGCCGGCGCAAGGCCGGATCGTGTTCGAGAACGAAGACGTCAGCGCCTTGCCGACGCATCGCCTCGCCCATCGCGGCGTGATCATGGTGCAGGAGGGGCGCGGCCTGTTCGGGCAGATGTCGGTGCGCGAGAACCTGATCCTCGGCGCCTACACGCATCGCGGCGAGGAGCAAGGTCGTCTCGACCGGGTGTTCGAGCTCTTCCCGCGGCTCAAGGAACGAATCGGCCAGATCGCCGCCTCGCTCTCGGGCGGAGAGCAGCAGATGCTCGCCATCGGCCGCGCCCTGATGGCGCAGCCGAAGCTGCTGATGCTCGACGAGCCCTCGCTCGGCCTCGCCCCACGCGTCGCCTCCGAGATCCTCGAGACGCTGGGCGAGCTCAACCGCCGGGGCCTCGGCATCCTGCTCGTCGAGCAGAAGGCGCCGCTGGCGCTGAAGCTCGCGCGGCGCGTCTACATGATCGCGCTGGGGCGTATCGTGGCGGAGCTGCCCGCGTCCGAGGTCAAATCCCATCATGAACTCGCTCGCTACTACCTTCACTGAGCCGCGGCGCGGTCTCGCGCTGACGGCGCTGCCCGCATTCGCCGGGCTGGCGCTCCTCGCCTATGCGCTGACCTCCAGCGGCTATCTCGTCACCGTGCTCGGGATCGCGGCGATCTACGGCATCTTCTGCACCGGCCTCAATTTCTTCATGGGCTATACAGGCCAGGCTTCCTTCGGTCAGAGCGCCTTCGCGGCGATCGGCGGCTATGGCAGCGCCATTCTGTGCACCGACCATGGTTGGGAGCCGCTCGCGGCGCTCATCGCCATGATGGCGCTGTCGGGCGCCGTCGCCTTCGTGGTCGGCTACCCGACCTTGCGGCTGCGCGGCCATTACCTCGCCATGGCGACCTTCGCGCTCGGGCTGATCGCCTATGAGATCACCATCGAATGGACCGACCTGACCCAGGGCTATATGGGCTATTCGGGCATCCCGCCGCTCGGCATCGGCGGCTATGAGCTGCCGACCGAAAAGGCGCAGCTCGTCGCCATCGTCGTCCTGGCGCTGATCGGCGTATGGGTCGCGAGCCGGCTGCGCCATTCGCGCTTCGGGCGGGCGCTCGCGGCGCTCGCCGGCAGCGAGCCCGCGGCGCGTGCGCTCGGCATCAAGGTCTCGCGCTACAAGCTCCTCGCCTTCGTGGTGGCTGGCCTCTACGCCTCGGCGGCGGGCTCGCTCTTCGGGCATTTCGTCGGCTTCATCAGCCCGGAAGTGTTCGGCACCTCGATGGTGGTGCAGAGCTTCACCATGCTCTATCTCGGCGGCATCGGCACGGCCTTCGGGCCGCTGATCGGCGCCGTCATCGTCTCGCTGCTGCCGGAGGCGCTGCGCGGCCTCAAGGAGATGCAGGATGTCGCCTATACGGCGATCCTGATCCTCATCCTGATCTTCGCGCCCAAGGGACTGTCGGGTCTCGTATCCTTGTTGAGCCAGCCTCGCGAAACGGCCGAGGGGGAGTGACCGCGATGCCGCTGTTGTCGGTCCAGGACGAGACGATGCGCTTTGGCGGGCTTCTCGCCAATGACGCCATCTCCTTCGAGGTGGAGGAGGGGGCGCTGTTTGCCGTCATCGGACCTAACGGCGCCGGCAAGACCACGCTCTTCAACGTCATTTCCGGCTTCTTCCCGCCGAGCTCGGGCTCGGTGCGCTTCGCAGGGCGTGACATCACCGGCATGGCCCAGGACGATGTGGCCGCGCTCGGGCTGATCCGCACCTATCAGCTGGTGCAGCTCTTCAAGGACCTCAGCGTCGCCGAGAATGTCGAGATCGGCTGCCACAGGGTCACCAAGGGTGGAATTGGCGCTGCCCTATGGCGGCGCGGCTGGATGGTCGAGCAGGAGAAGCAGGTGACCGCCAAGGCGCGCGAGCTGCTCGCCTTCGTCGGCCTCGGCGATCTAGCCAAGATGCCCGCCGACAAGCTGCCCTATGGCCAGCAGCGCCTCCTCGAAGTGGCCCGGGCCCTCGCGGCCGAGCCCCGCCTGATCCTGCTCGACGAGCCGGCCGCCGGCCTCGACACCCATGAGACCGAGGCGCTCGCCGACGTGATCACCCGCATCAACCAGCGCGGCATCACCGTGGTGCTGATCGAGCACGATATGAGCCTCGTCATGAAGATCGCCAAGAGCATCATGGTTCTCGATTTCGGGCGCAAGATCGCCGAGGGCACGCCCGACGAGATCAAGGCGCATCCCGATGTCCTCGAAGCCTATCTCGGCGGCACGGAGGCGGTCGATGCTTGACCTGATGCAACTCGCCCAGAGCCTCGTGACCGGAATCGGCGTCGGCCTGATCTACGGGCTGGTCGGCATCGGCTTTTGCGTCATCTACAATGCCAGCGGCATCGTCAATTTCGCCCAGGGCGTGTTCGTCATGCTGGGCGGCATGGTCTGCCACACCCTGCTGACGCGGCTCGGCCTACCGATCATCGTCGCGGCGCTCGCGACCGTACCGCTGGTCGCGGTGAGCGGCATGGTCATCGAGGTGCTGATCGTGCGCCCGATGTGGCGGCGTGGCGCCACCTTGTTCGCCATCATCCTGGCGACGCTCGCGGCCCAGATCATGATCGAGCGCATCACCATCCTGACGCTCGGCGACCAGCCGCGCAGCTTCCCCGAATTCACCTTGGGCGGCCCGCTCAAGCTCGGCCAGATCGCCATCGGCTATCAGCTCTTCTGGATCCTCGGTTGCGGTGCCCTAATGGTGGCGCTGCTTTGGCTGTTCTTCACCAGGACACGCACCGGACGGGCGCTGCGCGCCTGCTCGCAGAACCGGGAGGCAGCGGCGCTCATCGGCATCCCGGTCTCGCATATGTTGCTCATCTCCTTCGCGCTCAGCGCGGCGCTCGGCGCGGTCGCCGGCATCCTGGTCACGCCGACCCAGTACACGGCCTATAATGTCGGCACTCCCTTCGGCGTGAACGGCTTCATCGCGGCGATCATCGGCGGCTTCGGCAGCGCCGGCGGGGCGCTCGCAGGCGGCGTGCTGCTCGGCGTGCTGCAGGCGGTCGCGATCGTGCTGCTCGGCGCCGGATTCAAGAATGTCGCGGCGCTCTCGGTGCTCCTGATGGTGCTGCTGCTGTTCCCGAACGGGTTGTTCGCCGGGCTCAAGCTCGGGACCAAGGCGCATTGATCGCAAGCTAAGGAGGCTCTCGCCATGTACAACGCAACCGATCCCAGAGCGACGCTCGCCACCGCCAAGGCCGGCCCGCAGGCGACAGCCTTCGCGGGCGCCGAATACGCCAAATTCCATGCGATGGCGCCGCAGGAGGACGATGCCAATGGCAAGACCTGGTATGCGCGCGGCCAGAACTTCATCATCGCCCATAGCGAGGCGAAGCCGGGCGCGAGCTTGGCGCGCAAGAACCAGGCCGACGAGTATGTGGTCCTGTTGCCGAACCCCGGCAATTCGGCGGTGATCGCCTGGAACGGCACGAGCGAGACGGTCCCGGGCTATCGGGTGGCCTTCGTGCCGCCGGGCGACAGCACGGTGACTTTGCCGTCGGGTGGCCGCGTGGTGCGCATGTTCACCACGCGCTCGGCGGATCTTTCCGGCCTCTGTGCCAATGCCGCATCCTATGCGACGGCCCATCCCAATATCCCGCCCTTTGCGACCTGGCCCGAACCCAAGGGCGGCTTCAAGCTCCGCTCCTATACGCTCGACGTCCCCGAGGAGCCCGGCAGGTTCGGGCGCATCTGGCGCTGCACCACCTTCATGGTGAATTACCTGCCGCAGCAGGACGGGCCGCGCGACATCACCAAGCTCTCACCGCATTACCATGACGATTTCGAGCAATGCTCGCTGGCGCTCGAAGGCTCCTTCACGCACCATATCCGCTGGCCCTGGACGCCCGATCTGAACGCCTGGCGCGATGACGACCACGAGCTGTGCGGATCGCCTTCGGTCACCATCATCCCGCCGCCCGCCATCCATACGTCGCGGGCCATGGACAAGGGCGCCAATCAGCTCGTCGACATCTTCTGCCCGCCGCGCCTCGATTTCTCGCAGAAGCCGGGCTGGGTCCTGAACGCCGCGGATTATCCGATGCCCTGAGGTCGAGACGGCGGCTATTGCAGAATTGCGGTCATCCCGTGCGCGCCGCACACGCAGTGATTCGGTGCAGACACGGGATGGATCCCGGATCAGCGGCGCATCATCAAGTGATGCTGCGCCGCGTCCGGGATGACCGAGCGGGTGTTATGCAAGGTCTCAGCCGCGGCGCACGAGCCTCAGGACCAGCAGCAGGATCACCGCGCCGATGACGGCATCGATGATGGCGCCGACGATGCCCATACCGATGAAGATCCCCAGCCGCGGCAGCAGAAAGCCGGCGATCAGGGCGCCTATGACACCGACGACGAGGTCGCCGACCAGCCCGAAACCGCCGCCACGCACCAATTGCCCGGCGATCCAGCCGGCGACGACGCCGACGACGAGGAAGATGATCAGGTTCTGAAGATCCATAGGCACGTCCTCCCGAGGTGGAAATCGATCAGCAAGCGCAAGCCTAGCCGCCCAGGATGACAGGCGCCAGACGCATCATGAATTCTTTGGTGGCCCGCCGTCGCCTTTCCCCTCACCAACTGACGCCGAACGAATAGGACAGGCGCGCGCCGAGCGAGAACTCGTCACGGCTTCCGAGCTTGGTGACGATCGGGCTCTTGCCGGCATCGCCGATCAGGCGCTGATAGCCGCCATTGATGCTAGCAGCCCATTGGTCGTTCCATTGATAAGTCGCCGCGGCCGCGAGACCCGCGCCCGAAAGCCCGCCATTCGGCCGATAGGGCGCCACCAGGGCATTGTTGAGCGCGTCCGCGAAGGTGACGCCGAAACGGGTGCGCATGTCTTTGGTGCCTTCGAGCGAGAGGCGCGGGCCGCCCGACAACGTCCATTTGCCGAGGCGCTCGACCCAATCGGCCGAGAGATAGGCGGCGAAGCCGTCACCAGCCCTGAATCCATGCACCAGCTCGGCGCGGGCGCGGATATGCTGACTCGGCCAAAGCTCGACGAATCCGCCTCCCTGCAGGGTCCATGGCACCTTGTGCAAGCCACGCAGTTCCGGATTGCCGCTCAGATAGCGGCCGCCCTGATAGCGCACCACCGGACCGAAGCGCAGCCAGTCCATCGGCGACAGGTCGAAGCCGATGCCGTCATCCGGCGCCGAGAAGGTTTCTGGCGTCCCCACACGGCGAAAGCCGATCGACGGATAAGGAGTGAACCCATAATTCTTGGACCCCAGATATTGGGGGCCGACCGCGCCGTTTGCGGTGAGCTTCACGATCCACCCTTGCGGGATTTGCGGTGAGGGGATGTCGGGCGCTTGCCCGGGATCCGCGGCGCGAGCCGCCGATCCGATGCCGATAAGGCAGCCCAAGGCGAAGAGGCATGAGACCGTTGAACGCAACACTGGTGAACGCAACACTTTTGAACGCAACACGTGGCGAATTCCTCTGGAGTGATGCGTCGCATTTGACAGAAAACCTTCGCCATAAAGTTACCAAATGGAATCATGCACCCGCTTTTCGGCATGCCGCAACGACAATCATGTGGCCCGCATGCGCCCAGGCTGTCGCGGTCGAGCGGTCGCTCGATGTTGACTGCAAAGACGCGATCGATCGCGAACAAGTGGCCACAGCATTTTACTTCATACCTGCGCATCAATACGATATTGTGTTTCGCGGATGGATTATATCCGCAGGTGCGCTGCCCTCCTCAGCTATAGGCGCGCCCTGAGCCCGTCGCGATTACTGCGGAGCCCTCCGATCGCGGCGGGCTCTCCCTTCAGGTGGGCCACGCCATAACGAAATTCTCGAGCGCCTCGAGTCGAGGATCAGTAGGTGATCGTCACGACGATGGTGTCCTGGTATGTCGCCGGTGCGGGAGTGGTTTGCGCCGATACGCGGCCATAGACGGTGAGCGCCTGCGCCGCGCCTGTTCCCGTTCCGGCGGCCGTATTCGATCCCGTAGTGCTTCCCCAGGGCAGCGTGCGTGCGGAGTCCCGATAGAGTCCATAGGTAATTTGGGCGGCGCCATTCGCCATCTTGCGCTGCGTCGGATCGGTCGCACCGGAATTGCCGCCGTTGAGCGCCACCGTGTAGGGGAGGGAATTGCTGCACTGAACGCTGAGCGAGGAAGTCGCATCGACATTGTGGGTCAGCACCGATGCCGTACCGAAATTCAAGGTGGTGGCGCTGACATTGCAGCTGCTGAGCACGGTCGCGGTCGCCGATGTGGACGTGCTGGTCGTCTTTCCGCCCGTCGGGCACGCGGCAATGAATCGATTGGCATACTGAATGAAGGGGTTGGCCGTGAAGGTCGAAGAATAGGACCCGGCTGCGGCGGTCTGTTGCGAACCAAGCAGTCGCGCATTGACGGTCACCGGCGTGCTGCCATTTGCAGGCACATCCAGCTGAACGCCGGACGTGTCATAACCGGTCTGCCAGGAGCCCCATAATAGGGTTCGCGCGCTGTCGGAATAGAGATCGTAGCGAAGCTTCGCGCTGCTTGGACCCGTCAATTGGCGGCTCGAGGTATCGCCTGCCGACCCGACACCCAAGCTTATGCATAGGCGTATTCCAAAGGCGCCGCCGCCCGTGCACGAGACTGTCATGGTGGATGTGGTGTCGACGGCAGTTCCCGTGAGGACGTTGACACTCCCGAATGCGACGGCCGGCATGCTCACCGTGCATGTTTGAGCGGATGCGCCCACGTCGCAGACCAACAGCGAGACCAAGCAGCAAAGGGCCTTGACCAGCGATCGACACGCAGAGTTGCGACGTCGAAACGGGAAAGAGACGCGGTCCTTTGCTCCTTGCATGCAGCCTCCTTGGGTTGGACGGCGACGACTCGGCAGGCGCTTGGCCCACGTGTTCGAGTCCGCTCCTCTTCAGCGGCATGTGATCGGCAGGACGACTTGCTCGTTTGGCTTCGCCATGTAGGTGAAGGAGGCTCGGCACGTACCTCTTTCGGTCGTGACGACGATGCTGTTCTCGGGAGCGAGCCCCTTGACATAGGCGCGTCCGTCATAGCCGACGACGAATTCCTGCTTGCCTTCGATTTCGCCGTGCGACCCTGCCGGGACCGGCTTTCCGTCAGCGGTCGACAAGACGAGAATTGCGGCTTCCACCTTCGTGCGGACCCCGAAATCGACGCGCACACCGGCACGATCGGCCGGCGCTATGACGTCCTGCGTCGTCGCGACGTCCGCGTCGATCGGCAGATTGCGCGTGTCGATCGCGATCTTGTTCTTCTGGTAGGAGCGCAGACCCGGCACGAGCAACCGGCCGTTCGAGTCGGTTACGCCGATGGGCCGGTTCTCATAAAGCACCCCGACATTGGGCACGCCGGCCTCGACGACGGCAAAGCTGTCGTCGATCCGGCTCGTCAGGAAGACACCCGTTCCCATGGTCGCGATTGCGCCGTCGACCTGCGCGGTGGCGGTTGCGCCGTGGTTTGCGTGGCCGATGGTTGCCTCGGCCCACCCGTAGGGTGAGCGATAGGAAGCTGCGGCGGATTGTACGGCAGGCTTTCCTTGGCTGCCCGTCACCCGCCACCCGACGCTGCCGGGCTCGAGTCCGAGCGGCTTCGTCACATCCTCGATGACGCTGGTGCCGTCCTTGCCGGTGGAGACCGAGGTCGAGGCGGTCGCGGAACCGCCGATGGGCACGGAGAGGCCGACGAAAAAGCCGGTGTTCCTCTTGGCCCCGAGATCGGTGAAGGCGGTGGCGCTGACATAGGCGCCGAAAGGCAGCGGCCGTGAATATGAGGCGGTCAAGATCTTCGATCGGTCTCCCGAGGCCGCCCTGAGATCGATGTAGCTCGCGCTGAGGCTGCCGCTGTCAAAAGACAAAGGTGCGCCGATTGAGATGCGGTTGAGCATCTTTGGGGGCTTGGCGTCGATAAAGAGCGGTGAGAGGGCAGGCGCCCCTGCCAGGGGAATATCGTATCGCAAGACCTCGAAGATGCTCGGGCTCTGTTTCAGTCCGCTGGCCTGAAACCGCGCCGTGACGGATGCGAGGTCGTTGTAGTTGCCGAAGGTCATCTGCGAGCTGGCGTTGAAGGTGACGGGGCCGATCCTCGCCTCATAGGAGGCATAGGGCTGCAGGCCCGTCGAGCCGCCAAAATGGCTGGCGGCGAGCGCGAAGGATGCGACGCCAAAGCCTCCGGTGCGCAGCACGGCGCCGGCACCGCCGTTCAGGAGACCGCCGCCAGCCTCCGCATGGCCCTCGAGCGTCAACCAATCGAAGACACCCTGTCGCCAGCTTCCCGATGCCACAGGCTTCCCGACATAGGCGTCGAGCGTCGTGCCATAATTGATCCTCGGCAGGCCTGCTTCGAAGGAGAAGTCGAAAAGCCCAGGCGCCAGGAGGCTCTGTGACACATAGAAGGGCGAAGTCGTTTGCGTTTCGTGGCCCGCCGCGTCGCGCAGCACGATGCGAGCCTCTCCGCCACCCGTGATGACCGGGATATTCGTGATCTGATACGGGCCGGTGTTGAGGTCCTGCGAATAGGTCTTCAGATTGTTGATGTAGACGTCGACTGTCGACGGGACGGCCGCGCTGCCGCTCACCGATGCCAATGGCAGCGTGATGAGGTCGGCGCGAAGGCCGAAATTGCGCTGTGTTTGAAAGCCCCCGAGCCGTACCGGTCGGGTCCAGGCGAGGCCGCCAGTAATGGCGTCGCCAGCCCGGTAGGATATCAATGTCTGCGGGTCCGAATAGGCGAAGGTCGTGTCGAGCCTCAGGACGCCCCCTTGGCCCGATGCACCTGCCGGGCCGGCCGGGGAGGACCGCACGATCGCCGACTGGCTCAATGTGCCGAAAGGCGAAAAAGCGCGCGCGTCGAAGGTCGCGGAGACACCGTTGAACGCGAAGGCGCTCCGATTGAAATCACCGCTCGACGCTGCAAAGAGATTGTAGTTGAGAACCGCGCCATAACCGGCCTCGACCGCCGTCGGCGCCTCCGGCCGGGTCGTCGCCCGGTAGACCTGCGTCGCTCGCAGCGAATCGGGGATCGTGATGAGGAGGCGCTGTTGCGGCACGTCGTAGCGATAGGACAGCCCTGCGATCTCATCGAGAGCGATGATATCGGTCGCTGCCGTGTCCTTCCCGGGGTTCACTCCGATGTCTTCGAGTTCCTGGCGGCGTGCTCCGAGGCGTTGCCCGTCAACGGCAACGAACGAGCCGATCAATTTGGTCGGCACGTCGTTGATGAAGACTTCGAGTTGAAGCTGCTCGCCAGCCTGAGCGGCGGGGACGCGCTGAAGGAGAAGCAGGACCACAATCGGCCACGCAAAAAAGACCCTTGGCTCAGGGACTCGTGACAACCGGAGCGGTTGCACGGAAGGGGCCGTCATTGCCCTGGCCGGAGATCGACACCGATCCCCTCGAGGCAAATCCGCGGGCGCCCCCCTGGGCCGTCCAACGCATTGTCGAGCGACCTAGGGCATAGCCCACGAGACCGCGTCCGAAGGATATCGTCTTCCCGCTGTCATCACCCAGCGAAACCGCCGAGATGCGCAGGTGAGAAGCGCCTTTGTTCCGCGCCGAAAGGACGACCCGATCACCGCTTCTCGCGACCGACCAGTCGATGGCCGGCGGCGTCCGCTCGGGCGCGGTGAAGAAGACCGGAATGGAGTGGCGTACCAGTAGTCTGATCGAGTTGGTTCTCGCCTGCGCGGCGTCGGGAAGCTCGTCGACGAACAGCCGATAGGTCTCCTCGCCTTCGACCGGCTGCTTCACGACCCGCACGACGCGCGCGACATAATCGGCGTGCGGCGCCAGCGTGACTGCCGGAGGCGAGGCGACCACATCCTCGGTGGGCTCAAGCCGTTCCTCGCCATCCGACTGCGACCAGCGGAATACGCGAACCTGCACATTGATTGGCGTCGCTCCTTCATTGCGAAGCGTCAGCGTCGAAGCGGCACCCGGCGCCGCTACGTCCACCATGGCAGGTTGCACCTGGAGGGACGCGGCACGCAGCGGCGCGCTGCAGGCGAGCGCGATGGCAAAGGCGGAAGCAAGCTTCGCAATGGACATGTTTCATTCCTCGCTCTGGCCAATTTTCGGTCAGAATGAACGACGGCCAATCAGTAATTGACGGTGACTGTGATCGTGTCTGTGTAGAGCGCCGCGGCCGGAGTCGTTTGCGCAGGCACGCGCCCATTGACCGTATAGCTCTGGGGAGCACCGTTGCCGGTGCCCGCAACAGTGTTCGTGCCGATGGTGTTACCCCAGACCGTCGTCCTGCCGGCATCGCTATAGAGCGAATAAGTGATCGTATTGGTGCCGTTGGTCATCTTGCGCGCGGCAACAGTCGCTCCGGACCCGGTTCCGGCATCAAGACCTACGCTATAGGGGGTCGTGTTCGTGCACTGCACCTGAATAGTGGACGTTCCATCAACGTTGCCGGAAATGACACCGGACGAGCCGAAATTCAGGGTTGATGCGCTGTTGATGATGCAGGACGCGGTGATCGTCAACTGCACCGCGAAAGTTGTCGTGGCGGTTGCTGCCTGCGCCTCGCCGCCGAAGAGAGCAAGCGCGCCCAATATCATGCATCGAATAGGCTACGTCATTCCAAGGCCTCCTTCTGACTACCCCCCTCTGCCAAATCTAGCTAAGTAATCGGTAGGAAAGTTGCCGCGAAACTCGTCTATCATCGCCGAGATTGGCATGAGTTAACGCGGGGTCAATCGCCGGGTAAGTTCACCAAGGAGCGTTAAGTTCGAGCTACTGAAATTGTTAAATTACGATTACAATACGTTATATTGGTTGAGCCGGCGTGTCGCATCATTTGCGCGAGTCGTGCATCTCTTAGTCAATGCGAGATATGAATTATTTGGTATTACTGATAGCATCGCCACAGCGTGATACGGGCTTTCTCAGAGTCCAGCTGTGGCAATACAATCGGATCGGTATAACTTTCGTGTGGCCACAAGTTTCGGAAGGCCGCCGGCCTCTCGTCGGCTCCAACGTGATGCCGCCGTTTGGCAGGCCGGGCTTGGCCCAAGCCGCTGACCCGTGCGTGCCTGCCTATTGCTCGAACCGGATATGGCGGGTGTTCGTCGGAGCCGGAGGCGAAACAGTCTCGTGCCCTTCGACGGCAGCCTTGGCGAGTTCGCGCTCGAGGATGTCTCTCATGACGACGGACATGCTTTGCCCCGTCTGCGTGCAATGGCGCTTCAGCGCCGCATAGGTTTCCGCATCGATGCGGAATTTCAGCACGCCTGTCTTCTTCGGTTTTCGGGTCATCATCGAGCTCACGGCCTTTCGTGTCTTACGACTGTCGATGCGGTCACGTTTCCAAGCGAACGCTGGCGGATCCCCGATGATCGCCATTGCCTTGCAGCCGATGAGGCGAGTTCGCGGAGAAGCCCATTTCGGTCCGGTCAGCCAGTCTTGCCTCGTTTCCGCCATGCTTGTGCATTGAGGGTTCCTTGAGGACTCCTGGAGATTCCGCGCGACCTCGCTCATTTCGCCCGCCGCCAATCTGGCGAAGTTGCAACCGGCTAAGAAGTGACAAATGTCACGGTTGATCGTCGATAATCCCCGTGGGCGTGATCGTGGTGATCGATTGCACCTCTATCGGGATTGGCATAAGAATCAGGTTGAGCTTGGCCTGTTCTGGAGATGCTTATCCAGAAAGAGCTTGGCGCTCGGGCTCGTGAATATTGTGGCCACATCGAGAGCCGGGGAGTTTTGGCACGATGCGTGGGACGAAGGCGATGAAGTCAGCGGAAGCTCATCCGGTGCGCACGGAGATTGGCGGCCAGCATGAGGATGCAGCCGGCGAAGTGGTCGTGAACGGGGACGCCTCCGATCGTGCATCGCAGCTCCCGGTCCGCGCCGAGCCCTCCATGGACCAGAATCTCGAGCAGGTGCGCGAGATCCTGTTCGGCCAGCAGAAGCGCGAGCACAGCGAGCGGGTCGAGCGCCTGGAGAAGCTCGTCGAGGAGGTGCGGCGCGAGCTGTTGCGCGAGCTGCAGGATGTGCGCGACGAGATGAAGGCGATGTATGATGACGGCGAGCGCTCCCGCAACCGCCAGGCCGAGCAGTACGAGCGCAAGCGCGTCGAGCTGATCAAATTCGTCGCCACGACCTTCAATGATATGGGCCAGCGTATCGGCACCCTCGTCGGCGGCAGCGAAGCTTCGTAGTTGCGAGAGCAGCGCGAGCCGAGCGAGTTCGAGGAGCTCAAGCGCGTCCTCTTCTCGCCTGAGACGCAGCGCCTCGAAGGCCTTGAAGCCTCGCTGGGGCGCATCGAGGAGCGCGCCGGCAGCGACCAGAGCCTGACCAACGCCGTCTCCCGCATCCTGATCGAGGCTTTTCGACGCGCCGAGCTCGACCGTCATCGCGAGCTCGCGACCACGGTCGCGCCGGTGGTCGTCGATGCCATCCGGGCCGAAATTCGCAATTCGCGCGACGAGGTGGTGGAGGCCCTCTACCCGATCACCGGACGCCTGGTCTCGGCAGGCATCGCCAATGCCATCCGCGATCTGATCTCGAGGATCGATGATCGCATGACCTCGATCTTCTCCTTGCGCCATTGGCGGTGGCGGTTCAAGGCGATGCTGACGGGGCGCCCCTTGAGCGAGATCGCCCTGGCGGAAAGCCGTCGCGCCGAGATCCGCCGCCTGTTCCTCATCGAGCGCGGCACCGGACGCCTGATCGCCCGCTGGGCCGCCCATGATCAGGCCGATGGTCAGGCCGATGATCGGGGCGAGCTGGTGGCCGGCCTCGTCGCCGCCATCACGGATTTCGCACGCAACGTGTTCGCGGCCGATGCCGGCGATTTGAGGACGATCGATCTCGGCGGCACGCAGATCCTGGTGCGGGCCTCGCAGCGCGCCATCGTGGCCGCGGACTATGCCGGCACGCTGCGCCCGCATATCGGCAAGCTCCTGGACGATGCCTTCATGTCGCTCATCGATCGCTTCGATCGCGGCGAGGAGATATCGGAGCCATCGCTCGGCGAGATCGCTGCGCGCATCGATGCCGCAGCTCCGGAAGAAACCGCGCGCGGCGGGCGCGGCATCGTCATCCTGCTCGCTGGGCTCCTGGCCATCCTGGCGTTCGTCTCAGTCGGGCCGATCTCGAAATGGCTGCATGCCGAGCGCGTCGAGCGCGCATTCTCGAAGATGCTGACCGCCAACCCGCAATTGCGGCGCTATCCGCTCAAAGCCGTCATGGATGATGCTTCGAGCACCGTCATCGTGCGCGGCTTGAGGCCGGAAGGGATCTCAGATGAGGCCATCATCGCAGCACTGAGAAAGCCTGCTTCCCCCTATGCGGTTCGGGTCGATGCCGACACCGCGATCAATCCGCGAAGGGTGGCTGAGCTCGAGCATGCGAGCGCCGATCTCGGACGGATCGCCGCCGAGACGCAGGCTGCGGTCGCAGCCCTGGGGCAGAGGATCGACGCCGCGACGCAGGCTGGAAGCGAGGATCAGGCAAAGCTGCGGCTGGCGATCGACAACGAGGCCGGGCGGATCGCCAGCATCAGAGAGGAATTCGCCGATCGGACAGCCGAGCTGAAGACCGCGCAAGGAAAGCTCGAGGGCGCCATCTCGGCGCTGAAGGGTGCGGTGGACACACCCTTGGACCGGCTCGAGCGGCTGATGCGTCGGACCTCGATTTTCTTCAGCCAGAACGAGGCGGTCGCTGATCCCGATGGGGCGGGGCGCGCTCTCGATCAGCTCGCAGAGCTCTTGAAGCAGACGGGCGAGCATATCCGCGTCGCCGGGCACACCGATGAAATCGGCTCGCTGGCGCTCAACCGGGCCCTGTCGCATCGGCGCGCCGAAGCCGTGGTGAGGATGCTGGTCGAACGCGGTGTGCCGGCCCAGCAATTGTCGATCGTGTCGCTCGCGACGAGTTCGCCTCTCGCGGACGCGCCGGGAGGATCCGGGTCGCCCAATCGGCGCGTCACTTTCGCGCTCGGCCTTGGTGACTGATGATCACCGCCAAGGTCATGCTGCTCGGCGATACGGGGGTCGGCAAATCTTCCCTCGCCAAACGCCTCGTCTTCGATCGCTTCGATGCCGACTACAAGACGACGCTCGGCGTGAATGTGGTCACGCACGATGTAGAGGTCGAAGATGAGCTGGTGCGGCTCGTCCTTTGGGACACTGATGGCGAATTCGGCCAACAGATCTTCGACATGGTCTATATCCTCGGCGCCTCGGCAGCTTGCGTCATCGCCGACGCCTCCCGTCCCACGACCGTGATCAAGATGGTCGAGCTCGCGACCAGCTTCAGCGAGCGGCTTCCCGGCCGGCCGGTGCGGGCCGTCATCAACAAGATCGACCTCGCCGAGCCTCCCGAAGATGAGATTGCCGAATTGCGCTTGCCGCGCGCCGACATCGTTCTGACCAGCGCCAAGACCGGCGCCGGGGTGAACGCGGCCTTCCACTCGGTGGCGACCATCCTGCGGCGACGGCTGCGCAGCTGACCTTGCGTCGACCTCAGGGCGGATCAGGGTTTGGCGCCGCGCGGCCGGCGCGCGGCCGTCAAGGCGAGCTCGGTGCGGTTCCTGGCATGGTGCTTCTCGAGGAGCTGGCTGACGAGGTTGCGCACGCGCCCTTCCGATAGGCCGAGCCTCGCAGCGATGTCGCGATTGGGCAGGCCTTCGATGATGAGCGACAAGACATTCTGCTCCCTTTCGGTCAGCGCGATCTGGAATTTCGCCGATCTGCCGAATGCGGGCGCAGCGGCAACATGAGTGCGGCGCAGCTCGGCGAGGATGCGCTGCGCCACGATCGGCGACATCCTGACATCGCCGGTCATGCAGCCGCGGATCGCTTCCAGGATCAGCGTCTCGCTCGCATCCTTGAGCAGATAGCATTGGGCGCCGGCCGCGATGGCGCCGAGGATGAGCTCGTCCGTCTCGAAGGTGGTGAGCACGATGATGCGGATGCGCGGATTGTCAGCGAGGATCGCCCTTGTGGCGGCGATGCCGTCGACGCGCGGCATCTGCAGATCCATGAGGATGACGTCGGGGCGCCTGGATCTCGCCTCGCGAATGGCCTGATCGCCGTCGGCGGCCTGCGCCACGATGACCATATCGGGCTCGAGCGATAGGCGCTTTGCCAAGGCGTTGCGCAGCAGAGATTGGTCCTCGGCGATCAGGATCCGGATGGGATCGGGTCCCGTCGCATCCGGGCGCTCAGCTTGATCTTCGGCGCCGGCCACCATCGCCTCCTCTTTCAACACTCGCGAGGGGAAGGCTCAGCCTCACCGTCGTGCCCTTGCCCGCAGCGCTCTCGATAGCGAGAGAGCCGCCGGCAAGCCTCGCATGTTCCTGCATCCCGACTATGCCGAAATGTCCGGCAGGCGCGCCCGCCAGATCGAATCCTCTTCCGTCATCGCGAATGATGACCGCCAATCGGGTGTCGCTATGCACGGAGGGCGCCGCCTTGGCCTCGACCGATTCCTCGACCGAGACTTCGACAGAGACTTGGCGCGCCTGCGCATGGCGCTCGATATTGCGGATCGCCTCATCGAGGATCTTGAGAACCGGTCCGGCAAGATCGCCGGGCAGGCGATCGACGCCCTGGTCGAGCGAGAGAGCGACTGCGATGCCCGCTCTCAGCTCGAGCTCGGCGAATCGCCGGCGAATGCCTGCCTGCAGGGATTCGTCCTGAGGCAGGCGGAATTCGGCGACGGCCCCGCGCGCCTGATCGATGGAGCTGCGCGTCGCTTCTTCGGCGCTGGCGAGCGCGGCCGGAAGCGCTGCCGGATCGGCGCGCAGCAGAGCCTGCGCCAGGCGGATCTGGGCGAGCACCGCCATGGTCGACTGGATCAAGGTGTCGTGCAGCTCGCGCGCGATCCTCAAGCGTTCCTGCGTCGCGGCCGCGGCTTGTGCGTTCGCATTGGCGCGCTCGGTCTCCTGGCGGAGCTTGTGAAGAACCGTGATGTCGCGGCCGATCGCCTGATATTCCACCCCCGATCCCGTCCCGCCGACGGCGCTGACATGCCACCAGATCCAGGCCGTGTCGCCATTGGCGGTACGCACGGCCTGCTCGAAGGAGAGCAGCTTTTCGTCGGGGGCGGCGAGCCTTTCCCAGGGGTCAGGGTTCAGCTGCGGCCCGAAGATCTCGACGAGCGGACGCCCGATGACGTCATGCTCGCGCGCAGCAGCCAGGCCGAGCGCCGCTTTATTGGCGAAGGTCAGGATGCGGTCTTGCGTGAAGCGCAGCACGAGATCGGTGCCGGCTTCGACAATATGCCGATAACGTGCCTGCTCGATCTCGAAATGCAGGCCGATCGCCTGCAATCGCTCTTCGGCGAGCCGTTTCTGCCGGCGCTCCGTTGCGAGCAGCCACTCGCCTTCCGGCGAGCGATGGTCGGGATAAGAGGCGATGACGAAATGCTCGCGGCCGGCATGCCAGCTGATCGCAATGTCGAGGCTGAGCGGTTGGCCTGCCGACGAGAGCTCGACAGAGGGAATGACGAGCGATGATCGCTCGCCGTCGATGAGAGCGAGGATCGCCTCGTCCATGCCGAACAGCACCGCGCAATCCGTGCATCTCTGGCCGGGATCCGGAAGCCAGCAGCTGATATGAGAGTCCCGCTCGACGATGCGCAAATCTCGATCCACGAGCGCCAGCCCGACGAGGTCGGGATCAATCTCGCCGATAAGCGAGATCAGCGTCTCGAAGGGAGCGATAGTTGGTCGCGGAAGGATCGGAACGCCTCGGTTCAGCCGGTGAATAGCACGACCGAGCATAGCCGACATTCAAACGAATATCTCCTCGGAGAAGCATCGGGTCACAAGTGCGAGTTGGCATGCCCTTGCCGAGATTCAGGTATAGGGCGAAAGCGCCCCCTCCTCTCAGCCCGACCGATGATGCCCGAAGCAGCGGGATCGCAGTACACCGAAGGGCTTGCAGAATTTACCACAAAATGCCACATGGCACTTTGCACCGGATCAGGCCGACTCGTCATGAACCGCCCGCTCGCCATCAGCCGCCAGGATCATATCTTGAACAGCCTCGATGCGGCGGGCTCCGTCAGCGTCTCGGTGCTGGCCGAGCGGCTCGGCGTGTCGCGCGAGACGATCCGCCGCGACCTCAAGGCGCTCGCCGATCAGGGGCGCGCCAATCTGGTGCATGGCGGAGCGGCGCGCGGCCCCTCCGCCGAGCCCTCGCTCGCGGCGCGCGAAGCCGCCAATGCCAGCGGCAAAGCGGCGATCGGCCGCAAGGCCGCGAGCTTCATCGAGGAGGGCATGGTGGTGCTCCTCGATTCGGGATCGACGACGCTCGCCCTCGCTTCGGCCCTGGTCGAGCGCAAGGACCTGACGGTGCTCACCAACAGCCTGCCGATCGCGCTCCTGCTGTGCCGTTCCTCGGGTGTCAGGGTCACCATGCTGGGGGGCGAGATCGACGCCAATGACGAGGCTGCCTTCGGGGTCGACACCCTCTCGACGCTCCAGCATTTCCGGGTCGATCTCGTCTTCATCGGGGTCGGCGGCATCTCGGTCGATGGCGAGTTCACCGATTATTCGCGGCTCGCGGCCGAGCAGCGCCACATGATGATGAAGGCCGGGCAGAAGGTCTATGTGGTCGCCGACCACACCAAGTTCGAGCGGCGCACGCCCGTCCGGATGGCGCCCGTCGCGCATATCGCAGGATTGATCGTCGACAAGGCGCCCTCCGAGTCGGTGACGGACGCGCTGGCGGCCCGCCATTGGCCGATCATCCTCGCCGGGGCCTGAAGCCGCCACAAGCGATGCATCTCGATCTCACCGTCTTCCTCGCCGTATTGACGGCGGCGGCGCTGCATGCCGGCTGGAACGCCCTCATCAAGATCCGGCTCGATCCCTTCCTGGCGATGACGCTGATCTGCTTTGCCTGCGGCGTCATCGCGCTGCCGGCGCTTCTCGTCACCGGGCTGCCCAAGGCTGCGGCCTGGCCCTGGATCATCGCCTCGGTCGCCATCCATCTCGGCTATTACCTGTTCTTGGCCGAGGCCTATCGGCGCGCCGATATGGGGCAGATCTACCCGATCGCACGCGGGGCCGCCCCGCTGATGACGGCGGTCGTCTCGCTGTTCGTGGTGCATGACCCGATCAGCCTCGGCAACGGCCTCGGCATCGCGCTGCTCGGATGTGGCGTCCTCCTCATCTCGCTACGCGGGCACCGTCATCTCGTGGCGCCGAGCCGCATCGCCATCAGCTGCGCGCTGCTGACCGCGGTGACTATCGCCGCCTACACCATCGTCGACGGCATCGGCGCGCGCGTCGCCGGCGACGCCAACGCCTATGCGGCGGCGCTGTTCACGGTCGACGCCTATCCGATGCTGCTGCTCTGCCTGTGGTGGAAGGGGGTGGACGGGATCAAGCCGGTCTTCGGCTTCCTGGCGCCCGGTTTCGCCGGCGGGGCGATGTCGCTCGCCGCCTATTGGATCGCCATCTGGGCCATGACGGTCGCCCCCATCGCGCTGGTCGCGGCCATACGCGAGACCAGCATCCTGTTCGCCGGGCTGATCGCCGTGATCTTCCTGAAGGAGCCTATGACGCGGGTGCGGGCCGCCTCCGCGGCGCTCATCCTAGGCGGGCTCGTCTGCATGCGCGTATTCTGACCCAGCTGTATCAACGGTGTCGCCCCAGGCATGACGGAAGGAGAAAGTGGCAGAATGTGGCATCTTGACTGATTTTGTTGAAGCGTCTAGAAGAGGCCGGCCGGTGGCGATGCCGTATCGTCATGCTCGGGTCGCAAGATCGCATAGGGCCTGCGGACATCCAAAAATGACATCCAAGAATCCGACTCCCAAGAATCCGACACACAAGAACCTCACCTCGCTGCATCCCGCTCTCTCCGAGACCGGCGACCCGTTCCTGCTGACGCCGGGGCCGCTCACCACCTCGCGCAGCGTGAAGGCCGCCATGATTCATGATTGGGGCTCGCGCGATGCGGCTTTCGTCGCCATCAACAAGGCGGTGCTGGAGCGCCTTCCCGAGATCGCCAAGGGCGGCGGCGATTATGTAACGGTGCCGATGCAAGGCTCCGGCACCTTCGCGGTCGAGGCGATGCTGACGAGCTTCGTGCCGGCGAACGGCAAGGTCCTGCTCCTCATCAACGGCGCCTATGGCCACCGCGCCAAGCGCATCCTCGATATCGCCAGGCGCAATCTGGTCGTGCATGAGACGCCCGAGGACACACCCCCCGACCTCGCCGAGGTCGAGCGCGTCCTGAAGCGCACTCCGGACATCACCCATGTCTTCGCGGTGCATTGCGAGACGACATCGGGCATCCTCAACCCGATCGAGAGGATCGGCGCGCTCGCTGCCGCCCATGGCAAAAGCTTCCTCCTCGATTCCATGAGCGCCTTCGGGGCCCTGCCGCTCGATCTGCCGAAGACGCATGTCGATGCGGTCGCGGCCTCCTCGAACAAATGCATCGAGGGCGTGCCGGGCCTCGGCTTCGTCATCTGCCGGCGCGAGGCGCTGGTCGGGACCAAGGGCCAGGCGACCACGCTCGTCCTCGATCTTCACGACCAATGGGCGAATTTCGAGAAGACCGGGCAATACCGCTTCACGCCGCCGATCCATGTCATCGTCGCCTTCCATCAGGCGCTGCAGGAATTCGCGGCGGAAGGCGGGGTCGAGGGCCGGGGAGGGCGCTATCGCAATAATTGCTGCATCCTGACCGCGGGCATGCGGGCGCTCGGCTTCCGCACCTTGCTGAAGGACGAGCTGCAGGCGCCCATCATCGTCACCTTCCACATGCCGACCCATCCGCGCTTCGCCTTCCAGCGCTTTTATGATGGGCTCAAGGATCGCGGCTATGTCATCTATCCGGGCAAGCTGACGGTCGCCGATTCCTTCCGCATCGGCTGCATCGGGCGGCTCGGCGAAAAGGAGATGCACGGCGCGCTCGCGGCTGTCCGCGAAGTGCTCGACGAGATGGGCGTGAACGATCCGGCCGCCAAGGCCGCTTGAGGACATCGCGATGAACATGCAGCAAAGGCCGATCGTCACCGCTAATGGGCGCGACTACCGCTTCCCGGCGACCCCCACGGTCGCGGTGTGCATCGACGGCTCGGAGCCGGGCTATATCGAAGCGGCGATCAAGGCGGGGCTCGCCCCCAATCTCGATCGCATCATGAAGAGCGGATCGCATCTTCTGGCGCAATCGGTGATCCCGAGCTTCACCAACCCGAACAACATCTCGATCATCACCGGCCATCCGCCCAAGCTGCACGGCATCGCCGGCAATTATTTCTACGACCGGGCGACCGGCCAGGAGGTGATGATGAACGATGCGCGCTTCCTGCGCGCCCCGACCATCATGCAAGCCTTCCACGACGCCGGCGCCAGGGTCGCCGTGGTCACCGCCAAGGACAAGTTGCGCACCCTCCTCGGCAATGGGCTCGATCACGCGAGCGGGCGCGCCATCGCTTTCTCCTCGGAGAGGGCCGACAAGGCGACCAAGGCCGAGAACGGCATCGAGAATGTGCTTGCCTTCGTCGGCAAGCCCCTGCCCGAAGTCTATTCGGCGGATCTGTCGGAATTCGTGTTCGCGGCCGGCGTCAAGCTGCTCAAGAGCTTCCGCCCCGATGTGATGTATCTGTCGACGACCGATTATGTGCAGCACAAGGCAGCGCCCGGCTCGAAGACGGCCAATGATTTCTACGCCATGCTCGACCGTTATGTCGGCCTGCTCGATGCCGAAGGGTGCGTGCTGGCGCTGACCGCCGATCACGGCATGAACGACAAGCACAAGGCGGATGGCTCGCCCGACGTCATTTATCTGCAGGACCTGTTCGACGGCTGGACCGGCAAGGGCGCCGCACGCGTGATCTTGCCGATCACCGACCCCTATGTCGCCCATCACGGTGCGCTCGGCTCCTTCGCCACCGTCTACCTGCCGGAAGGCGCCGACCTCGCGAAGCTGAGGGGGCAGCTCGGCGCGATCGAGGGTGTGGAGCTGGTGCTGTCGAGCCCCGAGGCTTGCGCCCGCTTCGACCTGCCGGCCGACCGTATCGGGGATCTCGTCGTCGTCTCGACGCGCCACAAGGTGCTCGGCACGAGTGCTGCGCGCCACGATCTCTCCGGTCTCACCGAGCCCTTGCGCTCGCATGGCGGGCTCACCGAGCAGGTCGTGCCGATGATCGTCAACCGCAAGCTCGACTGGCCGCGCGAGCGGCAATTGCACAATTACGATATCTTCGCCGTCGCGCTCAATCATGTGACGAGCTGAGCGGTGATGCCTGTCGGCTCACAAGGTTCATGCATCGCTGAGTCCGCGAGCCGCCGGCACCAGCAGGAAATGCCGTCATGAATGTCGAGACCAAACCCGCCATCCGCCGCGAATCGATGCGCATCGCCGGCAAGCTCGTCACGACCGAGGATGTCGTCGAGGTCTTCAACCCCTACACCAATGCGGTGATCGGCACGGTGCCGGCCGGCCGGCCCGAGCATGTGCGCGAGGCCTTCGCCAAGGCGCGCGCCTATCGGCCGACGCTCAGCCGCTATGAGCGCCAGCGCATCCTGCAGACGACGGCCGAGACGCTGCGCGACCGCAAGGAGGAGTTCGCGCGCCTGATCACGGCGGAATCGGGATTGTGCTGGAAGGATTCGCTCTATGAGGCGAGCCGGGCCTATGATGTCTGGTCCTTCGCGGCCCAGCTCACCATCAAGGATGATGGCGAGATCTATTCCTGCGACATCAGCCCGAACGGCAAGAGCCGCAAGATCTTCACCACGCGCCTGCCGCTGCTCGGCGTGATCTCGGCCATCACCCCCTTCAACCATCCGCTCAACATGGTGAGCCATAAGCTCGCCCCGGCCATCGCCACCAATAACCGCGTGGTGCTCAAGCCGACCGAGCTGACGCCGCTTACGGCGCTGGCGCTCGCGGACGTGCTCTACGAGGCGGGGCTGCCGCCCGAGATGCTCTCCGTGGTCACCGGCAATCCGCGCACCATGGGCGATGCCATGATCACCGATCCCGATTGCGACCTCATCACCTTCACGGGCTCGGTGCGGGTCGGCAAATACATCGCCGAGAAGGCGGGCTATCGCCGCATCGTGCTCGAGCTCGGCGGCAATGATCCCCTGATCGTCATGGAGGATGCCGACCTCGACAAGGCGGCTGAGCTCGCCGTGCAGGGAGCGACCAAGAATTCGGGCCAGCGCTGCACCGCCGTCAAGCGCATCCTGGTGGTGGAGAGCATCGCCGATGCCTTCGCGGCGCGCGTGCTCGCCAAGGCGAAGACGCTCAGCTGCGGGGATCCGATGGACCCGTCCGTCGATATCGGCACCGTCATCAACGAGCAGGCGGCGCAGCTCTTCGAGCGGCGCGTCAGCGACGCTGTCGGCAAGGGCGCCGAGCTCCTGCATGGGGCGAAGCGTCACGGCGCGCACTTTCCGCCGACGGTGCTCGACCGCGTCCCCTATGATTGCGAGCTCGTGCATGAGGAGACCTTCGGCCCCGTCATCCCGATCATCCGCGTTCCCGACGCGATCGATGAGGTGATCCGCATCTCCAATTCCACGGCCTATGGCCTCTCATCGGGTGTGTGCACCAACCGCATGGACTACATCACCAAATTCATCGCCGGCCTCGAAGTCGGCACCGTCAATGTCTGGGAGGTGCCGGGCTATCGCATCGAGATGTCGCCATTCGGAGGCATCAAGGATTCGGGCCTCGGCTACAAGGAAGGCGTGGTCGAGGCGATGAAGAGCTTCACCAATATCCGCACCTGGTCGATGCCCTGGGCCTGAGCCGAGGCTGATTCGCGTCAGGCTCAGCCGGCGGCGCCGAGCACCAATGCGACGAGCGATGCCTGGCTGTGCGCTCCGGTCTTCTCGAATATCCGCTTCATGTTGAAGCGCACCGTGCCGATCCTCTGTCCCAAGGCGGCAGCGATGTCCTTGGGAGCGAGGCCCGAGGCCAGCAATGCGGCGGTCTCGCTCTCGCGGCTGGTCAGATTGAAGACCTCGCGCAGGATCGCCTGGTTGACCCTGGGCGGCTGGGTGGCTTCGCGTACGAAGATCGCAGCTCGCGGGGTATGGCTCCCCGGCATTTGCATATCGAGCCGTTCGACCGGAAACAGGCTGAGCAGCAATCGCGATTGCCCGCCGCCGCGCTCGACGCAGACCATTATCGGGGTCGATTGCGACCGTAGAACCGCGTTGATCGCCGCGCTCAACCTCTCGCTGTCCTGGGCGGAGGCTGCCCGCAGCGTGCCGCCGGGCCCCAGTCGTAGGGCGTCACCCGCATCGACCATTGCCAACGCCGTCGCGTTGAGGAATAGCGGCCGGCCCGCTTCGTCAATGACGATCGCGCCGTCGTTCAACCGGTCGAGCAAGGCGCCGAGCCCAAGAGAGCGCGCTTCGCTCTGCCCAAGCCGCTGCTGGAGTTGCAGCGCCGTCGTGAGATGCGGAACCAGGGCTTGGGCGCACGCCGCCTCCTCGAGGTTGTAGCGGCCCAATCTTCGTGGCCGGCAGATCGCCATGTGGAACGATAGGTCCGGTGTCTCCTGCTGCAAGCACAGGCCGTGATAGCCGTTCGCCGGTCGAACGACCATTTGAAACATGTCGCTCTGCTCCATCTCCTGGTCGGAGACATATTTCCAGGTCGGCACGAACCGCGCCTTGGGCATGGATTGCTGCCAGGGTTTCCACAAGGCCGCCGTCTCAGGCGAGAGGAAGCGCGCAGCGTCCTCGTCGCTCAATCCCGCCGTGACCCCAAGGGCAAATCGCGAGCCCGGCGTCTTATCCGTGACGAGAATGCTGTGCTCGCTCTGCAACGACGTTGTGATGGCGGCAAGGATTGCGGGCCAGTTGTCCGGCTCCAGCACCGACTGATAGATCAGATTGACGGCGGGCAGGAACTCGGAATCGAAAGCCATCTCACCTCATCCCGGATGCCCACCGCCTCATCACTTTCAGCTGCTTTCGCCGATCGTGCGGGGCTCGGCATTCGTGGTCAACGGAACCCGGTCCTCGCCTTGCAGACGACAACCGCGCCCGTCCATGCGTGCGCAAGTCGGCGCATTGTCGCAAAATCACAAGCTCGTCGACACACACGAATTCGTGCGCTGTGCATCCGGTCGGTGGCGGATCTGCGCGGGCGTGAGGGGAGCGCCGCGAGCTCCGGGGCGATCGACAGGCCCGCTCCCTTTGGCCGGACGCTTCGTTACTTGCGAATGACGAGACCGCGCACCGGTTCTTCCGGAACGGACCTCACGCCGCCATAGAAGTCCTTGGTTCCGCCGAAGAAGCCAGTGACCCAGCTGTCGCAATATGCTTTCGCGACATCATCGGCGATCGCGTCGGAAGCGAGCGAAAAGCCCTTGTCGTATTGCTCCTTGTAGCGGCGCTTGATCTCGGCAGGGCGCAGCGGCTTCGGCTTCACGAGCTTGCCGAGCTCGACCGGATCGAAGGAAGCGCCAGGGCACAATCCCTCCTGAACGCGCCAGAGCATCCCCATCGCGAAGGCGATGTCCTCGGGGTCGGGCTCTTTTGCAAGGGCTTGCCCGGCGAGTGAAGCGAGGCTCGCGGCGACGATCATGGACATCGCGATGCTTCTCATCCTGTGAGGCATGATCGATGGGGCGACGTAGCGGCCGTTTTTGCCGGTGTCTGCGGTGGCGAGGCTTCGGGCGGCGGCCGGAATTGGGCCTTGGACCTTCATCCCCTGATTCACCTCGGGTCTCTCCATCACGGCCTCATGCGCTCGAGAACAGCGTCGCGGTCATGATAGCGCAATCACACCGATTGCGCCGGAAATCGTCGCGATGTTCCGCCAGCCCAGCTGCGAGGGTCCTCGGGCAGTCGCGAAGCGTGCGCGCCTCTTGACGACCCTCATCAGCTCCCGAGGAAACTGATCTCGAACGCCTCCCGAAGGCCGCGCTGACCCTTTGGCGTGACCGTGACGGCGCGGGTACCGTCCACTCTCTTCACCCATCCGAGCTCGAAGCAGCGGCAGGCGATCGCGATCCCGACCTTCCCGCCGAGATGCGGTCGCCGTTCGCTCCAATCCAGGCAAGGCCGGCAGAACAGGCGACTGGCGCGTTTCACGGGCTCGAGGGCGACGCCGAAATTGCGCAGGAATGCCTGGCCCGCCTCCGTGACGCTGCCGCCATCCTGATCGAGCTCGATCTGGCCACGAGCCTGCAGCGCATCGGCGATGCCGACGCCGAGGCGGCCGGCGAAATGATCATAGCAAGTCCGCGCAACCTGTAGCGCCTCGTCGCGCGGCCCGGTGCGAACGCCACGGCCGCGGGGCTGGCGGTCCGCCTGGCTCGCGAATTGTGCGATGCTTTCGAGCAGCCGCGCGACTTCGGCGGAAGCCAACCGATGGTAGCGATGTCGCCCATGCTGCTCCACCAGGATCAGCCCGGCATCCAGCAGCTTCGCCAGATGTCCGCTCGCGGTCTGCGGCGCGACGCCGGCAGAGAAGGCCAATTCCCTTGCCGTCAGCGCGCGGCCGTCGAGGAGCGCGTCGAGCATATTGGCCCGGCCGGGGTCGCCGATCAGTGAGCCGATCTCTGCGAGTGCGATGGGACGAAGCATGAGCTGACCTCAACTGGACATCATCTTAGCCGCGTTGGTCTCCCGAATGCTACGGCCGATCCCGTAGCATTGACGTCGCTTATCGGAGCAGCAATGGATCGCCTCAATTCGCGCCGCCCCAGTGTTCCTCAGGCGGTGCAGGTCAGTGCATCGACTCTCGTGCGCGTTCCCTCTCCCGCTCTTTCGCGGGAGAGGGTGGCGAGACGCAGTCGAGCCGGGTGAGGGACGCCGGTGAAGCGCGCCACCGCCCCTCATCCGCCTCGGCTTCGCCTCGGCACCTTCTCCGGCAAAGGGGCGGGAGAAGGTAGGTCCCGTTAGCGCTTGCCCTTGCGGCGGCGGGAGGTTCGCGGTTCCGATCGCCCCGACGCCCGCACCAGCTCTCGAAACCAAATCTGTGCCGGATCGGTCTCGGTGCGCGCATGCCATTGCATCGAGACATCGAAGCCGTCGACTGCGACGGGCAGCGGGCTCATGCTCAAGCCGGCCACATCCCGGCAATTCTCCGCGAGCCGTCGGGGCACGGCCGCCGCTGCGCGAAAGCCGTGCAGCAAGAACGGAATGGCGAGAAAATGGGGCGTTGCCATCAAGACGAAGCGCTTCCTGCCGGCGCGCTCGATCAGGCGATCGACGACGCCGTTCAGCTCTCCACGCAGCGACATGACGATATGCGGAAGGTCGAGATAAGCTTCGAGCGTGAGCGGCGCCGAGACGCCGCAGGCCTCGGCATCGAAGAGGCAGACGAGGTCCTCGTGGAACAGCAGCTCCGTCGTCAGCGCGCTGCTCGGGTCCGGAAAATAGCCGATCGCCAGGTCGATCGCTCCACTCTCCAGCATTGCGCCCAGCCGGTCGCGGTCAACCGAGGTCACGGCGATGCGTGCCTTGGGAGCCGCTGACCGCAGAGCCGCGAGCACAGCGGGGAGAATCGCGAGCTCGATGTGATCTGACGCACCCACGCGGAAAGTGATCTCCGCCTGCTCGGGCGCGAAGGCACGATCCTTGAGGACGCTTTCGCGAATCTCAGCGAGAACCCGCCCAATGGAGGGCGCGAGCTCGAGCGCTCTCGTGGTCGGCCGCATCGCCTCGGCCGTGCGGATGAAGAGCGGGTCGCCGAACAACTCACGCAGACGTGATAGGGCATGGCTCATGGCCGGCTGCCCCAGGCTGACGCGCCGCGCCGCACGCGTCACGTTCCTTTCCGCCATCAAGGCGTCGAAAGCGACCAGCAAGTTGAGATCGAAGAGACGTAAATCGGTCATATCGATGATCCGGATCGAAACTATCGATTTGATAATAATGTGGTCGCCCCATTATAACAATTACACAATTTTAGCGATGGATCGGGGGTCTCGCGAAGCTCTGAACTTAACACCAAGCCCATTGCATGAGCCTGCCGGAGCCA
Organism: Rhizobiales bacterium GAS188; assembly: GCA_900104855.1. Classification (NCBI taxonomy): domain Bacteria; kingdom Pseudomonadati; phylum Pseudomonadota; class Alphaproteobacteria; order Hyphomicrobiales; species Rhizobiales bacterium GAS188. The sequence continues at coordinate 5,983,767 of FNSS01000001.1, forward strand.
GCGAGCCCTTCGCCCTGTTCGGCGTGCTGGTGCCGATGATTCTCGATCGCGCGGCCGCATCGGCACCGCGATAGGCGCGCGCCGCGAGCCGGACTCGAAAGCAGCAACTTGGAAGCAGCGATAATGATGATGCCAGCGCGCAACGATGTGCTCGAAACCTCAAGACGCGGCTTCCTGGCCGGTGGCGCAGCTGCGCTCCTGGTGTCGGGCACTGCCGTCGCGCAAGGCCGAAGCGGCAAGCCGACGCCGCTCAACGCCTGGCTGCGCATCGCGCCGGACGATGTCGTGACCTTGATGCTGGCCCAGTCGGAAATGGGCCAGGGAATCTCGACCACGCTTCCCTTGGCCCTGGCCGATGAGCTTGGTGCCGATTGGTCACGCATACGCTTCGAATGGGCGGACTTCGATCCGGCCTACCGCCATCCGCAATATGAGTGGATGTTTACCGGCAACAGCGAGTCGAGCTCGACCTTCTATCCGATCATGCGGGTGATGGGAGCAGCCGCGCGAGATGTGCTGACGCAGGCCGCAGCAACACGTCTGAGCGTCGATATGACGAGCCTCACTGTCGAGAACGGGCGCATCCGCCACGACGGCAGCGGACGCATGCTTACATTCGGCGAGGTGGCGGCGGATGCTGCCAAGCTGCCGGTTCCGAAATCGCCTGTCCTCAAGTCCAGGAGCGCCTTGCGGCTGATCGGCAAGCCGCAGGCTCGCGTCGACGTTCCCTCGAAAGTGGACGGAACGGCGGTGTTCGGCATCGATGTCAAGGTTCCCGGCATGCTGGTCGCCGCCATCCGCCGGGCCCCATCGCAAGGCGGAACGCTGACGCATTACGACGCGGCAGCCATCAAGGCGCAACGCGGCGTCCTTGGCGTGGTGGAAATCCCCTCCGGTCTCGCCGTCGTCGCCGAGCATTATTGGACGGCGAAGCGCGCGCTCGACGCGGCCGTGCTGGTCTTCGCTCCCGGCCCGATCAAGGATTATTCGACCGCAACCCAGCGAGCCGAGCACGCGGCGCTGCTCGAGACGGGGTCGTTCGACTCGAAGGCGAAGATCGGGGATGCCAATGCGGCGCTCGATGCGGCGAGCAAGGTCCACGACGCCGTCTTCGAAATCCCGGCCCAGGCGCACGCCACCATGGAGCCGATGAACTGCACGGCCCATGTGACCCCGGATCGGTGCGAGCTCTGGATTCCGACCCAGGGTGTCGAGATCACCCACGCCGTCGCCAAGCAAGTCACGGGGCTTCGCGACGATCAGATCATCATGCATCGCACTTTGCTGGGCGGCGGCTTCGGCAGGCGGCTATTGGCCGATTTTGCTCGCATCGCCATGCTCGTCTCCAAAGCGGCAGGCCGGCCGGTCAAGGTGATCTGGAGCCGCGAGGAGGATTTGCGTTACGACGCCTATCGGCCGCCGATGACACACGCGATCCGCGCCTCCTTGAGAGGAGACGGGATGCCGGACGCGATGGAGCATCGGGTCGTCTCGCCCTCGCATATGCTCTATATTTTCCCTCGCGGTGCCATCAAGGCCGAGGGGGATTGGAGCCGGCCGATCCTGCCGCCTTCCGCCTATGACGGGATGGCGGTCGAGGGATTGACCGCGACCCCTTACGCCGTGCCGCACTACTCGGTCGAGCAGCATCGCGTCGAGACGCCGCTCTGGGTCTCGGTGTGGCGGACCACCGGCCACGGACCCAATAATTTCGCGCTGGAAAGCTTCATCGACGAGCTGGCGCATGCGGCGGGGAAGGATCCGCTCGCCTATCGGCTTGCATTGGCGGCCGGCGACCCGCGCGCCGTCGCTGTCCTGAATGCGGTCGCTGAAATGTCCGGTTGGAGCCAAGCCCCGCCTGCCGGCCGGTCGCGGGGTCTCGCGCTCGCCAAAGCCTTCAATGGCTACATCGCCCAGGTGGCCGAGCTTTCCGTCGCCAACAAAGGCATCAAGGTCCACCAAGTCTGGAGCGCAGCCGATATCGGGGAAATCCTCGATCCGGGCATTGCGGCTTCGAATTTCGAAGGAGGGGTCGTCTGGGGCCTCTCGGGGTTGCGGACCGAAGTCACCTTCGTCGGCGGCGAGATCGAGCAGACCAATTTCGATAGCTTCGATCCGCTGCATCTTTGGGAAACACCGGAGATCGAGACGCGCTTCATCGAGAGCGGGGCGAAGCCCGGAGGTGCGGGCGAGCTTGGCCCGGTGCCGACGCATGCGGCGGTCTGCAACGCCATCTTCGCCGCCACGGGCGAGCGGATCAGGGCGCTTCCGATCTCGAGAAGCGGCTATCGATTGGTTTAGTGGGGAAGAGCATGACGCGTTTCAACCTGAATGGCCGCGCGGCGGCGGTCGATGGCGATCCCGATATGCCGCTTCTTTGGGCGTTGCGCGACCAGCTCGGGCTCACCGGGACCAAATATGGCTGCGGCATCGCAGCCTGCGGGGCCTGCACGGTGCATGTCGATGGCGAGCCGGTCAGATCCTGCTCGTTGCCGTTGAGTGCCGCGGAGGGGAAGCGGGTCGTCACCATCGAAGGGCTGTCGAAGGACAGGTCGCATCCGCTGCAAAAGGCGTGGATCGAGGAACAGGTGCCGCAATGCGGTTATTGCCAGTCCGGCATGCTGATGGCGGCGGCAGCCCTTCTCAAGGCCAATCCCCGGCCTTCGGACGCCGATATCGACGCGGCGATGACCAATATCTGCCGATGCGGCACCTATGTCCGTATCCGCAAGGCGATCCACCGGGCAGCCGGTGCGGCGCCGTGAGAAGGCCGGTCCTTGCGGCGATCCTCTCGGCCGCAACCGCGACGGCCTTGGCCGCCATTGCATCGCCCCTGCGCTCGGCTCCTCAGCCGGCGATCCCGGACGGGGATTCCGTCACCGCCTTCGACAAGATGGCGACGGTCATGACCAGCCCGCGCTGCCAGAACTGTCACACGCTGACAGGCTTTCCGCGCCAGGGCGATGACCGGCACGCCCATGCCTTCAATGTGATGCGCGGTCCCGAGGGTCACGGTGCCCTCGGGCTTCCCTGTTCGACCTGTCATGGGCGCGCCAATAACCCGATGAGCGGCGTGCCCGGCGCCGATGAAGTCTGGCGGCTTTCACCCATCAGCATGGGCTGGGAGGGCTTGTCGAAAGGCGAGCTCTGTCGCCACCTCAAGGATCCGGCGCGCAACGGCAATCGCACGGGTGCGCAGGTCATCGATCACCTGAAGACGCATCTCGTGACCTGGGCCTGGTCGCCCGGGGCGGACGCTCATGGGCATCCGCGTGCCGCGCCCCCGCTGCCCTATGCGGATTTCATCAAGGCCGCTGAAACCTGGGTACGAAAGGGCGAGGCCTGTCCACCGCCGGCCCCGTGAGGGTGCGATTTTGCGCGGTAGCATCGATTCTCGCGCTGGTGCTGGCGCCGACTTCCGTCGTCGCGCAGGAGGCGACGCCAACAGCACCAGCCTGGCCTGGCTATGTGCCGAAGCTCTTCAGATGGGACGAGGATTACGGCTTTCTGCGTAATGCCGCCGATCCGGTACCCTATCCGCTCCGCCTTAAATATCTGCCCATCGGCGATGCGAGCCAAGCCTATGTGTCGTTTGGCGGAGACTACCGCTTGCGCGTCGACGATTACGGGCATCCCGATTTTGGCATGCGCGCCGCTCCGGGCTTCACCTCGCTGCAACAGCGCTTTCTCCTGCATGCCGACGCTCATTTCGGGTCCGAGCTGAGAGTTTTTGTCCAGCTCGGCGGCGATCTCGAGAGCGGTCGCAAGCCCGTGGCGCGGCCAAGCGACCACAGCCATCCCGATCTCGCCCAAGCCTTCGTCGACTGGAGCTTCGGCCCCTCGGATGAACGCTGGCGATTGCGGGTCGGCAGGCAGGAGGTCGCGATCGGTCGCTACATCGCGGTTCGCGACGTGACGAATATCCGGCGGACCTTCGATGGCGCGAGGCTCGACGGCAACTTCGCCGGATGGACGATCACCGGCCTCGCGGCGCGCGCCACGCGCAATCGGCCGGCGGCCTTCGACGACACTCCCGACAGCAAGGACGGCGTCGCGCTTGTCGTCGTCGAACATCCCCTGCCGATCGATAATTTCAAGCTCGACCTCGCTGTCATCGAGCATGACAACAAGGTCGCGCGCTATGCGCCCGGCGTCGGCGATGAGCGTCGCAAGACCTTCGGCGTGAGGGTGTTCGGGTCGCGCGATGGGTGGGATTTCGACGCGCAGGTCTCCTATCAGACCGGGAGCTTTGCGCCGATCGGCAGCCCGGCACTCGAGATTCGCGCCATCGGTGCGGCCTTCGAAGGGGGAAGGACGTTCGCATTGCCGTGGTCGCCACGTCTTGCGCTGCGCATCGACGCGGCAGGGGGAGACGGCAACGCCAAGGATCGGCGCCTCGGCACCTTCGATCTGCCCTACCCGAACCTGTCCTATCTGACCGATGCCGGGATCTTCGCTCCGCGCAACGTGCGCGACCTGCAACCCTTCGTGAGCCTCTTGCCGATCAGCTCCCTGACGCTGACGGCCGGTGCGGAATTCCTGTGGCGCAACTCCACAAAGGATGCCGTGTTCTCGGCGATCGATACGCCGGTCATCGCTCCGGGCGGTCACGGCAATTATGTCGCGACGCAGCCCCATCTTCGCTTCGATTGGCGCATCAACCCGCTATTGGAATGGCAAGGCGCTGTCGTCCATGCTTTCCCGGGATCGGCCTTGGAATCGTCCGGCGGAAGGCACGGCTTGAGCTACGCCTATTCTTCGCTGACGGCGCGCTTTTAGTTCCTATTTCGTCGAAGAGGGGCTCGACGGCGCTCGCGTGCCCTGGGACCGCGACCGTCTCGGTCGCCCTTCCTGCCGGCGGCGCGCCTCACCCTCGCAAGGGCGGGCGAAACGCCCGCGGTCCCAAAAGAGCCCGCAAGCGGGGAATCTCATCGCGCGCAGCTGTCGGCTCAACTCGTCGTTCTGACATGAAAGCCTGGCACCAGGCCCTCCGAAGGCAGATCCACGATCGTTACCTCTTCAACCACCGCGAGGCGTGGCCCCGACCGGCAGGCGGCGATCATCTCGTCGACGATCGTGGTTGTCCCGGAAAGCACCGCTTCCACCGCGCCGTCGCGGCGGTTGCGGACCCAACCGGACAACCCACGTGCGACGGCTTCCTCTTCGGTCCAGGCACGATAGCCGACGCCTTGGACCCGTCCGATGATGACGACGTGAACGGTTCGGATCATGGATACCTCCAATCCAAAGCGCCCGAATATGACGGGCGCGAGGCGTGCGTCTTCATCTCTTCATCTCATCGAAGTGGCCGAGCGAAGCTGAGCTCGTGGCCATCCGGATCGGTCAGGTGAAAGAAGCGCTCGCCCCATTCGGCGTCGCGTGGCGCCGTGTCCGGACGATACCCGGCCGCGACCACACTCGCATGAAGCGCATCGACGTCGGAATGGTAGAAGATCACGCGCCCCCACCAGGTCCAATTCCGCGCGGCGGGCTGGGCGACGAGATTGACGAAGCTCGAGCCGGCCCGAAGGCTCGTGAAGGCTGAGCGCTCGCCGCCATGAGCGATCTCAAATCCCAGCAGGCGATAGAAGCGGACGGCGCGCGACATGTCATGAGTGGCGAGCGTGACGGCACTGATCCCCTCGATCATCGCGGAGCCCTCCATGATAGCCTCGACAGGACAGCTTGCCATCCTTCGCGAAGCCTGTAGAGGAGGCGGCCCCAAATCCTCGCATCCAGGCCATGGCCTGCGCCGCCAGCTGCGGACTCGCATCGCCCGCCCGACGGAGATCGCGCCATGGACAAGGCCGAAGTCGCAGCCCATTGGGAAGCCAATGCGGACGCATGGAACCAGCAGGCACGTGCCGGCTACGACATCTACCGCGATGCGGTGAACACCCCGGCCTTCCTGGCGATGCTGCCGCCGGTCGAGGGCCTGGCCGGCCTCGATATCGGATGCGGCGAGGGATCGAACACCAGGCAGCTCGCCAGGCGAGGCGCCAGGATGTGCGCGGTCGATATCGCTCCGACCTTCATCCGGCATGCGAGCGCGACCGAAGAAGCGGAGCCGCTCGGCATCGATTACCAAGTCGGCGACGGGACGGCTCTGGCCTTCGCCGCCGACACTTTCGACTTCGTCACGGCCTTCATGTCCTTGATGGATATGCCCGATCAGCAGCTGGCGCTGAAGGAAGCCCAGCGCGTGCTGCGGCCCGGCGGCTTCCTGCAATTTTCCATCTTGCATCCCTGCTTCGTTCCGGCGCACCGCAAGGTGCTGCGTGAGGAGGATGGCACGGTGCGGGCGATCGAGGTCGGTGGCTATTTCGACAACACGGATGGCCGCGTCGACATCTGGTGGTTCTCGACCTTGCCTCGCGAGGCGCGCCAGCAGGTTCCGGCCTTCCGAACGCCGCGCTTCCACCGGACCTTGAGCGGCTGGGTCGAGATCATTTGCCGGGCCGGCCTGGCCATCGAGCAATTCGGCGAACCCTCTGCCGATGCGGAGCAGGCAGCGGCCGTTCCCGTGGTGGCGGATACGCGGGTCGCGCCTCTCTTCCTCCACATAAGGGCCATCAAGCCGAAGCCAGCTTGCGCGACTGGAGCTTGCGAGACGAGGTAGGCGATCAGCACCCTGGGACCGCGACCGTCCCGGTCGCCCTTCTTTCCTGGTGTGGAGGCCGTGCCGTTCGCAAGAGCGGGCGAGGACGCCCGCGGTCCCAGAGCAGCGGTCGCTCCCTCAGCCGGAAGCCGGAACGCCCGCCGCGAAAGCGCGGAACTCCTTCGCGACCTCGCGGTAGATGGCGCGCTTGAAGGGCACCACCAGTTCCGGCACCTCCTCGAGACGTGCCCAGCGCCATGAGGAGAATTCCGGGTCGGCGCCGCCTTCGCCGCGTGTGACGTCGATCTCCTTGTCGTCGCCCGTGAAGCGGAAGGCGTACCAGCGCTGGCGCTGGCCGCGGAAAGCGCAGAGCCGGTGCCATGGCCCGTCATAGGGCGGGAAATCATAGGTCATCCAGTCTCGCGTCGCGCCGAGATGCGCGGCACTGACGACCGCGGTCTCTTCCCAAAGTTCCCGGCGCGCGGCCGCAAGCTCATCCTCATTCGGGTCGACGCCACCTTGCGGCATCTGCCATTCGCAGCCGGGCAGGATGATCTCGGGCCCGTCATTGCGCAGGCGGCGCGCGATCAGCACGCGCCCCTGCGCGTCGAAGAGCGCGACGCCGACATTCTGGCGGTAGGGACGGTCAAGCGGATCCATGTAGTGCTGCTCAGCGGCGGCGGAAGTGTTCGATGCAAGGCGATGCTGCGGTGCGACGACCTGTTGATACAGGTGATTTACAGGTAAGGCGAGCGTCTCCGCGCTCGATGCTGCTGCATTGCAACATTGCCTTGAGGCACTCGAGTGTCACCGCGTTTCGCATCGCAAATGTGATATTTTGTTGCTTTATGTGTTGATTTTTGGCAGCGCTTGCCTATCCTGCGCGGCATTCTGGTCAGCGGATCGACACTCATGACGAATGAAATCCCAACTCAGGCCCGCATGGTCGTCATCGGCGGCGGCATCGTGGGCTGCTCGGTCGCCTATCACTTGGCGAAGCTCGGCTGGCGCGACGTGGTGCTGCTGGAGCAGGGCGCGCTGTCCTGCGGCACCACCTGGCACGCGGCCGGGCTCGTCGGGCAATTGCGCGCCCATCAGAACATGACGCGGCTGATCCGCTACTCGACCGAGCTCTATGCCGGGCTCGAAGCCGAAACCGGGCTCGCCACCGGCTGGAAGCCATGCGGATCGATCACGGTGGCGCGCTCAGCCGAGCGCATGCTCCAGCTGCGACGCACGGCCTCGGCGGCGCGCGCCCAGGGCGTCGCCGTCGAGCTGCTGACGCCTTCCGAGGCCGGCGACAAATGGCCGATCATGCGCACCGATGATCTCGTCGGCGCCGTCTGGCTGCCTGGCGACGGCAAGGCGAACCCCGCCGATGTCACGCAGGCATTGGCGCGCGGCGCCCGCAATGGCGGGGTGAAGATCATCGAGCGCATCCGCGTCACCGGCATGCGCACCGGGAAGGGCAGGGTCACGGCGGTCGAGACCGAGCGCGGCAGCATCGCCTGCGAGGCGGTTGCGATCTGCGCCGGCCAATGGTCGCGGATGGTCGGTGCGATGTGCGGGGTGAGCATCCCGCTGCATTCGGCCGAGCATATGTATGTGGTCACCGGCCGCATCGAAGGCGTGCATCCGGACCTGCCGGTGATGCGCGACCCGGACGGCTATGTGTATTTCAAGGAGGAGGTGGGCGGCCTGGTGATGGGCGGCTTCGAGCCCGACGCCAAGCCCTGGGGCATGGACGGCATCCCGCATCCTTTCGAGTTCCAGCTCCTGCCCGATGATTGGGATCAGTTCTCGATCCTGATGGAGAAGGCGCTGGAGCGGGTGCCTGCATTGGAGACGGCCGAGATCAAGACCTTCCTCAATGGTCCTGAGAGCTTCACGCCAGACAACAACTTCATCCTCGGCGAGGCGCCCGAGGTGAAGAACGTCTATGTCGCGGCAGGCTTCAATTCCATGGGCATCGCCTCGGGCGGCGGAGCAGGGAAGGCGCTCGCCGAATGGATCGTCGGCGGCGAGCCCTCGCTCGATCTGTGGCCGGTCGATATCCGCCGCTTCGCGCGGTTCAACGCCAATCCCGCCTGGTTGAAGGAGCGCGTCAAGGAAGTGCTCGGCCTGCATTATGCGATGCCCTGGCCCAATCGCGAGCTCGACACGGCGCGCCCCTTCCGGCGCTCGCCGCTCTATGACCGCCTGGCCGCCAAGGGCGCCGTGTTCGGCTCCAAGATGGGCTGGGAGCGGCCGAATTTCTTCGCCGTGAGCCCGAGCGAGCGGCGCATCGATTATTCCTTCGGCCGGCAGAACTGGTTCGCGGCTGTCGCCGAGGAGCATCGCGCGGCGCGCGAGTGCGTGGCGCTGTTCGACATGACCTCCTTCGCCAAGTTCCTGATGCAGGGCAAGGACGCGGAAGCTGTGCTGCAGCATCTCTGCGCCAACGACATCGCAGTGCCGGTCGGGGAGACCGTCTACACGCCTCTCCTCAACCGGCGCGGCGGCTTCGAGAGCGACCTCACCATCGCGCGCCTCGCGCCTGACAGCTTCCTGATCCTAACCGGCACGGCGCAAGCGACGCGCGACGCAAACTGGATCGGCAAGCACATCCCCGAGCCCGCACGCGCCGCGCTCACCGACGTCACCTCCGCCTATGCGGTGCTCGGCCTGATGGGGCCGCGCTCGCGCGAGCTTCTGGCGCGCCTTACCCGCGCCGACCTCGGCACGGCCGCCTTTCCGTTCGGCAGCTTTCGCGAGATCGATCTCGGCGAGGCGACACTCTTTGCCTCGCGGCGCAGCTATATGGGCGAGCTCGGCTATGAGCTCTATGTGCCGACCGAGTTCGCGGCGACCGTCTATGACCGGCTCAGCGCAGCCGGCGCCGATCTCGGATTGCGCGATGCCGGCTATTACGCCATCGATTCGCTGCGCATCGAGAAGGGCTATCGGGCCTGGGGACGCGAGCTCACGCCCGATGACACGCCCTGGCAGGCCGGGATGGGCTTTGCGGTGAAGCTCGACAAGGGCGCGGATTTCATCGGCCGCGAGGCGCTGATCGCGGCCAAGCGCGAGCCGCCGTCGAAGCGCCTCGTCTCCTTCCTGGCGACGCGTCCCGATACGCCTGTGGCCTGGGGCGGCGAGCTGATCGCGGCCGATGGCGAGGCCGTGGGCGAGGTGACCTCGGCGGCCTATGGCTATTCGCTCGACGGCATCGTCGGGCTCGGCTGGGTGCGTTCGACCGATGGAGCGGTCGACGAGGCGTGGCTCTCGCAGCGGCAATTCTCGCTCGACGTGGCCGGCGAAGCCGTGCCGGTCCGCTGCCATCTGCGCCCCTTCTACGATCCGCGCAGCGAGCGGATGCGGATCTGACGGCGCGGCAGCGACATGCCTTGTCGCGTCGACGCTGACACAAATCGGGTAGTGGGCCAGTTTGAATGCGGCAGCTCGATTTTGTCCCTGGCGTCTCGGCACCGCTGACGCCATATTAGCAGCATGCCCAACATCAAACCCAAAACGCTATTCGAGGCCGCCGAGATGAAAATCGGAACCGGCTGGTATGTGCTTGTTACCCACCCGAAGGGCCAGCAATCACATCTAGGGGGCTTCAAGACAGAATCCGAGGCTAATGGCTGGATCGAATCCAAGTCCGCCGAATGGCTAAAGGAATTTGGCGCCAACCATGCCTAGGCCCAGACGCCCCCGCGACCTGAGCTATGGGCAAAGCCCATGGTCGATATCGCTGGCCACTGACACCAATCGGCATGGCGGCGATGTAGCATAGGCGCTCGCCGCCTCTGCACGGGCCCTGCACACATGATCGCGGGTTGGCCCGATTCGCGCCATGAAGACGATATCCGAGGCGGCCATGGGGAGGATCGCCGATGAACCAATTCGCTGGATTTTCGCCCGAGGCCTTCGCCTTCCTGAAGGGGCTTGCGGCCAATAACGAGGCCGATTGGTTCAAGCCGCGCAAGGCGATCTATGAGGCCGAGATCAAGGCGCCGCTCGCGGCGCTCGTCGCTGACCTGGTCGAAGGGGCGCAGGAGCGCGGTCTCCCATTCACCGGCGATCCCGCCCGCTCGGTCTTCCGCATCTATCGCGATATCCGTTTTTCGCACGATAAGCGCCCTTACAAGACGGCGGCGAGCGCGGCCTTGACGCGCAAAGGCTCGAAGCAAGATCCGGGCGCGCTCTATGTCCATGCAGAGCCTGGCGCATGCTTCCTGGGCTGTGGCTTCTGGCACGCGGAACCAGGCTTGCTCGATGCCTGGCGCAAGGAGATGGTGCAACGACCGGCGCGCTTCCTCGCCGTAGTCCGGGCGCTCGAGAAAGCCGGCCTCGAGGTCACCGGGGGCGAGATCCGCAAGCGCCTGCCGCGCGGCTTCGAGGATCAGAGCTCGTCGAAGATCGCGCCCTATCTGTTGTGGAACTCCTTCGTGGTCTACCGCAAGCTCAAGGATCGCGAGCTGCAATCGCCGGACCTGCCCGACAAGGTGCTCGGCTTCGGCGAGGCCTGCCGGCCGCTCCTCGATTACGGCTGGCCCTGGTAGGGGCCTCCGGCGGGTCGGCGCCGCGTCGCCGCAAGCGCGCTTGATCCTCAGCTCGCCAGGATCCCTTCCACGATTTCCTGGACGTTCAGCGCTTCGGCCAGCGTCGCCAAATGATGCGGCTCGCCCCGGGCCAGGCGTACTACGCCTTCCAGCTGACGCTTGAGGGCGAGCGGGCGCGCCTGTTCGTTCGGCAAGGCGTCGGGCGCGCGCTGCCAGCTGCCGTCGGGCAGGCGTCGCTCGGCGATCGACCAGTCGCAGAGCCTTATGGCGCCCTTATCGCCCTCCAGCATCCAGATGTTGTGATCGTCCTTCGCGGTCGTGCCGACGCTGCCCTTCAGCGTCACCGGGATGTCGCCGGCGAAAAGCGTCGCGTCGATGCGGCGCTCCGACTTGCCGGCTTCCGGGAATTCGACACTCGCCTGAAGTCCGTGCAAGGGACCGATCAGCCTCGCGCTGAGAAACAGGAAATGCGAGACGACCTCGCGGGTGAAGCCGCCCTGGGCCGGCCGGTCGAGCCATCCCGCCGCATCGACCTGCCAGGAGCGGGGCCAGTTGGCGAAGGCCACCTCGATGCCGATGTGCGACACTGTCCCGATCTCTCCCTTCGCCATCCAGTCCTGCAGCGACGCGACGCCGAGCGAGGAGGCGAAGGGAAAATTCACCGCGCCCCTATCGCCGGCCTCAGCCACGAAGGCCCTCGCATCCGCGACGTCGACGGCGAGCGGCTTCTCTCCGAATACGGTCTTGCCGGCACCGAGCGCCGCGCGGGCGTGGTCGAGATGCGAGGCCGGAGGCGAGGCGATGTAGACGCAGTCGCTCGCCGCAATGACCGAGGCGGCATCGGGGAGGGCGGGAACTTTCGGAAAACTTGCCGCTATCCGGCCGATGGCCGCCGGCGCCGGATCCCAGATGCCGCTGACGCGCAGCGCCTCGGGCGCCTGCTGCAGGATGGCGGTCAAGAGCCGCTCCCCCATGATCCCGGCCCCGATGATGCCGATCGCTACCCTGTTGTCCGTCACTTCGAGATTTCCCCGGAATTGGTTGATCGATGCGCCACGCCGCGCGGTGTTTCCCACCCAATTCTTGCACCCCTACCCAATTCGCGCACCATGAGCAAAAGATTGCCGCTCATTGGATCGTTATGGGCCTATCCCTCCCATGCGGAGCACAGCAATCGCGGAGGAGGGATGATGCCCGGCGTGGGTTCATCTTCGCTGAAAGTCGGTAGTAGTCGCGGAGATTTGACCTCGCGGGACGCAGCCGCGCACGGGAACGCAGTTGCAAATGCCGCACGTCCTGCGACCATCGCCGAAACCGGCGAGCTCGAGGAGATGGCGTCGATGCGCTCGAAACTCCCTCTGTTGGCCTTGCTGCTTTCGCTTGCCGCTCCTGCGGCCCGTGCGGACGTGCTGAATATCGGCATCGCCGGCGATCCCGGGCTGCTCGATCCGGCGCGCAGCGGCAATTTCATCGACCGCAACGTGCTCGCCTCGCTATGCGACAAGCTGATCGATACCGACCCGGATCAGCATTTCGTGCCGCAGCTCGCGACCAGCTGGGAGTGGTCGCCGGACGGTCTTGCCTTGACCCTGCATCTGCGTGCGGGCGTGCAGTTTCAGGATGGCACGCCATTCGATGCCGATGCCGTCAAGGTGAATATCGAGCGCGACCGGACGATGATCACGAGCCTTCGCAAGGCTGAGTTGCGGCCGGTCACCTCCACCGAGGTCGTCGACCCGTCGACCGTGCGGCTGCATCTTTCGGAGCCTGCTGCGCCGCTGCTCGCCTTCCTGGCCGATCGCGCCGGCATGATGCTGTCGCCCCGGGCGATCACTCAGCTGGGTGACGATATCGCGGCGCACCCGGTCTGTGCCGGACCGTTCTCGTTCACCGAACGCGTGCCACAGGATCGGATCGTGCTCGACCGCTTTCCCGGCTATTGGAACGCCAAGGCGATCACCATCGACCGGATCGTCTTTCGCCCCATGACCGACAGCTCCGTGCGGCTGGTCAATCTGCAGACGGGGCAGCTGCAGATCATCGACCAGATGTCGGCAACCGATGTGGTCACCGTCAAAGCCGATCCGCATCTGCGGCTGGCGCAGCATGTCGCGGTCGCCTACCGCACCTTGCAGTTCAATCTCAATCACGGTCCTCGCGCCGAGACGCCGCTCGGAAAGGACCCGCGCCTGCGGATGGCGCTGGAGAAGGCGATTGATCGCAATGCCATCAACCAGGTGGTCTTCGAGGGCTTGTTCGTCCCGAACAACCAGACCGAGGTGCCCCACAGCCTCTTCTGGAATCCGGATCACCCCGTGCCGGAGCGTGATCTCGAAGGCGCGAAGGCCTTGTTGCGGCAGGCGGGCGTGCAGCGTGCGGCGTTCACCCTCGAGCTCGCCAATACGCCGATCGATGCGCAGATCGGCGAGGTCATCCAGGCCATGGCAAGGGAGGCCGGCTTCGACATCAAGCTGGAGCAGCTCGAAGCCAATACGGGCAACGTGGCGAACCTTGCCGGCAATTTCGACGTCGCCTTGCTGACCTGGTCCGGGCGCGCTGATCCGGATGCCAATGTGTCGATCTGGATGGCCTGCAACGGGCCTTTCAACTTCGGAGCCTATTGCGACCCGAAGATGGAGGCCTTGCTGAAGGAAGGCCGCGAGAGCGGCGATACCGACAAGCGTGTCGCCATCTACCGCAAGGTCGCGGATCGGTATCTTGCCGACATGCCGCAGATCATCCTGTTCAATTACACCTGGATCTGGGGGCTGAGCGGCCGCGTCGAGGGCTTCGTGCCCAACCGGGACGGGCTGATCCGTCCGCAGGGGCTGCGGCTGAAACCGCAGTGAGGCGTCTTGGGATCGCGGGCGTCCTCGCCCGCTCTTGAGACGGCGAGGCGGCGCGCCGGCGGGAAGAAGGGCGACCAGGATGGTCGCGGTCCCGGTGGGATCGCGGGCGTCCTCGCCCGCTCTTGTGCAGGGCGAGCGCTCCACGCCGGGAAGAAGGGCGACCAGGATGGTCGCGGTCCCAGGGCGTTGGATCACGGGCGTCCCGCCAGCCCTTGAGACCGCGAGTCGGCGCGCCGGCGGGATGAAGGGCGACCGAGACGGTCGCGGTCCCAGCGGTCGCGGTCCCGCCCACGACTTCTAAATTCCTGCGGGTTCGGAGTAGGTTCGCCGCGTGGGGAGCGGGAGCTGGCGAATCAAGGTAGGGCGATGGGCCGTAGATTGGACGAAGCCAAGAGGCTGGATGACGCGGCGCGCGCCGGCTGGCTCTACTATATCGCCGGCAACACCCAGGACGAGATCGCGACGAAGCTCGCCATCTCGCGCCAATCGGCGCAGCGCTTGGTGTCGCTCGCCATCTCCGAAGGCCTGATCAAGGTCCGGCTCGATCATCCCTTGGCCAATTGCCTCGACCTCGCCGAGCGGTTGCGCCGGCGCTTCGGCCTCGATCTGGTGCAGGTGGTGCCGACCGATCCCGATTCCACCTCGACTACTGTCGGGGTGGCGGAAGCCACGGCCGCCGAGATCGAGCGCCTGTTGCGATCGCCCGATCCGATCATCATGGCGATCGGCACCGGGCGCACCTTGAAGGCGGCGATAAGGCAATTGCCGCCGATCGACGCATCGCAGCACAAGATCGTGTCGCTCACCGGCACCATTGCGCCGGACGGCTCGGCGGCCTTCTACAACGTCATCTACGACATGGCCGAAGTGGTGAAGGCGCGTCTCTTTCCCATTCCGCTGCCCGTCATCGCCTCCTCGGCCGCGGAGCGGGATCTGCTGCACCAGCAACCGATGATCTCGATGACGCTCGCTCTCGCCGCCAAGGCCAATGTGACTTTCGTCGGCATCGGCGATCTCGGCGAGGAAGCCCCGCTCTATGTCGACGGCTTCATCGGCCGCTCGGAGCTCCGCGCCCTGCAGAAGGCGGGCGCGGTCGCTGAGATCTGTGGCTGGGCCTTCGATCGCGACGGACGCTTGATCGAAGGCATCACCAATGAGCGCGTCGCCAGCGCCCCGATCCCTTCGCGCGAGAGCTCGCTTGTCGTGGCAAGTGCTCAAGGTGATAAGAAAATGCCCGGAATAATCGGGGCGCTTGCGCGGCGGCTGATCAACGGCCTCATCACCGATGAGCGAACCGCCTTGCGCCTGTTGGGGGACAAGGCCTAGGAGCTGGATCGAGAGAGCGCATGCTTCTCAAAATATAAACGTTATATCAATAAGATAAGTAGGCATTCGTAGCTTCGGCCCGGCACGTGCTTGGGAGTCGTCAATTTGTGCTGCGCTGCGGCATGATGGGCGCTGCGGCGCAGCAGGGGCCAGTGCTTGACTCTTGTGCAAATTGATGAGTATTTGCTCACACAAATATAAAACGCTCACATTGAGCTCATGGGAGGACTGCGATGAAGATCGCCTCACTCGTCATCGGCGCCTGTTCAGCCATGGCGATCGCCACCATGGCGCAAGCTGCCACCAAACTGACGATCGCCACTGTCAACAATGGCGACATGATCCGCATGCAGAAGCTCGCGGACGACTTCAAGGCGAAGAACCCCGACATCGATCTCGCATGGGTGACGATGGAGGAGAACCAGCTGCGCCAGAAAGTCACGACCGATATCGCCACCAAGGGCGGCCAATACGACGTGCTGACCATCGGCACCTATGAAGTGCCGATCTGGGCCAAGAAAGGCTGGTTGGTGCCTCTGGACAGCCTCGGCGCATCCTATGACGTCGACGACATCATCCCCGCCATCCGTTCCGGCCTCACCGTCGACAACAAGCTTTTTGCCGCGCCCTTCTATGGCGAAAGCTCAATGATCATGTATCGCAAGGACCTGTTCGAGAAGGCGGGCCTCAAGATGCCCGACAAGCCGAGCTGGGACTTCATCAAGGACGCGGCGGCCAAGATCACCGACAAGCCGCATGAGGTTTACGGCATGTGCTTGCGCGGCAAGGCCGGCTGGGGCGAGAACATGGCGTTCCTGACCACCATGGCCAATTCCTACAGCGCCCGCTGGTTTGACGAAAAGTGGAAACCCACCTTCAATGGTCCGGAGTGGAAGCAGGCTCTGACGACCTATATCGACATGATGAAGAATTCCGGCCCTCCCGGCGCTTCGTCGAACGGCTTCAATGAAAATCTGGCTCTGTTCCAGTCCGGCAAATGCGGCATGTGGATCGACGCCACGGTCGCTGCGTCCTTCGTGAGCAATCCCAAGGATTCGAAAGTCGCCGACAAGGTTGGTTATGCGCCGGCTCCTTGCGCCACCACTTGCAAGAACGGCAATTGGCTCTGGGCCTGGTCGCTCGGCGTCCCGGCCGGCTCGCAGAAGACGGAAGCGGCCGAGAAGTTCATCGCCTGGGCCACCAGCAAAGCCTACACCGATCTTGTCGCCTCGAAGGAAGGCTGGGCCAACGTGCCTCCCGGTACGCGAAAGTCGCTTTACGCCAACCCGGAATACATCAAGGCGGCGGGCTTTGCCGAGCAGACCCTGAAGGCGATCAATTCCGCCGATCCGAGCATGAACGGCAATGATCGTCCCAAGCCCTATATCGGCGTGCAATTCGCGGCCATCCCGGAATTCCAAGGCATCGGCACCAAGGTCGGCCAACATTTCTCCGCCGCTCTCGCCGGGCAGATCAGTGTCGAAGACGCATTGAAAAATGCTCAGTCGGACACCGAGCGCGAGATGATCAAGGACGGTTATATCAAGTAGCCGTCACGGACAGCCGCTGGTCCCAGCCGGCCAGCGGCTGTCTCTCCCTCCGTCTCGCTTCGTAGGAATGAATCGCCATGGCGACGCTTCATACCCGCACGGCTGCCCGTTTCATGGTCGCACCCTCGGTCATCCTGTTGTTCATCTGGATGATCGTGCCGCTGGTGATGACCATCTATTATTCGCTTCTCAACTATAAGCTCGACGGCACGGATGTCACCTGGGCGGGTCTTTCCAATTATTACTACTTTTTTACCGACCCGGCATTCCTTCACGCGCTCAAGAATTCGCTGTTGCTCGTCGGCGGCGCACTCATCATCACCCTCGTCGGCGGCGTTCTCTTCGCCTTGCTGCTGGACCAGCCCTTCTGGGGGCAAGGTATTGTCCGTCTGCTGGTGATCGCCCCCTTCTTCGTCATGCCGACGGTCTCCGCATTGGTGTGGAAGAACATGATGATGAATCCCGTGAACGGTCTGTTCGCGTGGCTCGCCAAAAGCGTCGGGTTGGAGGCGGTGGACTGGTTCGCCCATTGGCCTCTGTTCTCGATCACCTTGATCGTGGCCTGGCAATGGCTGCCGTTCGCGACCCTCATTCTGCTGACCGCACTGCAATCCCTCAGTGAAGAGCAGAAGGAGGCGGCCGAGATGGACGGTGCGCCCATCTTGTCGATGTTCTTCTACATCATTCTCCCGCATCTGACGCGCGCCATCACCGTCGTCATTCTGATCGAGACGATCTTCCTGCTTTCCGTCTTCGCCGAAATACAGGTCACGACCCAGGGCGGGCAGGCCAGCAGCAATATCCCCTATCTCGTCTTTTCGGTTGCGCGTCTGGACAATGACATTGGCGGGGCTTCCGCGGGCGGTATCGTTGCCGTCATCATCGCCAATATCGTTGCTTTCTTTCTTGTCCGCATGATCGGCAAGAATCTGGAGGCCTGAACCATGGCCCGCGAGATCACGATTCAGAAGAAAGCCGGTTGGACGGCCCTCGGCTGGTGCCTGGGTCTCCTGATCTTCTTTCCGATCCTGTGGACATTTCTCACCAGCTTCAAATCGGAAGGCGAGGCCATCGCTTCGCCGCCCAGCTTCCTGTTCTTTCACTGGACAACGGAAAACTACCTGGAAGTTCAGGAGCGCTCAGATTATTTGAAATCCGTCTGGAATTCGATGGCGATTTCCTTCGGCTCGACCTTCCTCGCGCTTCTCGTCGCTGTTCCCGCCGCATGGGCCATGGCCTTTGCGCCGGGCAAGCGCACCAAGGATCTCTTGATGTGGATGCTGTCCACCAAGATGATGCCTGCGGTCGGCGCCTTTGTTCCGATCTATGTGATCTTGAACTATTTCCACTGGCTCGATTCCGTCTTTGTGCTCATCGTCATGCTGATGATGATCAATCTGCCGATCATCGTCTGGATGCTTTACACTTACTTCAAGGAAATCCCCGCCGACATCCTCGAGGCGTGCCGCATGGATGGCGCGACCTTGGGTAAGGAAATCATCTACGTCCTGACGCCGATGGCCATTCCGGGCATTGCCTCGACGCTTCTCCTCAATATCATTCTCGCCTGGAACGAAGCCTTCTGGACGCTGAACCTGACCGCGGCGAACGCGGCCCCGCTGACCGCTTTCATCGCTCAATATTCCAGCCCGGAGGGGTTGTTCTACGCCAAGCTTTCGGCTGCCTCGACCTTGGCCATCGCGCCGATCCTGGTCCTTGGCTGGTTCTCCCAGAAACAACTCGTGCGCGGCCTGACCTTCGGCGCGGTCAAGTGAACAGGGGCATTTGTCATGGGTAGCATCACTCTCAAGAAAGTGTCCAAAGTCTTCGGCGGGCACGCCGTCATTCCCGGTATCGACCTCGACATTCTCGACGGCGAGTTCGTCGTCTTTGTCGGTCCATCCGGTTGTGGCAAATCCACCTTGCTGCGGCTGATCGCCGGGCTCGAGGACACGAGCAGCGGCACCATCATCATCGATGGCGTCGACGCTACCGACACGCCGCCCGCGCAGCGCAAATTGTCGATGGTCTTTCAATCCTATGCGCTTTATCCGCACATGTCCGTCGGCGGCAACATCGCGTTCCCGCTGAAAATGGCAGGCGAGAGCAAGGCCGTGATCGACAAGAAAGTGGCCGATGCCGCGAAAATCCTGAACCTGACGGATTATCTCGATCGCAAGCCGCGCATGTTGTCGGGCGGACAGCGTCAGCGTGTCGCCATCGGCCGCGCGATCGTGCGCCAGCCCAAGGCGTTTCTCTTCGATGAGCCCTTGTCCAACCTGGACGCAGCCTTGCGCGTCAATATGCGTCTCGAGATCTGCGAGCTGCATCAATCCTTGAAGACAACGATGATCTACGTGACACACGATCAGGTCGAAGCCATGACCATGGCCGACAAGATCGTCGTGCTCAATCGCGGCAATATCGAGCAGGTCGGCTCACCGCTCGATCTGTATCACAGGCCGGCAAACCGCTTCGTCGCCGGCTTCATCGGCTCCCCGAAGATGAATATCATCGAAGGGGCCGAGGCCGCCAAGGCCAATGCCATCGCGATCGGCGTGCGCCCCGAGCACCTGCAATCCTCGAAGACCAGTGGAACCTGGAAGGGGCGTGTGAAAGTTTCAGAACATCTCGGCTCGGATACATTCATGTATATCGATGTCGATAATATTGGCCAGATGACGGTGCGCGCACCGGGCGAGGCTGGCTTCTCTCATGGCGATACGGTCTATCTCACGCCCGAGCCCAGCAAGATACATCGCTTCGGTGCGGGCGGTGAGGCGTTGCGGTGATGCGGCTTGCCGGCAAGGTGGCGCTGATCACCGGCGCGGCGCGTGGCATCGGACGTGCCTTCGCGCAGGCCTATGCGCGCGAGGGCGCAAGAGTGGTGCTCGGCGATATCGACGGCGCGGGCGCGCAAGTCGCGGCGCGCGAGATCGGCGAGGGGGCCGAAGCCCTCACTCTCGACGTCACACGCCCGGATTCGATCGCGAATGCGATGCTCCACCTCGAGACGCATCGTGGCGGCATCGACATCCTGGTCAACAATGCCGGGCTCTTCGACCTCGCCCCGATCGTCGAGATCACCCGCGAGAGCTTCGAGCGGCTGGTGGCGATCAATATGGGCGGCGTGCTGTTCATGATGCAGGCCGCGGCGCGATCGATGATCGAGCGCGACCGGGGCGGCAAGATCATCAACATGGCGAGCCAGGCGGGGCGACGCGGCGAGGCGCTGGTCGCGGTCTATTGCGCCACCAAGGCCGCCGTCATCAGCCTCACCCAATCGGCGGGGCTCGACTTGATCCGGCACGGCATCAACGTCAACGCCATCGCGCCGGGCGTCGTCGATGGCGAGCATTGGGACGGGGTCGATGAGCTGTTCGCCAAATACGAGAAGCGCCCGCCCGGCGAGAAGAAGCGCCTCGTCGGCGCGGCCGTGCCCTTCGGGCGGATCGGGACACCCGAGGATCTGACCGGCATGGCGGTGTTCCTCGCCAGCAGCGAGAGCGATTACGTCGTCGCGCAGACCTACAATGTCGATGGCGGCAACTGGATGAGCTGAAAGGACAGATGATGTATCTCGATAAACTCAGGCTCGACGGTCGCGTCGCCATCGTCACTGGGGCAGGGCAGGGGATCGGTGCTGCCTGCGCGCAGGCGCTGGGCGAGGCCGGAGCCACGGTCGTCATCGCCGAGATCCTCCCCGAGCGGGTCGAAGCGAGCCTCGCCTCGCTGCGTCAGGCGGGCGTCACGGCGCATGGGCTTACGCTCGATGTGACGAAGTCCCGCGATGTGGACGCTGCGGCCGAGACGGTCGTGAAGACGCATGGGCGCATCGACATCCTGGTCAACAATGCCGGCGTCGCCAAGAGCGATGTGCGCGCCGAGGATGTGAGCGACCAGCATTGGCGCTTCCACATGGACATCAATCTCGACGGGCTGTTCTGGTGCTGCCGCGCCTTCGGCAGCCGCATGCTGGCGCAAGGCAAGGGCTCGATCGTCAATATCGGCTCGATGTCGGGCTTCATCGTCAACAAGCCGCAGCCGCAATCCTTCTACAACGCCTCCAAGGCCGCCGTGCACCATCTGACCCGCTCGCTCGCCGCCGAATGGGGGCAGCGCGGCGTGCGCGTCAACGCGGTCGCGCCCACCTATATCGAGACGCCGCTGACGAGCTTCGGCATCAAGGAGAATCCCGAGATGTACAAGACCTGGCTGGAGATGACGCCGATGGGGCGCGTCGGCCAGCCGGACGAGATCGCGTCGGTGGTGCATTTCCTCGCTTCCGATGCCGCGAGCCTGATGACGGGCGCGATCGTCGCCGCCGATGGCGGTTACACTTGCTGGTGAGGGCGCCCGCGAGGTTCTTGCGCGCCGGCGCCCACCTCTCCCCTTGCGGGAGAGGTCGGCTTCGATGAGCGAAGCGAAGAGGAGCCGGGTGAGGGGGGCAGCGCCGACTCGGAGGCCCCTTCGCTTTTGGACCGGAATGGCGGCCCTGGCCCGGCTTACGAAGGTGATCGCTGCCCCCCTCACCCGATCCTCGCCTGGCGGCTCGGATCGACCTCTCCCGCAAGGGGAGAGGTAAGCGCGAAAGCCTGCTCGGCCGGAAGGATGATTGCGTGGATTCTCTGCTGATCTTCGATTGCGACGGGGTCCTCGTCGACAGCGAGCCCATCGCCATGGCGCTCCTGATCGAGACGATCGCCAAGCAGGGATTGGCGATCACACCGGCTGAGGCTCATGCCCGATTCCTCGGCAAGAGCCTCGCCACCATGTGCAACATTCTGGCCGAGAGCTATGCCGTTGCCCTGTCGGGTGAGGCGCTGGAGCAGATGCGGCTGCGTCTCTACGACCGCTTCCGGCGCGAGCTGAAGCCGGTGCCGCGGATCTGCGAGGCGCTCGATGCCATCGACATGCCGCGCTGCGTCGCCTCATCGAGCCAGCTCGAGCGCATCCGCCTGGCGCTCGACGTCACCGGGCTCAGATCCCGTTTCGAGCCGCATCTGTTCAGCGCCAGCATGGTCAAGGAAGGGAAGCCCGCGCCGGACCTGTTCCTGCATGCGGCGTCGGCCATGGGAGTGGACCCGCAAGCCTGCATCGTCATCGAGGACAGCCCCGCCGGCGTGCAGGCAGCGAAACGAGCCGGGATGCGCGCCTTCGCCTTCGCGGGCGGAAGCCATGCCAGCGCTGCGGGTCTCGCTGGGTTGCTCGAAGAGGCGGAGCCGACGCTGATCTTTGATGATATGACGCAGTTGCCGGATTTGTTGCGGCAGGAAGCAGCGAGCCTGGGGCTGACGTGATGGGCACATATGTGGCCGCGGTGGACGTGGGCACCGGAAGTGCGCGCGCCGGGATCCTCGATCCGAGCGGGCGCTTGCTCGGCCGCGACGAGGCGCCGATCGCCATGCGGCGCCCGGATGCCGACCATGCCGAGCATGATTCGACGCAGATCTGGCAGGCCGTCTGCACGGCGGTGCGCGGCGCGCTGCGGGTCGCTTCCGTCGAGCCGGGGGAAATTGCCGGCATCAGCTTCGATGCCACCTGCTCGCTGGTGGTGCGGGACCGGCAAGGTCGCCCGCTCGCCGTCTCGCCAAGCGGTGGCCCCAGCTTCGACACCATCGTCTGGCTCGACCATCGCGCCCTGGCCGAGGCCGAGTTTTGCACGGCTTCGGGGCATCGCGTGCTCGATTATGTGGGCGGCGTCATGTCGCCCGAGATGCAGACGCCCAAGCTGATGTGGCTGAAGCGGCATATGCCGCAGAGCTGGGCCGAGGCCGGCTATTTCTTCGACCTCGCGGATTTCCTCACCTGGAAGGCCTCGGGCTCGCTCGCAAGATCGCAATGCACGCTCGCCTGCAAATGGACCTTCCTCGCCCATGAGGAGCGCGGCTGGCAACGCGATTTCTTCGCTGCGATGGGCATACCCGACCTGGTCGAGCGCGGGCAGCTGCCGGAAACCGCAAGTCCCATCGGCAAGGATCTCGGGCCTTTGACGCAAGACGCCGCGGCCGAGCTCGGGCTGAGCACTGCCTGCCGCGTCGGCGTCGGCCTGATCGACGCCCATGCGGGTGCGCTCGGCGTGCTCGGCTCGCTGGCGCAAGAGGGCAGCGTCGAGCGCCATCTCGGCCTGATCGCCGGTACCTCGAGCTGCGTCATGGCGCTGGCGCGCGAGGCGCGCCCGACACCAGGAATCTGGGGGCCGTATTTCGGGGCCGTATTGCCGGAATATTGGGTGAATGAGGGCGGGCAATCGGCGACCGGGGCCTTGCTCGACCACATCATTCGCGCCCATGGCGCCGGAGGCGAGCCGAACGCGGCTTTGCATCGGCGCATCGTGGCGCAGGTGCAGGAATTGCGGGCGCAGGAAGGCGAAGGACTGGCGCATCGCCTGCATGTGCTGCCGGATTTCCACGGAAACCGCTCGCCGATTGCCGATCCCAACGCGCTCGGCGTGATCAGCGGGCTGTCGCTCGACGCCTCCTTCGACAGCCTCTGCCGCCTCTATTGGCGGACGGCCGTCGGCATTGCGCTCGGCATTCGCCATATCCTCGATGCGCTCAACGAGAAGGGCTATGTCATCGACACGCTGCATGTCACGGGCGGCCATGTGAAGAACGAATTGCTGATGGAGCTCTATGCCGATGCGACCGGCTGCAGCGTCGTCGAACCGGGCTGCGAGGACGCGGTGCTGCTCGGGACCGGCATGGTGGCGGCGACGGCGGCCGGCTGCTTTCCCCGCCTCACGGAGGCTTGCGCCGCCATGGCCCAGCCGAGCCGCGAGCGCAAGGCCGATCCCAAGGCGCGCGCCCAGTTCGACCGGGATTACCGCGCCTTCCTCGCCATGCACCGCCACCGCCGGGAGATCGACGCCATCTGAGAGAAGTGGGCGACCGGATAAATTTCTCGAGCACCGGCGCCCACCTCTCCCCTTGTGGGAGAGGTCGGCTTCGAAGAGCGAAGCGATGAGAAGCCGGGTGAGGGGGCCACGGCCGGCTCTCGTAGGCCCCCCTCACCTTCGGACTGGAATGGCTGCTCTAATCCGTCTTCCGAAGGCAGCGGCTGCCCCCCTCACCCGATCCTCGCCTGGGGGCTCGGATCGACCTCCCACAAGGAGAGAGGTGAGGCCGGCGCTTTTCCATGGCCGCCGAAGCGGCGCACCTCACCGCACCACCGACGAGGTCAGTCGCGATGGCGGCAAATGCGTATTCGGCAACCTTCGGCACGCGCTCGACAGTTGTCGCCGCGCTCGGGCTGCGGTCAAAAACCTTGCATCCACAGTTTAGACTTGCCCTTAGAGGCAAATCGAGGCAGAATGATGCTGTAATCGACAAATATCCGGCAATATCGACTAAAATATTTCCGTCATTCTCGACTCTTGCGAGCCGCAGAAGCCGCAAGCTCGCTGCAGCCGCTAGGGGGAGAGCATCGGAGCCGGATCGCGAGCTCAGCTGCTGCGAGAGGGAGATTTGTCAGATGGCACATCCATTGAAAGCAAAACTGGTCGGGAATAATCGGCAAACTGCCGCAAATCGTGAAAGCCGCGTCACGCCTCAGTGGCCCAGTTACCAAGGCACTTCGCAGTTCGTCGGCACCAGCGCGAGCGGCAAGGTGACGGTCTATGTCGACCCGACGCTCGGTGCGCCGGCACTTCAAAATGCCCATGATCTCGTCATGGATGCGGACCGGGTCGTGGCCGCCAATGACGCGCTCTTCGGAACGCCCGGAGGGTCGGTCGATGTCGTCGTTTTCGCCCTTGGAGGAGCGACCGATGGAACTGGCGGTGCGGACCATATGGGTTGCGACTACACGAGCGGGGCCGCGATCGAGTTGTGTGCATCGTTCGGCAATTCCGCCCGCGTGTCGGCACTGTTCGAAGCCGAGCTCAGCGAGTGCTCGATGGGCGGGAATCTGTGCGGTGTCAGCACCGGGGAAGCGTTATCCCGCTGGTGCGCGGCAGTCATCGGCAGCAACGCGCTTTCCGACTTCGCGACAGCTCCGCAATGGGCGCAAGATGGCATGCCCGACTACGTCAACCAGACAGATCCGACCGACCAGCACGCGGACAGCACCGGCTGTGGGATGGCGTTCTTGTCCTGGCTGATGAGCCAAGGTTACGGCCTGGATCAGATCGCCCAGGCGATGGGGACGTCGGGAGATGCTGGCACGTTGGCTCAGCTCTATGCCAACCTCACTTCTGACGCGGCCTCGAACGCATGGCCGAACTTCCTGGCCGCGGCCGAGGCCCTGTCGAACGGCATCACAAATGACGATCCGTTCGGCGGGGCGGCGCAGCCCGCGCAGCTGGCCCATCTCGCCCCTTGGACGGTGGAATTGGCGGGGAAGGTTTTCAGCGTCATCCTCGCAGACATTGCCGCGGGTAAGCAGGAGCACCAGATTGTCGCAAGCGTGCGGGCCGCCATGGTCGGTGCGCGGAGCGCGAAACATGCTGGCGCCGCCGTCTGCCAAACGAGGTCCCGGCGGCTTCGTCCTCCGGCGAGGGCGGCATAGCGGATGCGAGCGGGGAGGTGGGCGCCCTAGCCCGCCTCGCCGCGCGCTCCGATGACCTGCCGCAAGGCCTGCGCCACGATCTCCGCATCCCCCGGTCCTAAGCCCGCCGAGGCGACGCTGAGCAGGCCCAGCGCGGCGAGGCGCTCGCTCAGATGCACGGGAGGGTCGTGGCGCTGCAGCGCCCGGCTCACCGCATGAGCATCACCGAGCCCCGTTGTGTCGATTTCGATGTCGAGTGAAGGATATGTGCCGGCAACCTCTTGCAATGCGCGAGGCGTGCAGCCGGGCAAATCCGCGATCGACCGGGCGATGCACCGCAGCATCGCGTGGCGGGCCGCGATATCGGCTTCGATGTCGGCGGCGACGAAGCGTTCGAGCGCCACCAGCAAGCCGATGATCGATTCCTTGTCGACCTTGAAGCCGCGCCCCAGCCCGTGATGCGGGAAGCGTTCGCCGAAATGGCGCGCCAACAGCCCCTCGGGCGGCGTCCAGGTCTCGGGCAGGACGTCCATGTCGAGCATCTGCATCAGGGCCGCGGCGACGAGCTTCTCGCGGCCGCAGAGAATGCCGGTGCCTTGCGGCCCGCGAATGGCCTTGCCGCCGCTGAAGGCGACGAGCGCCGCACCTTCGCCGATGAAGCGCTTGAGATTGTCCTTGGGCGGCAATTGCGCCGCGGCATCGACGATGACGGGCAGCGCATATCGCTCGGCGACCGCGACCACGCTTGCGAGCTTGGGCATCAGCTCGGGCGTCGCCGTATAGGCGATGGCCGCGGTCTTCTCCGAGATCGCAGCCTCGATCTCCCAGCCTTCGAGGCTGCGCACCCCGGCGCCCGCGCCGCGATCGTTGAAGCCGATCTCGATGAGCTTGGCGCCGGCCGCCCTTATGGCATGGTCGTAGCCGGTGCGATGGGCACGATGGATGATGACCTCGTTGCGCATGGTCGAGGCGTCCGGCAGGCGCTCCATCAATGCCACATCCGTTCCGGTCAGGCAGGCGCAGGTCGCGAGCGTCAGCGCCGCCGCGGCGCCGCTGGTGACGATGCCGGCCTCGGCTCCGGTATGGGTCGCGATGACGCTGCCGGCCCGCGTCTGCAATTCCGCCATGTCGACGAAGGCCGAGGCCGCTTCGCGCATGGCGTCGAGCACTTCGCCATCCATCAGGCTGCCGCCGAGCCGCGTCAGCAGGCCCGCGCCATTGACCCGCTTCGCGACACGCAGGCGTCGATAGATGTCCATTCGTCCAGAACTCCTGGTGGGGCGGGCGGGCTTATGCGTGGCCGTCCTGCCGCTCCATCCATACGATGCGGGCGAAGCGCTCGCCATCTCCCGCTTCCCTCTCCCGCCACTTGAGGCGGGAGAGGGTGGCGAGACGCAGTCGAGCCGGGTGAGGGACGGTCGAGCGCTTCACCAGCGCCCCTCATCCGCCCTCACTGCGTTCGGGCACCTTCTCCCGCCTCAAGTGGCAGGAGAAGGAGTGCGCACGAATGGTGCCCCGGGAAAGCGTCACCCCACACTTGACTGTAACACTATATCATTGCATGAACTGCGCCTCTCGCGGATTGCGTCAGGGCGATGCGCAGGCGTTCGCAGCCTTGTGGGGGTCGCCGATTTGCGGCTGTTCAAATGAGGAGACCGTGATGGAACATGGGGTGCTGACGCCGCTCGGCCTGTTCACGGAGGCCGGGCCGGTCGCCAAGGCGGTCATGCTCATGCTGGTCCTCGCCTCGATCTGGTGCTGGATCCTGATCGTCGAGGGCGCCTGGTCGGTGCGGCGCCTGAATCGAGCCGTCCGGGCGCTGCGCGGCGGTGGTGCGGATCGCGAGGCGGCGCTGCTCGAGCCGCTGCTCGTTGCCGGGCGCCAGGCCGCTTCCCTGACCATCGCCGGCGAGAGCGCCGGCGAGCTGCGCACTCGCGTCGTCGAGGCGATGAACCGCGGCGGCCAGGCGCTGCTGACGCGCGTCCAGGGCGGCCTGCCCAATCTCGCCGTCATCGCCTCGGTCGCGCCCTTCATCGGGCTGTTCGGCACGGTATGGGGCATCATGACGAGCTTTGCCGGCATCGCCGAGGCCAAGGATACGAGCCTCGCGGTCGTGGCGCCGGGCATCGCCGAGGCGCTGGCCGCGACCGCGATCGGGCTCGCGGCTGCGATCCCGGCCTCGGTCGGCTATAACCGCATCGGCGCGGCGCTGGCGCGCGCCGGCCAGGAGCTTTCGCATTTCGTCGAGGAGCGGGCGATCGCCATGACGGCGATCGGCTCTGCAGCGCCCGAGCGGCCGGCGCGCAAGACGGCCGAGGCGGCGTGATGGCTGGCGCGCCGAAGCTCGAGAGTTCCCTCTATCGGCCGCTTGCCGAGATCAATGTCACGCCGCTGGTCGACGTAATGCTGGTGCTGCTCATCGTCTTCATGATCACGGCGCCCTTGCTGGCAACCGGCATGCAGGTTGATCTGCCGCAAGCGAAAGCAGCACCCGTCGATCCCAAGGAGCCCGTCATCGTGACGGTGCGCAAGGATGGCGCGACCTTTCTCGGCACGGAGCAACTGCCGCCAGGCGGTCTCGGCGCGGCGATGCATGCGAAGATCGGCGACAATCCCGCAACCCTCATCCATCTGCGCGGGGATCGCGAGGCGCGCTATGGCGAGATCGTCACGGCGATGGACGAGCTCGCACGCGCCGGTTTTGCCAAGATCGCCTTGATCACCACGACGCAGGGCCATGCGGAGAGGCAAGCTGTGCCGGCTCCAGCCGCGACGCCCTGAAGCGGGATCGAGCGCGCCATGTCCGCCATGGTCATCGGCTTCGATTCGAGCCTTGCCGTGAGGCTGCAGCCCTCCTGGCTGCGGCCTCTGGCGGCAGCGCTCGTGATTGCGGCGCATGCACTTTTGTTGATCGTGGTGCTCTGGCCGAAGGATATCGCGGCGCCGGCCGAAACCGATATCGAGATCGCTGTGGTGCCCCAGCAATTGGCGGCCGCGGAGCCTGTGCCCGCGACCAGCGCCACGATGCCGGAGCCGCTGCCGAGCGAAGCCCTACCCGTCGATACGAGTTCGCCGTCGACTCCTCTTGCTCCCCTGGAGGCGGTGCCGAGCGAAGCGCCGGCCGAGATCACGGCGAGCAAGCCGGTGAACGTCGCCCCCGCCCAGCCGATCCCTGCTCAACCTCTCGCGTCTCCAGCCGTCGCTGCCGAGACGCCGCCGCCGCCGATGGTCGCGCCGGTTGACGACGCGGCGATCCCGCTCCCGAGCCCCCTCAGGCCGGCTGCCAAGCCGATAGCCGCCAAGCCTTCGGATGAGGCAGCGCGCCAGGAGCTCGCCGAGCAGCGCCGCCAGGCTCTGATCGAGGAGAAGAAGGCCGCCGGGCGCCAAGCTGCCCGCCGCGAGGCGGCTGAGCTCGCCAAGCGCCAGGCGCAAGCCCGCGAAAGCGCGGTTCGGCCCGCCGCCTCTCGCCCGGCATCATTGCCGCCGGCGCAAGCCCAAGCTGCTGGCAACACCGCGACGGCGCCGAGCCCCGTCTCGGCCGCGGCGATCGGTGCCTATCGAGGACAGGTGATCGGCCATCTCGGCGCCTATAAGCACTATCCCGACGGCGCGCGGGCGAGAGGAGCCGAAGGGCGTCCCTCGGTCAGCTTCGTCCTCGACGCCTCGGGCCGGGTGGTGAGCGTCGCGCTCATCCGCTCCAGCGGCCAGCCCGATATCGATGCGGAGGTCGTGGCGATGGTGCGCCGCGCTTCGCCATTCCCGCCCCCGCCGCCGGGAGCCGGCCGCTCCTTCAGCGCCAGCATCGGTTTCGTGCTGCACTGAGCGCCAGCGTGGCTCCTTCTCCCCGCCCCTTTGCGAGGAGAAGGCGAGGGGTGAGGGGCCAAGTAAGCGTCAAGAACCTGGTGAGTCGGAGCCGGCGCTGGCTCCAACTCACCCAGCCCCTCACCCGCTCCCTCGGCTATCGCCTCGGGATCGACCTCTCCCCGTGAAGGACGGGGAGAGGTGGAAGACCTCGCCCTCTGTGGCAATCCTGCCACGCACGCGGCCAAAGCGCTCGCGCAAATTTGAAATGTTATTGCATTATGTTTCGTTCTCCATATTGTTACGTTGTAACATATATGGAGCCTTACCGTGCCGAGTTCGATTTGCGTCGCTGCCCGCGCCTCTTTCGCCGTGCTCTCGATCGGCGTTTTCGCTTATGCCATCCCCGCAACGGCCGAGACGCCGGCGCCGCCGCCCGGGACGGATGGCGCTGCGACGGCCAGACCTGCCTCGGCTGCGCGTCCGACCCGTGGCGTCGTCAGCGATGCCGGCGCCAATGAAGAGCTCGACATCACCGTCACCGCGGCGAGGCTCGACAAGGCGCGCAACCAGATCTCCACCTCGGTCGGGGCTTCGACCTACGAGATCAACCGGCAGGCGATCGAGACGCAGCCTTTGGGCAACAACGCAGCGCTCAGCCAGACCTTGCTGCAGGCTCCCGGCGTCGCCCAGGATTCCTTCGGCCAGCTGCATGTGCGCGGCGATCACGCCAACCTGCAATACCGCATCAACGGCATCATCATTCCGGAGACGATCAGCGGCTTCTCGCAATTGTTCGATACGCGTTTCGCGCGGCGCATCGATCTGCTCACCGGCGCATTGCCGGCCCAATACGGCTACCGTACGGCCGGCGTCGTCGAAATCGAGACGAAGAGCGGCTCGCTCGATCCAGGGGGCGAGATCTCGTTGTACGGCGGCCAGAGGCAGACCTTGTTCCCGAGCGTCACGTACGGCGGCTCGACCGGAGCGGTCGATTATTTCGTCTCCGGCAGCTATCTGCAGAACAATATCGGCATCGAAAACCCGACCCGCTCCTTGAATCCGGTGAAGGACTTCACCGAGCAGGGCAGGGGCTTCCTCTATCTGTCGAGCCTGATCGACGCGAATACGCGGCTGAGCTTCATTTCGGGCACGGCGGTCAGCCAATTCCGCTTCCCCAACAATCCGGGACAGATGCCGTCCTTCACGGCTTATGGCGTGTCGGACTTCAACTCCGCTGGCCTGCGCGAGCAGCAATTGGAGGAATCGAACTTCAATATCGTGTCGCTGCAGAAATCGATAGGCAATCTCGACATGCAGGTCGCCTATTTCAATCGCTACAGCCTGACGCATTTCTTCCCCGATCCGGTCGGCGACATCGTGTTCAACGGTGTTGCCTCGAATGTGCGGCGCGAGAACTTCGCCAACGGCGTGCAGGGCGATCTCAGCTACAAGATCAATGACCAGCATACACTCCGCGCCGGCGCCTTCGGCGATGTCGAGCGGGCGCGCAGCGGCACTCTCTCGACCGTCCTGCCGCTCGACGACAGCGGCAATCCCGTCGATGCCCCTTTCACCATCCCCGATAAGAGCCGCAAGACCGGCTACCTGCTCGGCGCCTATGCGCAAGACGAGTGGCGCATCTCCGATCGGCTCACCGTCAATTATGGCGCTCGCTTCGATCAGATCTACCAATATCTCGACAAGCACCAGCTGAGCCCGCGCGTGAACCTCGTCTACAAGCCCCTCGAAGGCACGACATTGCATGCCGGTTATGCGCGCTATTTCACGCCGGCGCCGTTGGAACTGATCGCGCCGACCGCGATCGGCAAGTTCGTCAACACCTCGGCCGCTCCGAACAGCCTGATCGACAATGTCGTCAAGCCGGAGCGCGCCAATTACTTCGATGCCGGCATCATCCAGAAGATCGGCCCCGACCTGCAGATCGGCCTCGATGCCTATTACAAGCGCGCCAACGACCTGATCGATGAGGGGCAATTCGGCGCGGCACTGATCTTCTCGCCGTTCAACTATCAGCACGCCAAGATCTATGGGGCGGAGCTCACCGCCTCCTATCAGATCGACAATCTGACCCTTTACGGAAACCTCGCCTATTCACGCGCGCAGGGAAAGAACATCATCTCGAGCCAATTCTTCATCAAACCGGACGTGCTCACCTACAGCATGTCCAATTACATCTATCTCGACCATGATCAGCGCTTCACCATCTCGGGCGGCGCTTCCTATCGCTGGGGCGATACCCTGTTCACCACCGATGTGATTTCGGGCTCGGGGCTGAGGAAAGGCTTCGCGAACACCGAACGCGGGCCGAATTACGTGCAGGTCAATGCCGGCCTGAAGCATGAGTTCAACGCGCCCGGAATGGGAAAGGTGACGGCCCGAATCGACATGATCAACCTGACCGATCGCAAATATGGATTGCGCGACGGCAGCGGGGTCGGCGTAGGCGCCCCGCAATTCGGCCCGCGGCGCACGCTCCTCGCCGGCATCTCGAAAAGCTTCTGAAGGGGGCATTTTCGGGCATCACGATCCCGTACGCCTGCCCGTCGCGCCCGTTGCCGACACGTCGTCGACACGTCCGCTCTTGGGCGCCGACGTAGCGCTCGGCACGCGGCTGGGGTAACTTTGCACCCTCATTCGCCGCCCATCCCGCGGCGGCGAATGACGACGAGGTGCAGCCTTGCTCGACCAACGCAGCGTGCTGGAACGGACCGATCAGCCGCGAGACCGGGGCGTGGCCGAAGCCGCTCGCGCCCGCACCTCGCTTGCCATGATCGGGCTAGCGAGCCTCATCGCTTGCCTCACCGTGTCGGCGCAGGCCTTTCAGCGGGTCGCGGGAGAGCTGGCGCATTTCAACGCGGATCCGATCTTCATCCGGCTCGCAGGCGCTTCGCTCGCCATCCTGGCCGGGGCTTTCCTGGCGGCGGCGCTTGCGGCCGATACGCGTCTCACGGCGCGGCGCGGGCGAATTGCCGCAGCCGTGCGACCGGACGAGGCGCAGGCGCAGCCGACCCGCAAGGCAGGATGGAGGCGCCTCTCCGTTGCCCGCCTGCTGCCCCGGCTCTCGACCCTGCTCGACGCCGTCCGGCTTCCAGTCCGGGCCTTTATCGGCAGTCTGCCGGCGCTGGTGGTGTTGGCGGGCGCAGGCGCGGCGCTCGTCATGCTGGCGCGTCATTGGCCGGAGCCTGCCGAGATGCGCGCCCCGGCCAATGTCTATTTCATGCGCGGGGCGCTGGCGCTCATCGCTTCATTCCCGCTGCTGCTCGCCGAGCGTGCCTATGCGGGCTTTGCCGGCTGGCGATTGCCGGAAGCCGCCGATCTGCAACGGCTCCTGCGTTTCGCCTTGCTGGTCTTCGCAGGCGAGGGCGGCTTGGCGCTGCTGCAAGGCTATGGGCTCGACGCCTCGGGCGTGGTCGAGCTGCTGCTTCGCCTGCTGGTCGCTGCGATCGCCTGCGAGCTCGCCTTGCGGGCGCTCGCGGTCTTCTTCCAGCCGCGCCTCGAACCCGCTTCTGCGCGGGCGAGCGTCACCAGCGCGGTCGCGGCGTTGCTGACGCCGGACGCGGTCTCGCGGGCGGCCTGGCGGCAATCGCTGCATGACCAGCTCGGCATCGATCTGTCGCGCAGCTGGGCGCTGCAATTCGTGCGCTCCGCGATTCTGCCGGTCGCGGCCCTGCTGCTCGTCGTCGCCTGGGGGCTGTCGGGAGTGAGCATCCTCGGCGCCGATCAGCGCGGCATTTATGAGCGCCTGGGGAAGCCGGTTGCCGTTCTGCAGCCCGGCCTGCATATCGGCCTGCCCTGGCCTTTGGGCATCGTGCGCCGCGTCGATTTCGGCGAGATCCATGTCCTGTCGCTCGGCGCGCCCGCAACGGAAACGGCGGCATTGCCGGCGGAGGTTGTCGGCGTCGAGGGGGCGGCGCCGGTCAGTGCCGACCGGCTCTGGGACCAGACGCATCCAACCGAGACGAGCTATCTGATCGCGAGCGACAGCGCGGCGCGCTCGGCCTTCCAGATCGTCGATGTCGACGTCAAGCTGATCTGGCGCATCGGCCTCAGCGACGATGCCGCCGTTGCGAGCACCTATCGGGCGGCGCAACCGCAAGCCTTCCTGCGCGCCTTCGCGGGGCAGAAGCTGGCGCGCTATTTCTCGACGCGCACGCTCCTTGGCGCGCTCGGCGAGAAGCGCGAAGGCCTGTCGGAGGACCTCAAGCATCAGCTCCAGGCGGCGCTCGACCGCGCCTCGACCGGCATCGAGCTCGTCGCGGTCGTGGTCGAGGCCATCCACCCGCCGGCGCGCGCCGCCGACAGCTATCACGAGGTGCAGGCGGCGCGCATCAGGTCGCAGGCCATGATCTCGGAGGCCAGGCGCCGCGCCATCGGGGTGATGAGTGAAGCGGAGCGCACCACCCTGGCGAATATCGCAAGCGCTCAGGCGGCCGCGGTCGAGCGTATCACCTCGGCGCAATCGGATGCCTTGCGCTTTTCGACCGACGAGCATTCCTATCTGGCGGCAGGACCAGCCTATCTGTTCGAGCGCTATCTCGCGGCGATCACGCGCGACTTCGCGGGCGCGCCGATCACTTTGCTCGACCACCGCATCGCGGGCACGGGCGGGCAGACCATCATCGACATGCGCAGCGTCCATGCGCCCATGCCTCCTTCGGTTCCGGATGAGGATACGGGCGAGAAGGAGACGGGCAAATGACCCATTCCCATCATCATCATCATCACGGGCACGGGCATCACCATCATGACGACGAAGCGAGCCCGACGGAACGCAAGCCCATCGCCATTGCGGCGCGCTTCGGCATTGCCGGCATCGTGGTCGCGGCGGCGCTGCTCGCCGCCTGCTCGGTACTGGTGACGGCGGGCGACGCGCTGGTCATCAGCCGTTTCGGCGACCCCGTGCGGGTGCTGATCAAGCCCGGCCTGCGCTGGAAGCTGCCGCCTCCCTTCGAGACCACATTGCCGGTCGATCTGCGTCTCAAGACGACCTCGAGCGGCTTGCAGGATGTCGGCACCAAGGACGGCTTGCGCATCCTGGTGCAGGCCTATGTGGCCTGGAAGGTGGAGGCCGACCCCGAGCATGTGCGTCAATATCTGCGCGCGGTGCGCAACCAGCCATCCGAGGCCGCGAGCCAGATCCGCACCTTCCTCGGCTCGGCGCTCGAGACCACAGTGTCGAGCTTCGAGCTCGCGAGCCTGATCAACACCGATCCCGCCCGGGTCGAGATCGCCACCTTGGAAGATCGCATCGCCGCCCAGCTCGACAAGCAGCTCCTCGACACTTACGGCATCAGCGTGCAGCAGATCGGCATCGAGCGGCTGACCTTGCCGGTGCGTCCGCTCGACGCCACCGTGTCGCGCATGGCGGCCGAACGCGCCACGGCGGCCGCCGCACAGATGGCGGAAGGCCAACGCAAGGCCGCCGAGATCACCTCCGACGCCGAGCGCGATTCCCGCATCCTGCTCGCCAATGCGGCGGCGGAGGCTGCCGGCATCGAGGCCAAGTCCAGGGAGGAGGCGGCGGGCATCTACAGCCACGCCTTCGGCATCGATCCGAAGCTCTACACGCTGTTGCGCTCGCTCGACACGCTCGACCGCATCGCCAATCCCAATACCCGCATCTTCCTGCGCACCGACGCCGCGCCCTTCCGGGTGCTGGTCGAGGGTCCGCAGATGCAGGCCTCGCCTCTCCCAGGGGCGCCCGCGCAATGACGGCCGGCGACACCCTCAGGCTCGACGAGGCTCCTGAGCCCAAGGGCGCTCCTGAGCTGAGGGGAGCTTGGGCGCAATCGCTGCAGATCGTCTTTCGCCTGCTCTTCGCGGGCATGCTGGCGCTCGCGGCGCTCTGGGGCGTCAATAATATCCGCAAGATCCCGGCCGAGAGCCGCGCCGTGGTGCTGCGCTTCGGCGAGTTCGACCGGGTGCGCGACGCCGGCCTTTTGCTCGCCTGGCCGCGGCCGATCGAGGAGGTGGTGATCATCCCGGCGCGCGCCACGCAGATCAGGCTCGGCAACGCCAATGATCCGCGCCCGCCGGCCAATAATTATCTCGGCCTGCGCAATGACGCGGCGGCCCGCTCCAATGTCGATTTCTTCCTGACGGGAGATGGCGGCGTCGTGCATCTCGACGCCCATATCTATTACCAGATCACCGATCCCAGCGCCTATGTGCTGGCCGCCGCCCATGTCGAGCCCGCCTTGTACCGCATCTATGAGAGCTCGGCGCTGTCGCTGATCGCGGCGCGCGAGCTCGACGACATCCTGGTGGCGCGGCCGGAGCGGCCGGAAGAGGAAGCAAGCCTCGCCGCCGGCCGGCGCCAGCAGCTCCATATCGATCTGGTGACGGCGATGAATGCCAGGCTGGCCGATCTCGCCCGCCGTCAAGCAGGCCTCGGTGTCGAGATCAGCCGCATCGATCTGTCGGCGGCGCTGCGTTCGCGCGCCGCAGAGGCCTATAACGATGTGCTGACGGCGGTGCAGGGAGCCGATCAGCGTATCGCCGAGGCCCGCACGGGGGCCGAGCGCAGCGGCCAGCAGGCCGACCAGAAGCATGACCAGATCATCATGAGCGCCAGGGCCGTTGCCGCCGAGCGGCTGAGCCAGGCGACGAGCCAGACGGCCGAGATCGCGGCGCTCGCCGATCAGATGAAGACCTCTTCGCGCGAGGCGCTGCTGACGCAGGTCTTCAACGAGCGGATCGGTCCCATCCTCAAGAAGGTCGGCCAGGTGACCGCGGTCGATCCGAGCAACGGCACACGCCTCATCATTCCGGGAGGCGACCAATGAGCGTCACCACGCTGGCCCCGGTGCCCCACGCCGTCAGCGACGACAGCGTGCTCAGCCCCGCCGAGCGCTGGTCGCTCGGGATGCGCATGATGGTCGCGCTCCTCGCTTTGGGCCTCCTGGTCATCGCCATCCTGTGGCAGACGGCGTTCCCTGAGCAGAGCCAGGTCGCCGACCTCGTGGCCGGCCTCGCGGCCGCGCTGGTGGCGATCCCGGTCGTGACTGCCGCCTGGCACAGTTTGCGCCATCCGAGCCTGCATGGCGTCACCGATCAGCTCATCGCCATGGCGCTGTCAGCGGCCTGGGCGACCGGCGAGCTGATGACCGCGGCCATCCTGCCGATCGTGATGATCGTCGGCCATGTGCTCGAGGAGCGCAGCCTGATCGGCTCGCAAGAGGCGATCCGCTCCCTCAACCGCCTCACCCATGTGGGGGCTCGCCGCCGCAGGGCGGACGGCTCCCTGGAAGAGGTCGCGGCCGAGGCGTTGCGTCCGGGCGACCATGTCGAGCTTAGGGCCGGCGACCGGGTGCCGACAGACGGCATCGTGCGCGAGGGAAGCTCCTCGGTCGACCTCGCCTCGATCACGGGTGAATCGGTTCCGGTGGAGGTCGAGGCGGGTGGCAATGTGTTTGCCGGCGGCATCAACCTGCAGGGGCGACTGCTGATCGAGGTGACGCGCACCGGCGAGGACACCACGCTCGGGCGGGTCGTGGCGTTGATGCAGACCGCCGAGCGCTCGAAGCCGCCTGTGACGCGGCTGCTCGAGCGCTATGCGGGGCGCTACACGCTGTTCGTGCTGCTGCTCGCCGCCGCCACCTGGTTTGCCACCAACAACACCGATGCGATGCTGGCCGTGCTCGTCGCCTCTTGCCCTTGCGCGTTGGTGCTGGCGGCACCCGCGACTGCCGTCGCCGCGGTCGCGGTCGCGGCCCGCCACGGCATCCTGATCAAGGGAGTCGGCTTCCTCGAGCAGCTCGCCGACGTCACCTCGGTGATTTTCGACAAGACCGGCACGGTCACGCTCGGCCATCTCGATATCGTCGGCGCGAAGCCCGCTCAAGGCGTCGAGGAAAGCGAGCTCATGAGCATTGGAGCAGCCCTGGGCGCGGCCAGCACGCATCCTGTGAGCCGGGCGCTTGCCGCCGCCATTCCCGAGGCGGAACGCCCGGCGGTCACCGCGTTGAGCGAGGGCCACGGGCTCGGCGTGACCGGCTTGATCGACGGGCGCAAGGCCTTGCTCGGCCGGACGGCGTTGCTGCAAGCCCAAGGCGTCGTTTGCCCCGAGCTTCCCGCGCATGACGGGCCGGTGGTGGGCGTCGCGCTCGCCGGCCGCTTCCTCGGCTGGGTGATGCTCGCCGATGAGCCGCGTCCGGAAGCTGCCGCTGCCATCGCCGAGCTCGGCGCGCTTGGCCTCAGGCGCCAGATCCTGCTCACCGGCGATCGTGAAGCCGTCGCCAGGCGGATTGCCGGTCTCGTCGGCATCGCCGATGTCCAGGCGCAGGCGCTGCCGCAGGACAAGCTCGCCCGCGTCCTCGCCGAGATCCGCGCCGGGCAGCGGCCTCTGGTGATCGGCGACGGCATCAACGACTCGCTCGCCCTCAAGGCAGGGGCCGTCGGCATGGCGCTCGGTGCCCAGGGCGCCGACATCGCCGCCGCCTCGGCCGATATCGTGCTCGTCGCCAATGATCTGCGCCGCGTGCCGACCTGCATCCGGCTCAGCCGCCGTTGCCGCTCGACGCTTGCCGTCAATGTGGGCCTCGGCCTCGGCTGGACGCTCGCCGTGATCGTCGCCGCGGCCACCGGGTCCCTCGGCCCGAGCGGGGCCTTGATCGCCGCGGTGCTCCATAATCTCGGCACCTTCGCGGTGCTCGCCAATGCGGGCCGCCTGCTGCGCTTCGACGAGACGGGAACGCTCAGGCGCGAGCCTGCGCGTGTCGATACACGGGAGGGCCTCGCCGGAAGCGCAGGGTGAGCGACTGGGCGTCGCGGCGTCAGGCCAGAGGCCGTTCGATCACGGCATAGACCGCATAGCTGCGGAAGCGGCGCGTCGAGCGGCAGCGCAGCTCGAGCGCACCGGCGAGCTCGCCGAGCTCGGGCTCGAGCGTCAGGCGCGGCGTGACGTGGAAGAAGGCGAGCCAGCGATTGAGGGTCAGGCGGAAAGGAGCGGGAAGACCCGTCTGATCGCCGAAATCGACGATATGCAGCGAGCCGCCGGGCGCCAGGCATTCGGCGGCGCGGCGCATCGCCTCCCGCCAGGGCGGGATCATCGACAAGGCATAGGAAATGACGATGCGGTCGAACGAGGCCTGC
This sequence comes from Rhizobiales bacterium GAS188, assembly GCA_900104855.1. Classification (NCBI taxonomy): domain Bacteria; kingdom Pseudomonadati; phylum Pseudomonadota; class Alphaproteobacteria; order Hyphomicrobiales; species Rhizobiales bacterium GAS188. The sequence goes on from FNSS01000001.1 coordinate 6,022,042, forward strand.
CCGAACAGCTCGAGCGGATCGAATGAGGTGGCATCGGCCCTGGCGAGGCGGATGCGGTTCTCGAGACCGGCGCGCTTGGTCGCGCGGCGCGCGGTGTCGAGCATTTCGGCCGAGACGTCGAAACCATAGAACTCGGCGCCCGGATAGGTTCTCGCGAGCTTGACGAGATTGCGCCCGGTGCCGCAGGCGATCTCGAGCACGCGGCCGCCAGGCGGCGGGGCGAGCTTGGCGATCAGCTCATCGCGGCCGAGCAGATAGAATTTGCGGCTGGCATCATAGATATGCCGCTGCCGGCGATAGATGCGGTCCATCAAGGCGCCGGATTGGGGCGTGCCGGGCGGCGGCGAGCCCGAGGCGTCATGCGGTTCGCGAGACTCGCGCGCCGCATCGGCAGTGCGCGACAGGCGCGCCGCGAGGCCGCCGCGAAGCGCGTTCTGCGCTCCCGCCGGCGGGGTCATGCGGGACGCTCCGCCAGGCGGTAGAGATGGAAGGCGCCGTAGATCGAAGAGCGATCGTGCTCGAGCCCTTCGCGCGAACGCGCATGGTCGTAGCTCCAGGCATCGAGGATGCTCGACGGCAGCCGGCCCGGCAACAGGCGCTCATCGGCGGCGGTCCGGAAGATCACCCTTGCGCCTTGCCGCGCCGTGCGGGTGATCTCGCCCCACAGGGCCGTGAGGTCGTCATCGTTCATCCAGTCCTGCGCATCGAGCAGGACATAGCAGTCGACGCTCCCTTCCGGATTTTCCTTCAGGAATTCGGTCAGCGACCGTTGCTGCAGGCGGACGCGGTCGGCGCGAGCCCTGACCGCATCGAAGTTGCGCCGCTGCAGATAGGGCGGCAGAGCTTCGTCGCCGGTCATCGCATAGCCGCGCCCGAAGGCCTGCCAGGCGAAATAATTGGTCGTGATGTCGAAGCCGCAGGCGAGCCTCTCGAGCCTCTGGCGCAGCACGGCCGCGATGCCGTCGGGCAGGTCCTGCGACAGGCTGCGATATTGCGAGGGCGGGATGCCGAGGCCGTAGAGCGAGGCCGGCTGGCGGATCAGCCAGCGCAGGAAGGTCTTGTCGAAGATCGGCGCGAGATGCCGATCGAAAAGGACACGCTGTTCCGAGAGATTGCGGGCCTTCAGCACGGCGCCGGGATCGCAGCCATAGATCCGTGCCAAAAGATGACCGGCTCCGATGAACTTGCCCAGCAGGCCGTGCCGGTAGAAATTATCGCTGAAGGCCGCGATGCGGCGGCGTCCGCCCAGGCTGCGCGCTTCCCAATAGGCGCGCGAGGTCGCGTCGAGATGCGGCTTGATCAAGCTGTCATAGGCGCCGACATTGTCGCGCGAATTCGCCTTGCCGAAGAGGCGCAGGAAGGCGTCGTAATCGGGCAGCTGGCGCAGCGCCGCGAGCTTGAGCTGGCCGAGCGCGATATGGGCGCCGTTCAGGTCGACAGCGCTGATGCGCGCCGGATCGGCGGTCAGATAGGACAGGATGTTGCAACTGCCCGACGCGATGGCGACCACATGGTCGCCAGGGCGGATCTGCAGGGCGGCCATGTCGACGACCGGATCCTCCCAGATCTGCGGATAGACGAGCCCGCGGAACGCGAAGGTGAAGAGGCGCTCCAGGACCCCGGCGCGCGAGAGTGCCTTGCTGCGATGCACCGCCGTGTTCAGCCCGATGGCGGTTGCGCGTCGCGCTGCTCTTGCCGATTGCGTCACCCGACCTCCCGAAGCACAAGCTGCGATCAGCCGGCGTTAGGCGAGTCGCATGACGGTTGCGTGACTGTGAGCGCCCCGCGATGGCAGAACCGCCTCAATGCTTGGCGCAGGCCAGCACCGCGACCACGCCGTCGCCCTCGCAGCTGGCGCCGCTCATGCCCTGCAGATTAGGAGCCGAGGCGGCCCCGCCCGTGGCGCGCGCGCAATAGGCGCTGACCATGATCTCGTCGGCATTGCAGCTCGCGCTCGCCTTGTCGCTGAGGATGCGCAGCGCCGTGCTGGAGGTCCCGGCATCGCCCTTCGCTCCGGCGACGCCCTGCGCGCCTTGCGGCCCGGGCGCGCCTTGCGGACCTGGAGCGCCTGGAGAACCTTGAGGGCCCGGGGCGCCTTGTGCGCCGATGGCGCCTTGTGCGCCGGCCTGTCCTTGCGGTCCCGGCGGGCCTTGCTGCCCTTGCGGTCCCTGAGGGCCGGTCGGGCCCTGGGCACCGGTCGGGCCGGACTGGCCTTGCGGTCCAGCGGGTCCGGGCTTGCTGTCGCAGGAGGCGAGCGCCAGAAGCGCGACGAGGGAAAGTGCGGAGATCAGCAAGCGCATGGTGCGGTTCTCGCTATTGGGCACAATCGCCGACAGCGTAATCTGCGGCCGCGCTCACACGCAAGAGGACGAGCCGCAATTCCCGGCGCAGGACTGCGCTCCAGGCTGTTGCGGACGATCCTTCGGTGGATAACCGATATGCGAAGCGGGGCCTTGGCCTCCTCGCAATGGCACTCGCCATCCCTATCTGTCGGAGCCGATGACGAAGTCGAATGCGAATGGAGACCGGCAGTGACCGAGAGCTTGCGGATAACCCTGATCGGCGGCCCGACCGCCTTGCTGGAGATGGGCGGGGCGAGGCTGCTCACCGATCCGACCTTCGATGCGCCCGGCAGCTACGCGTCCGGAACCGTCACCTTGACCAAGACGACGATGCCGGCGGTCGCTGCCGAGGCGATCGGGGCGATCGATGCGGTGCTGCTCAGCCATGACCAGCATTTCGACAATCTCGACCGCTCGGGCCGCGCCTTCCTGAGCCAAGTTGCGCGAGTTGCGACGACGGTCGCGGGGGCAGGGCGCCTCGGAGGCAATGCGCGCGGGCTCGAGCCCTGGGACAGGTTCGAGATCGCGACACCGTCCGGCCGCCCTTTGCGCATCACGGCGACGCCTGCCCGCCATGGCCCGGTCGGCATCGAGCCGATCAGCGGCGATGTCATCGGCTTCGTCCTTGCCTTCGGCGACGAGCCGAGGCGCGCCGTCTATGTCTCGGGCGACACGGTCTGGTACGAGGGCGTCGCCGAAGTGGCGCGGCGCTTCGACGTCAGGCTCGCTATCCTGTTCGCGGGATCGGCGAAGCCGCGCGGCGCTTTCCATATGACCATGGACGCCAATGACGCGATCGAGGCGGCGCATGCCTTCAAGGATGCGGTCATCACCGCCATCCATAATGAGGGCTGGGCCCATTTCACCGAGACGCAGGCCGAGCTGACCCAAGCCTTCAAGGCCGTCGGCCTCGGCGAGCGCCTGCGATTGCTGGAGCCCGGAGTCGCGCTGACGCTGCCGATCTGACGGGACCGGCCCTCAGGCCGCCTCACGGCCCTCGCGGCTCCCGGACACATGATCGACGATGCCCCAAAGCTTCGCTTCCTCGGCGGTCATGAAATTGTCGCGGTCCAAGGTGCGCTCGACCTCGTCATAGCTGCGCCCGCAATGCTTGGCGTAGAGCTCGTTGAGCCGGCGCTTCAGCTTCACGATGTTCTCGGCGTGGCGCTCGATGTCCGAAGCGACGCCCTGGAAGCCGCCCGAGGGCTGGTGCACCATGATGCTGGCATTCGGCAGCGCGATGCGGCGGCCCGCAGCGCCCGCCATCAGCAGGAAGGAGCCCGCCGAGCAGGCCGTGCCCATGCATACGGTCGAGACCGGGCTCTTGATGTATTGCATGGTGTCGTAGATGGCGAAGCCGCTGGTCACCGAGCCGCCCGGCGAGTTGATATACATGGCGATCTCTCTCCTCGGGCCTTCCGATTCCAGGAACAGGAGCTGGGCGCAGACCAGCGCCGAGACAGCATCGTCGATCGGGCCGTTCAGGAAGATGATCCGCTCGCGCAACAGGCGCGAGAAGATGTCGAAGGAGCGCTCGCCCCTTTGCGATTGCTCGATCACCATCGGAACGAGGTTCATCAGGCCGCCCATCTCAGTCTCCCTTGTGTCGCCGGTCGCGCAGCACGCGATGCCATGATCGGCATGCCGCGCCGTGCGGCCGAATGCCGTCTCGATTGGTGCCGCACCGCGTGGCGGCGCATGGGTTGGCCCAGGGCTTGCGCTCTCGCCTCGACGGTGAGCGGCCGCTGCTCGCGCCGTTCGAGCCCGCTATGCACGAGGCGAAGATGCGTGCCCCCAGCCGGGGTCTCGCTGAGCACGAAGGTCACGACGCTGTCGAGGCGGCGATCCTGCCCGTCGCGATCCGTCTGCGCTTCGCGCCAACGATAGCGCAGCAGGCGATGCGGCTCGGCGGTGAGCACTTCGCAGGCGATATCGCCTTCGCCCGCCCGTTCGGGCTTCATGGTGAAGCGGCCGCCGACCTCAGGGCGCATATCGTTTGGCATCAGCCAGGCGGAAACGAGCTCGGGCACGGTCAGCGCCCGCCAGACCTTCTCGGGCGGCTCGTCGAATTCGCATTCGAAGGTCACCGATCGCTCGGCATCACGCGGGGCATCGCTCATTGATCCATTCCCTTCACAACATCCTTCAGCCTCGCCAGGCGCTCCGGCCAGAAGGCGCGGTAGCGGTCGACCCAATCGACCAGCGGCTCGAGTCCCGTAGGCTCGGCCCGGTAATAGGCATGGCGCCCCTCGCGCCGCTCGCTCACCAGGCCCGCGCCGCGCAAGGCGGCGAGGTGTTGCGAGATCGCCGGCTGCGAGACGGAGAAGCCTGCTTTCAGCTCGGTGACGTTCATCTCGCCTGCGGCGAGCCGCTCATAGACGGCGCGGCGCGTCGGGTCGGCGAGCGCGCGGAAGATTTGGACACGGGGGATCTCGGCTTCGATCATGCATTATACATAAGCGATCGCTTATGCGTTTGGCAAGCCCCGTCGCAAGCGATGCGCTGGGACCGCGACCGTCCCGCTCGCCCTTTGGTTGACTTTGTTCCGAAATGGACCTATCCGACCGCCCGAAAATGGAACCGCGTCAAGGCGGCCTTCGAGGAAATGATCAGGGACAGGCTTTGCAGGATCTCGCCGTCAGGACCGTCGATCGGGTCGCCGCCATCTTGCGTGTCGTGGCGGCGCATGGCCCGGAAGGCGCGGGCGTCACCGAGATTACCGAAGCCACTGGCTTGAGCAAAGCCACCGTGCATCGGCTGCTCGGAGCCCTCGTCAATGTCGGCTTCGCCTATCAGCAGCCCCCCGGCCGGCGCTATCGCCTCGGTTCCGGCGCCATCGCGCTCGGCGGCTCGGCGCTGCACGACCATGCGGCGTCGATCATGCAGCCGGCGCTGGCGCGGCTCGCCGAGGCGACGGGCGATACGGTCTTCGCCTCGGTGCGCGAAGGCCCGGCCGCCATTTGCGTGGCGCGCGCGGTCGGCAGCTTTCCGGTGCGTACCCTGACCCTCGATATCGGCGACCGGCGCCCGCTCGGCGTCGGCGCGGGCAGCCTCGCTCTGTTCGCGGCCTTGTCGGACGAAGCGATCGCGACCGTGCTCAAGCAGAATGAGAGCTGGCTCAAGGATTATCGCGGCTTCGACGCACAGGCTCTGCGGGCGCTGGTGGCGCGCACGCGTGGCGCCGGCTATTCGCTCAATGAGGGCCGCATCGTGCCCGCCATGAACGCCATCGGCGTCGTGGTGCGCGATGCGGCGGGAGAACCTTTCGCCTCGTTGAGCATCGCGGCCATCACGGACCGCATGGGCAAGGATCGGGTGCCCGAGCTCCTGCAGCTCCTGCAGGCGGAAGCCCGCGCTCTCGAAGCCTCCTTGGCCCGATCCTCCAGCAGCGAAGCCGCAGAGTGACGACACCGACATGAGCAAGGACAGCAAGGGCAGGTTCCCGAATATCGATGTGGCGCGGCTGCGCGCCCATCACCTTCTGATGCACCGCATCCGGGCGCTCGAGGAGGTGGCGCTGCAGGCGCTCGACGACAAGCTGGTGCTCGGGGCCATCCATCCCTCGATCGGCCAGGAGGGCGTGGCGACCGGCGTGATCGCCCATCTGACGCGGCGCGACCTCCTGCTCTCGACCCATCGCGGCCATGGCCACACCCTGGCGAAGGGCGCCTCCTCGACCGCGATGTTCCATGAGCTGCTCGGCAAGCTCGGCGGCAATTGCGGCGGCAAGGGCGGCTCGATGCATATCGCGGATTTCAGCGTCGGCATGCTGGGCGCGAATGGCGTGGTGGCGGCGAATATCGTGATCGCTGCCGGCGCCGCCCATGCGGTGAAGCTCAAGGGCGAGGACCGGATCGTCGCCTGCTTCTTCGGCGACGGCGCCACCAATCGCGGCCCCTTCCTCGAAGGGCTCAACTGGGCCGCGGTGTTCAAGCTGCCGGTGCTGTTCGTCTGCGAGGACAATGGCTATGCGGCGACCACCAAGACGCGCACCATGACGGCGGGCCCCGGCCTCTCCGAGCGGGCTCGCGCGCTCGGCGTGCCGGCGACCGAGGTCGACGGCAATGACGTGGTCGCGGTCGAGGCGGCGGCCGCCGATCTGGTGCGTGAGGTGAGGGCAGGGGAAGGGCCGCGCTTCCTGCACGCCAAGACCTATCGGGTCACGGGCCATACGGGCGCCGATCCCGCGACCTACCGGCCGAAAGGCGAGGTCGAGGCGCAAAAGGCCAATGACCCGATCACCCGGGCCCGCGAGCTCCTGATCGCCGCGGGCGTCGCCGCGTCATCGCTCGACGAAGACCGGCAAGCGGCGCTTGCCGAGATGGACGAAGCCTATGCGAGCGCGCGCGGCGCGCCCTTCCCGCCGGCCGAAGCGGCCTTCATCGATGTCCAGGATATCGGCTCGCCGCTTTTGGACGCCTTTTGAGATGGCGGCGAGAAACGAGGCGCGACACGACCGAATGACCGAGGATACGCCCTGATGCCGAAGATGACTTATCTCGATGCCGGCCGCCTCGCCCTCGAGGAGGAGATGCGCCGCGACAAGACGGTGTGGGCGATCGGCGAGGATCTCGGGCGTGGCGGCGTCTTCGGCCAATATCGCGGCCTCGCCGAGATTTTCGGCACGGACCGCATCTCGGACGCACCGATATCGGAGGCCGCGATTCTCGGCGCCTCGGTCGGCGCCGCCATGATGGGCACGCGTCCCGTCGTCGAGATGCGCTTCTCGGATTTCGCGCTCTGCGCCATGGACGAGCTCGTCAATCAAGCCGCCAAGGCGCGCTTCATGTTCGGCGGCCAGGCCCGCGTGCCGCTGGTGGTGCGCGAGCCGATCGGCATGTGGAGATCATCCGCGGCCCAGCATTCCCAGTCGCTCGAAGCCTGGTACGCGCATGTGCCGGGCCTCGTGGTGGTCTGCCCGGCGACGCCCGCCGACAATAAAGGACTTCTGAAATCCGCGATCCGTTGCGACGACCCGGTCGTCTATATGGAGCACAAGAATCTCTGGGGGCTCGAGGACGAGGTTCCCGGCGATCACGATTTCACCGTGCCGCTCGGCGAGGCGCGCATCATGCGCGAGGGTTCTGATCTGACCATCATCTCCTGGTCGGGCCAGGTGCATGTGGCGGCGCGGGCCGCCGCCACCCTGGCGAAGGAGGGGATCGGCGCCGATCTCATCGATCTGCGCACCATCTGGCCTTGGGACAAGGCGCGGGTCTTCGACAGTGTCGCCAAGACGAAGAGGCTGCTCGTCGCTCATGAGGCGGTATCGGTCGGCGGCTTCGGCGCCGAGATCGTCGCCACCATCGCCGAGCGTTTCGGCGGCGCCGTCGCCGTCAAGCGTCTCGGCGCGCCGCGCGCCCCGGTCGGCTATGCGCCGCCGGTCGAGGATGCGGTGCGAGTGACGGAGGCCGCGATCGCGGCGGCCGGGCGTGCGCTCATCGGCGCGGCAGACAAGGGAGTGAGCGCGTGACCACCAACGAGATGACGGGAGGCGAGGCACTCGCCCGCATGATCCAGGCCTTCCATGGCGGCCCGATGTTCGGCATGGGCGGCTTCCAGCTTCTGCCCTTCTACGACGCGGCCCGCAGGCTCGGCCTCGATCACCATCTGATCAATGACGAGCGTGCCGGCGTCTTCGCGGCCGACGCCTATGCCAAGGTCTCGGGACGGGTCGGCCTCGCCGATGCGACGCTCGGTCCCGGCGCCACCAATCTGGTCACCGGCCTCGTCGAGGCGCTGAATGCCGGCACGCCGCTCGTGGTGGTGATCGGCGACGCGCATCGCGAGCATGCCTGGAAGAACATGACACAGGAGGCGCGCCAGACCGAGATCCTGCGTCCCGCCGTCAAGGAGCTGATCCGCGTCGAGGCGGTGTCGCGCATCCCGGAATTGATGCGCCGCGCCTTCGCGGTCGCGACCACCGGGCGCCCCGGCCCCGTGGTGGTCGACGTCCCCGAGGATATCTGCCACGGCACTTTCGGCTTCACGGATGAGGACTTCAAGGCCGATCCGGCCCATGAGGCGGCGCCGGCCTTGCGCTGCCGCCCCGATGCGGGTGCGGTCGAGCGGGCGGCCGCCATCCTCGCCGCCGCCGAGCGCCCTTTGGTGCTGGCGGGTGGCGGCGTGCATCTCTCGGGCGCCGCCGGCGCGCTCACGGCCTTCGCGCATGCCTACGGCATCCCGGTCGCCCATACGATGAGCGGCAAAGGCGCGATCGCCTGCGTCGATCCTTTGAGCGCCGGCCTGTTCGGCCGCTATGACCGGATCGCCAACACCTTGATCGCCGAGGCCGATGCGCTGCTGGTCGTCGGCTGCAAGCTCGGCGAGATCGCAACCAAGCGCTATACCGTGCCGCCGCGCGGCAAGCGCATCATCCATCTCGAGATCGTCGCCGAGGAGATCGGCCGCACGGTCGAGCCCGAAGTCGCGCTCTGGGGCGATGCGCGCGCCGGCATCGAGGATCTGCACACGACGCTTTCGGGCGATGCGGCCGCGATCCTGGCGCGCCATCGCGAGCATGCGGCGCAGGTGGCGCAGCGCATGGCGGCCTGGCGCGAGAGCGTCAAGGAGCGCTACACCTCGCAGGAGGTGCCGGTCAGCATGGGCCGCATCATGGGCGAGCTCAACCGGCTGATGCCGGCCGACGGTTTCTTGATCGCCGATGGCGGCTTTGCGGCGCATTGGGGCGGGCTGCTCTACGACACCAAGCAGCCGGGGCGCGGCTTCGTGCCCGATCGCGGTTTTGCCTCGATCGGCTACGGCCTGCCGGGCGCCATGGGGGCGGCGCTGGCGGCGCAAGGCCGCAAGGTGGTGAGCCTCACCGGCGATGGCGGCTTCAACATGATGCTGGGCGAGATCGAGACGGCGCGGCGCCTGAAGCTCGATTTCACCATCATCGTCGTGAACAATGCGGCTTCGGGCTATGTGAAGGCGCTCCAGCACCTGATGTACGGGGCTGGCGCCTATCACGCCTCCGATCTCGCCGAGACGAATTACGCGCAAGTGGCGAAGGCGCTCGGTTGCGGCGGCATCCGCGTCGAAGCGCCCGACGCCTTCGCGCTGGCCTTGCAGGAGGCTTGGCGCATGAAGGGCCCGGTGGTCCTCGACGTCGTGGTCACGCGCGATCCGGCCAAGATGCTGCCGGCTGCCGACAACCGCGCCGTCCAGGTGAAGAAGGGCGATCGCGTCGCCTGACCGCGGCAGGGAAGAATGACAACACCGATCGGCTTTTGCATAAGTGTCGACCGGGACCGAGCATCGAGAAGCTTGAAGATACAACAGGAGGAACGACCATGGTGAAGATGACGAGACGCAGTCTCATGGCGACGGCATCGGGCGCCGCCGCCGGCGTGACGCTGTTCGGGATCGGGCGGGCACGGGCCGCCGAATTCTCCTATAAGTTCGCAACCAACCTCGCCGGCGACCATCCGCTCAATGTGCGCGCCAAGGAGGCCGCCGATCGCATCCGCCAGGAATCGGGCGGGCGCCTCGACATCCAGCTCTTCCCCAACAACCAGCTCGGCTCCGACACCGACACGCTGAGCCAGCTGCGCTCCGGCGCGCTCGAATTGTTCACGCTCTCCGGCCTCATCCTCTCGACCCTGGTGCCGGTCGCCTCGATCAACGGCATCGGCTTCGCCTTCCCGGATTATCCGGCGGTGTGGAAGGCGATGGACGGCGAGCTCGGCGCCTTCATCCGCGCCGCCATCGCCAAATCCGGCCTCGTCGCCATGGACCATATCTGGGACAACGGCTTCCGCCACATCTCATCCGCGACCAAGCCGATCCTCACCCCGGCCGATCTCGAAGGCTACAAGATCCGCGTGCCGGTGAGCCCGCTCTGGACCTCGATGTTCAAGGCCTTCGGCGCCTCGCCCATCAGCATCAATGCCAACGAGATGTATTCGGCCCTGCAGACCAAGATCGCCGACGGCCAGGAGAACCCGCTCGCCGCCATCTGGACCCTGCGCATCTTCGAGGTGCAGAAATACATCTCGCTGACCGGTCATATGTGGGACGGTTACTGGCTGCTCGCCAATGCCAAGGCCTGGCAGGCGCTGCCGGAGGATTTGCGGGCGCTCGCCGCCAAGCATCTGAACGCCTCCGCGCTCGACGAGCGCGCCGATGTCGAGAAGCTCAATGGCAGCCTGAGGAAGGATCTCGAGGGCAAGGGCATCGAGTTCAAGACGGTCGACAAGGAACCCTTCCGGCAGAAGCTGCGCCAAGCGGGCTTCTTCAACGAATGGAAGGGCAAATATGGCGATGAGGCCTGGTCGGTGCTCGAGAAATTCACCGGCAAGATCGCGTGACTGACCCGACACCCGTGCCTCCTATAGCTGTGATCCGGCGCCTCGAGAACCGCGTGGCGCTGGTCTTCGGCGCCGGCTCCTCGGGGCCGGGCTGGGGCAACGGCAAGGCGACAGCGGCGCTTTATGCGCGCGAGGGCGCAAAGGTGATCGCGGTCGACCGCAATCGCGACGCCGCCGAGGAGACTTCCGCCATCATTGCGGCTGAGGGGCATGAGGCGATCGCGCTTGCGGCGGATGCGACGCGCTCGGCCGAAGTCGCCGAGGTCGCCGCCGACGCGATGCGGCGTTATGGGCGCATCGACATCCTGCACAACAATGTCGGGATCACCGAGATGGGCGATCCCATCGACGCCTCGGAGGAGAGCTGGGACCGGGTCATGGCGGTCAACCTCAAAAGCGTGTTCCTGGCCTGCAAGCATGTGCTGCCGGTGATGAAGACGCAGAAACGGGGAGCGATCGTCAATATCTCTTCGCTCGCCGCCGTCACCGTCAACGCCTATCCGTATTTCTCCTATTACGCCTCGAAATCCGGCCTCAACCACCTGACGCGGGCGCTCGCCATGCGCTATGCCCCCTTCGGCATCCGCGCCAATGCGATCATGCCGGGCGTCATGGACACGCCGCTGATCTACCAGCAGATTGCCGGCCAATATGCCGATACCGAGGCCATGGTGAAGGCGCGGAACGCCATGAGCCCGATGGGCTTCATGGGCGATGCCTGGGATGTGGCACGCGCCGCCCTGTTCCTCGCCTCGGACGATGCGCGCTATATCACCGGCGTCTGCCTTGCCGTCGATGGCGGGCTTGCCTGCAAGGGATAGGCAAGGGACAAGACGGAGGCTGAGGAACGAGCCCGACATGGACATGAACCGGCTTCCTGCCGTCGACAGCGACCCTCTCTCCATCCCCGACGCGCCGGGCGACACCCCGCGCAGCGGCTTTGCGGCCGTGATCGACGTCGCCGACGCCGCCATCGGGCGTTGCGTCGAGACGCTCGTCGCCATTCTGGTCGCGCTCGAGACCTTGATCCTGTTCGCCGGCGTCGTCTCGCGCTATGTCTTCCTGCATCCGCTGACCTGGTCGGATGAGCTCGCCTCGATCCTGTTCCTGTGGCTCGCCATGCTGGGGGCGGTCGTCGCCTATCGGCGCGTCGAGCATATGCGCATGGGCGCGCTCATCGCCAATGCCGGGCCGCGCCGCCGCGCCGTCTTCGAGGCGTTGGCTCTGTGCGTCGGGCTGACCTTCCTCGGCGTCATGCTGCATCCCGCCATCGACTATGCGCTGGACGAGGCCGCCGTGGTCACGCCGGCGCTCGAAATCCCCACCATCTGGCGCGCCGCGGCGCTCCCGGTCGGCATCGGGCTGATGCTGGTCCTCGGGCTGATGCGGATCGGGCGCGGCCTGCGGCTCGCCGATGTGGCGCTCGCGCTTGCCGTCATCGCGGTGGTGGGCGGGGCGCTGATACTCGCCATCCCGCTGCTGCAGGCGATCGGCAATTACAAGCTCCTGGTGTTCTTCGTGCTCCTAACCGGCGGGGCCGTGCTCGCCGGCATCCCGATCGCTTTCGCCTTCGGCATCGGCACCTTCTCCTTCCTCGCTCTCACCACCCGCATCCCGATGAGCGTCGTGGTCGGGCGGCTGGATGAGGGCATGTCGCATATCATCCTGCTCGCCGTGCCGCTCTTCGTCTTCCTCGGCCTCCTGATCGAGATCACCGGGCTCGCGCGCTATATGGTCGGCTTCCTGGCGAGCCTGATCGGGCATTTGCGCGGCGGCCTGCATTATGTGCTGCTCGCCGCCATGTACCTCGTCTCCGGCATTTCCGGCGCCAAGGCCGCCGACATGGCGGCCGTCGCGCCCGTGCTCTTTCCCGAGATGAAGGCGCGCGGCGCCAAGGGCGGGGATCTCGTGGCGCTGCTCTCGGCGACCGGGGCCCAGACCGAGACCGTGCCGCCGAGCCTCGTCCTGATCACCATCGGCTCGGTCACCGGCGTGTCGATCTCGGCGATGTTCACCGGCGGCCTCCTGCCGGGAGCGGTGCTCGCCGTCATGCTGGCCGGTGTCGTCTGGTGGCGCCACCGCGGCGATAAGCGCAGCGACGCGCCGCGTGCCGGCGCTGCCGAGATCGGGCGTGCCTTCATCGCCGCCGTGCCGGGGCTGGTCCTGCCCTTCCTGATCCGCGCCGCCGTCGTCGAGGGCGTCGCGACCGCGACCGAAGTGTCGACGATCGGGGTGATGTACGGCCTTGCCTATGCGGTGGTCGCAGCGCTGATCTTCCGCCAGCAGATCGCCTGGGCGCGCATCTGGCCGGCGCTTATCGACACGGCGGCGCTGTCGGGCGCCATCCTGTTGATCATCGGCACCGCGACCGGCATGGCCTGGGCGCTCACCCAGTCGGGGTTCTCGCGCACGCTCGCAGAGGTCATGACCGGCTTGCCGGGAGGAGCCGCCACCTTCATGGCCGCCTCGATCCTCGCCTTCATGATGCTCGGCTCCGTGCTCGAAGGCATCCCGGCGATCGTGCTGTTCGGGCCGCTGCTCTTCCCCATCGCGCGCGCCGTCGGCATCCACGAGGTGCATTACGCCATGGTCGTGATCCTCGCCATGGGCATCGGCCTGTTCGCGCCGCCTTTCGGGGTCGGTTATTACACGGCCTGCGCCATCGGCCGCGTCGATCCGGCCGAGGGTCTGCGCGCCATCTGGCCCTATATGCTCTCCCTGCTCGTTGGCCTGATCCTCGTTGCCGCCGTGCCCTGGATCTCGATCGGCTTCCTGCGTTGAGAGGGACCGGACTGGACCGCCGGCTTCCAGCCGGCAACTCGGCCCTGCGAAGCGGTTTCCTCGGATCGCGGCAACTCCCGCCTCACGATGCCGGCTGGAAGCCGGCGGTCCGGCAGTCTTGATGTCTGGCTCCGCCCGGACTACGTCTCTGCCAAGCGCCGCAGCGCCTGTGCCAAGGAAGCCACATGGCCGTCGTTCTTGATCTTCTCAGCCGCGATCCGCGGCCGCGCCACCCCGAAAAGGCCAACCGGCCCGATCAACCGGTGCTGCGCAAGCCCGATTGGATCCGCGTGAAGGCGCCAGGCTCCCCGCAATGGGCGGCGACCAATCGCATCGTCAAGGAGCACAAGCTCGCGACCGTCTGCGAGGAGGCCGGCTGCCCCAATATCGGCGAGTGCTGGGAGAAGAAGCACGCGACCTTCATGATCATGGGGGATACCTGCACGCGCGCCTGCGCCTTCTGCAATGTGAAGACGGGCCTGCCCGGCGCGCTCGATGCGGACGAGCCGGCCCGCGTCGGCGACGCCGTGGCGAAGCTCGGCCTCAACCATGTGGTGATCACCTCGGTCGACCGCGACGATCTCGCTGATGGCGGGGCGGGGCATTTCGCCCGCACCATCCTCGCCATTCGCGCCGCCACGCCCGCGACCACCATCGAGGTGCTGACGCCCGATTTCCTGCGCAAGGACGGCGCGCTGGAGATCGTGGTCGAGGCGAAACCCGACGTGTTCAACCATAATCTCGAGACGGTGGCCTCGAAATACCTGTCGGTGCGCCCGGGCGCCCGCTATTTCCACTCGCTGCGCCTGCTGCAGCGCGCCAGGGAGCTCGACCCCACCCTGTTCACCAAATCCGGCATCATGGTCGGGCTCGGCGAGGAGCGGAACGAGGTGCTGCAGCTGATGGATGATTTGCGCTCGGCGGAGGTCGACTTCCTCACCATCGGCCAGTATCTCGCACCCTCCCGCAAGCACCACCCGGTGATCCGCTTCGTGACGCCCGACGAGTTCAAGGGCTTCGAGACGATCGCCTACACCAAGGGCTTCTCCCTCGTCTCGGCGAGCCCGCTCACACGCTCGTCGCATCATGCGGGCGAGGATTTCGCCAAGCTCAAGGCTGCGCGCCTGTCGCGGCTCGGCGGCTGATCGCCGTCGTCGCGGACCCTTTTCATGCCTTCCTTCCGCACGACGCGCCGCGTCAAGCACACGCCCCAGCAGATGTTCGACCTTGTTGCGGATGTGGAGAAATATCCGCTCTTCCTGCCGCTCTGCGAAGGGCTCAAGGTGAGGAGCCGCGCGGGGGGCGAGGGCGGTCGCGAGATCCTGATCGCCAACATGACGGTCGGCTACAAGGCGATCCATGAGACCTTCACCAGCAAGGTTGCCCTCGATCGCACCACCCTGAAGATCGCCGTCTCCTATCTCGACGGGCCTTTCCGCGCGCTTGACAATCTGTGGAGCTTCAAGCCGGACGGGCAGGGCTGCGTCGTCGAGTTTTTCATCTCCTACGAGTTCAAGAGCCGCACGCTCGGCATGCTGATGGGTGCGGTGTTCGACCGCGCCTTCCGCAAATTCTCCGAGGCTTTCGAGCGTCGCGCCGAGGCGGTCTATGGCCGTGTCACGCCCGCCGGGCTCGCCGGCGGCACGGCTGCCGGGAGCTGAAGCGTCGAACCGCAACGGGATCTCAGGTTCCGATCCCGTCGCGGCCTTCGCCATATCGATTTTTCAGCCTTACGCCTGATGGGTGGACGCAATGCCGAGCTGTGCCATCATCCCCAAAGTGTTGAAGGCGCCCCAATGCGCCGAGACTTTCCCTTCATCGTTGAAGCGAAGGATATCGACGCCGTTGACCTTGAATGCCTTGCCCGTAGGCGCCGCGCCGAGGAACGGACCTTTATGCGTGCCCGTTGTCGAGACATAAGCCGCAACGCGGTCGCCCTCGCCGATCATGAACTCGATCTCGAGATGCAAGTCCGGAAAGGCCTCGATGAAGACGCCAAGGACCCGCTTGAACCCCTCATGGCCTTTGGTCATCTCCGGCGGCAGGCCGCCATAGTCCTGATAGTCCGGACGGTCGGCCGTGAGGTAACGGTCCGCCAAATCGAGCCTGCCGGTGTTGATCACGTCTTCGATCAGCTCTTTGAATTTGGACTTGTTGCGTTCGATGGTATTCATGATGTCTGGTCTTTCCCGAATGTTGAGAGCGTGACGTATTCTCGCTCGCTGCATTGACGGGCCGGCGGATCGGATTTCGACCATCTCCCTCAAAATTCTTTTAGCCAGGTGGACGTGCGTCAGAGGAGATTGCGTATGAGCAAGCCACCGATGGCCGAGATGATCGAGCAATGGCTGGTGACGCAAGGCCTGGACGGTGGCCGTGTCATCGAGATCATGGACGGGTTCTGCGAGCGGCTCGCGGAAGGCGGCTTCCCGTTGGCGCGCGGCTTGATCGGGCTGAGGACGCTGCATCCGCAGCTTGGCGCGGTCGGCTTCCTGTGGCAGCGCGATGAAGGCGGCGTGGAGACCGAGCATATCGATCACCAGGATGGCGAATTCGCCAAAAGCCCGTTTGCGCAGCTGAAACGACTGGGGGGCACGCTACGGCGTCGGTTGAGCGACCCGTCCTGCCCGCGAGATTTTCCGGTGCTGGCCGAATTGGCGGAGGCCGGCATGACCGATTATTTCTGCGCGGTCGTGCCGTTCGGCGACATGGCGGAAGGCAACGGCCTGATGACGTCCTGGGCAACCGACCGGCGCAGCGGCTTCGCCGAGACGGAGATCGAGCGCCTGGTCGACCTTTTGTCGCTGCTCGCGCTTGCGGTCAAAGCGAGCGCCGCGCCGCGCGTCTCGCGCAGCCTGCTCAGCATCTATCTCGGTCACGACGCCGGCGATCGCGTGCTCTCCGGCACCATCCAGCGCGGCTCGATGCAGAGCGTCAGCGCCGTGCTCTACTATGCCGACCTCGCGGGCTTTACCGGTTTTGCCGACAAGGCTGAGAGCGCGGCGCTGATGGCAGCGCTCGATGTCTATCTCGAAGCGATGGCGGTGCCGGTCGAGCTCAGCGGCGGCCAGATCCTGAAATATATCGGCGACGGCCTGCTCGCCACATTCGCGCTCGCCGATTTCGACGGTGAGGCGGAACCGGCGGTCGCTGCCGCGCTGGATGCCGCCGAGGACGCGCTGGCGCGGGTCGCGACAATCAATGCCGAGCGGCAGGCGGCCGGCGAGCCGTTCATGGATCTCGACATCGCGCTGCATCTCGGCGACGTGCTCTATGGCAATGTCGGGACCGATGAGCGGCTGGATTTCACCGTGATCGGCCCGGCCGTCAACGAGGCGAGCCGGATCGAAGCGCTATGCGGCACGCTCGACCAGCGTGTGCTGGCCTCAGCCGCACTTGCCGAAGCCGCCGGCGGCGAGCGTTATCGACTCAAATCGCTCGGCCGCCAGAGGCTCAGAGGCGTCACGGAGCCGCAGGAGCTGTTCGGCCTTGCGGCCCGCGCCTCGCCGACCGATGCCTAGTCAGGCCGTCCGCTGCGCCTGTTGCACCAGGAAGTCACGCATCGCCGGGTCTTCGCACAGCCCGATGGCGCGAGAATATGCGGCTTGCGCCTCCGCTGATCGTTGCAGCCGCTTGAGCAGATCGGCAGCGACTGCCCAGTAAGGTTGGTAGATCTTGATCGCCTCCGCAGGGATGGCTTCGAGCAGGGATAATCCGACCGCCGCGCCGCGCGCTTCGGCGACGGCAGCGGCACGGCCGACATGCGCACCGATGGTCGGGGCGAGACGCACCAGCCCCTCATAGAGCAGGGCGATCGATTCCCAATCGGTGAGGCCGATGAGTGCGCGGCGCGCATGCACCGACTGGATCGCCGCCTCGAGCTGGAATCGACCGATGTGGCCACTTTGCGCGGCGACGGCCAGGCACCGATCCGCTTCCTCGATCATCGTCCGCGACCACTGCGCCGCATCCTGTTTCGAGAGCGGCACATAGCCTCCGCTCGCGGTGCGCCGCGCATCCCGTCGCGCCTCGCAATGCAGCATGAGCGCGAGCAGCCCTTGGGCTTCCGGCTCGCCCGGCATCAGCCGCAGCAGCAGCCGCCCCAAATCGATCGCTTCGACGGCCAACCCCTTGCGCCGCGGATCGGCGCCGGCCACGTCGTCCCAGCCGCTGCCATAGGCGGCGTAGACCGCCTCCAGCACGGCGTCGAGACGCGCCGGCAGCTCCGTGGTTTCGGGGAGCTCGAAGGCGATCCGTGCGTCCCGAATCTTGGCCTTGGCGCGGGTCAGCCTCTGCCCCATGGCGGCGGGCTGGACGACGAATGCCGAGGCGATGCGCGCGGCGTCCAATCCCAGCACGGTCTGCAGCATGAGCGGCGTGCGCGCGCCGGCGTCGATGGCGGGATGGGCGCAAATGAACAACAGCTTGAGCCGGTCGTCGGGAAACTCGGGCTCCGTGGTCGCGAGCTCCTGTGCCTCGCGCGCCACTGCCAGCAGGGTCGGCACGGCCTCGCCCTGCACGCGGGCATGGCGGATGCCGTCCAGCAGCCGTCGCCGGGCGGCCGTGAGCAGCCACGCCTCGGGCTTTTCCGGCACGCCGGTGCGCGGCCAGGTTTTGAGCGCGGCGTGGAAGGCGTCGGCGAGCGCGTCCTCGGACGCCGCCACGTCGCGCGAGCGAGCGGCGAGAAACGCCAGCAGCCGGCTATAGGAGGCACGCGCCGCCTGTTCGGCGGCGCGCAGCGCTTCCGTCGCCGGGGCGTCTCTAGTCATGTTCCGCCGGTAAATTGGCGCGGACCTCGACGGCTCCGTTGGGCCCGGCGGGGTAGCGCGCCGCCCATTCGAGCGCGGTGTCCAGATCCGGCACATCAATGATGAAGAAGCCGCCGAGCTGCTCCTTGGTGTCGGCATAAGGCCCGTCCTGCACCAGCCGCTGGCCGTTGCGGAGGCGGATGGTCGTGGCGCCCGCCGGCGGTTGCAAGCCCGCACCTCCCACGAAGATCCCCGCATCCTTGATCGCCTTCATATAGGGAAGAAAGCTCGCCCAGAACGCTTCCCGTTTCTTCGGTTCGTCGCGCGCGTCAAATTCAGCGGGGCTGAGGTAGAACATAAGCGTATGCTGCATGGCTGCCCTCCTTGGTTGGAAGCGAGAACCGATCTCGCTCCCTTCGTTGACGCGCCACCAGGCGCCATTTCGACATCGCCCAGAAGGCGTCGATCCTATCTCAGGCGGGCCCCGGGGGGCAGCCGATCTGGCGTCTGCCTGCTCCGAGCCACCTGGATAGGTCGAGCCCGCCGGGAATGACATGCCCGTCTTTTCCGAACGGGCCCTGGGATCAGCCGAGCTGGAAGGCCGAAGCCTTATGTTCGCGCGTCAGCAGCGCGCGTTTGCGCTTGAAGCCCCAGCGATAGCCGGAGAGGGAGCCGTCCTTCTTCACCACGCGGTGGCATGGGATGAGGATGGCGATGCTGTTGGCGGCGCAGGCTTCCGCCACTTCGCGGGCCTCGCGCGGTGCGCCCAGCTTCGCGGCAATATCGCCATAGCTCACGGTCTGTCCGGCGGGGATCTCCCGAAGGGCATTCCAGACGCGCTTCTCATAGTCCGTTCCGCGCGCGTCGAGCGTCAGGCCGTGATCGCGGTCTGGATGATCGATGACCGAAGCGAGCTTGCCGATCGTCTCGGACAAGGCCTCGTCATCCTGGTGAAGGCTCGTGTCCGCAAAGCGCAGGCGAAGCCTATCGATCAAAGCCGCGCGGTCGTCCCCGAACTCGAAGGCCACGAGGCCGCGAGCGGAGACCGCCGCGACGAAATCCCCCAAGGAGCTTTGCCCCCAAGCATAGCGAATAGGGTCGGACATCTTGGTCTCCTATCTTCCGTTATTCCTTGGGCTGGAAGATAGGCTTGGCGTGCTGCTGCCGCGATCCGCTTCTTGCTTCGGAATTGACGGGGCGCCGGTCCGCCCGCGGCGCCCATTCTCGCGAGGGGTGCGGGACATATTTTTTTGAACGCCAGCGCTCACCTCTCCCCTTGCGGGAGAGGTCGGCTTGGATGAGCGAAGCGAAGAGAAGCCGGGTGAGGGGGCAGCGCCGGCTCGGCTTAGAAAGGCGGTTGCTGCCCCCTCACCCGGATCACTCCCTGCGGTCGTGATCCGACCTCTCCCGCAAGGGGAGGGGTGAGCGGCGCTGCTTAAGCAACGCGGATCGCCGAGGCCTGTGCTGCCTCTTCCAGCAAAGCGAGAGCGGCGATGACGGTGAGGCGGCGCACCTCGGCGCGTCCGACATCGCCGAAGCGCCGCTCCAGATGCCTGAAGCCTCGCCCTTTGGCCGCAAAGCCGAAATGCACGAGGCCGACCGGTTTCTCGGCGCTGCCGCCGCCCGGACCCGCGACGCCGGTGACCGCGACCGCAAGATCGGCAAGCGAGCGCTGCAGCGCTCCTTCCGCCATGGCTCGCGCCACCTCTTCGCTCACCGCGCCATGTCGGGCGATCAGCTCCGGCGGCACGCCGAGCATCTCGGTCTTGGCCGCGTTCGAATAGGTGACGAAGCCGCGATCGACGACGTCCGAGGAACCGGCGATCTCGGTCAGCGCCCCGGCAACGAGCCCACCAGTGCAGGATTCGGCCGTCGCGATGTGCAGCCCCAGTGTCCGGCACAGATCGAGAAGCCGACGCGCCTGCGCCAGCAGTGCCTCATCGAACATCGGTCTCTCCTTCGCCCATCGGCATCTCGAGCGTCGCGATCGCCTGCGCCGCGATGCCTTCGCCGCGGCCGGTGAAGCCGAGCCTCTCGGAGGTCGTGGCCTTGATCGACACACGCCCCTCATCGAGGCCGCAGATCTCGGCGATCGAAGCGCGGATCGCCTGGCGATGCGCGGTCAGGCGCGGTGCCTCACAGATCACGGTCGCGTCGAGATGCAGGATGCGGCCGCCGCGCCGCCTGGCGCGCGCCACTGCATCGGCGAGGAACAGGCGAGACGCGGCGTCTTTCCAACGCGGCTCCGACGGCGGGAAATGCACGCCGATATCGCCGTCGCCGAGCGCGCCCAGCACCGCATCGGTCAGGGCATGCAGGAGCACATCCCCGTCCGAATGCGCCATGACGCCGCGATCATGCGCGATCCTCACCCCTCCGAGCATGATGAAGGCGCCGGCGCCGAAGGCATGCACGTCATAGCCGAGGCCGGTGCGCGTCTCGGTCCGGATCCGCAGATGCTCCGCGGCGCGCGCGAAATCGGAGGGCAGGCTCAATTTGGCGTTCTCCGCTTCACCCTCGAAGACATGCACGTCGAGCCCGGCCCATTCGGCGAGCCCACCATCATCCGTGAAGGCATCGAGCCCGGCGCTCGCCGCGCGGGCATGGGCGTCGCGGATCTTGGCGAAGGCGAAGGCTTGCGGCGTCTGGATGGCCCGCAGGCTCTCGCGCGCCAGGGTCTCGCCGTAAGGGCGTCCAGCTCCCAGGCGCCTGATCGTGTCGTTGACGGGAATGCCTGGCACCGCCGCGCCATGCTGGTGCGCGGCCGCGATGGCGCGGGCCACCAGGGCCGGCGAGACGAAGGGACGGGCCGCGTCATGGATGAGCACGATCTCGGGCGGGACCTCGGAGAGCGCCTCGAGCCCGGCGCGCACGCTCGCCTGGCGCGTCGCCCCGCCAAAGGCAGGCGGCAGCAGGAAATCCGGGCATTGCGGCGCGAGCCGCGCCGTGATCGCCTCGTATTCCTCGGCGTCGTCGGGGTGGATGACGACGATAGCCTGCGCTACGCCTGCCGCCTCGCGCAGAGCCCTTATGGCACGCTCCAGCACGCTGATCCCGCCGAGCAGCTGGTATTGCTTCGGCCGCTCGCCTCCGGCACGCAGGCCGCGGCCCGCGGCGACAATCAATGCCGCTGTCTTGGGCAGGGCCGGAGCCTTGGGGAAATCGAGAGAGCTGATAGAGGGCACGAATTGCCGATAGGTTCGAGCTGCAGCCGGAATAAGGTTGTCGTCAGAAGGGCTGCGCGGGCTTCGCATGCAACTATGCGGTGCGCGCTGCGACGCCATGCCGCAACGCTCTCGCTGTTGGCCCAAGGAGAGCGGAAGCGCAAGAGCCTTGTGCAGCGCACAATGACCTGTCTATTATCTGAGCAAGATGCAGATTGATCAAAAAATAGGCAATATGCCCGTGGCAGGTGCTGCCCACCCCTTGTGCATTGGGCCGGTAAGGCTCGATGGGCAGGTGCTGCTCGCGCCGATGTCCGGCATCACCGATGTGGCGATGCGCAGGATCGCGCGCCGCTTGGGAGCGGCCGGTGTCGTCAGCGAGATGATCGCCTCTCCGGAGCTCGCCCGCGGCAGCGAGGAAGCGAGGCTGAAGCTCGAGGGCCAGGGTGTCCTGCCGCATATCGTGCAGATCGCCGGGCGCGATCCGGGCTGCATGGCAGAGGCCGCGCGCATCGCCGAATCCTCCGGCGCCGATATCATCGACATCAATATGGGCTGTCCGGCGAAGCGCGTCGCAAGGCAGCTTTGCGGCTCGGCGCTGATGCGCGAGCCCGACCTCGTCGCCCGTGTGGTGGAGACGGTCGCGGGCGCGGTCGGCGTGCCGGTGACCGTGAAGATGCGGCTCGGTTTCGATGCGACGAGCCTGAACGCGCCGGATATCGCGCGTCGTTGCGAGGCGGCGGGCGCAAGGCTGATCGCGGTGCATGGGCGCACGCGCGCCCAGTTCTACGAGGGCAGGGCCGATTGGGCGGCCGTGGCGGCGGTGAAACGGGCGATCGGCGTGCCGCTCATCGTCAATGGCGACATCGCCTGCGCGGCGGATGCGCAGGCGGCATTGCGGCTCTCGGGCGCGCAAGGTGTGATGATCGGGCGCGCCGCGCTCGGCCGTCCCTGGCTGCTGGGCGAGATCGAGCAGGCCTTGCGGGGCGAGACGGTGATCGCTCTGTCGGCAACTTCGCGCCGCGACGTCGCGATCGAGCATTATCAGGGCTTGCTCGCCCTTTACGGGGTGTCGCTCGGGCTTCGTCATGCGCGCAAGCACCTGCAAGCCTATGGGGAGCATGCGCTTTCCGCGGCCGTCCCGGCCCGGGCCGCGCCGATCAAGGCCGCGCTGGTGCGCTCCGTCGAGCCGGCCGAGGTCGAAAGCCTACTGCGGGAGGCGTTCGCGCTTGCGGCCGAGACCGGCGAGCAGAGCTTGAACGGCGAGAGCTTGAACGGGCAGAGCTTGAACGGGCAGAATTTGGCGGTGGCCGCGTGAGCGTCCTCGGCGATCCGATCGAGCCGATGCTGGTGCATCTCGCCCCGATGCTGCCGCCGGAAGGAGCCCAGGCGATCTTGAACGCCATCCCGATGCCGATCCTGTGCCTGTCACCGGATAACGGCATCTCCTACGCCAATCTCGCGGCCGAGAGCTTCTTCGAATTGTCCGTCCCCTTCCTGCGGCGCCAGAAGCTGACCGAGCTGTTTCCCTTCGATTCGCCGGTGGTCGGCCTCGTCGCCGAGGCGAGGCGGCGCAATGCGAGCGTCAGCGAACGCCGCTTGCCGATCACCTCGCCATTCTCGCACGACGAGAAGATCGTCGACATTTTCACATTGCCTTTCAACGACATGGATGGGCATGTTCTGGTGATGATGCAGGAGCGCACCATCGCCGACAAGATGGACCGGCAGCTCACTCATCGCGGCGCCGCGCGCTCGGTCAGCGGCTTGGCCGCGATGCTCGCCCATGAGATCAAGAACCCGCTCTCGGGCATTAGAGGTGCGGCGCAACTCCTTGAAATGTCGGCGCAAGAGGGGGATCGCGCGCTCACCCAGCTGATCTGCCAGGAGACCGACCGCATCGTGAAGCTGGTCGACCGCATGGAGTTCTTCGGCGATTCCCGCCCCATCTCGCGCGAGCCGGTCAACATCCACTCGGTGCTCGACCATGTGAAGCGCCTGGCACGCTCCGGCTTCGCCCAGCATATCCGGATCGTCGAGACCTATGATCCTTCGCTGCCCCCGGTGCTCGCCAATCGCGACCAGCTGATCCAGGTCTTCCTCAACCTCGTCAAGAACGCCGCCGAGGCGATCGGCAAGGACGCGATCGACGGCGAGATCGAGTTCACCACTGCCTTCAAGCCCGGCGTGAAGCTCTCGGTCGGGCCGTCCTCGAGCCGGGTCGGCCTGCCGCTCGAATTCTGCGTCCGCGACAACGGGCCGGGCGTGCCCGCCGATCTGCAACCCCATCTCTTCGATCCCTTCGTCACCACCAAGACGCAGGGCTCTGGCCTCGGTCTTGCACTGGTCGCGAAGATCATCGGGGATCATGGCGGCATCGTCGAATGCGAGTCGGCGCACCGCCGCACCACGTTCCGGGTCATGATGCCGATGTTCAAGCCGGGAATGTGATCCGGCCGGCAAGAGGGCGGCAACGGGGCGGCCGGGAGGATCGAGAGGAGCTTGATGCGCAGCGGACAGATTCTGGTCGCAGACGACGATGCCGCCATTCGGACGGTACTCGGCCAGGCGCTGTCGCGCGCCGGCTACGAGGTGCGTTCGACCGGCAATGGCGCGACCTTGTGGCGCTGGGTGGCGGAGGGCGACGGCGACCTCGTGATCACCGATGTGGTGATGCCGGACCACAATGCCTTCGATCTCTTGCCGCGCATCAAGCGGGTGCGGCCGGAGCTGCCGGTCGTGGTCATGAGCGCCCAGAACACCTTCATGACGGCGGTGCGCGCCTCCGAGCTCGGCGCCTATGATTATCTGCCGAAGCCCTTCGACCTGAAGGAGATCGTCTCGATCGTCGCTCGGGCCTTGTCGGAGCAGGGGGCAGGCCCGCCGAAGCCGACCGTGATCGACACCGAGAACATGCCGCTCGTCGGCCGTTCGGCCTCGATGCAGGATGTCTACCGGGTGCTGGCGCGCCTGATGCAGACCGACCTGACCGTGATGATCAACGGCGATTCGGGCACCGGCAAAGAGCTCGTGGCTCGCGCCCTCCATGATTTCGGCAAGCGGCGCAAAGGCCCCTTCATCGCCGTCAACATGGCCGCCATCCCGCGCGACCTCATCGAATCCGAGCTGTTCGGCCACGAGAAAGGCGCCTTCACGGGAGCCCTGGCGCGCTCGGTCGGACGCTTCGAGCAGGCCGAGGGCGGCACGCTCTTCCTCGACGAGATCGGCGACATGCCGATGGAAGCCCAGACGCGCCTGCTGCGGGTGCTGCAGCAGGGCGAATACACGACCGTCGGCGGACGGGTTCCGATCAAGACCAATGTGCGCATCATCGCGGCGACCAACAAACAGCTGCGCGGGCTGATCCAGCAGGGCCTGTTCCGGGAAGACCTGTTCTTCCGCCTCAATGTCGTGCCGATCCGCCTGCCGCCGCTGCGCGAGCGGTCCGAGGACATCCCGGATCTGGTGCGGCACTTCTTCGCCATGAACGAGAAGGAGGGGCTGCCGGTCAAGACGCTCGAGCCCGAGGCGATCGAGCGTCTCTGCGCCTATCGCTGGCCGGGCAATGTGCGCGAGCTCGAAAACTTGGTCCGCCGGCTTGCCGCACTCTATCCGCAGCAGAACATCTCGGCGGCGACGATCGAGGCGGAACTGTCGCAATCGGACGCGGCACCGGCCCCGAGCCTGGAAGCGCCGGCCGATATGACGCTCGCCGCCATGGTGGAGCGGCATCTGCAGCATTATTTCGCGACCTTCGGCGCGCAGCTGCCGCCGCCCGGCCTTTATCATCGCATCGTCGAGGAGGTGGAAGGCCCGCTGATCAGCGCCGCGCTCGCCGCCACCCGCGGCAACCAGATCAAGGCGGCGCATCTGCTCGGCCTCAATCGGAACACTTTGCGCAAAAAAATCAGTGATCTCGACATCCAAGTGATGAAGCTCTCCCGATAGCGGCCGCAAAACCGTCGCATTCCAACAACACTGTTGCCCGCGTGCATCAATGGCGAGGCGGGGTCAGCCGACGGAATGAGTTCAACCGATACCTCGCGGCCGGCCAGCTCGGCGCCTCTCTTCATGGACGAAAGCCGTTCCGGCAAACGCCTGGGCACGATCGTCGTGATCGTGGCGTTGTTGTCGGCGCTGGTCACCTTCCTGATCGTTGCCGGGCTCACGCCGATCGTGCCGACGAACGATGTGGTGCGCACCATCCTGGTGACGAACAGCGTGCTCGTCATCTGCCTCGTGATCGTCGTCATCATCGAGGGTCGCGAGATCCTGCGGGCGCGGCGGGCACGGGCGGCGGCGGCGGGGCTGCATATGCGCTTCGTCGGCTGGTTCGCCGGCATCGCGGCGCTGCCGGCGATCTTCATTGCGATCGTGACCTCGATCACGCTGGAGCGCAGCCTCGATCCCTGGTTTCGCGGCAATGTGGCGGGCCTGCTCACCAATGCGGTCGAGATCGCCCGGACCTATGAGGAAGGGCAATGCCGCACCATGGCGCGCGAGCTCAACCTCATGGCGGGAGACATCAACAGCGCCAAGCTGACCTTCGACCAGAACCGCACCTTGTTCCACGATTGGTTCGTGGCGCGCTCGCTGTTCCTCGGCTTTCCGGTCGCCATGATGACCTCGAGCAACGGCGCGATCCTCGAGAATGTGCAACATGTCGCCGTGTCCGGCATCTCGCTGCCGAACGAGCAGGACTACGCCGAAGCGAGCGACACCGAGCCCTTCTGCTTCCTGCCGCGCAATGGCGGCGCCTTCGGTGCGCTGGTGAAGCTGCCGGCCTTCCCCAACGCCTTCCTGTTCGTGGCCCGGCCCGGCGATCCGAAGGCCAGCGCCTATACGGCCGAGGCCGAGACGGGGCTGCGCTATTACGAGGCGCTCGAAGCCAAGCGCGTCGGCGTGCAGGTCGCCTTCGCGTCCATGTATATCCTGGTCACGTTGATCCTGCTTCTGTCGGCGATCCGGCTCGGTCTCGCTTTTGCCAATTGGCTGGTCCTGCCGATCCGGCGTCTGATCCACGCTACCGACCAGGTGGCGGCCGGCAATTTCTATGTCCAGGTGCCAACCCGCAAGGGCGAGAGCGATCTCGCCCATTTGTCGGCGACCTTCAACGGCATGACCCAGGAATTGCGGGCCCAGCATGACCGCCTGGTGGCCGCGAGCGACATGATGGACAAGCGCCGCCGCTTCACTGAAGCCGTGCTCGCCGGCGTGTCGGCCGGCGTGATCGGCATCGACGCAAAGGGCAAGATCACGGTTCTCAACCCGTCCGCCGACAAGCTCCTGCCGGCGAGCCACACGGGCGCGCTCGGGGCGACGATCGACGAGCTCATGCCGGCAGTCGGCCCGCTCGTCGCCGAGGTGCGCGCCGGCCGCCACAGGCTGGTCCAAGGGCAGATCGCCATCGCGCGCGGCACCAGCGAGCGGCAGGTGAGCGTGCGCGTCACCAAGGAGACCGCGGTCGATGCCTCGGAGGGCTATGTGATCACGCTCGACGACATCACCGATCTCGTATCGGCGCAACGTTCGGCCGCCTGGGCCGATGTTGCGAGGCGCATCGCCCATGAGATCAAGAACCCGCTGACGCCGATCCAGCTCTCCGCCGAGCGGCTGAAGCGCAAATACGGCAAGTTCATCACCACCGATCGGGAAGTCTTCGACCAATGCACCGACACGATCATCCGCCAGGTCGACGACATCAAGCGCATGGTCGACGAATTCTCCTCCTTCGCCCGCACGCCCAAGCCCGTGTTGGATGAGAACGACGTCACCGACGTCGTCAAGCGCGTCGTCTTCCTGATGGAGGTGGCGCATCCCGACATCGATTTCGTCAGCGATCTTCCCGACTGCTCGCTCAAGGCCCGCTTCGATCACCGCCTGATCGGGCAGGCGGTGACCAACATCATCAAGAATGCCACCGAGGCGGTGCAGCCGATGGCGGGAGAAGAGCGCGGCAAAATCAGCGTCGCCGTGACCAGGACCGCCGACAACCTCATCACCATCGATGTGACCGATACCGGACGTGGATTTCCCAAGAGCGACCGGCATAAGCTGCTCGAGCCCTATATGACGACGCGCAAGGAGGGGACGGGCCTCGGCCTCGCCATCGTGGGCAAGATCCTCGAGGAGCATGGCGGCGGCATCGAGCTTCTCGATCATCCGGACGCAGCGAGCGGCCGCAGCGGCGCGCGGGTTCGCCTCTGGTTCCCGGCGCAGATCGATGCGGACGAACAGGATGTGCGGCTGCCTCGCGCGGTCGATCTGGCAGTCGCGACCAAGGCGTCCGAGCAGGGCGCCAATCCCAAGGAAGCTGTTCCGGAGAAGCTGTCGTGAAGGGCGCGGATATTCTGATCGTCGACGACGAGGCGGACATTCGCGAGCTCGTCGCTGGAATCCTCGAGGATGAGGGCTATCGGGCGCGCATCGCCGACGGGGCCGACGAGGCCTTTGAGGCGATCGAGGCGCGCAAGCCCCATCTCGTCTTCCTCGACATCTGGCTGCAAGGCTCGCGGCTGGACGGGCTGCAGATCCTCGATCGCGTCAAGCAATTGCATGCCGATGTGCCGGTGGTGATGATCTCGGGCCACGGCAATATCGAGACGGCGGTTTCGGCCATCAGGCGCGGCGCCTATGATTTCATCGAGAAGCCCTTCAAGGCCGATCGCCTGGTCCTGGTCGCTGACCGGGCGCTCGAAGCCTCGCGCTTGAGGCGCGAGGTCAGGGAGCTGAAATCGCAATCGATCCAGGCGAGCCGCATCATCGGCCAATCCTCGGCGATGGTGCAGCTGCGCGCCGCCGTCGAGCGCATCGCCGCCACCAATGCACGCGTGATGATCACCGGCTCTCCCGGCTCCGGCAAGGAGCTCGCGGCGCGCACCATCCATCAGCTCTCGACCCGTGCCGGCGGCGCCTTCGTCGCCATCAACGCCGCGACCATCACGCCCGAGAACATGGAGACGGCGCTGTTCGGCATCGAGCAGGGCCCGAACGGTCAGCGCGTGACCGGCGCGCTCGAGGAAGCCCATGGCGGCACGATCTATCTCGACGAGGTCGCCGACATGCCCAAGGAGACGCAGAGCAAGATCCTGCGCGTCCTGGTCGACCAGAACTTCCAGCGCGTCGGCGGCTCGACGCGTGTGCATGTCGATGTCCGGGTGATTTCCTCCTCCGCCCGTGATCTCGCGACCGACATTGGCGAAGGGCGCTTCCGCGAGGACCTGTTCCATCGCCTTTCGGTCGTGCCCCTGCGCATACCCTCGCTCTCCGAGCGGCGCGAGGACATTCCCGACCTCATCGACTTCTTCATGGAGCAGATCTCCTCGGCCGGCGGGCTGCCGAAGCGGGGCATGGCCGAGGACGCGCTCGCCATCCTGCAGTCGCATGAATGGCCAGGCAATGTGCGCGAGCTGCGCAACAACGTCGAAAGGCTGATGATCCTGTGTGGCGGTGATCCCAATGCCGCCATCAATGCCGACATGCTGCCCCAGGAGGTGGGGTCGCGCGTGCCGAGCTCGCCCAATGGCGCGGGCGGCGAGAAGTTCATGGCCATGCCGCTGCGCGAGGCTCGCGAGATCTTCGAGCGCGAATATCTCATTGCGCAGATCAGCCGCTTTGGTGGAAATGTCTCGCGGACCGCCGAGTTCATCGGCATGGAGCGCTCGGCGTTGCACCGCAAATTGAAGACGCTCGGGGTGGGATAGGGGCTATGGCTGCACAGCGATTAGCGTTGCCCGTGGCAGGTCTGGGGGCTCGCGCTCGATGAAGGTGCTTATCTGTGGAGCCGGTGCGGTCGGGCGTGCCATCGCCGAAAGGCTGGCCGACGAGCGCAACAGCGTCACCTTGGTCGATATTTCCTCGGATGCCCTGGCGCGGCTCGCCGACGAGCTCGACGTCGTCACCATCGAAGGACACGGCTCGCATCCAGACGTGCTCTATCGGGCAGGGGCGGCCGATTGCGATATCCTGTTCGCCGTCACGCCCTCGGACGAGGTCAACATCACGGCCTGCACCGTGTCGCACACCTTGTTCAACGTGCCGACCAAGATCGCGCGCGTGCGGGCGGCCGCCTATCGCACCAGCGATTGGGCCGATCTCTTCGCGCGTGACCGTGTGCCCATCGACGCGACGATCTCGCCCGATATCGAGGTCGCCGAGGCGATCGCGCGCCTGGTCACCATGCCGGGCGTCGGCGAGAGCGGCTCCTTCTGTCGCGGGCAGGTGCTCGGCTTCTCGGTCGAGTGCCAGGCGGGATCTCCTGCGGTCGCCGGCCCGTTGCGCGAGGTCAATGGCCGCTTCCCCGGCCTCGATGCCACCGTGGTCGGCAAGATGCGCGCCGGCAAGGTGAGCGTGGTCGGCGCCGAACATGTGCTCGAGCCAGGCGATGTGGCCTATGTGGTCGCGGCGGTGGTCAATATCGGCGAGGTGCTGGCCTTCTTCGGCCATGGCGCGCGGGCGCCGCGGCGCGTGATCATCGCCGGCAGCGGCCATGTCGGCGTGCGCGCCGGCGAATTGATCGGCAAAGCCTTGCCCGACGTGAAGGTGCGCTTCATCGACACCGTCCGCGAAAGGGCGCTGTCAGCTGCCGAGGCGCTGCCGCATTCGCTGGCGCTGCTCGGCAGCGCGCTCGACGAATCCATCCTGCGCGATGCGGGCGTCGACGGCGCCGACCTGTTCTTCGCGGCCTCGAATGACGACGCGGCGAACCTGCTCTCGGGCGCGCTCGCCAAGAAGCTCGGCAGCCGGCGCTCGGCCTCGCTGCTCAGCGCTCCGGGCTATCGGGCCCTGATCGGCGATCTCAAGATCGATGCGGCGATCGACCCGACGGCCTTGACCGTCTCCAAGGCGCTCCGGCATATCAGGCGCGGCAAGATCCGCGCCCTCCTGTCGCTCGAGCAGGGGCGCGCCGAGATGATCGAGGCGGAGGCGCTTGCTCCGTCGGCCCTGGTCGGACGGCCGCTGCGCGATCTCGACATCACCGAGGGCATCAGGATCGGGGCGGTATTCCGCCAGGGACAGGTGCTGGCACCGACCGGCGACACCGTCATTGCCGCCCATGACCGGCTCGTCGTCTTCTCGACCGCCGATAAATATAAGGAGATCGAGCAGATTTTCCGGGTCAGCCTGGAATTCTTCTGAGCCTGCCATAATTGCATCACTGCCACGTGATCCTGGGGTTGAGCAGAGCTGACCGTTATGTGAATCTGTTTTTTGGCGGTGCAACATGGATCAGCCACAACAGCGACGCGGCGCAGCGCAAGCCGTGCGAACCACAGAACTGGAATTTGGGGTGAACAAGATGGCCGGAGAACGACCGCAAAACCTGCAGGACGCATTCCTCAACCATGTCCGCAAGCACAAGATACCCTTGACGGTGTTTCTCGTGAACGGCGTCAAATTGCAGGGTATCGTCAGCTGGTTCGATAATTTCTGTGTCTTGTTGCGGCGCGACGCGCATTCGCAGCTCGTCTATAAGCATGCGATCTCCACCATCATGCCCTCGGCGCCGGTGCAGCTCTATGACCCGGTGGAAGAGGGCCTGGACAAGGGCTAAATGACGAAATCCTTTTCGGGCAACGGGCATCAGGAACTCGAAGAGGGCGTTCCGAGCCGGGCCGCGCCGACACGCGCCCTGATCATCGGCCCCTATTCGACGCGCAAGAGCGCCGCGCGCGCCTCGGGCGGCGGCCCGTCGGCAGGCCTTGCGGAGGAGCGCTCGGCGAGCGAGCGTCTCGACGAGGCGACGAAGCTCGCGGGCGCCATCGATCTCGTGGTCGTCGATTCCATCATCGTCCCCGTCAACGACATCAGGCCCGCCACCTATATCGGCTCGGGCAAGGTCGAGGAGCTTGCCGCCAGGGTCAAAGCGGAGGAGATCGATCTCGCGGTCGTCGATTGCGCGCTGTCGCCGGTGCAGCAGCGCAATCTCGAGAAGGCGCTCGGCGCCAAGGTCATCGACCGCACCGCGCTGATCCTCGAGATCTTCGGCGAACGGGCCCGCACCCGCGAAGGCTCGTTGCAGGTCGAGCACGCCCATCTCACTCACCAGAAGAGCCGGCTGGTTCGCTCCTGGACCCATCTCGAGCGCCAGCGCGGCGGTTTCGGCTTCCTCGGTGGCCCGGGTGAAACGCAGATCGAGGCGGATCGCCGCCAGATCGAGGAGCGGATCGCCAAGATCGAGCGCGATCTCGATGCGGTGAAGCGCACGCGCGCCCTGCATCGGCGGCAGCGCCGGCGCGGCACTCATCCCGTGGTGGCTCTGGTCGGCTACACCAATGCGGGCAAGTCGACGCTCTTCAATCGCCTCACCGCGGCTGGCGTCGTCGCCAAGGACATGCTGTTCGCCACTCTCGATCCGACGGCTCGGTTGATCAGCTTGCCGCATGGCGAGAGCGTCTATCTCATCGACACGGTGGGCTTCATCTCCGACCTGCCGACCTCGCTGATCGCGGCCTTCCGGGCGACGCTCGAGGACGTGCTCGACGCCGATCTGATCATCCATGTGCGCGATGTGTCGCATGCCGAGAACGAGGCGCAGCGCCGCGATGTCGAGGATGTGCTGGCCGAGCTCGGGCTCGATCGCAGCTCGCATCCGATCCTCGAGGTGCACAACAAGATCGACCTGCTGCATGGCGAGCGCGCTCCCGCGCTGGCGAACGGGGACGCCGCCGCGGCCGACCATGAGCCGATCGGCATCTCGGCGCTGACCGGCGACGGGATCGACGAGCTTCTGGCCGCCATCGAGACCATGCTGTTCCGCAACCGCGATGTCTTCGACCTCGTCATCCCCGGCACGGATGGGCGCGGGCGGGCCTGGGTCTATGAGCATGCTGAAGTGCTCTCGGCCGAGGAGGATACCGGCGGCAGCGCCCGTCTGATGGTGCGCGTCTCGCGCGATCGCTCGGCCGAGCTTTTGCGGCTCGTGGCTGCGGGCGGCGGCGAGGTCTCGGTGCATCCCTGACGCATTCAGCGGTGGGAGCGCGGCTGTCCCGGCCGCAGTCACCACCGCCGCAAGGGCTGGCGATCGCTATTTGGCGAGGAAGTCAGGTCTCGGCGCGAACTCGGACATATGACCCGGGCGCGTCCTCGATCGATTTCAGCGCCCCGGTCCCGGGTTGGCGAGCCTTCACCAGGCCGCCGGAATGTTCCGAAACCCACTCGTCCCATACCGGCCACCAGGAGCCGGCATGAGCCGTCGCTCCCGCCATCCATTCATCCGGAGTTTCCGGCAGCGTGTCGTTCTGCCAATGACCATATTTGCCGCCGGGCGGGCTAATCACCCCGGCCATGTGGCCCGATGCTGAGAGCACGAATTTGATCGGTCCTTTGTAGATCTTGGTAGCGGCGTAGGTCGAGCGCCAGGGTGCGATGTGATCCTCGCGCGTCGACAGCATGAATGTTGGAGTTTCAATCCGGCGAAGATCGATGGGAACGCCTGCAAGCGTGATCCCGCCTGCAATGGAGAGCCTGTTCTCGTGATACATTTTGCGAAGATAGAAGCTGTGCATCACCGCGGGCATGCGGGTCGCATCTGCATTCCAGAAAAGCAGATCGAACGGAAGCGGCTCCTTGCCGAGCAGGTAATTGCTCACGACGAATGACCAGACAAGGTCGTTTGCCCGCAGGAGATTGAAGGAGGTCGCCATATCGCGTGCCTCGAGGAAGCCGCGCTCCTGCATGCGGGTCTCCAACGCGGCGAGCTGCTCCTCGTCGATGAACACCGCCATGTCGCCGACATCGGTGAAATCGACCATGGTGACGAGATATGTCGCGCTCTTGATTCGATTGTCGCGTGTCGCCGTCAGATAGGCCGCTGTGCACGCGAGCAGCGTGCCGCCGAGGCAGTATCCGATCAGATTGGCCTCCCGTTCGCCCGTGGCAGTCTCGATGGCATCCAGCGCGGCGAGCGGCCCCTCTTTCATGTAATCTTCAAAGCTCTTGCCGGAAAGCCGGGCGTCCGGGTTCACCCATGAAATCACGAAGACCGCGTGACCCTGACCGACCAGCCAACGGACAAACGAGTTCTGGGGTTTGAGATCGAGGACATAAAATTTGTTGATCCAGGGCGGCACGATGAGGAGGGGGGTCTTCCGCACTTTCTTCGTGGATGGGGCATACTGGATCAGCTGCATCATTTCGTTCTGATAGATCACCTTTCCGGGCGTCGTGGCGAGGTTTTCGCCGAGACGGAAGGCCTCCATGTCCGTCATCTTGATCGAAAGCCGCCCCTTGCCGCGCTCGATATCTTCGAGGAGGTTGGCGAGGCCGTTGACGAGGTTCTCTCCCCCACTTTCCAGCGTCGTGCGAAGCACTTCGGGATTGGTCGCGACGAAATTCGACGGGGAGATCGCGTCCACGAACTGTCTGCTGTAGAAATCCACTTTGCGCGCGGAATTCTGGTCCAACCCTTTGACGCCGTGCACGCTCGACAAAATAGCCTTGGACGAAATCAAGTAGCTTTGCTTGATATAGTCGAAGACCGCATTCTTGGTCCATTCGGGATTCTTGAAGCGACGATCGCTTCGCTGGTCTTGTGCTTCGGTCAAACCGAAAAAGCGCCCCGTCATTTGCTGCCAAAGGGCTAGGTTTTCGTTCCAAAGATCGATCTGAGCGTGTGCCACCGCGCTGGGATCCGCCATCATCTTGGTCGTGAGCTCGATGAACGCGCTGCCGACGCTCGCCGGATCGCTCATCCCCAGCGAGCCGAGCTCCGGGCTGCGGCTGAGAAAATCCTGGACCAGGCGTTGGCTCCGATCCGCAATGCGATTCAGGTTGCGGGATAACTGAACGGGATCGGGAGGAGTGATGGTCGCAAAGGGAAGATCTGCCATCTGGCTCTCACGTGAAACCGACGTGCTCCTTGGCCGCAAATAACCTCCGCCGGAACAGGCGGGGTTGCTTCAGGGACGAACGATCAACCTGGTGCGGAGCGCGATTGCCCGGTCGATCTGGCCCAAGCGGTGCCTCCCGGGCGGGGCCCGTCCAAACTCGCCGAAGTCTCCCGCGAACCCGCCGAAGTCTCCCGCGCCTTCAGCGTAGCAGGTTCTCGACGGCTTTTACAAAAGCGATCCGCCAAGATCCGCATGTGCGGTTAGAGGCTGAGCCCCATATGCCAGTGACGCAACTGCTAAGGTGATGTGTGTGTCCGGATCCTCTGACAAGGCCATTGAGATAAGAGAATTGCCGCCGGAGCGCGGACGGCGCACATCTCGCGACCGATGGTCGCGATGACATGCCAGAGAGGGGTTACATCATGAAGATTACCGTGGACATCGACTGCACCCCTGCCGAAGCGCGCGAGTTCATGGGGCTTCCCGACGTCAAGCGTATGCAGGCGGGCATCATGGAAGACCTCGAGAAGATGATGCGCGCTAATCTCGACAAGCTTTCGCCTGAATCGGTTCTGCGAACCTGGCTCGCGTTGACGCCGGATGCCGTTCAAGAGACGTTCAAAAGCATGCTCAACCTCGCCACGACGGGCAAGGCGTCGTCCGACTGACCGGGCTCAATTGACCACGAGTTCGCGATCGCGGGGCGTCTCAGCGTGAAATCTGCATTTCGCACTGCGACGTGGACCCGCGTGCTCAAAGGCGCGAAACCCGCCGACCTCCCGATCGAGCAGCAGACCCGGATCGTGATGGTGATAAACGCCCGCACCGCCAAAATGCTCGGGCGGACCATCCCGCAGACTCCTCTAATGACTGTGTTTCTCGATCTCGCCGCGGATCAGATGCGCGATGCTATGGGCGCGCTCGGGATCGAGTTGCGCGGCCGGAATGGCGATTGATATCGCCGCGATGACGCCGGCAGTGTTCAACCTGACCGGCACCGCGACACCGGCGGCCTCGGCATAGGTCTCCGCGATATCGTAGCTGTAGCCGAGCTTGACGGCGCGCTCCACGCGGCTGCGCACATGCTGGATATCGATCTTGTTGTAATGGCCGTAGCGGTGCTGGTTCTCTTTGATGATGGCCTCGCGCGTCGTCGGATCGAGCCCGGTGAGAATGCTGATGCTGCCGGACCCGATGCCGAGCGGCACCCGGCCGCCGATCCCTCCCGTCAGGGTCTGGACGAAAGCGGTTCCCTCATGCATGTCGACGCAGATGGCGTCGAAGCCGGCCCGCACCAAAAGGTAGCTCGACTGCCCGGTCCGCGCCGCGACCGCGATCACGGCCGGGCGGAAGCGCTCGACGAATTCATTGATCGAACCCGTCCGGTTGGCGAGGCCATAGATGGCGGGGCCCAGGCGATATTGGCCGCGCCGGCCCGTTCCCTCGACAAAACCTCGCTTGGACAGGGCTACCAAAGCCCGCCGCGTCGCCGATTTCGGATCGGCCAGCTTTTCGGCGAGCAGCTGCAGCGACAAGCCCGCGGGCCCCGCCTGTCCGAGATGGATCAGGATCTCGGCGGCGCGCTCGGCATTGCTCGAGCTCTCAGTGACCATTGCCGAGACGCGTCGTCTCATCGATGGGCGGCGAAAGCCCGAGCGACCCCTCCACCTTGTAGGCGAAGGCCAGCTTGTCGCTCCAGGCCCAGGGCTGCCCCATCTCGTAGAGCGGGATGGCGCAGACGGCATCGACGATTTTTCTCTGGGCGGTGGCCCATAACGCCTTCTGCTTTTGGAGATCGGGCTCGACGCGGGCAGCCGCGATTTCCGCATCGGCGACATCGCAATGCGCGAAGTTCGTCACCGCGGTTGCCTTGCCGACAATGCTCTTCGAATCGAAGAACTGCGTCAGATAGGTGTCGGCCACCGGAAAGCGCGCCGCGCCGTAATACACGATGGAGGACAGGTCCTGCCGGATCTGCGCGTGGAAAGTCGGATGATCGACGAGCGCAAGGTCGAGATTGATGCCGGCCTTGCTCAACTGGGCCTGCACCACCTGCATCGTGGTCAGCATGGCCGGCAGCGTCGTCTGGACCACCTTGAGGGTGATGCCGTTGGGGTAGCCTGCTTCCGCCAGAAGTTGCTTCGCCTTGGCGACGTCATGCTTGATGAGCGGCACCTCAGCATGGCCCAGGAAGCCGCGCGGAATGACCGAGTCCGCCGGCTTGGTCATCGAGGTGCCGCGGAACTGGACCATGGCGTCGCGGTCGATCGCGTAAGCGATGGCCTGGCGGACGCGGATATCGTCCAGCGGCTTCTGCGCCATGTTGAGATAGAGAGCATGCAGCTCGGCCGGGCCGAGCACCTCCACGGTCGTCGAAGGGAGCTGCGCCATGCGTTTCAGCCAGCTATCCTCGAAGCGTCCGTTGACGAGATCGATCTCGCCGGTCTGGTAGGCAAGATCGCGGCTCGAATCCGAGTCCATGTAACGGAACAGGATTTCCTTGATATGCGGAGCGCCGCGGAAATAGTTCTCGTTGGCCTTCAACCTCACATATTGCTGGGGTTGATAATCGACGACCGCGAAGGGGCCGGTGCCGACAGGATTGCGGGCGAATTCGGGCCCGAGCGCTTCCACGGCCTTGCGGCAGACGATGTTGCCGCCGTGATAGGGAACCAGGAGGCCGAGCAGGCTCGGCACCGACTCTTTCAGCGTGATCTTGACGGTCTTGGGATCGACGGCCTCGACGCTTTGGAAGGCCGCATAATCGGCAAAGAAGCTCGAGGTCGCCTTGCTTGCCGCGCGCCCAAGCGAGAAGACGACATCGTCGGCCGTCAAAACGCCGTAACCGCCATTGCATTGGACACCGTCGCGCAGCTTGAAGACCCACACCTTCTTGTCTGGCGTCGAGGTCCAGCTCTCCGCGAGATCAGGCTCGATCAGTTCGGGGTTGACCTTGCCCCGCTCTATCCGCACCAGCCCGTTGAACAGCCAATTGACCACATTGACGTCGAGCGTCGCGGTGGCGCGGAACGGATCGAGGCTTCCCATGTCGTTGCCGGGCACCGCGACCCTGAGGGTCTGAGCCTCGCTGCCGAATGAGGCGAGGGCCAAGCCCGCCGCCACGGTCCTGACAAGCAGTTTCCTGAAGATCATGCCGTTGTCCTCGCGGGTGATGGCGTGAAGGCGCGTCGGTTGGCTCTGCGGTTGCGATCTCAGCCGTGCAGCGTCGCCGGCTCCTGGATGTTGCGCAGGGTCGAAAAGCGGCGGATGCCGAAGGGCTCGATCGGGAGGCCGGTGCTGCGCCCGTGCACCAGGTCGTTCACGATCCGCCCGGTGATGGGGCCGAGACAGAAGCCATGGCCGGAAAAGCCCATCGCCACCACGAGCCCCTCGGGCTCCAGCGTATTGTCGATCACGGGGAGGGCATCGGGCGTGAGGTCGATGAGCCCTGCCCAGAACTGCTCGATCTGGGCTGCGGCGAAGGCGGGCACCACCTCGCCGAACAATTGCACCACCTCGGCCAGGCTGGCGCCGGTCGGCCGCACGCTCGGCCGCACAGCTCCGCCCGCGGCTTGCTCCTGAATCTGCCCGTGCCAATCCTGCAGACCGCTCGTCACCCGGAAGCGCCCATTATATTCCTGGCGACCGGCGCAATCGGCGTTGGCGACACCGATCACCTGCTCCAGCACGGCATCGATCGGCGCTGAGCGCAGCACCGTGACCATCGGAACCTGAAGCGGCACGTCATGGCCGAGCGGCTTCAACAGCTCGTTGCCGAAGATGCCGGCAGCGACCACCACCTTCTGGGTCGCGATCCTGCCCTTGTCGGTGACGACGGCGCCGACACGCCCCTTCGCGGTCTCGATCCGCAGGGCTTTTTCGCCAAACCGCGTCTGCGCGCCATGCCGCTCGGCGGCCCGCACGAAGGACAGCACCGTCGAAGCCGGATCGGCGCTGCCGTCGCTTGGACAGTAGGAGGCGAGAAGCACGCGCTCCGACAGAGCCGGCGC
The DNA here is from genome assembly GCA_900104855.1 of Rhizobiales bacterium GAS188. Taxonomy (NCBI): domain Bacteria; kingdom Pseudomonadati; phylum Pseudomonadota; class Alphaproteobacteria; order Hyphomicrobiales; species Rhizobiales bacterium GAS188. Next base: position 6,060,229 of record FNSS01000001.1, read on the forward strand.
CAGGGCGCGCACATCCGCATTGGTGGGGAGCAGCGTCAGGTCGAGCCCGACCGCTCGCTGCTCGCGGACCAGCTTCTCGATCACCGGCACCTCTTGCGGCGTGCGGGCGAGACGCAGATTGCCGCCGCGGCGATAATGGGTCTCCCCGTCGAGCTCCTCGGCTAAGCTCGCCCAGACCTCGACCGCGGCTTTCGCCAAAGGCAATTCGGCAGGATGCCGGCCGGACTGACGCACGCCTGCGAGCGTCCAGCCCGACGCCATGGCGGCAGGCCCGAACCGGTCGATCAGCACGACGTCCAGGCCCTCCTTCGCCATCTCATAGGCGCTGGCGGCACCGCTGATCCCGGAACCGATAACGACGACATCCGCCATCCCACCCCTCCTTTGACACACTTCGCCCGATCGCAGGGGAATTGCCTGTCCCCGGGCATGAGCAGGCGTCAGCAGGAGTGAAGGATGGAGAGGCCTGTCTCGTCAATAGAATTCCGCTATTTGTATCATACATATGCATATTGTGCCGATTATCGGAATATCAAATAGCCGCACAAGCGTGTTGGACGGCAGCGCCGCACCGAGTTGCCGCGTGTCGCGTCGCCCCCTTGGCGGCGGTCTGCCTCCTGTTTTTGACCTGTATTATCAGGTGGAATGCTATTGAGATGCGACGGCCGACGCCGGGCCAGCGAGCTCAGACCTGTGCTGCCGTCACGGTGCCGAAGCGCAGCTTGCCGTCCTCGAGCCGTGCGTCGCCCGAGGCGACGAAGGCCAGGGCTGCGGCGTAGAGGGGCCCTTCGACCTCGAGCACGCGCGCCGCCAGCGTCTCGGGCGTATCCCCCGCCAGGACCGGAACCGCCGATTGGGCGATCACCGGTCCCTCGTCGAGTTCCTCGGTGACGAAGTGCACGCTCGCGCCATGCAGCTTGGCGCCATCGGCAAGGGCGCGCTCATGAGTGTGCAAGCCCTTGTAGAGCGGCAGCAGGGCCGGGTGGATATTGATGATGCGTCCCGCCCAGCGCGTCACGAACCAGGGCGTCAGGCGCCGCAAGAAGCCGGCGAGGCAGAGGAGCTCGACCCCGTGCCCACGCAACTCGGCGTCGACTGCCCGCTCGAAGGCTTCGCGGTCCTTGTTGAAGCCGCGATGGTCGATGATTTTGGTCGCGACACCCGCCTGCTGGGCGCGCAGGATCCCTTGGGCCTCCGGCACATTGGAGATGACGAGCGCGATCCTCGCCGGGTATTCGGCGCTCTGCGCGGCTTCGATGAGGGCGGCCATGTTGCTGCCGCGCCCGGAGATCAGGACGGCGGTCGGGGTCTTATGGGTTGCCTTCGCCGTCACAGAGCCAGGCGCCCGCGATAGACGACACGCTGACCCTCGGCGGCGGCCACGACCTCGCCGATGCGGCTCACCTCTTCGCCCTGCGCCTCGAAGGCGCGCAGCACGGCCTCCGCGCCCTCGCGCGCCACGACCGCCACCATGCCGATGCCGCAATTGAAGGCGCGCAGCATCTCATCTTCGGCGACGGGTCCGGTCGCGGCGAGCCAACGGAACACCGGCAGGACCGGGATGGCGGAAAGATCGAGGCTTACGCCGAGGGGTTTTGGCAGGACGCGCGGAATGTTCTCGGGAAAGCCGCCGCCCGTGATATGCGCCAGCGCCTTGAGCGACGCGCCCGCCTCGTTATCGCGCAGCACGCCGAGCACGCTCTTCACATAGATGCGCGTCGGCGTCAGCAGGGCCGCGGCAAGACTCTGCCCCGCGGCGAAAGGCGCGCCATCCTCCCAGGCGAGCTTGCTCTCAGCCACGATGCGCCGCACCAGCGAGAAGCCGTTCGAATGCACGCCCGACGAGGCAAGGCCGAGCACCACATCGCCTGGCATCACATCCGGGCGCGGCAGCAGCGTGCCGCGCTCGGCCGCCCCGACCGCGAAGCCAGCAAGATCATAGTCGCGCCCGTGATAGAGCCCCGGCATCTCGGCGGTCTCCCCGCCGATCAGCGCGCAGCCGGCCTCCCGGCAACCGGCCGCAATGCCCGCGACCAGGCTCACCCCTTCGGCCGGATCGAGCTTGCCGGTCGCGAAATAGTCGAGGAAGAACAAAGGCTCGGCGCCCTGGACCACGAGGTCGTTGACGCACATGGCCACGAGGTCGATCCCGACCGTGTCGCTGATGCCGGATTCGATCGCGATCTTGACCTTGGTGCCGACCCCGTCATTGGCCGCGACCAGCACCGGATCCTTGAAGCCCGCTGCCTTCAGGTCGAAGAGGCCGCCGAAGCCGCCGATCTCGGCATCGGCACCCGGCCGCGCCGTGGCCCGCACCAGGGGCTTGATACGTTCGACCATCGCCGCGCCGGCATCGATATCGACGCCGGCTTCGGCGTAGCTCACGGGGCGGCGAGTGTCGTTGCGCATAGAGGCGGCTCAGCGCTCAGGTCGCGCGCTCAGCCCAGGGGCGGGCGCGGCAATTTGCAGGTATCGAGCGCCTCGAGAGCCTTCTGGCGCGCTGTATCGTTGAAATAGCCGGTGTCGCGGAAGGCATCGAGCTCCTCCTTCGACATATTCTTGACGGTCAGCTTGGCATAGCAGGAGCAGGGCGTGTGCACGGCCTCGCGCGTCGTGCCTTGCAGTCGCGATTGCGTGATCAGGCAGGCATCGAAGGCGCGCAGCGAGATCATATAGGGCGTGAGATTCTTGGCGGAGGGGTCGGTCTGCGGAGGCAGGTTCTGCGAAGAGGCGCCGGCCAGTGCCGCGATCGGAGCAAGCGAGAGGGAGCACAGGCCGATGCCGATGAGAGTGGCGCGAAAGCGAGGCACGGCAAGCTCCTTCTTGCAATAGGTCAGCCTTTCCTTAACCTATCGCGGCGCGACTTCAACGGGGGCGTCGCCCCGAATTGTGGATTCACCACACTACTCGATGCCCTCGCTCGCCGGCCCCCATCTTATCTGCGTGATCATCTGCGATGCTTGTTGGAATAGCGCTTGTCCGTAATGAAGAGGATCTTGTCGAAACGACGATCCGGCATCATCTCGCCCAAGGCCTCGATCGCATCTTGATCGCGGACAATGATTCGACCGACGCGACCGCGCGCCTGCTCGAGAAGCTGGCGACATCGGATCGCCGCATCCTCTGGAGCCGGACCGGAAATTCCGGCTTTCACCAGGCCGAGGCCGTGACCGAGCTCGCACAAGCGGCACTGAAGCTTGGCGCGAGCTGGATCCTGCCTTTCGATGCCGATGAGTTCTGGTGCGCGCCGGGCGGCCTCGCGCACGCCTTGCGCTCGCGCGCCGAGGACGCCGTCTCGGTGCCGGTCGTGAATTTCATCCAGCGGCGCGAGCAGACCGAGCGGCAGCCACGGGGCGTGCTCCAGGCGGTCTATCGCAGCGATGCGAGCTTCGGGGATTTCCGGCGGGCCCGGCTCGGCGTCGAGGCCGGCGAGTTCTCCTATGTGGAGGCGCCCTATCAGCGCAAATACATCGTCCGGGCGGTCGCCGGCCTGCAGATCGGTCCCGGCAACCACACCCTCAAAGGCGTGGGGCACAAGCGATCGCGCCGCAGCCCCTTCCTGTGCCTGCATCTTCCCTTGCGAGCGAAGGATGTCTTCCGCGAGAAGGCCGCGCAAGCGGCGCGCCTGGAGGCGGCCGGCCTGCCCGCCTGGCATGGCTGGCAAAGCCACAGATTCGCGAAGGCCGTGCGGGAAGGCTGGGTCGACACGGAATGGGCAGCGAACTCACAGCGCGACGGCATGCTCGATGCCGCCAGGGGCAAGGTGAAGCTCACCTTCGATACGCGGCTGCGCGACATGCTGGCGAGTTGCGTCGCGTAAAGGGCTTCCGAAGCCTTCCCGATGGGTGGCGCCTCAGGCCGCCGCGGCCTTCCTCACCCAGACCTTGTTGTCGTGAAAGGCCGCGCCGCCATGTGGGGCGACCGATTCGGCGCCCGTCAGCGTGTTGATGCCGCGCCCGCCGATATGGGCGTGGTTGGGATGCACGGATTCGGCGATCAGCACGCCGCGGCGCACGCCGTCGAACAGCTTGACGGTGAGCGTCGTCTCGCCGCGGCGATTGCCCAAGGTGACGTGCTCGCCGTCGACGATCGACAGGCGCGCCGCATCGAGCGGATGCATCATGACGCTCGGGGCGCCTTCGCGTGCCTTGGAGGAGGGCGTCTCGTTGAAGCTCGTGTTGAGGAAGCTCCTCGACGGGCTCGTCGCCAGCCGGAAGGGGTGCTCCTCATCGGCCTCCTCGATGATCCGCCAATGATCGGGCAGCGACGGCATCTCCTGCCAGGCTCCCATCAGCCCGTCGTTCGAAACCGCGACCTTCGTCCAATCGGCCTTGAAGTGGAACTTCCCGTCCCGATGAGCGAAGCCGTCGAGATAATGCGAGGCGCGGAAATCCGGCTGGAGGTCGCGCCACAGCTCCGCTTCGAGCGTGGTCATGTCGCCGTGTCCGCTGGACTTCAAAGTCTCGTCGATGATCTGGCGCGGCGTCATCGCATAGGCGCGGTGGGAAGCGCCGAGCCGCTTCGCCAGCCCTTGCAGCACCTCGTGATTGGAGCGGCATTCGCCTGGCGGGTCGATGAGCTTCGCGCCGACCGAGATGTGCTGGTGGCCGCCGCCGTAATAGAGGTCGTCATGCTCCATGAACATGGTGGCGGGGAGCACGATATCGGCCATGGCGGCTGTTTCGGTCATGAACTGCTCATGCACCGCGACGAACAGATCCTCGCGCGCAAAGCCCTGGCGCACCAGATTCTGTTCTGGCGCGACCGTCATCGGATTGGTGTTCTGGATCAGCATCGCCTTCACCGGCGGGCCGCCCTTGAGCGCCGCCGGGTCGCCGGTGAGGATGCGCCCGGTCAGCGACTGGTCGAGCCGGCGCGTGCGCGGATCGAGCATATCGAGGCCTTCGATCAGCGTCTTCTTGAAGCCGAAGATCGAGCCGTTGTTGAAGAAGGCGCCGCCGCCCTCATATTGCCAGGCGCCGGTGACGGCCGGGATGCACGAGGCTGCATGCATCTGGGCCGCGCCATTGCGGCTGCGGGTGAAGCCGTAGCCGAGCCGGAAGAAGCTGCGCTTCGTCTCGCCGACCGCCTTGGCGAAGGCCTCGATCTCCGCAACCGGCACGCCGCAGATGGCGGAGGCCCATTCCGGGGTGCGGGTCGCGAGATGCGCCTCGAGCTCTTCCGGGCAATCGGTGTAGCGCTCAAGATAGTCGCGATCAGCATGGCCGTCGCGGAACAGCACATGCATGACGCCGCAGGCGAAGGCGCCGTCGGTGCCTGGCCGCAAGATGATCTTGATATCGGCCTGCTTCATCGTGGCATTGTCGTAGATGTCGACCGCCGCAATCCGGGCGCCGCGCTCCTTGCGGGCTTTGGCGGCATGCGTCATCACATTGACCTGGGTGGAAACGGGGTTCGTGCCCCAGATCACCACGAGATCGGATTTCGCCATCTCGCGCGGGTCGACGCCCGCGACCTTGCCGGTGCCGGCCGCGAAGCCCGTCGAGGCGATGGTCGAGCAGATAGTGCCGTAAAAACGCGAATATTTCTTCTCGTTGGCGAGCCGGTTGATGCCGTCGCGCATCACGAGGCCCATCGTGCCGGCATAGTAATAGGGCCAGACCGATTCAGGCCCGAACTCGGCCTCCGCCGCATCGAAGCGCGCCGCGATCTCGTCGAGCGCTTCGTCCCAGGAAATGCGCGCGAAGGATCCCGAACCTTTGGGCCCAGTGCGCCGCAGCGGGTGCATCAACCGGTCGGGATGATGGATGCGCTCGGCGTAGCGCGCCACCTTGGCGCAGACGACACCTGCCGTGTAGCTCTGCTGCTTGGAGCCGTGGACGCGGCCGATCCTGGTGCCTTCGATCACTTCCACATCGAGGGCGCAGGCCGAGGGGCAATCATGCGGGCATGTGGAGTGGCGGATCTCGATCTTGTCAGATCCGTTCACTTTGGCAGCTGCGTTCACTTTGGCATGTGCGTTCATGGTTCAGGGAATTAGCATGATCGCGACGACGAGGGGAGGGGGCGGCAACGGGACGCTCGGGCGCGCCAGGCACATGATCCGCCGCCCCGAGCAGCCGCGCTGTGTTTGGTTCACCATGCCGCCCGTGGATCTTTGCCGACCTATCTCGGCGCGGGAAACCTGGCACGGGCCTCGAGGTCGTCGAGGTCCATATGGTTGCGGATATATTCGCGGCTGGCGTCGCGAGGGGGCTGGTAATCCCAGGACGTCAGCGTGCCGACCGTCAAAGCCGAGGTGACCAGGTGGCGCCGGCGCTGGCTGTCGCGGACCGCGCGGTCGAGCGCCGCGAGATCCCAGCGTCCGGCAATTTCGGCACGGAACTCGGCAAGCACGCCTTGGTGTTCGGCTGCACCGGCGAGGTTCCTCTGCTCGTCGGGGTCGGCCGTCAGGTCGTAAAGCTGGTCGGGATCGGAGGGGCTCGAAATGAATTTATGGGCTCCGCGCCGAATCATCACGATCGGCGCTATCGCGCCCTCCGCGAGATATTCGCCGATCGCTTCGTCATGCCCTGAACTGCCGTTCAGATGCGGCAGGAGACTGCGTCCGTCGATCTCCCCTGTCGCGTCGGGCAAAACTCCCTCATTGCCGATCTCGACGAGAGTCGGCAGAATATCGACAAGCGAAACCACGCCGGAAACACGCCGCGCGGGGAAGAGTGTCGGCGCGTGCACGAGAAGCGGCACTCGGGAGGCGCCTTCGAAGAAGCTCATCTTGTACCAGAAGCCGCGCTCACCCAGCATTTCACCGTGATCGCTGGTCACGATCACGACGGTGTTCTCGGCGAGCGAGGTCGCCGCGAGCGCCTTCGTCAGCCGCCCGATATTGTCGTCGACATAGGAGATCGCGCCGTAATAGGCCCGGCGGGCGCGGAACACCTGTTCGGCGGTCACGCGCGACGCATCCATGTCGCAGATCTTCCAGAGGCGCTCCTCATGTGGATGGAGCCGATTGCGATCGAGCGGGATGCGCGGAGGATCGATTTCGCTGCCCGAATACAGATTCCACCAACGCTCGGGGATCGCGAACGGATCATGCGGATGGGAGAGCGAGACGACGAGGCAGAAGGGGCGCTCATCCGAGCTGCGCACATGGTCGTAGATCGCCCTCTCCGCCGAGAAGACCACCTCCTCGTCGAAGTCGATCTGGTTGGAGCGCACGCAAAGGCCCGCATCGGTGACCGAGCTCATGTTGTGATACCAGCTCGGTCTCGCATGCGGTCGGCTCCAATCCGGCGTCCAGCCGAAATCGGCGGGGTAGATGTCGGTCGTGAGCCGCTGTTCGAAGCCGTGCAGCTGGTCGGCTCCGCAGAAATGCATCTTTCCGGCGAGGGTGGTATGATAACCCGAAAGGCGCAGATGATGGGCGAAGGTCGGGATATCGGACCGGAACTCGGCCGCATTGTCATAGACCCCAGTCTTCGACGGGAGCCGGCCGGACATGAACACGGCGCGCGAGGGCGAGCATAGCGGGCTGTTGCAATAGGCTGCGTCGAACACGACCCCTTCGGCGGCCAGCGCCGAGATATGTGGCGTCTTGGCAGGGCCGCCATGGATCGAGAGGGCGGAAGGCGTCATCTGATCTGCCATGATCACGAGAATGTTCGGGCGTCGCGTCATGGGCAGCACCGGCTCCAAGTTTCTCTAAGTCCATGCTTTCGCAAGTCCGTTGCGATTCATAGAGGCGTCGAGGATAATAAATAGGCTCGACGTTCTCGCAGAACGGCGACATACTCACGCCATTGCAGCGTTGCGGGAGGCCAAGAGCATGACCGACACAAGGAATAAGCAACACAACGCATCGGGATTGATCATCGACCGTCGCGAGCTGATGGCAGGCGCCACTGCTCTTGGTCTCGGCTTCGGCATGCGCCCCGCGCTCGCCGATGACACGCCCAAGAAGGGTGGCACGTTGAAGCTCGGCATGGAGGGCGGCACTGCTTCGGACAGCCTCGACCCCCGCACTTATGCGGATTCCATCCCGATTTCCTACGGCTGGCAAATCTGGAATGGTCTCGTCGAGGTCGACACCAAGGGCGACGCCGCCGGCGAGCTCGCCGAGAGCTGGGAAGCCAAGCCCGGCGCAACGACCTGGATTTTCAACATCCGCAAGGGCGTTACCTTCGGTTCAGGCAAGACGCTCGATGCCGATGACGTCATCTACTCGCTCAACCTGCATCGGGGCGAGACGAAATCGGGCGCCAAAGATCTTCTCAGCGGCATTGCGGACATCAAGAAGCTCACCGCCAACCAGATCGAGATCACGCTGAAGAGCGGCGATGCGGGCCTGCCTTACGCTTTCGCGGATTATCATGTCTTGATCGTGCCCAACGGCTTCACCGACTTTTCCAAGCCCGACGGCACGGGCGCCTATGCGCTCGAGAGCTTCGAGCCCGGCGTGCGTGTGATCACCAAGAGGAAGCCTGGAGCCTACTGGAAGCCCAATCGGGGGAATTTCGACGGCGTCGAGCTGCGCTATATCCCCGACTCGGCGGCGCGCACCCAGGCGCTGATCTCCGGCCAGATCGACGCAGGCAACCGCCTGGACGCGAAGACGGTCGGCTTCGTCATGAAGGCCCCCACGGTGAATGTGGTGAGGACGAAGGGCACGGGCAACCGCTTCGCCTTCGTGGCGCTCTGCACCGCCGACCCCTATACCAACAACGACATTCGCCTCGCTCTCAAATACGGCATCGACCGTCAGAAGATCATCGACGCCGTCTATAAGGGCTATGCGACGATCGGCAACGACACGACCGTGCCGCCCTCGATGAAGTATTTCGCCAAGGACATCCCGCAGCGGCCCTACGATCCGGAGAAGGCCGCGTTCCACTTCAAGAAGGCCGGCATGGCGAACGCCAAGCTTGAGCTGCAGGTTTCCGAAGGCGCGTTCTCGGGGGCGACCGACGCTGCAGTTCTCTACCAGGAAGCCATGAAGAAGGCCGGCATCAATCTGGAGGTCAAACGCGTATCGGGTGACGGCTACTGGGACAATGTCTGGCTCAAGGTCCCGTTCTGCGCGGTTTATTGGGGCGGCCGCCCGACGATCGACAACCAGCTCTCGCAGACCTTCTTGTCGACCGCGAACTGGAACGACACGGCCTGGAAGCGCCCGGAATTCGACAAGATCGTCATTGGGGCTCGCGCCGAGCTCGACGAAGCCAAGCGGACCCAGATGTATGCGGACGCGCAAAAATTGATCATCGACGATGGCGGCATGGTCTGCTTCGCGGTCGGCGACTATCTCGACGGCTATGGGAAGAAGGTCATGGGCACCGCCCCCCATCCCCATTACGACATGTGCGATCAGCGCATCGCCGAGAAGGGCTGGTTCGCATGAACCGGTCGCTTCATTGGCCGCAAGTCTGAACGGCTTCCCGTGCTGCGCCTCATCGCAACACGGGCCGGCCTCGGGGTCCTGACACTCCTCGCAGTCTCGGTTCTGATCTTCATCTGTACGCAGATCTTGCCGGGTGACGTCGCCTCCGCCGTCCTCGGGCAGCAGGCGACACCGGATGCGTTGAGAGTCTTTCGCCTGGAGCTCGGCCTCGACCGGCCCGCTTATGTGCGATATTTCGCCTGGCTGTTTGGCGTATTGCGCGGAGATTTCGGCCGAGCCCTGACCAATCAGCGCAATATCATCGAGGAGCTCTGGCCGAGATTCACCAACACCTTGTTCCTGGCCGGCTACGCCGCCGCGCTCGCCGTTCCGCTTGCGGTCGGGCTCGGCATTCTCTCCGCGATCCGCGAAGGGCGGTTTTCCGACAGGATCTCGAATGTCCTGACCCTGATCGCGATTTCGGTGCCGGAATTTTTCGTCGGCTACATCCTCATCATCATCTTCTCCATCAACCTCGGCTGGTTCCCTTCGCTCGCGACCGTCTTTGCAGGCATGAGCGTGGACCAGCGGCTCTACGTCGCGACATTGCCGGCCTTGACCCTCACCATGGTCGTCACGGCGCATATGTTGCGAATGACCCGCAATTCCGTTCTGTCGATCATGTCGACTGCCTATATAGAGATGGCCTTCCTGAAAGGGCTGTCACGGTCGCGAGTCGTATCCCGGCATGCCTTGCCGAATGCAGCCGGCCCCATTGTTTCGGTCGTCGCCCTCAACCTCGCCTATCTCGTGGTCGGCGTCGTGGTGGTGGAGAACGTCTTCGTCTATCCGGGGGTTGGCCAATACATGGTCGACGCCGTCGCGAAGCGCGACGTCCCGGTGGTGCAAGCCTGCGGCCTCGTCTTCGCGGCCGTTTTCGTCGGCCTGAACACGTTCGCCGATATCTTGGCCATCCTCGTCAATCCCCGTCTTCGACATCCGCGGTAGAGGGGAGAGCCATGACAATATTCGGGCATAGACCCCCCCTGACCGCCAAGATCGGGCTCGCGATTGTCGTCGTCGCCCTGCTCGTGGCCGTGTTCGGTCCATGGCTCGCTCCCTATGATCAATCACAATCAGTCGGGGACACATGGGCGACATCATCGGCGCAGATGCTGCTCGGCGCCGACCAGATCGGCCGCGACATGCTGAGCCGATTGATCTACGGCGCCCGCATGACGATCGGCATTGCGGCGGCGACGACGCTCCTGTCGTTCTTCATCGGCGTGACCTTGGGGTTCACTGCCGCCGTAACGGGAAAATGGGCCGACCTCATCTTGTCCCGCGTCGTCGACATCATGCTGTCGATCCCGCAGCTGATATTTGCGTTGATCATTCTGGGTGTGTTCGGCTCATCGATTCCGGTGCTGATCGTGACCATCGCCGTCCTGGATTCGACACGCGTGTTCCGCTTGGCACGGGCGCTCGGGATGAACCTGGCGACGCTGGAGTTCGTCGAGGTGGCCCGCCTGCGTGGCGAGGGCCTATGGTGGGTGATCCGCCGGGAGATCTTGCCGAACGCTGCAGCTCCGCTCATTTCGGAATTTGGACTGCGGTTTTGCTTCAACTTCCTGTTCGTCGCGGCGCTGAGCTTCCTCGGGATCGGGGTTCAGCCCCCTTATGCGGATTGGGGCGGCATGGTTCGCGAGAATGCGGCCGCCATCAATTTCGGGCTGTTCGCTCCGCTCTACCCGGCTCTGGCAATCGCGACCTTGACGGTCGGGGTCAATCTTGTCGTCGACTGGCTGTTGTCGATCGATGCGCGACCATCCGGATCCCAAGCCGAGATGTGAGGAGATGCCTGCATGATCGACGACCTGGTACTGCATCTGGAAAGGCTCAGGGTCGAAACGATCACGGGTGCGGTGCTGGTCGACAATGTCGACGTGACGCTGAAGCGCGGCGAGATCCTCGGCCTGATTGGCGAGTCGGGCGCCGGGAAGTCGACGATCGGTCTGGCCTCCATGGCCTATGCCCGCGCGGGGTGCCGCATCACGGGCGGCAGCATCACCATCAATGGAACGGAGCTGCGCGCCAGCACGGCGTCGCAGCGACGCAATATCCGCGGCAAGAGCATCTCCTATATCGCGCAGAGCGCCGCGGCCTCGTTCAACCCGGCCATGACCCTGATGGATCAGGTCTGCGAAGCCCCCGTCACCCATGGCGTGATGGACAGGGCCGAGGCCGAAGCCTATGCGCTGCGTCTGTTCCGCACCCTGCAACTGCCTAATCCCGAAACCTTCGGGGATCGATATCCGCATCAGGTTTCGGGGGGGCAGTTGCAGCGCGCCATGGCCGCCATGGCGATGAGCTGTCGGCCGGATGTGATCGTGCTCGACGAGCCGACGACGGCGCTCGACGTCACGACGCAAATCGAAGTGTTGGCGCTGCTACGCGACCTGATCCGGGAATTCGGCACCGCTGGCCTCTACATCACCCATGATCTGGCGGTGGTGGCGCAGATCGCCCATCGGATCATGGTGCTCCGGCATGGGAAGATGGTTGAAGTGGGCGATGCGCGCCAGGTTCTGGAAAAGCCGTCGACGCCTTATGCCACGGCTCTGGTGAATGAACGGCGCGAAGCCGAGCATATTGCGCTCGTTGATCCGCCCAAGGGCACCGATCCGGTGTTGAGCATCACCAATGTCGAGGCCGGCTACGGACGAAGTGTCCCCGTCGTCAAGAACATCAATCTCGCAATCGCGCGCGGCGAAACCTTCGCCGTCGTCGGCGAGTCCGGCTCCGGCAAGAGCTCGTTGGCGCGCGTCGTCGTGGGCCTGCTGCCGCGCTGGACCGGCGATGTGAAGCTCGTGGGGCAAACATTGCTGCCCGCTCTGGCGCAACGCCCGCGCGATGTCCTGCGCCGCCTCCAGATGGTGCATCAGATGCCGGACGTGGCGCTCAATCCGCGCCAGTCGCTTGAGGAAATCATCGGTCGCCCCGTGGCGTTCTATTTTGGCCGTTCCGGAGCGGCAATCAAGGAACGGGTGTCGGAGCTCTTGAGCCTGGTCGGCCTTCCGCCGGATTTCGCCAAGCGACGTCCCGGCCAGCTATCCGGCGGTCAGAAGCAGCGCGTGTGCATTGCACGAGCGCTCGCGGCCGAGCCGGACCTCATCATCTGCGACGAACCGACCTCGGCGCTCGATCCGCTCGTCGCCGAGGAGGTCTTGAAGCTCCTGAGGCGGCTTCAGGATGAGCTCGGTCTCGCCTACATGTTCATCACGCACGATCTCGGCACAGTGCGGCGCATCGCGCACCGGACCGCCGTGATGCTGAGAGGCGAGATCATCGCCCAGGGAGCGACGGCTGAAATTTTTGCGCCTCCATTCCATCCCTATACTGAAAAGCTTTTAGCCTCGGTGCCGGAGATGGATACGACCTGGCTCGATCAGGTGCTCGCGGCGCGCGCCGCCGCGTAGGACCGCTCGCCGCTATTCAGGCCACGCTTCCAATGCCCGCTGTCACCGTTGTCGAGCACCTCTTCATCGAGCTTTCGGACGGCATCCGTCTTGCGGCGCGCTTATGGCTTCCAGCGGATGCCGCCGAGAAGCCCGTGCCGGCCATCCTCGAATACATCCCCTATCGCAAGCGCGACGGCACGCGCGGGCGCGACGAACCGATGCATGGGTGGTTCGCCGCGCAGGGCTATGCCGCCATCCGCGTCGACACGCGCGGCTCGGGCGAGTCGGACGGACATATGGCGGACGAGTATCTGGGCCGGGAGCTGCAAGACGCCTGCGAGGTGATCGACTGGCTCAGTCGCCAGAGCTGGTGCAATGGGCGCGTCGGGATGATGGGTAAATCCTGGGGCGGGTTCAACGCGCTGCAGACCGCGGCGCTGCGTCCGCCGGCGCTGAAGGCCATCATCACCGTGTGCTCGACGGATGATCGCTACGCCGATGACATCCACTACATGGGCGGAACCCTGCTGAACGACAATCTGTGGTGGGGCACGATCATGCTCGCCTATCAGGCCCGCCCCGCCGATCCGCGGCTCGTGGGCGAGGCGTGGCGAGATCAATGGCTCGAGCGGCTGCAAGCGCTGCCGTTCTTCCCGGCGCTTTGGCTCGCGCATCAGCGTCGCGACGCTTATTGGAAGCATGGCTCCGTCTGTGAGGACTTTTCCGCCATCACCTGCCCGGTCTTCGCAGTGGGCGGCTGGGCCGATGCCTATACGAACGCGGTGCTGCGCTTGCTCGAAGGGCTCACAGTGCCGCGGCGCGGGCTGATCGGTCCATGGGCCCATGTCTATGCGCAGGATGGCACGCCGGGGCCGGCCATCGGCTTCCTGCAGGAGGCCTTGCGTTGGTGGGATCATTGGCTGAAGGACGAGGATCGCGGCATCATGGCGGAGCCGATGCTTCGCGCCTTCATCGAAGACTGGTCGCCGCCGGGCGATCGCGATCCGGTGCCGGGCCGTTTCGTCGGCGAGGCGCAATGGCCGTCGCCTCGCATCGAGCGGCGAGTGCTCTATCTGAATGGTGGTGGTCTCGGGGTCGTGCCCGCGGCCGGCGGAGAGACGACGATCCGCTCACCTTGCTGGACCGGTCTTGCGGTCGGCGAGTGGATGGGCACGGGCGTTGCGGGCGAGGGGCCGGCAGACCAGCGCCATGATGACGGTTTCTCGTTGCTCTTCGACGGTGAGCCGCTCAGCGATCGCGTCGAAATCCTCGGCGCTCCGGAGGTCGAGATCGAGATCGCCGCCGACAAGAAGCTGGCGCAGCTTTGCGTTCGGCTTTGCGACGTGGCACCGGATGGCTCGTCCCGCCGGGTCTCCTATGGCGTGCTCAACCTCACGCATCGAGACAGCCACGCCGAGCCGAGCGCATTGGTGCCGGGCGCATTCTACAAGATCCGCGTGAAGCTCAATGATTGCGGACATGGCTTTGCCCCGGGCCATGTCGTGCGGTTGGCATTTTCGACGGGCTACTGGCCCCTCATCTGGCCGGCGCCCGAAGCCGCGACCTTGACACTGCGGGTCCCGGGCAAGCTCGTCCTGCCCGTGCGGCCGCCCGATCCGCGCGACGAGGCGATAGGCTTCGAGCCGCCGCTGCGAGGCCGCCCGGCGCCAATCACCAAGGTGGCCGAAGGGCGCATGACCCGCACAACCGCCTTCGATCTTCTCACCGGCGTTTCAACCTATGTGACCCATGGCGAGGGCGGCCTGTTCGGCGAAGGCGTGCTGCGCTTCGATGAGATCGACACGACGATCTCGCACGACCTCAGACGCGAATTGACGATCGGTGCCGACGATCCGCTGACTGCCCGCTACCACCTCACCCAGAGCTACGCGCTCGGGCGCGAGGGCTGGCGGATCCGCATCGAAACCCGCACCTCGATGCAGGCCACGGCGACCGACTTCGTCGTTGCGGCGAGTCTTCGCGCCTATGAGAACGGGACGCTGGCCGGGTCCCGCGACTTCGAAGAGAGGATCCCTCGCGATCTCTTATGAAGTTGCGGCGCGCGGCTGAGCCGCAAGAGCCCGATCCGGACGAGACGATGACGCGGCGCGCCTCTCTAGCCGCGCCAATCCAACATCTCAAGACTTCTGCCCAAGTGCTTGCCCAAGCGGCCCATATCCCCAAAACCGCTGAGATCATCGCCGCGCATGGCGCTGCCGCCGAGCCCCAGCACGTCGCCGCGCGCCCGGTGGAGGAGGAAGGCACGCCGCTTCTGGTCTTCGGAGAGCGAGGCATAGAGCGGCGCTGCGGCGTCAGCGAATTCGCGCATCCGCCCAGCTTCGACCGTCATGCGGTCGGCGCGCTTGCGCAACTTGGCGATCGGATCGAAGCTTGGCTGGGCGCCGTCGCGCATTTGCGCCACGCGCTCGCGCATCTCCTGGATGCGCTGATCCTGCAGGGTCGCACTCTTGCGGATGAAGGATTCGACGGGCACCCAGAGCTTTTCCTGATCCGACGTCAGCTTCAGTGCTGCCTTGATGGCGCCGAGGCGGGCATCAAGGAGGACGGCACGGTCTTCGGCCGAAGCCCGCATCCCGGCCATGGCAATCGTGCTGACGGCTGGAGCCGCCGGCGAGTCCGCGAACGGCGATTGCGTCTGCGCGAACGCGAAGGCGCCGGCTCCCGCCAGGGCCAGCGCGGCAGCGGACATCACGGTCCTGTTCATCGCGGCAATCCTCCTGATGGAGCAGCCATTGCGCCGAACATGAGGCTCGGCCCAAATTCTATCCGAGCATCTGGATTCTATCCTAGCATCCGGATTCTATCCCAGAAACTGGGGCGAAGCCGTGACGGTCGGAGAGAAATCGATTAACCGACGATGTCGTTTCCGCAGAAGAACTGAGCGATCTCGATTGCGGCGTTCTCGGGGCTGTCGGAGCCATGCACCGAATTCTCGCCCATCGACACGGCGAAGCTCTTGCGGATCGTGCCTTCCGCCGCGTTGGCCGGATTGGTGGCGCCCATCACCTCGCGATATTTGGCAATGGCATTTTCGCCTTCGAGAACCTGGACCACGACCGGGCCGGCGCTCATCATGTCGACGAGCTCGCCATAGAACGGCCTCGCCTTGTGAACGGCGTAAAAGGCTTCCGCCTGCCCCTTGGTCATCTGGACGCGTCTTTGCGCCACGATGCGCAGCCCCGCCTTCTCGATCACGGCGTTGATCGCACCGGTCAGATTGCGCTGCGTCGCGTCGGGCTTGATGATGGAGAAGGTGCGCTCGCTGGCCATATGTCATCCTGGAAGGTTCGGGGATTGCAGTGGCGGGGCTATATCGGCGTCGAGGCGCGGGAGCAACCCACGCGCTTCCCCCTCCCGCCTCGACTTCGTCTCGGCACCCTCGCCCGCAAGCGGGCGAGGGTAAGACGGGGTTTGCTCTAAGCGACCAGAACTTCCGGATTATCGGCCTCGACTTGCGTCTCCGCCGTCAGCACGCGCTGCATGCGCGCGGTGTCGAGCGCCCCTTCCCATTTCGAGACGACGATGGTGGCGACGCCGTTGCCGACGAGATTGGTGAGCGCCCTGCACTCCGACATGAATTTGTCGATGCCTTGGATCGTGGTGATGCCGACGAGCGGAATGGTGGGGATCACCGACAAGGTCGCGACGAGGGTCGTGAACCCTGCTCCCGTCACTCCGGCCGCCCCTTTCGAGGACAGGATCAGCACCGCCATGATGGCGAGCTGGTCGGTCCAAGTCAGCGGCGTGTTCGTCGCCTGCGCCACGAAGATCGAGGAGAGGGCGAGGTAGAGCGTCGTGCCGTCGAGGTTGAAGGAATAGCCGGTCGGGATGACGAGACCGACGACCGATTTCTCGCAGCCCAGATTCTCGAGCTTCGCCATCAGCCGCGGCAGTGCCGATTCCGAAGAGGAGGTGCCGAGCACCAAGAGCAGCTCCTCCTTGATATAGCGCACGAAGGCGAAGATGCTGAAGCCGGCCCAGCGCGCGATCAGGCCGAACACCACGACCACGAAGAAAATGCTGGTGCTGTAGAAGATGATCAACAGATAGATCGGATACCACAGGCTGCCGATGCCGAATTTCGCGACCACATAGGCCATGGCGCCGAAAGCGCCGACGGGTGCGGCGCGCATGATGATGCCGACGATGCCGAAGATCACCTTGCCGACCCGGTCGATCATGTCGAGAACGGGCTTGCCGGCATCGCCCATGCGGAACAGCGCAAAGCCAAACAACACCGCGATCAGCAGAACGGGGAGGATATCGCCCTTAGCGAAGGCGCCGATGAAGGAGTCCGGGATAATGCTCATCAGGAACCCGACCGTCGTCGTGTCATGGGCGGCAGCCGTAAAGACGGCGATCTTCGAAGGGTCGATGGTCTTGGGATCGATATTGGCGCCGACACCCGGCTGCAGCACGTTGACGATGACGAGGCCGACGAGCAGTGCCACTGTCGTCACAATCTCGAAATAGACGATCGCGGTGAGGCCGACGCGCCCGACCTTCTTCATGCTCTCCATGCTGGCGATGCCCGATACCACGGTGCAGAAGATGATCGGCGCGATGATCATGCGGATCAGCTTGATGAAGCCGTCGCCCAGCGACTTGACGAAATCGGAGCCGGCGAGATCGGGCCGCCAATAGCCGAGCGCCACGCCGATCGCGATGGCGATCAGCACCTGGACATAGAGATGTGACCACCATGGCTTGCGGTCCGGCGATGACGATTCGGCTTGCGACGGCGTGACGGTGGTCGGTGCCATGGCATTTGCTCCCTTGCGCTTTTTTTGCCGTGCGATCATTTGCGCAAGCATGGGCCTGCGGCACTCGGGCGGCGTGACGTCACGCCGCTTGGTCGTCAGTGTAACGGAAACCCGGCCCGGAGCGCCAAGTCAACACGGATCGTCAAGTCAACCCGGATCGTCAAGTCAACACGGATCGTCACGTCGAGATGCGCGGACCCAGCCTTCCGGGCTCAACCGCTCCTGAGGCGTGAAGCGGCATTTATAGTCCATTTTGCGCGATCCCGAGACCCAATAGCCGAGATAGACGAAGGGCAGCCCGAGCGAACGGGCCTTGTCGATATGGTCGAGGATCAGGAAGGTTCCGAGGCTGCGCCGGTCGCTCTGCGGATCGAAGAAGGAGTAGACCATCGACAGCCCGTCCGCGAGGATGTCGGTGAGCGCGACGGCGAGCAGCGGGCCCTCGCCGCGCCCCGTGATGCGCGTATCCGGGCCGCGCCGCCGATATTCGATGATGCGCGTCTGCACATGGCTCTCGCGCACCATGGTGGCGTAGTCGAAGGCGCTCATATCGGCCATGCCGCCTTCGCCGTGACGGGCATCGATATAGGCGCGAAACAGGGCATATTGCTCGGAGGAGGGCGCCGCCGGCAGCATCGCGCCGATGACGTCGCGATTGCGGGCGACGATGCGGCGATAGCTGCGCGAAGGCGCGAACTCAGCCGCGATGACCCGCACCGAGACGCAGGCCTGGCAGGATTCGCAAGCCGGACGGTAGGCGATGGTCTGCGAGCGGCGAAAGCCCCCCTGGGTCAAGATATCGTTGAGATTGGCGGCGCGCTCACCCACGATATGGGTGAAGACCTTGCGCTCCATGCGGCCCGGCAGATAGGGGCAGGCCGACGGAGCGGTCAGGTAGAATTGCGGTGTGTCGCGCGGCTGATGCGTCAAGGCTGTATGTCCGCAAGACCCATGGTCGAGATACAAGGATAGCGATTGGCGCGCGCCGCTCAAGAGCGCCGCTGAAGCTTCTCTCGAGAATCGCGGGTTTTTGTCGGTCTCAGCCGGCCGAGACGAGGCGCACGCGCAAGGCGAGATCGTGCAGCAAGGCGCGATCGTGCCGGAAGAGGCCGATCAGCAGGATGAAGGGCGTCATCGTCGCCCCGAAGATGTAGAACAGCAGCGCATGGGCGGCGCCGGTGAGGAAATCGATGCGGCCGCCTTCGACGGGGCGTAGGTGAAGGCCAAGGACACGCATGCCCCATGTCGCCTGGGCCGGCCCCGACAAGGTGAGGCCCGAATAGATCACCGGCGTCGCGGCGCAGACGGGCCAGATCAGCAGCAGGCTCGCGCCGAAGGTGAGGAGGGCGAGCGCCAGCAGCGCCAGCGTCAGCGCCAGGATGAGGCTGCCGATGACGAGGAGATCGACGAGATAGGCGCAAACGCGCTGGGTGAGCGAGGCCGGCGCCAGATCGAAGGCGGAAGAGCGCGCGGACCAGCCAGGCGGCATGTCGGCCGCGCGTCGCGGGAACTCAGGAACGCTCGCCTGCATGGGACCGCCTCATTCCACCGAACCAACAAGCCCGCCAAACGAAAGCCCGCCACTTTGAGGTGGCGGGCTTCAAATAGGCAATAGGCGCTCGAATTCAACCGTTCATGCACGAAAGAAGGCTGTGCCGCGAGCGCCGATCCGGCGTGAGATCGCCGTGATGATCAGTTCGCGATTTCGTTGTTGGTGTAGTCGATGACGCCCGCGCTGTTCTTCTTCCAGACATACATGACGTAGTCGGGACGGGTGATGTCACCCTTCTTGTCGTAGGCGATGTCGCCGATCACGGTCTTGAACACTTTGCCCGAGTGCATGATCTCAGCCATCTTCTTGGTGTCGATCTTGCCGGCTTCCTTGGCGGCCTCTGCCATGATCTGCAGCGCCGCATAGGTGTAGAGGGTGTAGGCTTCCGGGTCGTAGTTCTTCGCCTTGAACGCGGCGACGACCTTGGCGGCTTCCGGATGCTTGCGCGGATCGGGAGCGAAGGTCATCAGCGTGCCGTCGGTGCCCGGGCCGCCGATCTGGGCGAATTCCTTGTCGGTGATGCCGTCGCCCGACATCATCGGCGCGTTGAGGCCCTGGTCACGCATCTGGCGGATGATCAGGCCGGCTTCGGTGTGCAGGCCGCCGAAATAGACGAGGTCGACATTGGCCGCCTTCAGCTTCGAGACGAGCGCCGAATAATCCTTCTCGCCCGTGTTGATGCCTTCATAGACGACTTCGGTGACTTTGCCCTTGTTCAGGTTGGTCTTGGTGGCATCGGCGAGGCCTTTGCCATAGGGCGTCTTGTCATGGACGACCGCGATGTTCTTGCCCTTGAAGTGAGAGAGGATCCAGGCTGCGGCGACGGAGCCCTGCTGATCGTCGCGACCGCAAGTGCGGAACACGTTCCAATAGCCTTCACGGTCGGTGAGCATCGGGTTGGTCGCCGACGGCGTGATCATCAGCATTCCCGATTCCTTATAGACTTCGGAAGAGGGAATGGTGACGCCGGAATTGAAGTGGCCGAGCACGAGCTTGACGCCTTCGCCGGCGAATTTGTTGGCGAGCGACACGCCCTGCTTCGGATCGGAGGCGTCGTCGCCGATCTCCAGGACCAGCTTCTGGCCGAGAATGCCGCCGGCCTTGTTGATATCCTCGACGGCTTGCTTCGCGCCTTCCGTCAGCTGCTTGCCGAAGGTCGCGTTCGGACCCGTCACCGGTCCGGCCACCGCGAGCTTCAAGTCGGCTGCGAAGGCGCTTCCCGAGAAGGCCAGCGCTGCGCCGAGCGCCAAGCCTGTCAACAACGTCTTCTTCATAGACACTCTCCCTTACAGGGTTGTTTGAAGGGTTCGAACCGCGAACCCCACGGCGGTCCAGCCGCGCTGACATCGATCATGGCGAGTTTCAGGCGCGCTGTCACTCCAAAACACACGAAATACATCGTGTGAAGCGGTCAAATCATGCAGAAGATGTGTCGCTCGGGCTTCAAGCGATGGATGTCCACCCGAACGGACCGACGGCTTTGTAGAGCCAACGATAACGTGTCGTCATTTGCTTGACACGTGTCAGGCGAAAGCCTGCGAAAGTCGCGAGCAGCACCAGGATGGTGTCGATCGCATAATACTGCGGCGTCAGCAGGGTAGCGCCGAACAGTGCGAAATGAATGAAGCGCACGCCGACGCCGAGCACCAGCGCCGAGGCGACGAGATGCCATCCGGGCCGCCAGGTCTGCGCGATCGCCTTGCCGGTCGAGAACCCCGCCGCGCCGCCCATGATCAGCGTGACCAGGATGAAGATATAGACCGAGGAGTCGTCGTAGAGGATGCCTTGCATGCTAATGCCTCCCGCCCTCGAGATAGGCGGCGCGCACCGACGGGTCGGCGAGCAGCTCCCGGCCCGTGCCGCTCATCGTGATCACCCCGTTGACCATGACATAGCCTCGATGCGCGAGCTTGAGGGCATTGAAGGCGTTCTGCTCGACCAGGAACACCGTCATGCCATCCTTCGAGTTGAGCTCGCGGATGATCTCGAAGATCTGCTTCACGATCAGCGGAGCGAGGCCGAGCGAGGGCTCGTCGAGCAGGAGCAGCTTCGGGCGCGTCATGAGGGCGCGCGCGATCGCCAGCATCTGCTGCTCGCCGCCCGACAAGGTCCCGCCGCGTTGCGAGGCGCGTTCCTTCAGCCGCGGGAAGATGGCGAAGACGCGCTCGATATCGGTGTCGAAATGCGCGAAGTCGTCGAGCGCACTGCCCATCTGCAGGTTTTCCAGCACGCTCATGCGCGGGAAGATGCGGCGTCCTTCGGGCGATTGTGCCACTCCGAGCCTTGCGATCTCATGGGTGGCGAAATTGGTGATGTCGCGTCCCGCATAGTGGATCGAGCCTTCGCGGGCCCGGGGACGCCCGAAGATCGTCATCATCAGCGTCGATTTGCCGGCACCATTGGCGCCGATCAGAGTCACGATCTCGCCCTCATTGACATCGACATCGACGCCGCGCAGCGCCATGATATTGCCGTAGAAGGCCTTGACGCCGCGCACGCTGAGCAGCGGCGCCTGATGGCCGTTGGCAGGTCCTGGGCCGTTGGCAGGTGTTGGCCTGTTGGCAAGTGCCGAACTCATGCGCGTCCCTCGACTTCGGCTTCGACGGCCGCGACCTCTTCATCCTCGACGCCGAGATAGGCGGCGATCACCTTCGGGTCGTTCTTGACCTGCTCGGGCGGGCCGTCCGAGATCTTGACGCCGTAATCGAGCACGACGACGTGGTCGGAGATCTCCATCACCACCGACATGTCGTGCTCGATCAACAGGATCGAGGTGTCGTCATGGTCGCGGATGGCGCGCAGGAGCGCGTTGAGCTCGAGGCTCTCGCGCGGGTTGAGGCCGGCCGCCGGCTCGTCGAGGCACAACAAGACCGGCTTGGTGCACATGGCGCGTGCGATCTCCAGCCGGCGCTGGGCGCCATAGGGCAGGTCGCCGGCCGGATCGTCGGCGCGCTCGGTGAGCCCGATCCTCTCCAGCCAGTCCGTGGCGAGCTCGATCGCCGCCTTCTGGCGCGTCGCGTAGGCGGATAGGCCGAGGATGCCGAGCACCGAGTAGCCGGAGGCGCGCATCAGCGGATTGTGCTGCGCGACCAGCAGGTTCTCGAGCACCGTCATGCCGGAGAACAGGCGGATGTTCTGGAAGGTGCGCGCGACACGGGCATGTTGGGTGACGATGTAGTCGGGCATGCGCTCGAGCAGGTGGATCGCTCCCTCGCCGACCGCGAGCGTCCGGGCGCCTTTGGCCGTCGCATCCTCGATAGCCGCGAAGGCGGCCTGGCCGCCATGGGCGAGCCCGACCCGTCCCTCGGTCGGCTTGTAGAAGCCGGTGATGCAGTTGAACACCGTCGTCTTGCCGGCGCCGTTCGGTCCGATCAGGGCGGTGATGTCGCCCGACTTCGCCTCGAAGGACAGGTCGTTGATGGCGGTCAGGCCGCCGAAGCGCATCGTCAGGTGCTCGACGCGCAGAAGCGTCTCGCCCTTCATCCGTGGCCCTCCTTCACGAGGTCGCTCGAGATCGATTTTCGTTCCTTGAGGAACACGGTCGGCTCGCGTGTCGAGACAAGGCCGCGCGGGCGCCAGATCATCATCACCACCATGGCGAGGCCGAAGATCAAAAGGCGATATTCGTTCGGATCGAAATTCTCGCCGAAGATCGCTTTCAGGAATCCGAGATTGCGCAGCATTTCCGGGCCGGCGATCATCGCGATCGCGGCGACCACCACGCCGATCTGGGAGCCCATGCCGCCGAGCACCACGATGGCGAGGATGATGGCGCTTTCCAGGAAGTTGAAGCTCTCGGGGCTCACGAAGCCCTGGCGCACCGAGAAGAACGAGCCGGCGAGGCCGCCGAACAAGGCCCCGGTCGCAAAGGCCGTGAGCTTGGTCGTCGTGGTGTTGATGCCGAGCGAGCGGCAGGCGATCTCGTCCTCGCGCAGCGCCTCCCAGGCGCGCCCGACCGGCAGCCTGCGCAGGCGCGTCGTCACCAGGCTGGTGAGCAAGGCGAGCGTCAAGATCAGGTAGAACAGAAAGACGATACGATGCATCGGCGAGAATTCGAGCCCGAAGACCGCCGCAAAGCCGTTCTCGTCATCGTTGAAGGGGATGCCGAAGAAGCTGGCGCGCGGGATCGAGGCGATGCCGGCCCCGCCATTGGTGACCGGCACCCAGTTGATCAGCACGAGGCGGATGATCTCGCCGAAGGCCAGGGTGACGATGGCCAGATAATCGCCCCGCAGCCGCAGCACCGGGAAGCCGAGCAGCACCCCCCAGCTGGCGGCTAGGATTCCGGAGATCGGCAGGCAGATCCAGAAGGAGAGATGGAAGGTGGTCGAGAGGATCGCGTAGGAATAGGCCCCGATGGCGTAGAAGGCCACATAGCCGAGATCGAGCAGGCCGGCGAGCCCGACCACGACGTTGAGGCCCCAACCCAACATCACATAGGTGAGCACCAGGATGCCGAGGTCGATCCAGTAGCGCGCCTCCGACAGGCCGCCATTGGCGAGGGTCATCAGGAACGGGTAGGCGATGGCGAAGCCGAGCGCGATGGGCAGCCCGATGGTGGTCAGCGTGTGGCGAGGCGCAACGACCGTCTTGATCGCCTCCTTGCGAGCGACCGGCTGGCGGGCGGCGCGCGCCTCCTTGCCCCATAAGGTGAGATAGCCGAGCCTTGCCAGGAACACGGCGAGGCACAAAATCGCGGTAAGGCCGAAGCGCGGGTAGAGCGCGAGCCGGCCGCCATCATCGGCGTCGGTGCGCAAGGTCACCATCGGGACGCACAAGCCGAGCGTCACGAGGGTCGCAAATCCGGCATCTTTCAGAGCCGTGATCAGCCGATCGGGAACGCTGGTTGCGGCGGCGGCCGCGGTGCTTTGGGGAACGGCGGCCATCGGTTCAGACTTTCTCGACGTCAGGTTTGCCGAGGAGGCCCTGCGGCATGAAGATCAAGGTGATGGCCAGGATGGAGAAGGCCGCGACATCCTTGTACTCGATCGAGAAATAGGCCGACCACATGGTTTCGATCAGGCCGATGACGACGCCGCCGAGCACGGCGCCGGGGATCGAGCCGACGCCGCCCAACACCGCGGCCGTGAAGGCCTTCACGCCGGGCACGAAACCATCCGAGAAGGAGACGACGCCGTAATAGACGAGGTACATGGTGCCGGCGACCGCCGCCAAGGCCGCGCCCATCACGAAGGTGAGCGAAATGGTGCGATTGACATCGACGCCGAGCAGGGCGGCCATCTTCTGGTCCTGCTCGCAGGCGCGCTGGGCCCGCCCCAGCGGCGTCTTCTGCACCACATACCAGAAGGCGGCCAATAGCACCGCCGTCACGACCATGATCAACAACTGCTTATAGGCGAGCGCCACCGTGTAGCCGTCTTGCTCGAACAGCACGATCACGTCGCGAATCATCGGCGGGGTCGGCTTGTTGCGCGCGCCCTGTATCACCTGCACGAAATTCGACAGGAAGATCGACACGCCGATCGCCGAGATCAACGGCGCCAGGCGGAAAGCGCCTCGCAAAGGTCGATAGGCTACTCTCTCGATCGCCCAGCCCCACAAAGAGGTGAGCACCATCCCGACCACCAGCACGATGAGGAGCGCAAAAGCGATGGAACTCACGCCGAGCACGGTCGTCAACAGCACGAACACGATCAGGGCGATGAAGGCCGACACCATGAACAGATCGCCGTGCGCGAAGTTCACCATGCCGATGATGCCGAAGACCATCGTGTAGCCGATGGCGATGAGGCCGTAGATGGAGCCGAGGGTCAGCCCGTTGATGAGCTGTTGGACAAAAACTGCCATGCGCTGACTGCTCTCCCCTCGACGTCCTGACCCGGTTGTGGTCTTGCCGCCCCGCGGGCGCTTCAAGAACCATGCCAGGTTTCTGCATCTCAGCTATGTCGTAGCAACGGCGCTTGAATCGCGCAACTGGCGGCGGGGCCAGATACACGAAAACTTGAATCCAGACGTCGAGCCCGCGCGCGAACTCGCAGGAATCATTCATGAATTTTCGGGATCTCGGTGCGTGAGGGCCTTGTCGCTCATGGATCTGGCCGCACAAAAAAACTGCATGCGGGCCCATTTCCGCGGCATCCGGGCCAGCCGATCCTTGGGAAATGGCCGAGAAACCGAATGTCTGGAATGCGAATATCCGCGACTCGCGACCAGGGGAGGCGTTGGCATGCCCCGTCCAGCCTGCCCCGCTTCCCCGCTCGCTGCCGCGCCTAATAACCGACGGTGAAGCGGCGGCGCGGATGCTTCGGCGTCTCGAGCTCGTCGAGAAGCGCCACGGCGTAGTCCTCGTAGGAGATGCTGCTCTTGCCGTCGGCCGCGACCAGGAGCTGATCGCCTCCCAGGCGGAACTTGCCGCTGCGCTCGCCGGGATGGAAGAAGGCCGAGGGCGACAGGAAGGTCCAGTCGAGCGAGGTCTGCTGGCTAGACGTCTCTTGGCGCAGCCGGCCGAGAAAGTCGCGGCCCGCCGAGGCCTCGGCCTTGTAGGCGGCCGGGAAGTCGGGCGTGTCGACAAGCGCCACACCGGGAGCTGCTTCGAGGCTGCCTGCACCGCCCACCACGGCGAGGCGCCTGACGCCGGCCTCTCTCGTGGCTGCGATCACATTGCCGAGGCCCGGCGTCTGAAAGCGGACCGAGCTGACCACGACGTCATGCCCGGCAAGGGTTTTGGCGAGGGCTTCCGGATCGGAGACTTCGCCGGCGGCGAGCTTGAGCTTGGGGCGCGGTGCGAGCTTGGAGATGTCGCGCGCGATGGCGGTGACCTCATGCCCGCGCCGCAGCGCCTCCGCCAGGATGCGCGAGCCGACATTCCCGGTCGCGCCGATCAATGCGATTTTCAATTGAGCCTCCAAGATAATGCTGCAAGTTACGAGTTGTAACCAGATACGCCGCCGGTCTAT
Source organism: Rhizobiales bacterium GAS188 (assembly GCA_900104855.1). Classification (NCBI taxonomy): domain Bacteria; kingdom Pseudomonadati; phylum Pseudomonadota; class Alphaproteobacteria; order Hyphomicrobiales; species Rhizobiales bacterium GAS188. The sequence continues at coordinate 6,086,283 of FNSS01000001.1, forward strand.
CGGCGCAAGGAGGCACCGTGACGTCCGGTAGGCACATGGAAGGAACCGCGATGGCCCAAGAGTCCGCGATGGCCCAAGAGCGCTTGGCCGAGAGGCATCCGGCAAATCCCCCTGTTGCTCCCGCGCGTCGGCGGCGCAGCTTCGATTGTCCGGTACGCGATGTCCTTGATCGGGTCGGCGATGCTTGGAGCGTGCTGGTGGTGCAGCGTCTCGCCGACGGGCCGCTGCGCTTCAACGCCCTCAAGCGACGCATCGAGGGCATTTCGCAGCGCATGCTTACCGTCACGCTGCGACATCTCGAGCGGGACGGGCTGGTGTCGCGCCGCGTCATCCCGCTGACGCCGCCGCAAGTCGAATATGCGCTGACGCGGATCGGCCGCTCGCTCTGCGATCCTTTGGATGTGCTCGCCGATTGGGCCGAGCGCAACCAGGATGCGGTGCGCCGGGCGAGAGGGAAGTTCGACGCCGCGACCCGAACTGCGATCGCGCCAGGTCCTTGACAGGGGTGATGACCACGCAACACAAGCGTACAAGCGAATGATGTCGTCTGCCGCTAACGATGAAAGGATGCCGCCATGGCCATGAGCATGACGGGCGAGGTGAAGCTCCCCGCCGATAAAGCGACCGTCTGGGCCAAGTTGAACGATCCGGACGTGCTCAAGGCCTGCATCCCCGGCTGCCAGGAGCTGGTCAAGGAAGGCGACACCGCCTTCCGCGCCATCGCCAAGCTCGCCATCGGTCCGGTCAAGGCGACCTTCAAGGGCAAGGTCACGCTTTCCGATATCGATCCGCCCAACGGCTACACCATCTCGGGCGAAGGGGAGGGCGGCATTGCCGGCTTCGCCAAAGGTGGCGCAAAGGTGCATTTGTCCGATGCCGAAGGGGGCGGCACGATGCTCGCTTACGATGTGCAGGCGAATGTCGGCGGCAAGATCGCCCAGCTCGGCTCGCGCCTGATCGATGGCGTCGCGAAGAAGATGTCGGACGCCTTCTTCGCCAATTTCGTCAAGGCGGTCGGCGAAAGCTGAGCTTCGTCGCGCATATTCAATTTGAGGTTGCGTGCTGCTAATAGCACAACTTAACCGGGTTTCGGCGCGCCTGGCCTCTCCCTTGCTGCATTTCCCCCAGTTGCCAAGCCTGTGTCCAAATGGGGGTCACCAGCCATGTCTGAGCGTCGTCGTCTGCCGCGTAACCGTACCTATTTCGGAGGATCCATCGCCTTCAACAACCGGTATTCGGCCCAGGACTGCACTATCAAGAATATGTCTGCCGATGGTGCCATGTTAACCTTCGCCAGTACTGCAAGCATTCCTGAAGTATTCGATCTGACAATCGCCCAGAAATCGCGGAGCTATATCGGCAAGGTCATTTGGCGCGAGCCCGAGCGAATGGGAATCATGTTCCTGAACTCGAAGCTCGAGACGCCGCCGATCCCGCTCGACTTGGCTCGGCGCCTGAAAGCTTGCGAGGCCGAGAAGGAGGCGCTCAAGCAGCGCATTGCGCGGCTGAGCGAGCCAGCTTGAAACAGTGCCGGCAAACCGTTTCAAATTGAAATCCCGCCGCTTGACCTTCGCCTGGCGCGACCGGTCTCGGCGGTAAGCTTAACGCTGGACGCGGGGCTCGCCGATTCGGCGCTCCGACCCCCCAAAAACGCCGTTTCAAAATTCCTCGTTCGCGCTTGACACCCGTTTTGCCAGGGCCGAGATTAGAATGCGTCGAAAATCGAAGCGACCGAGGCCGGCCATCTCGGCATGATGCGCATCCCGGTCGGCTTCGGCATTTCGTTTCCAAATGCCCGCGGCGAGGGCCGCGCGGGCTAGAAAGCGGCGAGCCCCGTCACGGGCATCGCGTGGAGGACATGATGGCGAGCGTTTCCCTGACAATCAACGGCAAGGCGGTGAAGGCGACCGTCGATCCGCGCACCTTGCTGGTCGAGTTCCTGCGCGAGCACCAACGCCTGACTGGCACGCATGTGGGCTGCGACACCAGCCAATGCGGCGCCTGCACGGTGCATATGGATGGCAAGGGTGTGAAGTCGTGCACGCTGCTCGTCCTGCAATGCGAGGGCGCCCATATCACCACCATCGAAGGCCTCGCCCATGGCGAGCACCTGCATCCGATGCAGGCCGCCTTCCGCGAGCATCACGGATTGCAATGCGGCTATTGCACGCCCGGCATGATCATGGCTGCCGTCGACATGGTGCATCGCAAGGGGCACGACCTCGACGAGCACACGATCCGCGAGGAGCTCGAGGGCAATATCTGCCGCTGCACCGGCTATCACAACATCGTCAAGTCGATCGCGGCCGGTGCCAAGGCGATGCGTAGCCACCACGCCCATGCGCAGGCGGCCGAGTAGGACGCCGGCGAGGCTCGATTAAGCGGGACGAGGCTTTGCTCAGCCGTACGCGTCGCGGCTTCTTCCTCGCCCCGAAACGCAATCTGCAGGAACGGCGACGCAGAATCGCCGCGGGCTTCGGGACAAACGCTCGGGAGACATGACCATGACATCGACCGGCATCGGCGCTTCGGTGCGCCGCAAGGAAGACCACCGCTTCATCACCGGCAAGGGCCGCTATACGGACGACATCAACCGGCAGGGCCAGGCCCATGTGTATTTCCTGCGCTCGCCGCACGCGCATGCGACGATCAAGTCGATCGATTTCCACAAGGCCGGCAAGATGCCCGGCGTCGTGGCGATCCTGACCGGCGACGATATCGCGACCGACAAGGTCGGCGGCTTGATCTGCGGCTGGATGATCCATTCGAAGGACGGCACGCCGATGAAGGCGGGCGCCCATCCGGTCCTGGCGCAGGGCAAGGTGCGCTATGTCGGCGACCATGTGGCGATGGTGATCGCCGATACGCTGGCGCAAGCCAAGGATGCGGCCGAGGCCGTCAAGGTCGATTACCAGGTGCTCGGGGCTCAGGTCGACACCGCGACGGCGCAGCGTCATGGCGCCCCTGTGGTCCATGATGTCGCTTCCGACAACACCGTCTATCGCTGGCATCTCGGCGACAAGGCCAAGACCGATGCCGCCTTCGCTGCCGCCAAGCATGTGACCAAGATCGATCTCATCAACAACCGTCTGGTGCCGAACCCGATGGAGCCGCGCGCCGCCATCGGCGAATACGATACGGGCGACGGCGCCTTCACCCTCTACACCACGAGCCAGAACCCGCATGTGGCGCGCCTCGTGCTTTCGGCCTTCATCGGCATCGCGCCGGAGCACAAGCTGCGCGTCATCGCGCCCGATGTGGGGGGCGGCTTCGGCTCCAAGATCTTCATCTATGCGGAAGAGACGGCTTGCGTCTGGGCTGCCAAGAAGGTGGGGCGGCCGGTGAAATGGACCTCCGACCGCACCGAGGCCTTCCTGTGCGATGCGCATGGGCGCGACCACGTGACCCATGCCGAGCTCGCCACCGACGAGAGCGGCAAGATCACCGCGCTCAGGGCAAGAACGATCGCCAATCTCGGCGCCTATCTGTCGACCTTCTCCTCATCGGTGCCGACTTATCTCTACGCGCCCTTGCTGTCGGGCCAATACGACATCGGCAACATCTATTGCGAGGTCGATGGGGTCTACACCAACACGGCCCCGGTCGATGCCTATCGCGGGGCAGGGCGTCCGGAAGCGACTTTCGTGGTGGAGCGCCTGGTCGAGGCGGCAGCGCGCGAGCTCGATCAGGATCCCGCGAAATTCCGCCGCAAGAACTACATCAAATCCTTCCCGCACCAGACGCCGGTGATCATGACCTATGACGCCGGCGACTATGCGGCTTCGCTGACCAAGGCCATGGAGATCGCCGACTACGCCAATATCGGCAAGCGCAAGCGCGAGAGCGCCAGGAACGGCAAGCTGCGCGGCATCGGCATCTCCTCCTATATCGAGGCCTGCGGCATCGCGCCCTCCCAGGCGGTCGGTTCGCTCGGGGCCGGCGTCGGCCTGTGGGAATCGGCCGAGGTGCGCGTCAACCCGATCGGCACCGTCGAGGTGCTGACGGGCTCGCACAGCCATGGCCAGGGCCATGAGACGACCTTCGCGCAACTCGTCTCGGAACGGCTCGGCGTGCCGATCGAGAATGTGGCGATCGTGCATGGCGATACTGACAAGGTGCAGTTCGGCATGGGCACCTATGGCTCGCGCTCGGGCGCGGTCGGCATGTCGGCGATCTACAAGGCGCTCGACAAGGTGATCGAGAAGGGCAAGAAGGTCGCGGGCTATGTGCTCGAGGCCTCGGCCGGCGATATCGAGTTCAAGGACGGCAAATTCACCGTCAAGGGCACCGACAAATCCGCCGATTTCGGCGCCATCGCGCTGCAGGCCTATATCGCGCATAAATTCTCGGGCCAGGAATTGGAGCCCGGCCTCAAGGAAGGCGCTTTCTACGACCCGACCAACTTCACCTTCCCGGCGGGCGTGCATATCTGCGAGGTCGAGATCGATCCCGGCACCGGCACGACGCGCATCGACCGCTGGACGGCGGTCGATGATTTCGGCGTTATCATCAACCCGATGATCGTCGAGGGGCAGGTGCATGGCGGCATCGCTCAAGGCGTCGGCCAGGCCCTGCTCGAAGGCGCCGTCTACAACAAGGAAGGCCAGTTGGTGACCGCGAGCTATATGGATTACGCCATGCCGCGCGCCGACGACCTGCCCTCGTTCAGCGTCGGCACCACGGTCACGCCCTGCCCCTCAAATCCGCTCGGCGTGAAGGGGTGCGGGGAGGCGGGCGCGATCGCTGCGCCGGCCGCCGTGATCAATGCCATCACCGACGCCGTCGGTCACGAGCACGTGGCCATGCCGGCGACGGCTGAGATCGTATGGAAGGCCTGCCAGCGCGTGCAGCACAAGCTCGCGGCCGAGTAAGCGCCAATTTCTGAGCGAGTATTGGTTCTCGGCGAGCATTTGGATTTCAGGAGGACGAGACAATGTATGCATTCGAATATGTTCGGGCGAACAGCGTGCGGGGCGCGGCCTCGGCGCTCGCCAAGCACGAGGAAGGCAAGATCCTGGCGGGTGGCCATACGCTGATCCCGACCATGAAGCAGCGCCTGGCGAGCCCGTCGGCCCTCATTGATCTCGGCGCCATCAAGGATCTCGCCGGCATCGAGCAGAGGGGCCGTTCGCTGATCATCGGCGCCATGACGACGCATGCCGCGGTCGCGGCTTCGGACGTCGTGAAGGCCTCGATCCCGTCGCTCGCCGAGATGGCCCATATGATCGGCGATCCGGCGGTGCGCAGCCGCGGCACGATCGGCGGCTCGATCGCCAATAACGATCCGGCGGCCGATTACCCGGCGGCCTGCATCGCGCTCAACGCCACCATCGTGACCAATAAGCGCAAGATCCCGGCGGGGGATTTCTTCAAGGGGCTCTACGACACGGCGCTCGAGCCGGGCGAGATCATCGTGCGCATCGCTTTCCGTCCGCCGTCGCGGGCCGCCTATATGAAGTTCCGCAACCCCGCCTCGCGTTTCGCGCTGGTCGGCGTCTTCGTCGCCAAAAAGGGTTCCGAGATCCGCGTCGCCGTCACCGGCGCCGGCAGCCAGGGCGTGTTCCGCTGGCATGCCGCCGAGGAGGCCTTGGCCAAGCGCTTCAACCCAAAATCGCTCGAGGGGCTCAAGGTCGACGCAGCCGGGCTGAATGCCGATATCCATGCGAGCGCCGATTACCGCGCCCATCTCATCGGCGTCATGACCCAGCGCGCGGTCACCAAGGCCCTCGGCAAGTAAATTAGGCTCTCCGTAGATAGGCAGCCTAAGCGAGCCCTTTTCGAAAAGAGACGCTAAGCCGTTCGGGCTTAGCATTCCGCGGATCGGAGGGCGGATGCCAGCTGCGAACCCGCCTCTGCCGCACCTCACGGCGACGCTCGGCGACATACGGCTCGAAGTGGTCGTCGCCGACATCACGAGGCTCGAGGTCGATGCGATCGTCAACGCGGCCAACAGCTCGCTGCTCGGGGGAGGCGGCGTCGATGGCGCCATCCATCGCGCCGCGGGCCCCGAGCTCCTGGCGGAATGCCGGCTGCTCGGCGGCTGCCAGACCGGCGATGCCAAGCTCACGAAGGGCTACCGCCTGCCGGCCCGCTATGTGATCCACGCCGTGGGGCCGGTCTGGAGCGGCGATGCCGAGGAGAGCGATCCGCTGCTCGCCTCCTGCTATCGCCAAGCGCTTTCGCTGGCCCGGCTCAGGCAGCTCGCCTCGATCGCCTTTCCGGCGATCTCGACCGGAGTCTATCGCTTCCCGGCCGGACGCGCCGCGACCATCGCCCTTGCCACGGTGATGGCGGAGCTCGAACGCGATCCGGCGACCTTGCAGCGTGTCATCTTCTGCTGCTTCTCTGAGGAGGCCGCGGAGCATTATATGGCGGCCTTCGCCGACAAGGGGCTTGGGTGAAGGCCCGGTTGTGAGCGCGCATCATTCGTGCGCCTCCTTCTCCCGCCACTTGAGGCGGGAGAAGGTGCCCGAACGCAGTGAGGGCGGATGAGGGACGTCGGTGAAGGGCTCGACCGCCCCTCATCCGCCTCGGCACCTTCTCCCGCGAAAGAGCGGGAGAAGGATAGCGCGAGCTCGCAGGCCATATCACCCCTTGCCGTAGCGATCGGAAGCGGCGACTCTGCTGAGCACTACGGACGGGCCGACCGGCCCCGGACACTCCAGGAGACGATGATGCAGATGCAATTGATCAACGCGGCGGACGCCCCGCAGCCGGTCGGTGGCTACAACCAGGCGGTGGCCGTCACGGGCGCGCAGAAGATGCTGTTCGTGAGCGGCCAGATCCCGGTCGACACGGCCGGCCATGTGCCGGCAGCCTTCGCCGATCAGGCGCGCCTTGCCTGGCGCAATGTCGAGGCGCAGTTGCGGACTGCCGGGATGGGGCTCGAGAATCTCGCCAAGGTGACGGTCTTCCTGTCGGATCGCCGCTATGCGCTCGAGAACCGGCAGGTGCGCCGCGAGATATTGGGGGAGAGCGCCCCGGCCATGACAGTCATCATCGCCTCGATCTTCGATGCGGCCTGGCTCCTGGAGATCGAGGCCGTCGCGGTCGCTTAGAGGCTGTTCGGGCGCAGCGGAAGGGCTGCGGCTTGGATCGCGGGCGTCGGCTGCCTATATGGAAGCCCGGCAAATGTCGCCGCAGCAGGTGCGATTTCGACAATATTGCCGGCGCATGCCATGATGCGCGTGCACAATCTCACCCCAGATCCCCGCAAACCCGACCCGTGTGACCCTCCGCGTGACAATCAATTCCGTGCACTCTCTTCCTGCTTCCATCGACGAGACGCTGAAGCTCCTCAAGCAAGGCACCTATGTCGGCGACCGTGCGCTCGCGACCGTGCTCTATCTCGCGCTCAAGCTCGGCCGACCGCTCTTCCTCGAAGGGGAGGCCGGCGTCGGCAAGACCGAGATCGCCAAGGTGCTCGCTTCGACGCTCGGCCGCCGGCTGATCCGCCTGCAATGCTATGAGGGGCTCGACGTCTCGTCCGCCGTCTATGAGTGGAATTATGCGGGCCAGATGATGGCGATCCGCCTGGCCGAAGCGCAGGGCGGGGAGGCGGCCTTCGACAAGAGGCGGGTCGAGGAGGACATCTTCTCCGACCGTTTCCTGGTCAAGCGCCCGCTGCTGCAGGCGCTCGAGCCCGATGTGGCCGGCGTGCCGGTGCTGCTGATCGACGAGCTCGACCGCACCGATGAAGCCTTCGAGGCCTATCTGCTCGAGCTGCTCTCGGATTTCCAGGTCACGGTGCCGGAGCTCGGCGTCATCAAGGCGCCACATCCGCCGATCGTGATCATCACCTCGAACCGCACCCGCGAGATCCATGACGCGCTGAAGCGGCGCTGCCTCTATCACTGGATCGACTATCCGACGCTCGAGCGCGAGCTCGCGATCGTGCGCGCCAAAGCGCCGGAGATCGGCAAACGCCTCGCCGCCGAGCTCGTCGCCTTCGTGCAGGCGATCCGCAAGGAGGATCTGTTCAAGGTGCCCGGCGTCGCCGAGACGCTCGATTGGGCCTCGGCGCTGGCCGAGCTCGATGCCGTGGCGCTCGATCCGTCGCAAGTGACCGATACGCTCGGCGTGCTCCTGAAATACCAGGACGATATCGCCAAGATGCAAGGCGGACGTGTCGCCGAGCTGATCGAGGAGGCGAAGGCGGCGGCGCGCCCATGAGCGAGCACCATCTCCCCGACAACATCGCCCATTTCGCCCGTGCGCTGCGCAAAGCGGGGCTGCCGGTCGGGCCGGGTTCCCTGCTCGATGCGCTGGCGGCGGTCGAGGCGGCAGGTCTCGGCGGCCGCGACGATCTCTATTGGACCTTGCATTCGGTCTTCGTGACACGCCACGAGCAGAGCCCGCTCTTCGACCAGGCCTTCCATATCTTCTTCCGCCGTCGCGGCCTTCTGGAGAAGATGATCGCCGCCATGAGCCCGATCGCGCCCTCCCTCGCAGCCGAGGCGCAGAAGCAGGAGGCCGGCGCGCTGCGCGTCAACGAGGCGCTGCAGCCCAAAGCCGAGCGCGAGCAGCCGCGGATGGAGGAGACCGAGATCTCGGCCGAGTTCATGGCCTCTTCGACCGAGCTCTTGCAGAGCAAGGACTTCGCCCAGATGACGGCCGCCGAGATCGCCCAGGCGCAGCGCCGCATCGCCCGCCTGGTGATGCCCGACGACAGGGTCGTGACGCGCCGCTTCATCGTCGATCCGCGCGGGCCGCGCATCGATCCGCGCGCCAGCTTCCGCCGCTCACTGCGCTCGGGTGGGGCGAGCATCGAGCTCGCGCGCCGCAGCCGCCGCATTCTGCATCCGCCGATCGTCGCCTTATGCGACATCTCCGGTTCGATGGATGATTACACGCGCATCTTCCTGCATTTCCTGCATGCCCTGATGGAGGCGAGGGGGCATGTGAAGGTCTTCCTGTTCGCCACCAGATTGACCAATGTGACGCGGCAATTGCGGGCCCGGGATCCCGACGAGGCGCTGGCGCGCTGCGGCGGCGTCGTCAAGGATTGGGCCGGCGGCACGCGTATCGCGGATGCGCTACACGACTTCAACCGCGACTGGTCGCGCCGCGCCCTGTCGGGAGGCCCGGTGGTGCTGCTGTTCACCGACGGGCTGGAGCGCACCGTCGATCACGACCTCGCCTTCGAGATGGACCGGCTGCGCCGCTCCTGCCGCCGCCTGGTCTGGCTCAACCCGCTTCTGCGCTATCAGGGCTTCGAGGCACGGGCCGCGGGCATTCGCGCCATGCTGCCGCATGTGGACGAGTTCCGGCCCATCCATAACCTCGCTTCGATCGCCGGCCTGTGCGAGGCGCTGCAGCAGGGCCGCGACGCCAAGGCCGATCCGCGCCGCTGGACGGCGCAGGCGGCCTGAGCGGCCGCGCGATCGTTCTTCTCGCCTCAGCTCAACGCCATGGTGAAGCCGAAGCCCGTCGCCAATAGCCCGTTGCGGAAATAGAAGCGGTGGCCGAGCGTGTTGCCCATGGCGGCGCCCAGCGCCAGCTTGGTGCAGCCGCTCGCACGCCCTTCCGCCGCGAGCTGCGCCAGCAATCTCCGGCCATGGCCGCCACCTCTCGCGCTCTCGCTGGTGACGAGATCGTCGACGAAGAGATGCCGGCCATGCAGCAGATTGTCCTGGATGCGGTAGCCCGCCAGCGCCAGCGGGTTCTCGCCGTCCCAGACGGCGAGAATGCGGTAGCCGTCGGCATGCTGGCGACGCCAGCGCGCGACGAATTCCTGCTCCGAGACGAGATGCGGCCGCAATTGCCGCATCAACGGAAAGCAGGCAACGACGCTCGCCTCGTCATCGGCGTGGCGCATATCGGCCGGCAGGGGCGAGGCCGCCGCGGCGTCTTCGGCCGCGGCGAGCGTGGCGCTCATGCGGCGCTCGCCGTCTTCGCCTGGCGCGGCACGGGGGGCGTGTAGCGGTAGGCGACGGCGATGCGGTTCCAGACATTGATGGTGCCGACCGCGGCGGTGAGGTAAGCGAGCTCCTTCTCGGAGAAATGCTTCGTGGCGTTCGCATAGGCTTCGTCGGGCACGCCCTTCGCCATCAGGTCGGTGAGCGTCTCGGTCCAGGCGAACGCCGCGGCTTCCCGCTCGGAGAACACGCCGGCCTCCCGCCAGACGATGACGAGGTCGAGCTTCTCGCCCGGGATGCCGAGCCTGCGCGCCTCATTGAGATGATATTGCACGCAGAAGGCGCAGCCATTCATCTGCGAAGCCCTGAGCTTGATCAGCTCCAGCAGCTCCTTCTCGAGGCCGGCTTCCACGGCAGCCTGCGAGAGCGCCTGGAGCGCCGCACCGACGGGCGGCGCGACCTGCCTGAACTTTGCCTGCTCCATGCGTGCATGCGATTGCGACATTCGTTGACCCTTTCCTGTCTTCGGCATAGTGTTAGAGCACGAACAACATATATGAGCTCTTACATCATGGGCAAGCCCCAATCGCTTAAACCCCAATCGCTCAAGCTCCCATCGCCCAAGCCCTCGTCGACGCAGGTTCCGCGCCCTGGCGAAGGCAAGCGCGGCGAGGAAGGCCATCTCGGCTATCTGCTGCGCCAGGCGAGCGCGGCGCATCGGCTGAAGATGGAACGCGCGCTTGCGGATCTCGAGGTCACGCCGCCGCAATTTGTCGTGCTGACCATGCTCAATGCCTATCCGGGCCTTTCGAATGCCGATCTGGCGCGGCTCTCATTGCTGACGCCGCCGACCGTGAGCGTGATCGTCGGCAATCTCGAACGCTCGGGCGCCGTGACGCGCCGCGCCCATTCGGTGCATGGACGCATCCAGCACATCGATGTCACGGCCTCGGGTCGCCAACTCCTGGCGCGCTGCCGTCGGCGGGTGCAGGCGCTCGAGCAGGATTTGCAGGCGGGCCTCTCGCTGCGGGAGGAACAACTGATCCGGCGATGGTTGGTCGCGGTGGCGCTCGAGGGCGGCGAAGGGGGAGGGGCGACCTAGCCGGAGCCACTTCGAGAAGGGTCGGTCGCGGATCCGCGTTCCTCGCTGGAGCGGTCGCGCCCCTCTGTTATCGGCGCGGGCGAGACTCCAGGCGCGACGGCTCAGCCGCAGAGCGCTGTTCGCGAGCCTTCTTGAATGGAGCGAGCCGCTCGCGCATCCTCTCGACCATGGCGATTTTTTCTCCGAACGAGAAGCCGGCGATCTCGCGACGTCCTTCCGCCTTCCGTGCGAGGATGTCGGAAATGTCCGGATAAACCTTCGGCACACGCGGTTTCATGGCTCGGATCTTGGATCTTAGCTCACATGGGTCTAGGCCGCCGCGATCGCGCGTCGCCGCACCAGGTCGAGCAGCGCCGCATCGGTGAAGTCGCGAGCCGCAATGCTGGCGCCGAGCGCCCGCACGGCATCGGCGTCGAGCGAGGTCGTCATGCCGACCACGGCGAGCTCGGCGGCATGCGCGGCCCTGATGCCCGAGCGCGAATCCTCGAAGGCGACCGAGTGCGACGCCTGAGCGCCGAGCAGACGCAAGCCTTCGAGATAGGGCAGGGGATGCGGCTTGGTCTGCGGCAGCTCGGGACCGATGACGATCGCCCGGAAACGCTCGGCGATGTTCAGGCTGCGCAACACCAGCTCGGCATTGAGGCGCGGCGCGTTGGTGACGACGGCGCACGGCAGATGCGCCGCATCGGCGAGGTCGAGGAGCGCCCCAAGACCTGGCATCGGCTCGATGACGTCGAGGCTGTCGCGATAAACGGCTTCCTTGCGCTCCATGATGGCCTCGTGCTCGCTCGCCGGCACATGGTCGAGGAACTCCGTCGTGATCGCCTGGTTCGAGGCGCCCATGATCTTCGTCCGGTAGAGGTCCCAATCGATGGCGACGTCATAGCGCGCGAACACCTCGCCGAAGGCCGAGAAATGCGCCTTGTCGGTATCGACGAGGGTGCCGTCGAGGTCGAACAGCAGTGACGATGGCATCTTGTCTCCTCACGGATGGCTGGCGCGCTGCGGCGGTCGGTCGACGCCTGATAGAGACAATGCGGCGACCTGCAAAGATGGCGTGGCGGTGCAGCGGTGGCGCGAGCCCGTTGGTGCTACTTCAGATTGCATTTCTGAAACGGGTGGCCAGAGGCCGTGCGCCTCAGCCGCTACATGTCGGCATCGCGATTTCAACACCGGACATTCCGCATTGGATCTTTCTCGCGCAGCCGGAGATGCGCCCTTTTGGGGACCAATCACATGGAGCGGAAGCGCCTCACCGGCCTCGAATTGAACGCCGGCGTTGAAATAATATTCCCGACGGTAAAAATAAACGTGCCTACTAACCCCAGAATCTCCACCACGGACGCGCTGGAGATGCTAAGGCATTGGGCGGCGCCAGAGATCTCAACTCGCTGTTGTTCAACCAAAAGTTTGTTCCGGAAGCTTCGTTCACCTCTCGACTATCTAACGGAAACCCGGTGAACGATCGGCAAATCTCAAAAACAAGAGGCTCGCCAAAATCGGAGTCGGTCATGTCACCGTATTCGGGATGATTAATATCCTGATACTTGATCTGGCCCCCAGTCTCAATGCGTTGAAATCTTGAAATATAGCTTTCTTCGACAGGCAACCGGGGACCTTCATCGCAAACTACGTTTCCATCATGCCCGTGCTGTCGGCGGGTCAAGGTTCCGCGCCGAAAAATCGCAAATCCCCAGTGATTGATCACGCTGTGAAGCGTTAGTGCAGCGATGTCTGCTTCAGGAAATTGTCGAAACAGAGCATTCTTAAAATCTGTAAATTCTCTAACGTCTGCCTCATCGTCGTCAAAAAAATTGAAAGCAAAGGGCGTATAGATAATGATGCAAACATCAATTGAGCCGATCCAGATACTTCCTAGCCCGGCGCTCTCAAATGACGCGTCGTCGATCCTGTGACGCTTGTCATAGCCGAGGTCGGCTAGAAGTCTATCGGGACCACCATCAAGGGCGGCAGGGCGAACGAGAATGGTTTGCGTTTTCCAGCCCACAGTCAGCTCCGAAAATTCGAAGGCACTATGGCATTACCCCCTCCGAATGCAACGGCTCGTCGTTCATCTACGCCATGTCGGATTTCAATGGGTCATTGCGCGTGATGGGCCGCAGAAGGCGCCCTAGGGTCGGAGGCGGAAATTCAAACTGAGACGCCGCGAGCCAGCCTCCACCGCTTGACTGTTATGTTATATCATTCTAGATCGATGCCATCCACGATTGGAGGTCATCCCATGAGAACGCGCTTCGCTTTGGCGCTGCTTGCGACGCTCGCCGTCCTGCCCGCTCGCGCCCAAACCAATCCGGCATCTGTGCCTATCGTCGCCGCCGAGAATTTCTACGGCGACATCGTGCAGCAGCTTGCCGGCGACCATGCCAAGGTGACGAGCATCCTCAGCAATCCCGACGAAGATCCGCATCTGTTCGAGGCGAGCCCTTCGGTCGCCCGAGATCTCGCCTCGGCCAGGATCGTCGTCTATAACGGGGTCGACTATGATCCCTGGATGGCGAAGCTGCTATCGGCCAGCAAGGCGCCGGGGCGCCATGTCATCGTGGTCGGCGAGCTGTTGCACAAGAAGACCGGCGTGAACCCGCATCTGTGGTACGATCCTCCGACCGCGCCTGCCCTCGCCAAGGCCGTGACCGCGGCCCTGGTGGCCGAGGATCCGGCGCACAAGGCCGATTACGAGCAGCACCTGCAGGCTTTCATCGCCTCGCTGAAGCCGATCGAGACGAGGATCGCCGAGCTTCGCAAGCTGACCTCGGGGGTGTCAGTGACCGCGACCGAGCCTGTCTTCGGCTACATGTCGGCGGCGCTCGGCTTCAAGATGCGCAATGAGCGCTTCCAGCTCGCCGTGATGAACAATACCGAGCCCTCGGCGTCCGACGTCGCTGCCTTCGAAAGCGATCTCAAGAACAAGCGCGTCAAGCTGTTCATCTATAACAGCCAGGCCACGGACACTGCGGCCCAACGCCTGTTGCAGATCGCCAAGGACAACCAGATCCCCGTGGTCGGCGTCACCGAGACGCAACCGCAGGGCAAGTCCTTCCAGGAATGGATCTTGGGCGAGCTCGACGCCGTGCAGAAGGCCTTGGCGGGCGGAGCCTGATGGAAGCTCTCGCCTTCACGGATGTCACGCTCGAGCTCGGCGGCCGATCGATCCTGTCGCGGGTCTCCTTCTCGATCGAGGACGGTGAGTTCATCGGCCTGCTCGGAGCGAACGGGGCCGGCAAGACCACGCTCATGCGGGCGGCGCTTGGCCTCATTCCGCCGGCGGGCGGCGAGATCCGGGTGTTGTCGGGCTCGCCGGCGCGTGCCGATGCGCTCATCGGCTATATGCCGCAGACGCGCAGCGCCAGCCTCGGATCGCGCCTGAGCGGCTGGGATTTCGTGGCTTGTGCCGCCGATGGCCAGCGCTTCGGCCTTCCCATCCTCGACAAGACCCTGCGTTTCGATGTCGACCGCGCCATCGCGCTGGTCGGGGCGGCCGAATTGTCGCGACGCCCGCTCGCCGAGCTGTCGGGCGGGGAGCGCCAGCGCCTGTTGCTGGCGCAAGCGCTGCTCGGCAAGCCGCGCCTGCTGCTGCTCGACGAGCCGCTGATCAGCCTCGACCTCAACCATCAGCAGGGCATCGTGAAGCTCGTCTCAGAGCTCAATCGCGAGCTCAAGCTGACCGTGCTGTTCAGCGCCCATGAGATCAATCCCCTGATGGGCGTCATCGACCGCGTCCTTTATCTCGGCAATCGCCAGGCGGCGCTCGGCACGGTCGAGGACGTGATCACCTCGCCGGTGCTGTCGCGCCTCTATGGGACGGAGATCGACGTGGTGCGCCTGAAGGGGCGCGTCTTCGTCATGGCGGGGGCCTATGAGATCGAACGGGACGAGCATCGCCATGATGGTTGAGCGCGACGATGTTTGACTATGAATTCATGGTGAACGCCTTCGCGGCCGCGAGCATCGTCGCGGTGGCGGCGAGCCTCGTCGGCTATTTCCTGGTCATCAGGGGCCAGACTTTCGCCGGCCATGCGCTGTCGCATGTGGGCTTTGCGGGAGCGACCGGGGCGGTGCTGATCGGCGTCCCACCGCTCGCCGGCCTGCTGCTGGCGACGGTCGCGGCTGGGGCCGGCATGGGGCTCCTCGGCGAGCGCTTCCAGCAGCGCGACGTGGCCATCGGCATCGTGCTCGCCGCCTCGCTCGGGCTTGGCCTGTTGTTCCTGCATTTCTTCACCGCCTATGCGTCGCAGGCGACGGCGCTGCTGTTCGGCAATGTGCTCGGCGTCGATACGCAGACCGTCTTCGCGCTTCTGGTCTTGGGCCTCGCCACGGTCGGCGCCCTTGCGGTCATCTCGCGGCCCTTGCTGTTCGCGACCTTGCAGCCCGAGCTCGCCGAGGCGAGAGGCGTGTCGCTGAAGCTCGTCTCGGTGCTGTTCCTGGTGATCGTCGCTCTCGCCACCGCGGCCTCGGTGCAGATCGTCGGCATCCTGCTCGTCTTCACCTTGATGGTGGCGCCGGCGGCGGCCGCGCAACGGCTCACCATCCGCCTATGGCCAGGCCTTGCCCTGTCGGTCGTCCTCGCCCTCGTCGAAGCCTGGCTCGGCCTGACGCTCGCCTTCTACACGGATTGGCCGACGAGCTTCTGGATCACGGCGCTCGGGGCCGTCATCTACCTCTCGGCCCATCTCGGTCCGCGGCGCCGCGCCAGGTTGGTGGAGGCGCATGATGGGCACGCGCATGATGGGCACGTCCATGGCCCTCTCCCGGGCCATCACGCTGGCCCTCAGAGCCAAGACGGATTATCACAGCTGGCGAGAGACACGCCCCCGAAAGGCGCGACAACCGTCGAGCTCGAGCCATGACACCCGAGAAACGCTCATCCGCATTGAAAAAAGCCGCGGCCTCTCTCCTTGGCCGCGCCGAGCGCCTGTGCCGCGACAATAATCTGCGCTTCACGCCGATGCGCCGGCGCGTGCTCCAGGAGCTGGCGACGAGCGCCGAACCCTTGACCGCCTATGATCTCGCCGACCGCGTCCGCGACGAGAAGCGGGTCGCGCCGGTGACCGTCTACCGGGCCCTGGAATTCCTGCTGGAGGCGAAGCTCATCCACCGCATCGTCATCCGCAACGCCTATACGCCTTGCGACCATGCGCCCCATCACGACCACACGCCGGTCTTCCTGGTTTGCACGCAATGCGGGACCGTCGACGAGATCCCTTCGGAGAATTTCGAGCACGATCTGAGCGAGACGATCGCCGAGGTCGGCTTCCAGCCGAAGAGCCGCGTCTTCGAGATCGAAGGCGAATGCGCCAAATGCCACGCGGCCCGCTAGTGGTTCAAAGCCTCTGTTGCGCCAGGTACGATCCAACAAGCGGCCTGCCCTTACCTCACCTTGATATTGGCTGCCCGGATCACCTTTTCATACTTCTCGGTTTCGCCGGCGATGAACGAGCCGAAATCCGCTGGCGAACCAGAGATCGATGTTGCACCAAGGTCGGCAAGGCGCGCCTTGATCTTGGGGTCGGCGAGGCCGGCATTGACCTCCTTGTTCAGCCTGTCGACGATGTCCGCAGGCGTATTATTGGGAGCGCCGATGCCGAACCAGGAACCTGCCTCATAGCCCGGCACGAAATCGCTCATGGCAGGAACGTTCGGCAGCGCCTCCGACCTTGTCAGTGTGGTCACCGCTAGCGGAATCAGCCTACCGGCCCTGATATGCCCAATAGAGGATGGCATCGGATCGAACATCACTTGCATCTGTCCACCCAGCAGATCGGCCAATGCGGGCGCTGATCCGAGATACGGCACCAGGCTCAGGTCGACGCCGGCCATCATCTTGAACAGCTCGATGCCGATGTGTTGTGGAGTTCCGTTACCACCACCAACGGCCACCTTCAGTTGCCCTGGATTGGCCATCGCGTATGCCAGGAGCTCGGGAACCGTCCTCACTGGCACCGACGGATTTACCTCCACGACGAGGGGTACGCGCGAAATGCTTGCGACCGGTGTGACATCGCGCGTGAAATTGAAATCCAGATGTTCGAAAAGCGTCGTGTTGATCGTGTTGACCGGACCGCACAGAAGGAGCGTGTATCCATCCGGCGGCGCTTTCACTACTTCCCGGGTAGCGATATTGCCGCTTTCACCTGGATGGTTTTCGACAACGAACGGTTGACCGAGCCGCTCCGACAGCCATGGACTAATAAGACGCGCGGCAATGTCCACGGGTCCACCCTGAGGGAACCCCACGAGGATCCGCACCGGCCGCGCGGGATAAGCCTGCGCCCTCGCGATCGTCGGGACGATCGGCACCGCGATCGCACCTGCGGTGAGATACAGGAATTTTCGACGAGCGAGACGCACGGCGCACTCCCTTCATCGAATGGTGACCAAGTCACATTCGGCGTCGACAATGGTAGCGCGTCCTTGATATTTAGCCATACTACGGGAAACGCGAGTTTGATATCTTTTGGATATGGCAATGGATCTGAGGCATCTTCGGTATTTCATCGCGGTCGCTGAGGAAGAGCACTTCACGAGAGCCGCCGAGCGGCTCGGCATCCAGCAGCCACCCCTCAGCGTGCAGATCAAGGCGATGGAACGAGAACTTGATGTGCAGCTGTTTCGCCGCAAGTCGCGCGGTGTCGAGTTGACCCACGCTGGTCGCGCACTCCTTGATGATGCCCGCATTGTGCTCGCTCATTTTGACCGCGCGCTCGAAACGACGCGTCGCACGGCGCGCGGTGAGCAAGGCAGGATCTGCGTCGGTATTGCGCCCACTGCCCCTTTTCATCCGGTGGTGCCGCGTGCCATTCTCGCTTTTCGGGAAGCCTTTCCGTTGGTGTCCGTCACACTGGAGGAAGCGCTCAGCGACGAAGTATTCGAACGGATGCGAACCGATCGGATGGACGTCGCTTTCATCCGGACGTCCGTTGCCGATGCCGACAACTTTGTCATCAGCCCGTTGCTGGAGGAAGCGATGTTGGCCGCATTGCCGAGCGGACACGCTTTGGCGCAGGGCGACGGCGCGCTTCCGTTGAAGCGCCTTGGCGGCGAAACATTCATTCTCTATGGTCCACCAGGGACGGGCATATACGACAGGACAGTGGCGGCATGCCGCGCGGCCGGATTTAGTCCTCGCATCGGCCAGCAAGCTCCCCGGATCACGTCAACGCTCGGCCTGGTCGCCGCCGGCCTCGGCATTTCGTTGGTGCCGGCCTGCATGAAGCGAATGAATATGGACGGCGTGACCTATCGCCGGCTCAAAGGTTCCGCTCAGCCGAAGGCCGTTCTGAATTTGGCGTCGCGCCGAGGCGACGCGTCAGCGGTCGTTCGGCAGTTCTTGAGTTTGGTGAAGAGGACAGCGAAGAATACTTCGGCGACTGAGGGGGGATAAGTCCCATGTCCAGCATCGCCCCGGGGATAGGAGAGGCGAACGCGTTCTTGCGATCAGGGTCACCAGCACCGGTTCGGCCGATCTCTATCCCCTGGATGGCCTACTCGATTTAGGAACTTCAAATTCGAAGTCACACTAGAAACAATGCCCGATATCAAAGAAAGGTGAACTCACCTCTGGGCGGTATTGGCGTCATCCTCGGGTGCGTCGATCCTTCTACACGCGGACAGAAACGCTCGGGAAGCTTCGCGCGGCGACCCCGAGTCGCACCCAGCCAGTCCTTGCACCCTCGAAACGAGCTCTCTTCCTTGAGAGATCAGATCCTCTGCTTGTTCCGGCTTGATGGGTTTGTGCGAGAATGCGGCTCCATCCAGAAGCGATATCATCTCGGACGCGAGGCTATTGCGTGTCGAAACGATTCCCGCGATCGTGGTCAGATAGGTGTTGTAGGCCGCGTCACTGCTCGCGACAGATCGATTGGCGTAGACGAGAGCGGAAAGGCCTAGCTTGGCGACCGGAGCATTGATCTGCTTATAGATCCGAGCGAGATCGGTGTAGCGGTGGCGATCGGGGATCAATTCCGGTTGGACGAATTCGATCAACACGCGACCGTCGCTCACGTAATCGTCAGTCAGTCCGAGGAGCGCGAGGATGGTCGGCCGTAGATCGGTGTGATCCGAGAAAACGCTGTCGCTTCTGCCGAGGCTCTTTACTCCGGGGCCGGCCATTCCGAACCAGGTGGTCACGATGTCCCGTTGAACGTCCCCGTGATTCCACGCGAATGCGGGAGCTTCGAGGACGCATGAAGGTGCCATGGAACACACAGTCCCATGTCCCTGCGACGCGCTTGCCACCTGATTGAAGTAATCCGGATTTCCAAACATCGTAAAATTCGGGCTGCGATCCGGGACCGAAGTGATCATGTGCAGCAGGTTCATCACCGCCTGGTCGGCGAGGAATGCGGAGAGTTTGTCGGTAGCGCCGGTGAGCGGATTGGTCGTCGTCAGCGCATTGACATCGAGCTCCAACGTCCTCGTCGCGGAAGCGGTCTGCGCCGGATTTCCGGTGATGTAGAACGTTGGCGCGGAGTCGCTGTGAACCGAGAATGGCGTCGAATCCCCCCGCTGTGTCAGAAGCAGCCGATCGATATAGGTATCGATCTCTCCGATATGGGCGTAGGTGCATGGCACATGGACGCCGTCGCAGTTTGATGGGCTCGGCGGGCCACCTACGAAATGGTCGTTCTCGTCGGCCGTCACCACGAAAAGCGTGTTGTCCTTGGTAATGCCGTCCGCGGCGAGCCGCGCAAAGAATTTCCCGAACGCGGCATCGAAGGCTTGTAGTTGCTGAACATAGCCAAGCTCGCCTGGGCCGAACGCGGCCGTAGAGCCTGAGGGCGAGGTCAGATTGCGGTCATGCGCATCGGCAATGTAAAGATAAACGATCGGGATCCCCGCTTCGAGCATACGAGCAGCATAACCGAGCGACTGCGTGGCGGTCGGATCAAAGCGGTGGAAGAAGGGTGTCGTGAAGCCGGGGAATCCGGGGTTCCCGTAGGCATCCTGTATGACGTTGCCATCGAGATCCTTGATCTGGTCAGCCGGCGAAATCACAGGCTGCACGTGGTAATGGCCGTACAGCGCGTTGAAACCGACATAGCTGCCGGGCTCGTCCGGCAGGAGGTCGGGCTTGGCGTGGCTGTTGTTGCAGAGGGGGCTGTTCTTGGCGCAATGGACCGCGATGCCGAGAAAACTGGTGCCGGCGAGGTCGGCTTTGGTGGGGTCGTCGGCGAGCTTGCGTTCCGGAGAATTGGGATCGGTGAAGACAGTGTCCACGTCCCGCGGAACGCTCTCGAATTCGATATTGGCGACTGAGAACACGCCGACGTCGCAGCCGGCGCGGGTAAAGGGCACCACGGCGCCGGCGCGGTCTTGCCTGATTCGTTGACCATTTCGGGATGGCCGTCGGCCGAAGTTGCCGTCCAATACGAGAACGAACTCTGGAAACCGACGGTGCCGTTTGACTTGAAGAAGCCGTAACTGTTGGCAACCGGAATGCCCGAACGAGCTTCGTAGACGCCAGTCAAAGCAGTGACGATGTCGTGGGCTGTGTGGGAAATGAGGGGTGTGTGGTGATTGCCGCTGACTACGCCATTGTTGCGGAGGAAATCGGAGAGGTTCGGCATCTGCTCGAGATCGGACGGTACGTTTGGATTGTCCCTCCTCAGATGCACGTTGTCGAAGGTGATGTGGACGACCCGCTGAATTTTGTGGCCAACGGAATTGAGGTGGCACGACGGTTGCACGGGCGCGGCCGCCTGCGCCGTTTCCGATGCGGCGACCAACGGCGCTCCAGCAAGAAGGCACGACATCAGCAACAGACTCGGGATGCTTTGGCGATTCATCGCAGTCTCCTGACGGTGCGGATTGGTAACGTCGGCAGATTGGGGAGGCCTAATGATCGTCTACTCAACCTGCTCGCTGTTGCGAGGCAATGAAGAGCAAGTGACAATCGCACGACACTCGGGCAGTCCTGTTGCCGCGAGCAGGCGAGCTCCGTCATCCTCAAGCGTCCCCGTCGATGCTATAGAGGCCGGCCCCCACCGGTTGGAGACGCGCCATGCCCGATCTATCCACCTCGTCCTTCGCCAATGGTGCGATCGAGGTCACGTTTCTCGAGCAGATGGGCTTGCCAGGCAAACCCGATGCAGGCCGTGACGCGCAGATCGCCGGCGTCACCGACCGCATCGTGGCTTTCATCCGCGAGGCGCACAGCTCGCTCGATCTCGCGATCTACGATTTCCGGCTCGACGGCGCGGCCGGCGACCGCATCGTCACCGAGCTGACGGCGCGCGCCAAGGCGGGCCTCGCCATCCGCATCGCGCATGACCCGACCACATCGCCCGCAGCTCCGGTGCCGGGTGGCGACGCCACGGTTTTGACCCAGGGCGGGCTCGGCAAGCCTCCCGGCGCCGAGGATTTCCTCAAGCGCCTCGCCGATGTCGCGCAGATCAAGCCGATCAAGGGCTTCAAGGCTCTGATGCACAACAAATACATCATTCGCGACGGCCTCGCCGCGGAAGCCGCCGTGCTGATGGGCTCGACCAACTTCACCAACGATGCCTGGGGCCTGCAGGAGAACAACCTCGTCGTCCTGCATGCGCAGGAGCTCGCCGCCTATTACGCGACCGATTTCATGCAGCTCTGGTCGAGAGGCAAGATCACCGATTCGACCGGCTATCACGACACCGGCACGGTGCGGGTCGGGGGCGTGCCGGTGACGGTCGCCTTCACGCCCGGCGAAAGCGCCACCATCGTGCATGCGGTGGTCAACGCCATCGAGGTCGCGACATCGCGCCTGACCATCGCCGCCATGGTGATGTCCTCGGGGCCGATCGGCGCCGCGGTCTCTGAAGCGCTCGATCGCGGCGTGCCGGTTGTCGGCCTTTACGATGGGCCGCAGATGGACACGGTGCTGCGCCAATGGGCCGAAGCCGGGATCGGTGCCGACAAGGCCAATACCTGGCACAAGGTCGCGGCCCATCTGTCACGCAAGGAATCCATTCCTTACGCGCCCGGCACCCCGCATAACTTCATGCATCTCAAGCTGGTCGTCGCCGACGACATCGTTGTCACCGGCAGCTTCAACTTCTCGAACCATGCGCGCGGCAATGCCGAGAACACCATCCTGATCAAGGACAAGGCGGTTGCCGACGCCTATGATTTCTATATCAAAGGGCTTGCGGCGCGCTACGCCAAAACTTGAACATCGCCGCGCAAGCTCCTCATCCGAAAGACATCCTGGCACGCAACGCCTCGAAATTCGCGACCTGCTCAGGCAACAGCTCGCGTCGATCATCGCGGGCGACGAAGACCTTGAACATGGCGTCCCCGTCCACATTGATGAATTGCAGCGAGCAGGAGCGGCGGCCGAAGAAAGGCCGGTCGACGAAATAGATGGCGGCGCAGCGCTCGCTGCGGATATGGCCGCCGATCGGCGTGTCGCCATGCAGGTTGAAATAGCCGCGCCCCTGCCGGCCCTCGGGCAGCCTCGCCTTCGTCTCGAAGACGCCGTCCTGGGTGCGGACGATGAGCATCACCACCCCCCAATCGGTGAGCTCTTTCCAGATCTCCTCGAAATGCGCGCCCGGCGCCCGGACGACCGCGCCGCCTTGAAGGCAATCGAGCACGGTTGCGAGCGGCACGCCATGCCGCTCGGCCACCTCTTCGAGCACACCATCCGGCTTCGCCGCGATCGAAGCGCCGATCGCGGCATCGATCGCGTCCGGCGAATATCCTGCCGAGAGCGTGCTCATGCGGCCGCTCCGCGAAGCCTGTGCGGGTTCCCGACCGTCTGGATCACCTCAAAACCTTCGAATTCGGGATGGCCGAGATAGAGCGGCTGGTTGCCGCCGGCGCCACGATGGGCGGCGCGGAACTGCTCCGACTGGGTCCAGGCGATGAACAGCTCCTTGCTGGTCCAGATGGTGTGGGAGGCATAGAGCGTGTGATCCTCGCGCTCCGGTCCGCGCAGCAGATGGAACTCGACGAAGCCCGCCATCTCGTCGAGGCGGCTCTCGCGCGAGGTCCAGACATCCTCGAAGCTCTTTTCCTGCCCCTTGATGACCTTGAAGCGATTCATGGCGATGAACATGGGTTCTCCCTTGTGGTTGGATAGTCGGTTGCGGGTATCGTCGTCGAAAGCCTGCTTGAGAATATGACCGCCGCTCCGGGCATTCTTCGAACCGGGCGGGGCGGGCGCCAGCATGGTCATTTTGCGGCGAACTTGACCGTGAGCGCGAATTTCACCGTGACGCCAGGGCTCGGATCGCTGCTGAGATATTGGACATATTTGCGATTGAACAGGTTGGTGACGGTGAAATCGCCTCTCACCCTCTCGTCGAACTTGTAGGATGCGAACATATCGGCGGTCGCGTAGTCCTTGCTCGGCGTCGTCACCAGGCGCGAGCTTCTCTCGGTGAAGGTGTAGCGGGCCCCGAGCGTCAGCGCCTGGTCGAGGAAGCGCAGGCCGAGCGTCGAGCTGACCCGCCCGGGCGCCACGGTGTTGAGCGGTGCGTTGGTGCGGCGATTCTTGCCGTCGAGGCGCGAGCCGGCGAGCGAGACGAAGCCGCCGCCCCAATCATAGGCGCCTTCGATTTCGACGCCCTCGATCCGCGCCTTGGCGACGTTCTGATACTGGAAGGAGTGGATCGGGAAGCAGAGGAACGGCCTCGTCTTGCACAACGACACCGGCGCGCCGGGAATGAAGGCCACGAGATAGGCCGCACCGACACTCTGGAAATCGATGAAATCGCTGATGCGGTTGGAGAATAAGGTGATCTTGCCGCGCAGGCTGTCGCCGTCGCGCAGCACATTGTCGTATTTCAGGTTGACGCCGGCTTCGAGGTCGCGCGCGGTTTCCGGCCGCAGCGTCGGGTTCGGCAGGATGGTGAAGGCCGGGAAAGGGTGCTGGCCGGCGATCAAGGTCTCGGTGATCGACGGCGCGCGATAGCCTTCCGCATAAGTGCCGTAGAACTCCATTCCGGCGATCGGCGTGACGCCGATGGTGAGCTTCGGCGAGACATGGCTGCCATCCGAGTGGTTGCCGCCGCCCGTCAGGCTGTATTCGTCATAGCGCACGGCGCCGAGCACCCTGAGCCAGCCGCCATAGCGCGCCTCGTCCTGGATGAAGGCTCCCGCCAGGCGGCGCTGGCCCGAGGGCGTCAAGGCCGAGATGAAGCCGCCGGCCTGATCGCTGGTGCGCACCCGATCGATCGAGCCGTCGGCTCCGATGGTCAGCGCGTGATCGATCGCAAAGGTCGAGAAGCGTGATGTGTTGTGGATGTCGATGCCATAGGTGCGCGCCGCATCCGAAAGCGGGTCTCCCGGCACCACGCCGAGCGCCCGATAAGTCGGGTCGGGCGCGATCGCCGTCTGGCGGTTCTGCGTATAGGAGTAATAGGTCTTGATATTGAAATCGACCCAAGGATTATCCGGCTGCAGGAAGCTGTAGCCGAGCGTGAAGGTGTTCGCCGTCACATCATCCTTGAAGCGCGATCCCGCCGTGCTCGTGCCGTTATTCTTGAACTGATAGTCCTGGATCAGGGCGGTGGCGCTGATCCGTTGGCCTTCGCCCGGCTGGACATTGAGCTTCATCAGGCCGCCGGTGAGCTCGTTGCCGGTGTCCGGCACCTTGGTGCCGTCGCCATCCTTGTAGCTCGTGGAGTTGCGGTAGACGAGCTGGCCGAAGACGTCGGCGAAGCAACCGAGTCGCGCGGCGCCGGCCGTGCTGTTGAGAACGCCCGCGCCGTTCGAGCCGATACCCAGCCTCTGCACCACCCCGTATGTCTCGTCCGGGTTGAGGATATCGTCGATGCCGCGGCTGCGCAGCGACACCACGCCGCCGATGGCGCCGGAGCCATAGATATTGGCAATCGGGCCACGGACCACATCGGCCTGGCCGATGAATTCCGGGTCGAGATAGAAGGTGCCGTTGGCGTTGTGGCCGGAGATTTGATAATCCTGGCGCGCCCCGTCGACGAGCACGTTGACCCGCCCGAAATTCTGCAAGCCGCGAATATTGATGGATTGCCCGGGATCGTTCTGGCTCTCCTGGGCGCTCACGCCCGGCATGTTGCGCACGAGATCGGCGATGCTCGAGGGCTGCAATCGCTCCACGTCCTGACGCGTGGCAATACTCGCTCCGCCGAGCACGTCGACCGTCGATTGCCCGGTCTTGGTCGCCGTCACGGTGATGGCGTCGAGATCGACGGTGCCGCCTGCCGTGGCGCGCGGCAATGGTTCTGCTTGAGAGATGGGTTCTGCTCGAGAGATGGGCTTTGCTTGCGAGACGGGCTTTGCTGGCGAGGTTCCTGCCTGTGCGGGCGAGGTCGCCTGCTGCGCCAGCGCCGGCGGGATGGCCGCGAGCGCGATGCCGGTCGCCGCCGTCAACATCAGGCCGACGCGCCGCCCGCCCGCCCGCAATCCACCGATGCCGTGATCGCATTTGACCGGCGCCTGCCGGACATCCCCGCGAACCTCTTCCCCGTCCCCACGCGCATACGCGTCGCTCATCAAGATCAAGCCCCAACCTGTGGTGTTGCTGGCTGGCTGGCAGGGGCGGCCCGAGGGGCGCCGACGGCTGGCTCGCTGGTTCGCGCGCCTCGTCTCGAAGCGCGTCTTGACCTCGACTAGTAAAACGCCGTACCAGTGTCAACAATCTTTAGGATATGTGATTTATTCTAATTCTAAAGAACAGTATTCCGGTTCTGATGCAGAGCAGATGCAGTTTTGATTTGTTCTAAACTTGAGTTGAACATGACACAGGCTTTGCCACATTCGACCGATCCGAACCCGCCATCTCCCCCGTGGCGCGAGCCGCCCGTCATCGATGTGCGCACGCTGGTGGGGGAGGGGAAGGAGGCGGTGATCGTGCATGGCGGGCAACGCTACCGCCTGCGCATCACGGCGAATGACAAGCTCATCTTGACGAAGTGACGCCGATGACGAAGCAAGAAGATTTGACAAAGCAAGCAGGACTGGCCTCGATCGAGGCGGCGGGGCCTCGCGGCGCATCTCGACGCCGGCTGATGGTCGCCGGCCTTGCGGCAGCGGGCTTGCTGCTCGCCGGCTTCGGCAGCCACACAGTGTTCCTGGGATCGGCGAAGGCGCAAGCCCCTGAGCGGATCATGGCGCTCGGTGGCGCGGTGACCGAGATCCTCTACGCGCTCTCTTTGCAGGACCGCATCGTCGGCCTCGACACGACGAGCCTCTACCCGCCGCAGGCGCTCAAGGACAAGCCGAATGTCGGCTATCTGCGCGCCGTATCGGCCGAGGGCATCTTGTCGCTGCGGCCGAGCCTCGTCATCGCCCTCGACGGCGCCGGCCCTGCCGATGCGCTGAAGCTCGTGGCGGATGCCGGCGTGCCGATCATGCGCCTTCCCGAGGATCCGACGCAGGACGGCGTCATCGCCCGCATCGAGGCCGTCGGCCGCCTCGTCGGCGCCGAGCAATCGGCCGGCCGGCTGGCGAACCGGACGCGTGCCGGATTTGCGCAACTCGAGGCGCTCCGCTCGCGTCTCGGCCGGAAGGTGCGGGTGCTGTTCCTGCTCAGCCTGCAGAACGGTCGACCGGTGGTCGCAGGACGCAAGACCACGGCTGACGGCATGATCGGGCTTGCCGGCGCCGTCAACGCCGCCGACATGATCCAGGGCTTCAAGCCGATGACCGAGGAGGCCGTGATCGCGGCGGCTCCGGATGCGATCGTGATGATGAGCAATGCGGGCGTCACGCTCGGCAGCGACGAGGTGTTCTCGCAGCCCGCTTTCGCCGCCACGCCTGCCGCCCGCAACCGCGTCTTCATCAGCATGGACGGGCTCTATCTCCTCGGCTTCGGCCCGCGCACGCCGGAGGCGGCGCGCGACCTGATGAGCGCGCTCTATCCGGAGTTCAACTTGCCGCCCCTCGACTTGCCAGCCTACGGGCCGACCACGCCCGAGGCGGCACGGTGACAGCGATGAGCCTTGCCGGCGACGCTCCGACAGAGATCGTGCGCGCGGTCGCGTTTCGCCGTCGGCGTCTCTGGGTCGCCTTCTCGATCCTGAGCATCGCGATGATCGGCCTTGCGATCGTCTCGATGGGGCAGGGTGCGATGCAGGTGGCGCCCGGCCGCGTCCTTGCCATCCTGTCCTCGACGCGTGCTCCCGATGCGAGAGCGGCGAGCGACGTGCTGGTGGTCCTCGATATCCGCCTGCCGCGCACCTTGCTGGCGCTGGCGATCGGGGCGGGCCTTTCGGTCTCGGGCGCGCTGATGCAGGGCCTGTTCCGCAACCCGCTCGCCGACCCTGCGCTGCTCGGCGTGTCGGGCGGGGCCGGGCTTGCGGTCGCGGCAGCGATCGTGCTCGGCGACACCGCGCCCTTGCGCGCCTTCAACCATGCCGGGTTTGCGCTCTTGCCGGCCGGCGCCTTCCTCGGGGCGCTCTCGGCGATGCTGATCCTCTATTTGATCGCCACGCGCCAGGGGCGCACCTCGACCGCCACCATGCTGCTTGCCGGCGTAGCGCTGGCGGCGCTTTCGGCCTCGCTGACCGGGCTGCTCGCCTTTCTGAGCGATGACCGGCAATTGCGCGATCTCACCTTCTGGACGCTGGGCTCGCTCGGCGGAGCGAGCTGGGCGAAGCTTGTGGTCATCGCGCCGCTGATCCTGGCGATGCTCGCCCTCGCGCTGTTTCTGGGCCGGGGGTTGAACGCGCTGGCCTTCGGCGAGGCGGCGGCCTTCCATCTCGGCATTCCGGTGCAGATGCTGAAGGTCGCGGCCATCCTCGTCACCTCGGTGACGGTCGGCGCCAGCGTCGCTGCGGCCGGGATGATCAGCTTTGTCGGCATCGTCGCGCCGCATCTGGTGCGGCTCCTGGTCGGCGCCGAGCATCGCGCCCTCTTGCCGCTCTCGGCCTTGTTCGGGGCGAGCCTGCTCACCGGCGCCGATATCCTGGCAAGGACCATCGTGGCGCCGGCCGAATTGCCGATCGGCATCCTCACGGCCGGAATGGGGGCGCCGTTCTTCCTCTGGCTGCTCTTGCGCCGGGCGCGAAGCCTCGACCTATGAGCCCCCTCATCGAAGCACGCGCAATCGGCTATCGCGCCGGCGGCAAGCCGCTGGTCGAGGAGGTGAGCTTCGCCCTGCATCCGGGGCGGGTTCTGGCCGTCATCGGCCCGAACGGGGCCGGGAAATCGACACTGTTGCGCCTGCTGACCGGGGAGCTGCGTCCTTGCGCCGGGACAGTGCTCTATGACGGTGCGCCGCTGCGGCTGCTGCCCGGTTGGCGTCTTGCCTGCAAGCGCGCCGTCATGTCGCAATCGGCGCTTCTCTCCTTCCCCTTCGAGGCCCATGAGGTGGTGCGCGTCGGGCTCGACGGCGTCGGGCGTGGCCTCGCCGCCGCGCGCCAGTCAGCGCTGATCGCCGATTGCATGGCGGCGGCCGATGTCGCCCATCTCGCGCCGCGCCTCTACCAGACGCTCTCCGGTGGCGAGCAGCAGAGGGTGCAATTCGCGCGGGCGCTGGCGCAATTGCGGGCCGGCGCCACGCTCGAGAAGCGGCAGGTGCTGTTCCTCGACGAGCCGATCGCCAATCTCGATCTGCGCCACCAATTCGCGGTGCTGGCGGCGGCCCGCCAGATCGCGGCGAGCGGCGTCGG
The DNA here is from genome assembly GCA_900104855.1 of Rhizobiales bacterium GAS188. Classification (NCBI taxonomy): domain Bacteria; kingdom Pseudomonadati; phylum Pseudomonadota; class Alphaproteobacteria; order Hyphomicrobiales; species Rhizobiales bacterium GAS188. Next base: position 6,114,833 of record FNSS01000001.1, read on the forward strand.
CGTCTTCGCCGTCCTGCATGATCTCACCCTCGCGGCGAGCTATGCGGACGAGTTGATGGTGCTCGATGGCGGCCGTATCGTCGCTGCCGGAGCCCCGGAAGCCGTCCTGACCGAGAGGCTCCTGTCGCAGGTGTTTCGTGTCGATCTCAGCCGCGAGCCGGCGAGGACCTGCCTGGCGCCGCTCATCCGGGCGCAGCGGCCTGCCGGCCTTTCGGCACTGTGCCCCTGAGCCCCGGGGAAGAATAGCGTCAAGGGAGGATCTTGCCGATCTCGGCCGCCGTCTCGCGCATGATCGGCAAGGCCGTATCGCCTAGCGCCGCGATGCTGGTTCGGGTCGCGCTCGAGCTGACATTGAGCGAGGCGGCGATCTCGCCGCGGCGGTTCCTGATGGCGACGGCGATCGACAACAGCCCCTCCTCTAGCTCGCTGTCGATGCTGGTGAAGCCCGCCCGGCGCGTCTCCCGGATGATCGCCGCGAGGCTCGCAAGATCGGTCACCGTCTTCGCCGTATAGGCTTTGCGGTCCATTCGCCCGAGGGCATCCCGGACCTCGGGATCCGATCTGCCGGCGAGCAGCACGCGGCCGGAGGTCATGACATAGGCCGGCATCCGCGTGCCCGGCGTCGACAGGAACCCCATCTTGTGGATGGGCGAGGGCGCGTGCGCCACGCTCACCGTCTCGAGCTCGTCGAGGATGGTCACCGAGCAGGATTCGCCGATCTGCCGCGCCACCCTCTCGACGAAAGGCTGCAGCACGCCGTCCGTGCCGCATTGGGAAAGATAGGAATAGCCGAGCCGAAGCACGGCCGGCGCGAGACGGTAATGCTTGCGCTCCATGACCGCGAAACCGAGCTCGATGAGGGTCAGGAGCGATCGCCTGGCGACGGCCCTGTCGACGCCGGCTCGCGCCGCGATCTCGGCGAGGCTCAGCGGCTGCCGGCTCCCCTCGAAGGCCTGGATCACGGCGAGGCCGCGCGCGAAGGCGGTCACGAAAATCTGGCTGCGGGGACGTTCGCGGTCTTGCACGGGCTCTCCCAGTTTGACGGCTCCGGCTCGTAGCGACCGAAAGCGCCCGCAGCCGCGGACAGGCGATTGACCGGTGGCCGCCAGTATCTTAAGTTAATGCACAATTGTGCACTAAGTGCACAAACTGTCAAGCGCTCCCTTCGGCATGGCTTGCCGGGAGCGGGCGGAGGCGGGAGGGACGAGTTGAAAGACGATCGGAGCAAGACCTTCGTGCGAGGACCGGCAGGCGCAAGGAATGGGGCAGCCGCGACGACGCCCGAGAGCATCGCCGAGCCCGAACGGCGCACCGAGCTCTATGGCAGCTTCGACGTCGTCGTGCTGGGCGGCGGGCCGGCCGGCATCGCGGCCGCCACCGCCGCCGGCCGGGCCGGCGCCTCCACCTTGATCGTCGAGCGCTACGGCTTTCTCGGCGGCATGGGGACGGCGGCAGGCGTCACCAATTTCTGTGGCTTGCACGCCAACCGCTTCGGCGAGATGGTGCGCGTGGTGCATGGCATCGCCGATGATCTCCTCGACCGCATCGCGCGCCTCGACGGGCTCAAGGCGCCTCATACGGTGTTCGGCAAGATCCAGGCCCAGGCCTATGACACGGCCGCCTACAAGATCGCGGCCGACCAGCTCCTCATCGATGCCGGCGTGCATATCCTCTTCCATGCGCTGGCCTGCGGGGTCGTGGCGCGCGGCGAGGCGTGTGTCGACGCCCTTCTGGTCGAGACCAAATCCGGCCGGCGCGCCATCCGCGGCCGCGTCTTCATCGATGCCTCGGGAGATGGCGATCTCGCGGTCTGGGCGGGCGCTCCCTATGAGCTCGGCGATGGCGCGGGCAAGATGATGTACCCCTCGACCATGTTCCGCATCAACGATGTCGATCGCGACGCCGCGGCCGCCCGGGCCTGGGAGCCGATCCCGGGCCTGATGGAGGAGGAGACCCGCCGCACCGGCCGTCTTTTTCCACGCAAGACCCCGATCATCCGGCCGCAGAATCACGACATCGAATGGCGCGCCAATCTCACCCAGGTGACGAATCCGGATGGCAGCGCGGTCGACGGCACGGATGCCGATCAGTTGACGCATGGCGAGATCGAGGGGCGGCGCCAGGTGCGCGACACTTTCCTGTTCCTGCGCCAGAAGGTTCCAGCCTTCGCCAATGCCTATATCGTCGACATCCCGCCGCAGCTCGGCATTCGCGAGACGCGCCGCATCCTCGGCGACTACCAGCTCAGCGAAGCGGATGTGCTCGGCTGCGCCAGCTTCCCCGACACGATCGGCGTTAATGGCTGGCCGATCGAGGATCATGTGGCCGGCGACGTGGTCTTCCGCTGGCCGGATATTCCGGGCAGCCGCGGCTTCAACCATCTGCCCTTCCGCATGCTGCTGCCGCAAGGCCTCGACAATGTCTTCGTCGCCGGACGCTGCGCCTCCATGACCCATGGCGGCCAGTCGGCGGCGCGCGTCTCGGGTGCCTGTTTCGTCATGGGCGAGGCGGCCGGCACGGCGGCGGCGGGCGTGGCCGCCGGCAACGGCAGCTGCCGCGAGGTCGATGTCGCGAAACTGCAGCAGACGCTTGCCGGCAACGGCGTCTATCTCGGCACGGATATGTAGGACCTTTTCGCCGGACGGCCTCGCAGAAGGCCGCACAAGGACTATCAGGGAGGATCGACCGGAATGAGTGCATGGCAACAGCAAGCGGCGGTGTCCGCCGTCGCGGCGGGCGGCGGCGAGCATCTCGATCGCCGGCGCTGGGTGATCCTGTTCCTCGCTTGGGCCTCGTTCCTGATCAGCTTCGTCGATCGGCTGGCCTGGGGAAATGTATCGATTCCTGTCGGCGGCGCGCTCGGCATGCCGGTCGCGGCGCTCGGCGAGTTCGTGACGGCCTTCTATGCGGGATATGTGGCGGCCAATGCCTTCGGCGGCTTCGGCAGCGATTGGCTGGGGCCGAGAGTGATGCTCACTTTCGCAATCATCCCGCTCGGCATCTGCACCTTCCTGTTCAGCTTCACGACATCGGTCGCGATGGGCCTGGTGCTGCAGGCGCTGATGGGGCTTGCGGCCGGCGCCGATTACTCGGCCTGCGTGAAGCTGATCGCCTCCTGGTTCGAGAAACGCAGCCGCGGCTTCGCCATGGGGCTTTTGCTGACCGCCTCCTCGCTCGGCGTCGTGGTCACCAATGCGCTCGTGCCGACCGCCCTGCAATTCCTGTCCTGGAGCGCCGTCTACCAGATCCTCGGTGCCGTCACGGTGGCGATCGGCATTGCCTGCTATGTGGTGCTGCGCGATGCCCCCTCTGGGGCCGAAATGGGCGCCAGCGCGCCGCTCGACCTCAAGCTCCTGTTCGGGAACCGCGACCTGATCTTCCTGGCGATCGCCGGCTTCGGGGCCTTCTGGGGCACTTGGGGCTTTGCCTTCTGGGCCAACGCGCTGATGATCCGCGGCCACGGACTGTCGCCCGTGAGCACCGGCTTCATCGTGGCCCTGGTCGGGGCCGGCGCGATCATCGGCAAGCCGGTGATCGGCTTCCTCTCGGATTGGTTCGGCGGCGTGCGCAAGCTGCCGATCATCATCTGTTTGTCGAGTTTCGTCGCCATGCTGCTCCTGTTCGGCGTGTTGTCGAGCGAGCTGGAATTTCGGATCGCTGCCCCATTCCTCGGGGTCGCGGCCTTCATCTACAGCCCTCTGATGGGGGCCATGGTGGCCGAGGTCGCCGGCGTCGAGCGCGCCGGAGCGGCGACCGGCGTCACGGCGGCGCTGTGGCAATTGGGCAGCGTCACGGTGCCGGTCGTGGTCGGCCTCGTCTTCCAGGAGACCTCGTCATTTTACATGGCCTTCGTGACGCTTGCGGCAGGGCCCTTCATCGGCGCGCTGTGTATGCTCTTCGTGCAAGAGCGCCGTGAGACCGGCTGGCCGGCTCGCCCGTGAGGAGGGCGGCGCTCCAGCAGGCGCGACGTCACGGCGACGAAGGAGAGACCAGGCGTGGGCGCCCGATCGGATGCACTGGCAGCGCTATGCGTCGAGGCTCAAGCCGAGCATGGCGCCGCAGGCCCATACGGCCGCCGCGAGAGCTGCGATCAGCATCGCCATGATGAAGGAGGTCGAGGCCCAGGAGCGGTCGCCAGGACCGTGCTCGTGAGGCTGTGGGACGAATTGGGTGACGCAGACGCGACGCACGGCAACACTCCTCGGCCTGGGATGTCGAGGTTACACGAATGGCTCGATTTATCGTGCCGCCATTAGCGAAGGATTAACCGGGGCATTTCGGGCGAGTCTCGATTTGAAGATCTACGAGGGCAGGCCCCCTCAGGGGGCGGAGGCGGCGCGCTTGTCCGTTCGCAGATAGCCGGCAAGGCCGGTCGCGAGCCCGTCGAAGACGGTGCGGTAGCGGGCGGTCGTTTTCAGGTCCTGATGCATGGCGAGCCACATTTCGACCTGGGGCGCGAATGAGGATCGCAGCAGGCGGACCAATCCGGCACGATGCGCGATCGGGCCGTGGCAGACCCCGATCCCGCAACCCGAACGGATGGCCGCGAGTTGCCCCATATCGCTGTCGCTGCGCAGCGAGAAGCGCTCGCGCGTGACCGGTTTGCCTTCGAGGCTGAATGTCCGCGTATAGGCGTGGGCGGTGTCGAAGCCGATGATGGCATGAGCGTCGAGATCCGCCGGAGTCTTCGGCGTTCCGCGGCGAGACAGATAATCCGGATGGGCGTAGAGCCCGAGCTCGACCTTGCCGAGCCGCTTGGCGACGAGCCCCGTCTGAACCGGTCTTGCCATGCGCACCGCGACATCGGCATCGCGCCGCAAGAGGTCGCCGATGCGGTTCGAGACGGCGAGCTCCAGGACGATGCGGGGATGCTCCTGCTGGATCGTCGCGAGGATCGGCCCCAGCGCTTCGGCAGCGATCACTTCGCTCGCCGTGATGCGCACGGTCCCGGCATTCTCGGCCAGCGGACCCGACGCCGCGCGAAAGAGGGCATCGGCGGCCGAGGCCAGCGCTTCCGCTTCGGCCCTCAGCGACAGCGCGGCAGCCGTGGGTTCCAGACCGTCCGGCGAGCGGGTGAACAGGGTAATGTCCAAAGCGCGTTCCAGAGCGGCGATATGCCGTCCGAGCGTCGGCTGGCTGAGGCCGATCGATCGGGCGGCAGCTGACAGCGACCCCTCGTTCAGGACGGCGGCGAAGGCGCGGTAGAGCGACCAATCGGGGGCGATGGCAGGCATTCATAACTGAATAGCCGATCGCCGTATTTATGCAATTTCAATCATCCGGCGCAGGTGCCATTCCCTGTCGGGACCACTCGCCGCGACACAGCGTGCTCCTCCACAGAGAGACCGAGTCATGACCTCGAATGCCCCCACGCCTTTCACCATCGATATTCCGGACGTCGTGCTCGATGACCTCCGCTCGCGGCTCGACCGGACCCGCTTTGCCGACGCGCTCGAAGGCACGGGCTGGGATTGGGGCATGAACGCCGCTGCGCTGCAGATACTGGTGAGGCATTGGCGCGATTTCGACTGGCGCGCCGCGGAGGCGGCGATCAACGAGGTTCCGGCGTTCCAGGCGCGGATCGACGGGGTCGGCCTGCATGTCGTCCATGTCCGCGGAGAGGGGAAACGACGTCTGCCCATCATCCTCACCAATGGCTGGCCGAGCTGCTACACCGAGCTGCTCCCTCTCATTCCCCTTTTGACGCGCGAGCGGGAAGGCCTGTCCTTCGACGTCGTCATCCCCTCCCTGCCCGGCTATGGCTTCTCCAAAAAGCCCACGGCGCCGGGCATGAACATCACCCGCATCGCCGATCTGTGGGCGAAGCTCATGACGATCCTCGGCTATGAGCGCTTCCTCGCTCATGGCAGCGACATGGGCGCGGGCGTCGTCGAGCGCCTGCGCGCCAACCATGCGGAGCGGATGATCGGCGTCCATATGGTCAATGTCTTCTCCGGTTATCCGCAGCCCGACGACCCCTCGGCTGAGGAGCGGGCATTCCTCGAGAGCGTGCCGCAATGGCGGATGTCCGAGGGGGCCTATGCCATGCTCCACGCCACCAAGCCGCAGACCATCGCGGCGGCCCTCACGGATTCGCCCGCCGGCCTCGCCGCCTGGATCGGCGAGAAATTCGCGGGCTGGTCGGACGGCGACACGATCTCGCTCGATGCGCTCTGCACGGTGCTGACCATCTATTGGGCGACGGGAACGATCGCCTCTTCGCAGCGGCTCTACCGCGAGGCCTTCGCCGATGCGGGCGCGATGTCGCCGCCGCCGAAATCCGGGCCGCCGCTCGGCGTCGTGATCTTCCCTCGCGATATCCTGCCGGCGCCGCGCGCTTGGGGCGAGCGCTGGTTCGAAACCGCCCAATGGACGGTGATGCCGCGCGGCGGGCATTTCCCGGGCTTCGAGGTGCCGCATCTCCTTGCCGCGGATATTCGCGCCTTCGTCGGCAAGATCGGTGGTCGGCAGTGACGCACCGTAGCTGCGGCCGGGGCGGCGGGGCGTGCCTGCCGTTGACAGTCTGGCAGATTGCTTGAACTGCCCGGCTTGGCCACTCGGCCAAAACGGTTCATTCTGGCCACGGGGCTCGTCGAGATGAGAGCGCCGCCAATTCTTGTCCGACGAAAGCCCCGCAATGAGGAAGCGGAGGACACACATGCGAATGATGCTCAAGGCTTCGATCCCCGTCGACAAGGGGAATGCCGCAATCAGGGATGGCAGCATCGTCAAAAAGATTCAATCCATCCTCGCTGATCTCAAACCCGAAGCGGCCTATTTCACCGAATTCGACGGGAAAAGAACGGGCTTGATTTTCTTCGACATGAAGGACACCTCGGAGATACCGGGCGTTGCTGAGCCATGGTTCCTTGCGTTTGACGCCAGCGTTGAATTCAAGGCGGTGATGAACGGCGACGACTTGGCGAGGTCCCAACCGGGGATGGAAAAGGCGGTGAAGAGTTTCGGCTGAAACGCCCGGGCCTATGTTGTCGAGATCGACAACGTTGTTCAGCGCGATCGCCACGGCGATGACGGCTTCGGGCTGACGCTCAGCTCGAGGTTGCGACCTTGGTGCTCGGCTCCTCGGCGCGGCGCGCCCCGGCCGATCGCCGCAGCCGGACCAACTGCTGGTCGGCGATGACGCCGATCAGGATGACGGTGCCCATCACGGCGAAATTGAGCGAGCTTGGAATGCCGAGCAGGTTCACGAGATTCTGCAGCACCTGCAGCAGGATGGTGCCGAGCACGATGCCGAGGATCGAGCCTTCGCCGCCGCGCAGCGAGCAGCCTCCGAGCACGGCGGCCGCGATGCCGTAGAGCTCGTAGAAATTGCCGTGCGAGGCGGGCGAGATGGAACGCGTATACATCGTCAGATAGATCGACGAGAGGCCGGCGAGCCCGCCGCAGATGATATAGGCGGTAGCGATGATGCGTTGGGTGCGGATGCCCGAATAGCGCGCCGCCTCTTCGTTCTTGCCGATCGCGAACAGGTAACGGCCATAGATCGAGCGGTGCAGCACCACCGACATCGCCAGCGCCACGACCAGGAACATCACGAAGGAATGCGGCACGCCGAAGCTGCGCCCCGTCGTCAGCCATTCGAGCGCAGGAAAGCTCTGGCCGAATTCGAAGCCCGCCGTGCCGTCATTGGTGTAATAGCGCGCCACGCCGCGATAGATGAGCAGCCCGCACAAAGTCACGACGAAGGGCTGCAGGCGCATCCTGGTCACCAGGAAGCCATGGATGGCGCCGAGCCCGAGGCCCGCCAGCACGACCACCACCACCGCCAGCAGCCAGTGGAGCTGATAGGTGACGAGGAGATCGACGAAGATGACGCCGAGCAGCGCGAATATCGATCCGATCGATAGATCGATGCCGCCCGTGATGATGACGAAGCCTTCCCCGATCGAGAACAACCCGAAGAGCCCGATCAGATTGGCTGTGTTCGACAAATTGATCGGTGAGATGAAGCGCGGATTCATCACGGCGACCGCGGTGCCGACCACGAGGATCAGGATGAACAGGCCGAGTTCCTTCTTCAGCATGTCGCTTGGCTCCGTCGCGCCGTCGCACCGACCGCAAGCTGCATCACATTCTCCTCGCTGAAGCGTTCGCGCGGCAGATAACCGCTGATCGCGCCCTCATGCATCACCGCGATGCGGTCGCTGACGCCGATCACCTCCTCCATGTCGCTCGAGATCATGAGGATGGCGACCCCGTCATCGGCGAGAGCGCGCATCAGGGCATAGATCTCGGATTTGGCGCCGACATCGATGCCGCGCGTCGGCTCGTCGAAGATGACGATCCTCGGGCGCATCGACAGCCATTTCGCCAGCACCACCTTCTGCTGATTGCCGCCGGACAAAGTGCCGACCTGCGTCGCGACCGATGCGGTCTTGATATTGAGCGCGCGGCGCTGCCGTTCGGCATTGTCGATCTCCAGGGAGGGCCTCATCAGGAAGGAGCGCGAGAAGGCCTTGAGATTGGCAAGCGAGATATTGTCGGTGAGATCATCCTCGAGCACCAGCCCCGAGCGCTTGCGGTCTTCCGGGATCAGGAAAATGCCGCGCGAGATGGCATCGCGCGGCGAGCTTATGGCGAGGCTTTCGCCCTGGAGCCGCACGGCTCCCGCCAGCATCGCGTCGACGCCGAAGACGGCGCGCGCCAGCTCGCTGCGCCCGGCTCCGACCAGACCCGCCATCCCGAGGATTTCGCCGGCATGCAGTTGCAAGCTCACCTCGCGCTGCGGATAGGCGCTGGTGCGCAGCGCCTCGATGTCGAGGACGGCGTGGCCTCTCGCCTGCTTCGGGGCGGTGTAGAGCGATTTCAGGTCGCGGCCGATCATCAGGCGGATCATCGCCTCATGGTTGATCTCGGCGCGCGACAGCTCGCCCACCCGTCTGCCGTCGCGCAGGACGATCACCCGGTCGGCGCAATGCTCGACCTCGTTCAGCCGGTGCGAGATGAAGATCACGGCCACACCGCTGTCGCGCAGCTCGGCGATGACGCGTAAGAGCCGGCCGGTCTCGCTCGCCGTCAGGCTCGAGGTCGGTTCGTCCATGATGACGATGCGCGCCTCGAGCGAGAGCGCCTTGACGATCTCGAGGAGCTGGCGCTGCGCCAGCGACAATTCCGAGACTTGGGTGTCGACCCTGAAGTCGACGCCGAGCCGATCGAGCAGCGGCTGCACCTTGCGCTCGAGCGCGGGCCTGTCGATGAGCCGCAGCGGCCAGGCGAAGACCGGCTCGCGCCCGATCATGACATTTGCCGCCACGTCGAGATTGTCGAAGAGGTTGAGCTCCTGATGCACGAAGGCGATGCCGGCCGCCATGGCTTCGGCGACGCCGAGCGAGGCGCGTTCGCGGCCATCGATGCGGATATGTCCTTCGCTCGGCGCGATCACGCCACCGAGGATCTTCATCAAGGTCGATTTGCCGGCGCCGTTCTCGCCGATCAGGGCCACGACCTCGCCGCGGCCGACCGAGAGCGAGACGCGGTCGAGCGCCCTGACGCCCGGATAGGACTTGCCGATATCGATCAGTTCCAGGAGCGGGCCGGTCATCGCTCGCCGTCAAGACTCATCGGGATTCTTGCCTCATCGGGTTCTCGCATGAAAATGCGCCGCGTGGGGCGCGCGGCGCAAGTTGCCGAAGGTTGGTGATCCTTCGGCGTCGCTCCCGAGCATCCCGCCAAGGTCGGGGAGGCGGTGCTCGAGGCGCGATCCTTGACCTTATTTGCGGCCTTGACGCTCCTTGAGCTCGGCCCAGAAGGCGTCGACGCTCGTCTTGTCGATGATTTTGGTCGGCACGATGATGAGCTTGTCGGCCGGGACGAAGGATTTGTCGCCTTCGAGATATTTGGCCATGTCCTTCATGCCCTGATAGCCCCATTCATAGGGCTGCTGCACCACGGTGCCGACGATCGTACCCTCCTTGACGCCGCCCAGCGTGATCGGATCCTCGTCGAAGCCGATGATGGTCGTCTGCCCAAGCTTGCCGGCCTCCTTGAGCGCCTCGTAGATGCGCGGCGTATTGTAGGAGTAGAAGCCCACCATGCAGTTGATCTCGGGATGGGCGGTCAGCGTGTCCTCGACATTGCGCTTGGCGCGGGTCTGGTCGATGTCGTCGCCGCGCACATCGACGAGCTCGATCTTCGATCCCTTGATGGTGTCCTTGACGCCTTCGATGCGCTCGCGCGCATTGTCGGCCCCTGGAAGCCCGACGAAGCCCATGCATTTGGCGCCGTTCGGCAGGGCCTTGAGCATCAGCTCTCCGGCCTGCTTGCCGGCCGCCACATTGCTCGAGCCGATATAGGCGATACGCTTGCTGGCCGGTGCGTCGCTATCGGTGGTGAACACGGCCGCCTGCGAGGCGACGCGGTTGAGGGCGTCGGTCATGGTCTTGGGATCGACCGCGCTCACCATGATGCCGGTGACGCCGGCCGAGACGAGGTCGTCCATGAGGCGCGTCTGGATCGCCGCGGAGGATTGCTCGGGGTATTTGAAGACGAGCTCGTAATTCGGCAATTCGCCCTGAGCTTTCTTCACCCCGGCCTCGGCGGCCTTCCAGAAATCGGAGGCGCCGTTCACCACGAAGGCGAGTGTTTTCTTGCCGGCTGCTTCGGCAGGGCCCAGAGTGCCGAGAAGAACGGTTGCCGCAACTGTTGCGAAGAGAATTTGCCGCATCATATGCCTCCCTATGTCTCGAACGTGGCGGTCGTGCTCCGCTCACGGGCTGCTCGGTCCTCCGGTCGTTGACCCGGCCGAGAGGATTAATCATATTAATAGGGAGGCTATTCGAGCCGATATGTATCGTCAACCCGATTTTCAGCGAAGGAAGCGGCGGTGAGTTCCGTGAGGTTCCGTTCGGGGGCCGCAGCGATGGTGACCCTGCCGGAGCGTCGCTCGCGTAGCGCCCATGACACGGTGCTGCGCGGCCTCGGCAGCGCCATCGTCTCAGGCGAATTGCCGGTTGGCGCCATGCTGCCGAGCAAGGACGAGCTGTCGCGCCAATTCGGCGTCTCGCATACTTCGCTGCGCGAGGCGTTGCAGACCTTGTCGGCCAAGGGGCTGATCGCCGCCAAAACCAAGATCGGCACCTGGGTCCAGGACGAGTCGCATTGGAACATGTTCGATGCCGACATCCTGGCCTGGCGCCTGGCCAAGGGGGCCGATCACGGCTTCGTCGCGAACCTGTTCGAGATCCGGCAGGCCTTCGAGCCTGCAGCTGCCGCGATCGCTGCGCTGCGACGCAGCGACAGCCATGTCGCCGAGCTCCGCCGGCATCTCGAGGCCATGGGCGAGGCCTCGAGTGACAAGCAGGGCTTCACCGATGCCGACGTCGCTTTCCATCTTTGCGTGCTCGACGCTTCCGCCAATCCCTTCATGCGCTCGATCGGTGCCCTGATCGCGACGGCGCTCGCCGCTTCTTTCGCCTTGAGCGCGCCGACCGACAATGCCGAGCGTGCCACCACTGCCTATCGGCAGCACGCCGCGATCGTCGACGCCATAGAGGCGCAGTGCCCACAAGCGGCAGCCGACGCCATGCTGCAGGCGATCCGCCAGGGATGGACGATCTATTCCGGTCTCGCCGACCGGCCGCTCGCCAACCTGTCGGTGCGCAGCGTCCGCGAATAGGGGAGCTGGGCAAGGCAGCGCCGCGCGCAGCGTAGGCCGCGGCGATTTGGCGGCGTGGGCACCGTGTCGCAGGGAAGGGCTTCAGCGCCCCGGCACCATGGAGATCACGACGCTGTCGGCGCCCGCCGCGAGCATCAAGCCCCGGCGTTTGGCATTGAGCTTGAGCGTGACGCCATGAGGGTTCCTGAGCCACATCCTGCCGATGCTCTTCTCGCCAATGGCAGCACCTGCGCGGATGACGACATAGGGACCGGGGAAATCGGCGATCGAATGGAGATCGTAGACAATCCCCATCGCCTGCACAGACGAAGCGCCGATGCCGCCTACGCCAAGGCCAGCGATCTTGAAGCCAAAGCTCCTGCCGGCATATCTCAACACGCCGCCCCCATAGCCGGCGGTGACGATGAACCCCGCCTGTCCCTGATTGATGACGATCGTGCCCGTCGGATGCCGCGCCATGAGGCCCGCCGCAGCGGCCAAGGATGGCAGGAGGGCGACGAGGAGAGCCGAGGCGAATAGTCGTAGCGCCGTCAAGGGACACCTCCGCATGATCTCCCTCCTTCTAGTCGGCGTCGAATTGCCTGCCCTCAGCGGCAGACGCGCACGCCGTTGACGATCGCGCAATGCCGGACCGGCGCCACCACCACTCCGCGTGCGACCGGACGTCTCGCGACGACGGCGCCTCTTGGACCGGCGCAGCCGGCGCGCACCACTCCGCGCGCGCAGACCACAGCGCCGGCCTCCTCGGGCAGGGCCAAGGTGCCGGCAAGGACCAGAAGAAGGGCAAGCGATGCATATTTCATTTTTGCAGCCTCCGGTTTGCAAGCGCCAAGACCCGCGGAGCGCGGCAATGCCGATCAGTTCGCCGCTTTCGAGAACATTAGCGCCGATCCAATAATGGCGATAGCCGCAATCGCCCCGGTCGTGCGGCTTTCCTCTGTTCGAGCGTCGCTCGCCCCACCCGCAGGCTGAGCACAGTTACGGCTGGCGCATTTTCGGGAGCGGAAAGTTGCGCGGCGAGTCGATCGAATCTTATGCGATAATGCGCCACGCCGAAGCCGCCGCGCATAAGTTCGTGCAATTGCATATCCCCCTGGGGGTACCCGCAATTGACTGCCGTGGAGAACGCTTAGCACGTAGTTGGTTTTGTGTTCGCGCCTGCCTGAAGCAATCAGTCCGGCATTCTCGGCCTCGTGCTCGGCAAACGCACGAGCCGCGGTCGTGGCACACGAGCAGCATGACGGTGCCATGTGCAATCTCTCCTCCAAGAACCGCTTCCCCGACTATAAGGCGCGCCGATCGTCAGGGACCGATCACGTAAGGTTTCGGCCCCGAGAGAATATTCAAGAACATCACGAAATCTGGCAGGTCTCGACCATCAACGATACCTTCGGACGCGATGAGGTCTGCACGTTGGGCTGAGCTTGGCTGGGCATCACATGCGTGACGGGCGACGAACCATGGCGGCTCATGCCGGTCGGCTTGGCCAATACGCCCGACGCGAAGCCTGCGACCAGAACGGCGACCGCGAGGCCGGCGACGATTTTCTCCGAGCGTGACATCTTGGCATTCATGGCCTTGCTCCATCGGCGAGCTAGGCGGACCCCCGCCTTCCGGGGCTGAGGGATGGCGGGGTCCTGGCCAACTGCCGATCACGGGGGACCATCGGCTGCGGTTGAATATACGACTCGCGACGCGAGGAGAAAATTCCCTATCGCGCCATGAATTGATCATCCCGCCCTGGCGCGCCTCGACCTCTTGCCCATGTGTGGGAAGAGACGCCCATCGGGGCGCCAAGGTCAGCGAGATGCCAGCCTCGTGGGAATAAAGCTTCGCTCGCCGATGTCTCCTTAGAGCCCATTGCATCACCTGGCGCCAATCATGGACCAGTGGCCAATGAGCACGGGAGATGCGTATGGACGATGCCCGATCAAGTGGCCACGCGGATGTCGTTAAGACGCCCAGAAGGTTCGACGCTGTGACGGTAGGACTGCATTGGGCGACCGCTGTGTTGATCCTCGGCATGTTCGCCAGCGCATTGCTCATGGCTTTCGGCGCCGGCCAGGACCAAGCCGCCACTCTCCTCTATTTCCACCGATCTCTGGGGGTGGCGACCTGGATTGTCGCAATTTGCCGGCTCGGTTGGCGGCTCTCCTTCGGCTTCCTGCCGCCGTTTCCAGAGACCATGTCGAAGCTCCAGCAATGGCTCGCTAAGGCCAGCGAATACGGTCTCTACGCGATCCTGTTGATCCAACCCCTGACAGGCTTGGCGCAGAGCTTCACGCGCGGCAAACCGTTTCCGCTCCTGGCCTGGGAGGCGCCAAGCGTGATGTCCAGAGACAAGGTGCTTACCGACCTCATCGAGAAGATCCACGGGGTTTCGGCGTTGGTGTTGCTCGCCCTCATCGGATTGCACATCCTGGCGGCCCTGTTCCATCGTCTAGTCCTCAAGGACGAGGTGCTCCAGTCGATGCTGCCATGGAAGCCTTCGCCCCATAAGGACATCGGCGTGAACCACACGGTCCGGGAATAGGGGCGAGCTCGCGCAGCCCCCCGATCCCGAGCTCCACAGCTGCGAGGCCCACGCGGAAACCCGATCGGCGCGCGATTTCCTGTGTACGGCGAGCTTCACAACCGTATGCGGAGCAAGGCGCGTCGCAGGGCAAGAAGACCGAATACTACCATAGGATGGGCATCACCACGGTGCGCGCAGCATCGACTTGTCCAATAGCTCCAGCTTCTCGATGGCGTGGCGATATCCGGCTTCGATCGCATGGTCGCACGCCTGCCAATCGAGCAGATCGACGGCCTCCAGCGGCGGCTTGAAAAGGATGTCCGCCCGCTCGCGCGCCGCTCTTCCGAGGGAGTCGCTGCTGACTGTGCCGGCCCGAACCAGGAGATCCACGATCGGTGGGATTTTGCGACGCTGACGCAGGAACTGCCAAACGGACAGCCTGCCATTGGATTCGCCGAAGGGCACGAGCGCACGGTCACTGGCCACGTCCACCGCAATGACGGGCCCACGCTTGGCGCCCATGACATCGACTGGCAACCAATTCATAACCGCGCCGTCGACATGCGCGTCGCCAGCCATCATGACCGGAGGCAGCAAGCCGGGAATGGAGATGCTCGCGCGCAATGCCGGCACCAATGGTCCGTCGCGATGCACGGCCAAGGTTCCTGCCGACAGGTTGGTCGAGACGCAGAAGAACGGTCGCCAAAGATCCTCGATGCGGATGCTGCCAAAGTTCTCCTCAAGCCTCCGCGCGACCTTTTGGCCTTTCGTGAGGGCGAGGAAGGGCAGCGTGTAGTCGTTGATCGGATTTGATCTCGCGAACGCGTGCCGCAACCGCTCTTTCAATTCGGCGTCATCCCATTCCTGCGCCATCGCTGCCCCGACGACTGCTCCCATGCTGCAACCGCCGATCAGGTCAATCGGTATATGCGCTTCGCGCAATGCGCGTACGACCCCGAGATGAGCAAAGCCGCGCGCCCCGCCGGCACTCAGGACGAGACTGACCGCCTTGCCTCGCAGGAGCCGGATGAGGCGTGCGACGTCAGAGGAGTTGCCGCGGCGAATGTGGCAAACGAGGTCGAACGACAATCGCTCGCGCCAGCGCCCGGCCGCCTGCCGGGCATCCTGGCATGCGTCGTGCGCCAAGACGAGGTCAACTGGCTGGCGCGTGTGATCGATCTGGCCCAACAGCCATTTCGGTGGCGTCAAAGATGAGCCAGGCGATGCAACGAGCAGTACACGGTCGGATTGGCGCAAGCAGAGCGCGGTCCAGGCCGAATCCGTGGCTTCAGCGCAATAGAGAACCAGATCGCTGCCGGCCTCAGCGGCATTGAACCAATCAGTGGTGCAAGCCGCCGATTTGCAATCGAGCAGCACAGCTTGTTGACCGTCATCGGCCATTCTATTGGCAAGATCCCGCGCGATGCCGTGGTGATTTGAATCATACCCCAAAGGGACCAAAGCCACCGCGCGAACTGGAGCCTGCCCGCCGATGTGGTGAGTGGTGTTGCGTAATCGTCGAACAAGCAGCGACACGAGGGACAGCATTGATCTCGGATGCCGATCCACGAGGCGTTCGTAGGCGCGTTTGTGCAGTCTCAGAAGCTGAGTGTCGCGAAGCGCCTTGACAGTTGCCGAGCGCAATCCGCCGTCGAGGAGCGCCATCTCTCCGACGGTCTCGCCAGAATGGATGCGCGCGATCAGGCTGTCGTGGCCATCGCTGCCCCGAACCATGACGCCCAGACATCCCACCATCACGACATATAGCGCATCGGCGACTTCGTTCTCGACGAAGAGCGTCTGGCCACCGGGAACGTTTACCCTTTCGAGCTGGGTCTCGAGGGCGGCGAGCGAAGCAGCGTCCAGCACGCTCAGCAAGGGGATCGAGGATAATCGCCGTGCGGCGGCTGCGGCCTCGAACGCAATGCTATCGCCCATGGCTCGTGCTAGAGTTTAATGCGCAACAATCGTAACGGCGGCTCGTCAGGCTTGAGCCAGAGGAGCGCATTCAGCCCCTCGAAGTGGAAAGGTCCCTTGAAATCCGACTGGGTTGTCGGCGAGCACTGCTCATTGGCGTCCCCCATATTCGGCCGGCTCGGGCTGCAAACTCGCGTTGGCGTAAACCGCTTCCAGCCAATTTTGAGAACGTTGCCTCTGATATGATAATGCCCATAGGCCGTGACCAAGCTACCCGCCAGCGGGAATTGCTCGATCACCTGCCCGTTCGGCATGAAGGCGAACTTGGAGCAGCCTTTGCCCGGCTCGCAGTGCTGCCAGGCACTGACCAGAGACGCTTCCGCTTCTGCAGGGACGGGTTTGGCGATGAACGCCCAAAGAATAGCGACAGCAACGATAGTGGCGATGCGGGCCATGGTATCCCTCCGGTGCGCACAACAAGTAAGTTCCGAGATCAGGCTAGTTATTCCTATCTGATCGGGAGATTTGTGCTTTTATTCCCCGGCTTTATTTCACGCTCTACACATGCCGTCCTCGTCGCGCCCCATTACCGAAGGCACGGGCGGAGAGAATGGACCCCGGCC
Organism: Rhizobiales bacterium GAS188; assembly: GCA_900104855.1. Lineage (NCBI taxonomy): Bacteria > Pseudomonadati > Pseudomonadota > Alphaproteobacteria > Hyphomicrobiales > Rhizobiales bacterium GAS188. The sequence continues at coordinate 6,131,523 of FNSS01000001.1, forward strand.
CGAAGAGGCGAGCCGAGGTCCTGCGCAGATTCGGATCAGTTGTGGTCCGGAATGCCATAGATCTGCCGGCAGCGCTGCCGGCCCGCATAATTGGCGAACGTTCGGCAGGTGTAGTCCGAGGGCGAGACGCCGCCTGCTGACGTCCCGATTTGCGCCTTCTGGGGCGAGTTCGCCTCGGAGGCGCGGGCCGATGCCGGATTGGCGGCGAGCAGGGCCAGCGAAGCGATCGCGGGAATAATGATGTGCATTTTCATCGTAGCCATGTCGGTCTCCTTGTCCGAAAGCTTGATGCTTCCGACGACGAGACCCGGGCCCTCACGGCCTTATTCCGCCCGGTCAAGATAAGTTGATCTCATATCGGTGGAGCGTTCCGGTCCGGGAAGCCGGTCTCGCGGTGCGACCAAGCATCTCGCTTTTGAGCGCATATCGAGGTTAGCGCCAGGCGCGGCGTTGAAATCGCGCGAAGTTTGGGCTTCACTGAGGCGCACTCTGATGTCGTGAACCTGAATTGGCCCACTCGATGCCATCGAAATCGCTTTTCGGGATTGAGGATACGCATCTTATTCTGCAGCAATTTCAGGCCCTTATCTGCGGGTCTAGCGAAGGTTTGGGCTGGTCCTCGGCATTTGCGTCGATGCAGCGCGAACGGCCATATGACGGCAGGTTTCATCCCGTGCCCGATTGCCTGATGGTTCTGCATCGCGGGGGGCCGGTGGATCTCACATTCACAATGGGAGGGCGGGCCGTATCCCGCCATATCCCCAAAGGCGGCGTCTTCTTTCTTCCGGCGGGCCTTGAATGCGACGTGTCCCTGCATGCCGCGCTCGATACCACCCACATCTATCTTCGCTCCGATCTCTTCGCCGATGAGGAGAACGGGCAACGGAGCCGGATCGAGGGTCTCGCTCCGATCTTCGGCGAGCGGGATGCGGTGCTGGAGCATCTGGCAACGGCGATCGGCGACTCGATCAGCGAGAGCCTTCCTGCGTCGTCATTGTTCGTGGATCCGATCGCCAAGGCGATCGCCAATCGTTTCATCGCGCTCAACCATTACAAGGTTGCCTCCAAATCCGTGCAAGGCGCGCATCGGCTGACGAGCAGGCAGCTGCAGCGGATCCGGGATTTCGTCGAAGCGAGACTCGAAACGGATATCAGGCTGAGCATGATGGCTGGCCTCTGCGGCCTCAGCACCGAATATTTCCTGCGTGTCTTCAAGGCGAGCCTGGGCGTCTCGCCCTATCAATACGTGCTCAGTCTGCGCGTCGAGCGGGCAAAGACATTGCTCTGCGACGATGAGCAAAGCCTCGCGGAGATTGCCGTGCAATGCGGCTTCTCCCATCAGGAACATATGACGCGCATGTTCCACCGCTTCACGGGCCTGACGCCTGGTCGCTACAGGCGCGCAAGTCACTAGGACCGGCCCGCGCTCAATCGGAGACGACTTTCCACTTGCGTTCCGCACCGCGCTCGACAACCGAGTGGCGTGAACCGAAAGGCTCCGGCGTGACACCGCGCACGCAAAGTTCGATACGGTCGACATTCAGCCGGACGAAAACCGTATCAGGATCGTCCGGACCACCGGGAAAGTAGACGCGCCATTTCTCGAGCCACCGGTCACGAATTTCCGATCTGTCCTCGACGAGTGCCGCGCGGCCGATGAGAGCGACATAATCACCCGGGGCACGGTCCGGCTGATGCTGATAGCCGAGCGTGAGCCGGCCGGCGCGCCGGATATCCGCGGCCTTGCGCGAGCCGCCCGATGTGGCGAACCAAATGGTCCAATCCTCCTCGCCGGACACTCCAGGAATGGGGCCGACGACCCGGAGGTTGACGCCGCCGTCCTCGGAAGGCGTGGCGGCCCAGCAATAGGTCACTTTCGCCATCGTCTCCCGCGCGGCGGCGAGCAACCGATCCGCTCGCGTGATGCTCGTCATCATCGCCTGCCTCCGCTTTCAATGCCGTGGGCCAACCTTATTGTGTCTTGACGAACCAGTCTAGACCGAATAGTCCACATCCATGGGACACGCACGCTTCGAACATGCGGACTTCCTCGTCGCCGCACGCGAGCTGGCGGTCGATCATGGGCCGGCCGGCGTGACGGTGGGCTCGGTGATCGAACATCTGAAGGCGCCGAAGGGCTCGTTCTATTACCGCTTCGCGTCGCGCGACCTGTTGCTCGGCGAACTGTGGCTGGCGACCGTTTTGGCCTTTCAGGAGGGGTTCGTGGCCGCCATCGAGGCTGGTGACGGGCTGGCGGCCGCGCTGCACATGCCGGGCTGGGCGCGCCTGCATCTGGACGACGCTCGTCTCCTTCTGCTCTACAGCCGCCACGACTTTGTCACCGGCGAATGGCCGGCGCCCCTCGCGCGCGGCGTCGCCGACCAGGCGCGACGTTTCGAGGCGTGCCTGGAGCGGTTTGCCCGCGAAACCTGGGGCGGCAGCGACGAGAGAAGCCTGAGACTTTCCCAGTTCGTGCTGGCCGACGCGCCCTTGGCGGCCGTGCGCCCGCATTTGCAGCGCCGCGAGCCGCCACCGCGGCTCGTCAACGAGATCATTACCATTACCTATCGCAGTCTTACGCGCCGTCTTTCGATGCCGACCGGGATCCGCAAATAAGATGTCGCTGAAAGATCACCAAATGACCAAGGTCCATGCCATCAAACCTGAGGCCGGAGTCAGCAAGATCCTGATCGGCGCCGATTTCATCGACGCCTACCGCGTGACGGTCGCAGCTATTGGTCTGGAAGCCGCGGACGCCGCGCGCTTGATGCTTGCCCAGCCGCCGGGGTGGGTCGACCGGCTGATGGCGCTGCGCAATGCGCTGGTGACGCCGTTTGGATTGAAGACCGGTCTCGGGGTCGACGATCATCATGAAAAGATCGGTATCTTTCCAATCCAGTCGGTGACTCCGAGCCGTGTCGTGCTCGGTCTTGAAGACAAGCACCTGGATTTCCGCCTCGTGGTCGATGTGGCTGGAACCGGCGTCGGCAGCCAGGTCACAGCGACCACCTTGGTGCGCCGGCACAATTTGCTGGGTCGAATCTATCTGACCGCAATCCTGCCGTTCCACAAAAGGATCGTACGTTCTTTGCTGAGAAGGGTGGCGACGCCCTAGGGGGAGCCCATGGCAATGTCTCCTATGCCCGGCTGAGCTTCTTGCTCATGTAGACGGTTGTGCCACCCATGAATGGCTCCCACCTGTCGACAAGGTATCCGACCCTCTCGTAGAGCGCGACGTTGGTCTCAAAGGCGGCGTTCGTCTGCAGGCGAATCTCGGCGCATCCGGCCTCGGCGGCCTTGCGCTCGGCATGCGCCAGCAGTTGCCGGCCCAAGCCCTTGCCTTGGCTGTCCGGCTTGACGGCGATATTTTCGATCCAAAGATGATCGGAACGTAGCATGGTCTCGATCAGCCCAAGCATTCTGCCGTCGATGTAGAGAATGTCGATCTGGTGCTCTCGGACAGCTCGCTCGTAATCGGCTGTCATGGGCAGGGGTTCGCGACCGATGGCGGGAACCCATTTCGCATAGGCTGCGCGCACAAAGTCCCGGATCATTCCGGCGTCTTGCGGATGGGCGCACCGAAGTTCCGTAACTGGCTCAGAAGACATCGTGAGTTCCCTGTAAGCGGACACGAAAAACCCTGCCGACCATAGGGTGGGCAGGGCTGCCGAGGTTTCGAGAAGAGGTGGAGGGAGCTAGTCTCCCGTGAGCCTTCGTCTTCTCGGAATCAGCGTGCCGCTCCGCACCATCGTGCAGAGTCGACGTCGCATCGTGATTGCCGAGACGCGCGTGCTCATGGGTTCATAGCTACGAAATTCTCCATGGCTGTCAATTGGGAATCTTCGGGTGGCGGCCACTAGCGCGCGCGAGACATCGGCAGGGTCGATTTTTGCGGTTTCGTGCAGAATTTCTCCGGTTTCGTGCAGGCACTGCCGGCACCCCTTCGATAGCTTTCCGTCCAAACGCATAAGTCCCGCGGCGACGAGCAGCGGATCCGGGGAGAACGCCAATGGACCCTTCAAGACCTGGAATCTCCATGGCCCGGTTTGATGATCGCGGGCTGACCGCGGAGGTCATCCGCAGTTTCGGGACAACGCCCGATGCGCGGCTCAAATCGATCCTGACGGAACTCGTCACCTCCCTGCACGACTTTGTGCGCAAGACCGATCTCAGTTTCGAGGAGTGGAATGAGGCGATCGATTTCCTGACGCGCACCGGCCAGGCCTGCACCGCGACACGGCAGGAGTTCATCCTTTTGTCCGATGTCCTCGGCGTCTCATGCTGGTCGATGCCGTCAATCATCGCGAACGCGAAGGCGCGACGCAGACGACGGTGCTCGGCCCCTTCTATGTCGGCGAGCACAAGCCGATGCCGCATGGCGCCGATATTTCGGCGAGTCTGAGCGGAGAGCCGATGTTCGTCCGAAGCCGCGTCACCGATCTCGACGGCAAGCCGCTTGCGGGCGCTGCGGTCGATGTCTGGCACGCCGACGGCGATGACTTCTACGATTCGCAAAAGCCGTCCTACGAGGTTCAGGGACCCTCGCTGCGGGCCCGCTTCATCACCGATCGCGACGGCGGCTTCTCGTTTCGCACCATCCTGCCCTGCAGCTATCCGATTCCGATGGATGGTCCGGTGGGCGAATTGATCGAGGCGACGGGCCGCCATCCGATGCGGCCTGCGCATGTGCATTTCCTGGTCAACGCGGAAGCTCATGAGCCTTTGATCACGCATGTCTTCATCGAGGGCGATGCGTATCTGCGTTCCGATGTCGTCTTCGGCGTCAAGGACGAGCTCATTTCCAAGATCGAGCATCACGACGAGCCAGTGATGCCGGACGGCAAGCCCGCTTCGGGGCCATGGCACGTGATGACCTATGACTTCAAGATGAAGCCGGGGAGGGGAGCCGTGCCGCTGCCACTGATGCCGGCTGCCGAGTGAGGCGACGGGAGAAACGAGATCAGGAAAGTCCGGAGGCGATGATGGCCAATGCGATCGAAACGGACGTTCTCGTGGTGGGCAGCGGCCCCGCCGGCGCGACCTCCGCGGCACTCCTCGGCATGTATGGCGTCAAGCATATTCTCGTCACCAAATATGGCTGGCTCGCCGATACGCCGCGCGCCCATATCACCAATCAGCGCGCCATGGAGGTGCTGCGGGATCTCGGCCTCGAAGGCAAGGCGATCGCGCAAGCGACGCCGCAGGAATTGATGGCCAATAACGTGTTCTGCGAAAGCCTCGCCGGCGAGGAGCTGGGCCGCCTTTATTCCTGGGGCAATCATCCCGAGCGCAAGGCCGATTATGAACTCGCGAGCCCGACCCGCATCTGCGACCTGCCGCAGAACTTCCTGGAGCCCATCCTGCTCGAGGCCGCGGGCCAGCGCGGGACGACAATCCGCTTCAATACTGAATTCCTCGATCTCGTGCAGGACGCCGATCACGTCACCGCGACCGTGAAGGATCGCATCTCCGGCGAGACTTATCGGATCCGCGCCAAATACCTCATCGGCGCCGATGGCGGCCGCAGCCGCGTGGCGGAGGTCATAGGCCTTCCCATGGAAGGCCAGATGGGTCGCGCCGGCAGCATGAACATCATCGTGCAGGCCGATCTGACCAAATATGTCGCCCACCGCCCGAGCGTTCTTTACTGGGTGCTGCAGCCGGGCGCGCAGATCGGCGGCATCGGTGCAGGTCTCGTACGCATGGTGAGGCCGTGGAACGAGTGGCTCATCATTTGGGGCTACGACATCGAGCAGGGCGAAAGGAAGCTGACGAATGACGAGGCCATCTCGATCGTCCGCAACCTCGTGGGCGACGAGAAGCTTGACGTGACGGTACGCTCGACCTCGACCTGGACCGTCAACGAGATGTATGCCGGTCACTATTCTTCCGGTCGCGTCTTCTGCATGGGGGACGCCGTGCATCGGCATCCGCCGACCAATGGGCTCGGCTCCAACACATCCATCCAGGATGCCTATAATCTGTGTTGGAAGCTGAAATTCGTGCTCGAAAACAGGGCCGCGCCGTCACTGCTCGACAGCTATTCGGTCGAACGTCAGCCGGTCGGCGAGCAGATCGTCAAGCGCGCCAATAAGAGCATCGGCGATTTCGTGCCGATCTTCGAGGCGGTCGGGCTTCTGTCCTCGAACGATCCCGTCGAGGCCAAGAGGAACATCGAGGCCCGAAAGGCAGCGACGCCGGAGAGCAAGGCGCGGCGCAAGAAGCTCTATCAGGCGATCGCGCAGAAGAGCTTCGAATTCAATTGCCACGGCGTCGAGATGAACCAGCGCTACGCCTCAGGCGCCGTCGCATCCGATGGCACGCCGGAGCCGGAATGCCGGCGGGATCGCGAATTGTACTATCACGCCACGACCTGGCCGGGCGCGCATCTTCCCCATGTCTGGCTGGAGCATGGTGGCGCCCGCAAGTCGACGCTCGATCTTGCCGGCAAGGGCCGCTTCACGCTGCTGACCGGCATCGGCGGCGAAGGCTGGAAGACGGCTGCTGCCGCGGTGATGGCGGCCTATCGTGTGCCTGTCGACGTCGTCACCATCGGCCCCGCGGGTTGCGACGCGCTCGATATTTACGCAGACTGGTACCGGCAAAGCGAAGTCGAGGAAGACGGCTGCGTCCTGGTTCGGCCGGACATGTATGTCGGCTGGCGCGCTCATGAAGCCATGTCGAACGCCTCTGATGTGCTGGTCGGCGTGTTCGGGAGACTGCTCGGCCGCATCGAGGATGCGGCGGACCGCAGCGTAAGATCGGTCGCAGCCGCATAAGTCGCAGACGCCGCCGACCGGCAAGGCCGTGCCGACGAACGGCCAGGAGCGGCCAGGAAGTAAAGCCGGGCAAAAAATAGTCCGGAGCATCGGGAGGGAAAGACATGACGAGCATGAATTCAAGCTATGACCGTCGCCAGCTTCTCCGCGGCATGGTGGGGGGCGTCGCGGCGACCGGCGCGATGACGCTGTTCGCGCCGGCCGTCCACGCCGCCAAGGCGATCAAGATCGGCTATGTCTCGCCCAAAACCGGCACTCTCGCCGCCTTTTCCGAGGCGGATGATTTCGTGCTGGGGGAATTCCGGAAATCCATCAAAGACGGCTTGAAGCTTGGATCGCAGACCTATCAGGTCGAGCTCGTGGCCAAGGACAGCCAGTCGAATCCCAATCGCGCGGCCGAAGTCGCCAAGGAGTTGATCACGCGGGATAATGTCGCCCTCATCCTGGTCGGCGCCACGCCCGAAACCAATAATCCCGTGGCGACGCAATGCGAGCTCGAGCAAATTCCGTGCATTTCGAGCGTGGCGCCCTGGCAGACGAATTTCATCGGGCGTCAGAGCAATCCCGGCGATCCCGCGAGCTGGAAGCCGTTCGACTATACGTTCCACTATTTCTGGGGGCTCGAGGACGTGGTCGCCGTATTCACCGGCATGTGGAACCAGGTCGCCACCAATAAATCGGTCGGCGCCCTGTTCCCGAATGACGGTGACGGCAACGCCTGGGGCGACAAGGTCGTCGGCTTCCCGCCCGTCTTGAGCGCCCAAGGGTTCAAGCTCACCGATCCCGGGCGCTTCCAGAACCTGACCGACGATTTCAGCGCGCAGATCGCGGCGTTTCGCGAGGCTGATGCCGAGATCGTCACCGGGGTCGTGATCCCGCCGGACTTCACGACATTCTGGAACCAGGCGCGGCAGAAAGGCTACAAGCCCAAGGTCGTGTCGGTCGCCAAGGCGCTATTGTTCCCGACCACGGTGCAGGCACTCGGCAAGAGCGGGCATAATATTTCGACGGAGGTCTGGTGGACGCCGAACCATCCTTACAAGTCGAGCCTGAGCGGCATCGGCGCGGCGGAGCTGGCGAAGGGTTACGAACAGGCATCGGGCAAGCAATGGACCCAACCGATCGGTTTCGTTCATTCCCTGTTCGAAGTGGCCGTCGACGCCATGCGGCGCGCCCAGGATCCGACTGACGGGGGCGCCTTGGCGAAGGCCATTGCCTCGACCAAGCTCGACACCATCGTGGGCCCGATCGCCTTCGGCTCGGGCAAGCTGCCACCCGTCGCTGCGAAGAACATCGCGAAGACGCCGCTGGTCGGCGGCCAATGGCGGCTGAACGGCGACACATACGACATGGTGATCACCGAGAACAGCCAGGCGCCTCAGATCCCGCTCAGCGGCCACATGCAGGCCTTGGACTGACCGTGAGCGATATCGGGGCCGGACGATGCTCGAGCTGAGAGCCGTATCGAAGGCCTTTGGCGCGATCGTCGTTGCGGACGGCGTCGATCTCACGCTGTCGGGCGGCGAAACGCTGGGCATCATCGGTCCCAACGGGGCGGGAAAGTCGAGCCTGTTCAACCTGATCGCCGGGATGATGCGGCCCGATCGCGGTCACATCATCCTGGATGGTCGCGACGTCACCCATCTGCCGCCCGAGGACCGGTGCCGCGCCGGCATCGGCCGCTCCTTTCAGATCCCGCAGCCATTCGACAACCTCACCGTGTTCGAGAACCTCTCGGTCGCGGCATTGTTCGGCGCTCGCCTCGGCGAAGCCGACGCCGTCCGCATTTGCGGCGAAGCCTTGGCGCTGACCGGCCTCGAAGCCAAGGCTAACAGGCTCGCGGGCAGCCTGCCGCTGCTCGAGCGCAAGCGGCTCGAGCTGGCGCGCGCGCTTGCGACGCAGCCGCGCATTCTCCTGCTCGATGAGATCGCCGGCGGCCTGACCGAGGCCGAGTGCGAGCTGTTGATCGAGACGATCCGCAGCGTCCATAGCCAAGGCGTCGGCATCATATGGATCGAGCACGTGGTGCATGCGCTCATCTCCGTGGTCGGCAGGCTCATCGCGCTCGACTTCGGACGCATTATTGCTCAGGGCACGCCGACCGAGGTGATGGGTTCGAGCGAGGTTCAGGCGATCTATATGGGGCAGCCGGCATGACCGCGCTGCTCAGCGCCATGGCGCTCGACGCATTTTACGGCGACTTCCAGGCTCTGTTCGATATCGGCTTCGAGGTCGGGCGGGGCGAGATGGTGGCCGTGATCGGCGCCAATGGAGCCGGCAAGTCGACCTTGCTCAAATCCCTTGCCGGGCTGGTGCGAAACGGTCGAGATTGCGTTCGCTGGGACGGCCGTCCAATCGGCGATGACGCGGCCGCAGCGCTCGTGCGGCTCGGGCTCGCTCTCGTGCCGGAAGGACGCCAGCTCTTTCCTTCGCTGTCGGTCGAGGAAAATCTCCTTGTGGGCGCTTATCGCAGCCGGCGTCGATCGCCCTGGGATTTGGGCGCGGTCTACCGGATGTTTCCGGTCCTGCGGCAGCGGCGCAGGAGCAACGTGACGTTGCTGTCCGGCGGGCAACAGCAGATGGTCGCGATCGGGCGAGCCCTCATGTCGAACCCGTCGCTCCTCCTATGCGACGAGATCAGCCTCGGCCTCGCGCCGACCGTCATCGAGGATATCTATCGGATGTTGCCGCGCATTCGCGAAAACGGCACGGCGGTGGTCGTGGTGGAGCAGGATATTGCGCGCGCGCTGCGGAGCGTCGACCGCTTTTATTGCCTGCAGAAAGGCCGCGTGACGCTGTCGGGTCGACCCTCCGAGGTCGATCGCGACATGATCCGCGCAGCCTATTTTGGGACATAGCCGCGCATGAACTGGCTCGATATCTTGTCGGAGGGCATTTTGCTCGGCGGCATGTATGCGCTGTTCGCCTTGGGCCTATCGCTGGTCTTCGGCATCATGCGCCTCGTCAACCTGGCCCATGGCGACCTCATCGTGCTTGCCGCCTTCCTGGTGCTCGCGACGATTATGGCGACCGGCGTCCCGCTCGCGGTCGCAACCGTGCTCACGATCCTGGCGATGTTCGTCCTCGGCTATGTCCTGCAACGGGCGGTGCTGGAGCGCGTGCTCGGCGATGACATCATGCCGCCCTTGCTGGTGACCTTCGGCCTGTCGATCGTGTTGCAGAACGGCCTGCTTTTCATCTTCGGAGCCGATAGCCGGCGCCTGCAGGCCGGCGCCTTCGAGGCATCGTCCCTTGCGCTCGGGCAAGGACTGAGCGTCGGCCTTGCGCCGCTGACGGGCTTGATCGCGGCGATCATCGTCATCGCGCTTTTGCAAATGCTGTTCTACCGAACCTCGCTCGGTCGAGCCTTCCGCGCCACTGCGGACAACCCGCAGATAGCCGAGCTCATGGGCATCAATCCGCGCAATATCTACGCTGTTGCAGTTGGGATCTCGCTTGCGGTGTCGGCCATTGCCGCGGTGTCGCTCGGCATTCGCGCCAATTTCGATCCCTCGGTCGGGCCGGCGAGGCTGCTCTACGCCTTCGAGGCCGTGATCATCGGCGGCCTCGGCAGTCTTTGGGGCACCTTGGCCGGAGGCATCGTTCTCGGCTTGGCGCAAACCATCGGCGCCCGCCTCAATCCGGAATGGCAGATACTCGCAGGCCATGTGGCGTTCCTGGCGGTGCTGACCATCCGTCCCCACGGTCTCTTTCCTCGAGGCGGCCATGATGTTGGACGGCGCTAGCCAGCGCGGCATCGAGGTGCCGTCGGCCGCAGGCGCTGCACCGATCTGGCGCATGCACCGGCAGACGCGGCTTTCGCGCATCGCGCGCCTCGTCGGGATCGCCGCCATTGCGGGTTTGCTGTTGCTTCCGGCGATCGCCTCGAGGAGCCTCATTCAAGATCTCATCTTCGTCTTCACGATGCTGGCGCTGGCGCAGCTCTGGAATGTGCTCGCCGGATGGGGCGGGCTGGTCTCGGTGGGACAACAAGCCTTTGTCGGGCTTGGCGCCTATTGCCTGTTTGCGGGCATCCCGCTTGCGGGCTTGGATCCTGTCCTGTGCGTTCCGCTGGCGGGGGGCGTCTCGGCCGTAATCGCTGCGATGCTTGGCCCGCTGCTGTTTCGCCTCGAGGGCCCGTATTTCGCCATCGGAAGTTGGGTCGCCGCGGAATCGCTGCGTCTCGTCTGCGCGCAGCTCAAATCATTGGGGGGCGGTACCGGAATGTCGATCTCCAGTTCCGGCCTGTCCGATATGATCGGGGTCAAATGGGCGCAGGCTCTCTTCGGCATCCGGGCAGCGGTGGCGCGAGATATTGTGATCTACTGGCTTGCGCTCCTGATCGTGGTCGCCGTGACCCTCGCCATCTACGCCTTCATGAGATCCCGTATGGGTCTTGCTTTGGCCGCCGCGCGCGACAATGCCGTCGCAGCTCGAAGCGTCGGCGTGCGGACGGAGCGTATCCGCTATGTGCTTTGGGTCATCGTGGCCTTCGCCACGGGCATGGTCGGAGCGGTGGTCTATCTGCAAAAGGCAAGGATCTCGCCCGACGCAGCCTTCAGCGTTACGGATTGGACCGCCTATGTGCTGTTCATCGTCGTCATCGGTGGCGTGCGGACGATCGAAGGCCCGATGGTCGGTGTCGTGATCTTGTGGGCGCTCGTCTCCTATCTTTCGCAATATGGCAGTCTTTACCTCGTTGTTCTCGGCGCTCTGGCGATCCTCATCATGCTGTTCATGCCCAAAGGCGTCTGGGGTGAGGCCGCGCGAAGATGGGGGCTGCAACTTTTTCCGACGCAAAGGGTCCTCAGACGCACCGAATGACCCGTGCATTCAGGGTGAAGGTCTCACCTGCGGGCGAGGGGCACCGAGTTCCGGCTCCTAATGGAGCGTCGATCTGTCATCGACCGGATCGGCCCAGGTCGAACGCCTGGCCTTTCCGACGAGGCTGCTTCCGTTCCAGATTTCGACCTCGTCGACATAGCGGCGCGATTGCAGGAGGCTTTTGCCGAAGCTCAGCGCCGCCTGGTCGTCGGCACGCTCCTGATCTTCCGCGAGCGTGATCCGCCCCGTGCTGTCGGTGAAGATGAGCTGATACATCGGCATGACGTGACCTCTCGGCTTCAGTTACGCCCTCCTAGAAGGGAATTTCGCCGAGACGACGGCCAAAGCTGGGCAGGCCTTGCTGGCCAGACCTGCCCAGCTTTGGCGGCAACGCGATCGGGATCAGGATTCAATTCGCGCCAAAGCCGGCATTGACGCTCGTGAAGATGGCGGTCAGCGAGGTGCCGATCGATGCGACGGCGGCTACGATAACCACGAAGATGCTGGCCGCGATGAATGCATATTCGATCGCGGTCGCGCCGCGCTCATCTTGCAGAAGTCGCATGAACATCGACATGGCTCGCCCGTCCCTGGGACAGTTTTGTTGGTCGCGCTCGCGACAGCATTAGTGGCCGATGTCTTCAAGGCCTGTTAACAGCGAAGAAAAATTTGCTTCCAAGTGATGGCTTTGCAAAGGATCGCTTCGCGAGCCGGGCGATCGCCGACACTTGAGGCCGGCAGGTCGCCTTCACGAGAGCAGGTCGCCTTCACGAGAATTGCCGCTCGCTCCTCGGGCGATTGTGCATGGCTTCACGCCATGCTATCAAAATAATGGAATTGCATTCCATCTGACGGAACGACATGCATGACCGTAAGCCCGAGCTCCGCGGGATAGTCTCGGCGGGATAGTCTTGGCCGGATAGTCTTGGATCGTGCCGGGTCGAGCGAGAAAACGGATGTGTCGATGACAGAGTCGAAGCCTGGCCTGAACCGCCTTTCCGTCGATATCGGTGGCACCTTCACCGATATCGTGATCGAGGCTGGCGCGAGGCGCTTCACGCTCAAGGTTCTCACGACGACGCGCGCCCCAGAGGAGGCGGTGCTCGCCGGCTCGCTGGAGCTGCTCGAGGCGGCCAAGCTGCGGCCGGGCGATCTCGACATGTTCGTGCATGGCACGACGCTCGCGACCAACGCCATCATCGAGCGCAAGGGCGCACGCACCGCCCTGATCGCGACCGAAGGCTTCCGCGACATTCTCGATATCGCCGATGAGAGCCGCTACAACCAGTTCGACATCTTCATCGAGCGCCTGAAGCCATTGGCCGAGCGGCATCTGCGCTTCACGGTCCCCGAGCGCGTCGACGCGGCGGGCCGCATCGTCCTGCCGCTCGACGAGGCGGCGGTCCGCGCCGTAGCCCGGCGCCTGCGGGCCGAGAAGGTCGAGAGCGTCGCCGTGGCGCTGATGCATTCCTACGCCCAGCCGGCCCATGAGCTGCGCATCCGCGACATCCTCGCCGAGGAAGTGCCGGAGCTCTATGTGAGCCTCTCCTGCGAGGTCTCGCCGGAGATCCGGGAATATGAGCGGACCTCGACCGTCCTCGCCAATGCCTATGTGCAGAAGCTGATCTCGAGCTATCTGTCGCGGCTCGGCGAGGAGCTGGAGCGGCGCGGCTTTCGCTGCCCGCTCTACCTGATGACCTCGGGCGGCGGCCTCACGACCTTGCGCACGGCGGGCCGCTTTCCGATTCGCCTCGTTGAGAGCGGTCCAGCCGGCGGGGCCATTCTCGCGAGCCATCTCGCCAGCGAGAACGGCGTCGCCAAGGCCTTGTCCTTCGACATGGGGGGCACCACCGCCAAGATCTGCCTCATCGAGAATTCGACGCCGCAGACCTCGCGCTCCTTCGAGGTCGACCGGCGCGACCGCTTCATGAAGGGCAGCGGCTTTCCCTTGCGCATCCCGGTCATCGAGATGGTCGAGATCGGAGCGGGCGGCGGCTCGATCGCCCATGTCGATGCCATGCGCCGCATCGCGGTCGGCCCCGAAAGCGCGGGCGCGGAGCCCGGCCCCGCCTGTTACGGACGAGGCGGGGAGAGCCCGACCGTGACCGATGCCGATGTCTTGCTCGGCCGTATCGATCCGGACGGCTTCGCGGGCGGGCGCATCCGGCTCGACGCCGGCAAGGCGGCTTCCGCCATAAGCGAACGCATCGGGGCGAGCTTCGCCATGACCGATGCGCTTGCAGCCTTCGGCATCTCCGAGATCGTCGACGAGAACATGGCGAATGCGGCGCGCGTGCATGCGGTCGAGCGCGGCAAGGCGGTCGCCGATTATACGCTGATCGCCTTCGGCGGCGCGGCGCCCTTGCATGTGGCACGCCTTGCCGAAAAGCTCGGGATTGCCCGCATCATCGTGCCTCCCAATGCCGGGGTCGGTTCGGCCATCGGCTTCCTGCGCGCGCCCATCGCCTTCGAGGTGGTGCGCAGCCGCTATATGCGCCTTGCCGATCTCGACCCCGTCATCGCCAATGAGCTGATCGCCGAGATGCGCGCCGAGGCCCATGAGGTCGTGGCGCCGGGCGCTGCCGGCGCCGAGCTGGTCGAAGTGCGCCATGCGTTCATGCGCTATGTCGGGCAGGGCCATGAGATCGTCGTGCCGCTGCCGGCCGGCGAATTGAGCCCGGCCGACGGCGCGAGGTTGCGCGCCGATTTCGAGCGCGAATATACGCAGCTCTTCGCCCGCACCATCCCCAATGCCGAGATCGAGATCCTCACCTGGACGCTGAGCCTCGGCACCAGGGCCGTGCCTGCGCCTTCGGTCCCGCCCGTCATCGGCAGCCGCTTCGCGGAGCCCGTCTCGCGGCGCAAGGTGTATGATCCGCAGACCGGCAGCGACCTGGAGGTGCCGGTCTATCGGCGCTCGGTGCTGGGGCAGGGCGCCCGCCTCACCGGGCCCGCCATCATCGCCGAGGACGAGACCACCACCTTCGTCACCGCGAGTTTCGATGCCAGCATCAACGCCCAAGGCTGCATCGTGCTCGACCGCAAAAGCTGAGGGAGACGCGAGATGACCGACCTCTCCGGATTGTCCGAGCTGCGCAAGCAGATCATGTGGAACCGGCTGATCGCCATCGTCGAGGAGCAAGCGCAGACCTTGCTGCGCACCGCCTTCAGCCAGATCGTGCGCGAATGCGGCGACCTCTCGGCCGGTGTCTTCGATCTGAGAGGGCGCATGCTCGCCCAGGCCGTCACCGGCACGCCCGGCCATATCAATTCGATGGCGGCCTCCGTCTCCCATTTCATCGCGGCCTTCCCGCTGCCGACCATGCGCGAGGGCGATGTCTACATCACCAACGATCCCTGGCTCGGCACCGGGCACCGCAACGATTTCGTGGTCACCACCCCGGTGTTCCATCGAGGCTCGCTCGTCGCCATCTTCTCCTGCACCAGCCATCTCACCGATATCGGCGGCATCGGCTTCGGGCCGGACGCCACCGACCTGTTCATGGAGGCTTTGGGCATCCCCTTCCTGAAGCTGTTCGATCGCGGCGTGCTCAACGAGACGCTGATGGCCATGGTCAAGGAGAATACGCGCCTGCCGGTCGAGTGCGAGGGCGATATCTATTCGCTCGCGAACTGCAACGAGATCGGCGCGCGCCGCCTCGTCGAGATGCTCGACGAGTTCGGGCTCGACGGCATCGAGGGTCTCGCCGATCATGTGGTCGACAGCTCGCGCCAGGCCGTGCTGAACGCCATCGCCAAATTGCCGAAAGGCAGCTGGCGGAACACGATGACGGTCGACGGCTATGACGCGCCGGTCACGCTCGCTGCGACGCTCACCATCGCCGAGGGCGCCATCACGGTCGATTATCAGGGCACCTCGCCGCAAGCGCGTCACGGCATCAATGTGCCGTTGAGCTATTCGACCGCCTATACGGTGTTCGGGCTCGCCAGCGCCCTGGTGCCGGACGTGCCGAACAATGCCGGCTCGCTCTCGCCTTACACAGTGGCGGCGCCGCCGGGATCGATCCTGAACGCGCTGCGGCCGGCGGCCGTGATGAGCCGTCATATCATCGGCCAGATGCTGCCCGATGTGGTGTTCGGCTGCCTGCGCCAGGCGATGCCCAACAAGGTGCCGGCCGAGGGCACCTCCTGTCTGTGGAACCTGATCTTCCAGGGTTATGACCCGACGACCGGCGGCCAATTCGTCTCGACCGTCGTGACCAATGGCGGCACCGGGGCGCGGCCCACCAAGGACGGCTTGTCGGCCACGGCCTATCCGAGCGGGGTGCGCGGCTCGCCGATCGAGGTCGTCGAGGCGACGACGCCCTTGCTGTTCTGGAAGAAGGAGTTCCGTGCCAATTCCGGCGGAGCCGGGCGCTATCGTGGCGGCCATGGCCTCGAGATCGAGATCGAGAACCGCTCCGGCCGTGACATGACCTTGCAGGCCGCCTTCGATCGCATCGCGCATCCGGCCCGCGGGCGCGATGGCGGGGCGGATGGCGAGCGCGGTGCGCTATCGCTCAAATCCTCGGGCGTGAAGTTGAAGGGCAAGGGCGCCCAGCAGATCCCGGCCGGCGAGCGCCTCCTGGTGCGCACGCCGGGAGGCGGCGGCCTCGGCGCGCCCTCGGCACGCGACAGGCTGCTCGTCGAGCGCGATTTGCGCGACGGCACCGTGACGGCGGCCGGGATCACCGACGCCTACAAGATCGCGCTGCCGGCAGCAGAGTGATGCTGGACCTCAGGAGGGCATCGATATGACCAAAACCGTGGCGATCGTCGGGGGCGGGGCGATCGGCTCATCCATCGCCTATTTCCTGGCGAACGACCCGCAATTCCAGGGCGAGGTCGTCGTGATCGAACGCGATCCGAGCTATCAATGCGCCTCCTCGGCCCTCTCGGCGAGCTCCATCCGCCTGCAATTCTCGACGCCGCTCAACATCGCCCTGTCGCGTTTCGGCATGGAGTTCCTGCGCGACGCGCCCGACCGCATGTGCGTCGACGGCGACCGTCCGGCGCTGAGCGTCAACGAGAAGGGCTATCTCGTGATTGCGAGCGAAGCAGGCCTCGAGACCTTGCGCGAGCTGCACCGCATCCAGAGAGCGCTCGACGTCCCGGTCGCGCTGCTCGGGCCCGAGGAGGTCGCCGAGCGCTTCCCCTGGATATCGACCGAGGGGATCGCTGCCGCTTCGCTCGGCCTCAAGCATGAAGGCTGGTTCGACGGCTACGGCCTGCTGCAGGCTTTCCGCAAGAAGGCGCGCTCGCTCGGCGTGCGCTATCTCGCCGACGAGGCGACGGGCTTCACGCTTGCCGGGGAGCGCATCCGCTCGGTGCAGCTGAAGAGCGGCGGCAGCGTCGACTGCGACGTCGTCGTCAATGCCGCCGGTCCCTGGGCCGGCAAGGTCGCGGCGCTCATCGGCGTCGACCTGCCGGTGCGCGCCCGCAAGCGCAACGTCTTCGTCTTCTCCTGCCGCGAGCCTCTGCCGAATTGCCCGCTGATCATCGATCCGTCGGGATTGTGGTTCCGTCCCGAGGGGGACAAATACATCGCCGGCATCAGCCCGAAAGAGGGCGAGCCCGATCCCGACGACCTGCCGCTCGAGGTCGATCACGAGATCTTCGACGAGGCAATCTGG
The DNA here is from genome assembly GCA_900104855.1 of Rhizobiales bacterium GAS188. Taxonomy (NCBI): domain Bacteria; kingdom Pseudomonadati; phylum Pseudomonadota; class Alphaproteobacteria; order Hyphomicrobiales; species Rhizobiales bacterium GAS188. The sequence continues at coordinate 6,148,759 of FNSS01000001.1, forward strand.
CCGGCGCTGGCGACCCGCGTTCCGGCCTTCGAGAGCATCAAGCCCTCGCGCGCCTGGGCCGGCTATTACGAGCTCAACACGCTCGATCATAACGGCGTCGTCGGGCCGCATCCGGTGATCGGCAATCTGTTCTTTGCCAACGGCTTCAGCGGCCACGGCATCCAGCATTCGCCGGGCGTCGGGCGGGGCGTCGCCGAGTTCATCGTGCATGGCGGCTATCGCAGTCTGGATCTCGCGCCGCTCTCCTTCGACCGGGTGCTCGCCGGCAAGCCGCTCCTCGAGCTCAATGTCTTCTGAAGCGCCAAAATACGAGGATCGAGCATGCGTCTGAAGGACAAGGTCGCCGTGGTCACCGGCGCCGCCCAGGGCATCGGGCTTGCTTGCGCCGAGCGGCTTCTCGCCGAGGGCGCGAAGGTGATGCTCTCCGACATCAACGCGCCGGCCCTGCAGGCGTCGGCGGCGCGGCTCGGCACGGCCTCGGAGCCCGCCGATGCCGGCCTGAGACCCGATGTGGAGCGGCTGGTGCGGCGCGCGGTCGAGAGCTTCGGCCGCATCGACATCTTCATCTCGAATGCGGGGATCACCTGCCTCGCCGATTTCCTCGACGTCACCGAGGAGGATTATGACCGGGTGCTGCGCGTCAACCTGAAGTCGCAATTCCTGTGCGGCCAGGCGGCGGCGCGCCAGATGGTCAGCCAGGGCTCGGGCGGGGTGATCATCAACATGTCCTCCGTCAATGCCGTCCTCGCCATCGCCGACCAGGTGCCCTATGTGGTCTCGAAGGGCGGCTCGGCCCAGCTCACCAAAGTGATGGCGATATCGCTCGCCCGGCACGGCATCCGCGTGGTCGGCATCGGGCCTGGCACCATCCTCACCGATCTCGCACGCAATGCCGTGCTCGGCAGCGACGAAGCGCGCCGCAAGGTCATGTCGCGCACCCCGCTCGGGCGTGGCGGCGAGCCCTCCGAGATCGCGAGCGTCGCGGCGTTCCTGGCGAGCGACGACGCCTCCTACATCACCGGCCAGACCATCTACCCGGATGGCGGCCGGCTGGCGCTCAACTACACCGTCCCGGTCGCCGATTGAACCGAAGGCAGCCTCCTTTCGAGGTCAGGAGCCGAGATGCCGACCTATGAGCCCGTGACCGCGATCCTGCGTGGGCTTGCCGTGCTCGAGACGATCGCGGCGAAGGGCTCGGTCGCGGTCAAGGACCTGCATGCGGCGACCGGCCTGCCGAAATCGACCCTGGTGCGCATGCTCGAGACGCTGATCCATGCTGGCTATGTCTACAGCAGCGGCAGCGAGCCGCTCTATGCGCTGAGCGCGCGGTCGCTCACCCTTGCGGGCGGCTTCGACCAGGGAAGGCGGCTCGTCTCGCTGCTCGGCCCGGCCTTGCGCGAGTTCCAGAGCGCCACCAGCTGGCCATCCGATATCGGAATCTTCGATCGCGACGCGATGGTCATCCTCGAGACGAGCCGGCAGCCGGGAAGCCTCAGCGTCAACTGGCAGGTCGGCTCGCGCGTCACCGCCACGCGCTCGGCGCTCGGGCGCGCCTATCTCGCCTTCCTGCCGGAAGCCGGGCGCCGTGCCATCCTCGCCATGCTGCACGAGCTGACCGGCGAGCCGCGCGATATGGAGCGCTTCGAAGCGCTGCTCGGCGAGGTGAAGGCGCGCGGCCGCGCCCTCAACGACCAGGAGGAGCGTCCGGGCATCCGCTCGCTCGCCGCCCCCATCTTCGAGCACGCAACGGTGATCGCCAGCGTCAATATCAGCGTCGTCGCCGATGCCATGTCGCTCTCCGAGCTCGACGAGCGCTATGCCGACCAGGTCATCGGCCTCGCCAAGTGGATGTCGGCGCTGCTGGCGTGACGGCTCCGCGTGCGTCAAGAGACCGTCGCGGGCTTGCGCATGACGCGGTCGATCGGAATGAGCCAGCAGGTGACGAAGGCCAGGACCGCCATGGCGAGAACGCCCCAATAAGTAAGGTGCAGGGCCTTGGCGAGCACGTCCTGCACCAGGAGATCATGGGCGGCGTCCGCGAGGCCAGCCGGCCGGTCGAGCACCTCATGGACCCGGCCCGCCGTCTCGCCCGTCGCGAAACGGGCGATGCCGATGTTGAGGATGGCTCCGAGCACGGTCGCGCCGAGCGTGCTGCCGAGGCTGCGCGCGAACATGAAGGAAGCGGTGGCGCTGCCGCGCATCGACCATTCGACACTGTCCTGGATGAGGATGATGCAGGTCACGCTCGACAGCCCCATGCCGAAGCCCATCATGAAGGCGCCGAGCGCGGCAAGCCCGGGATGGCTCTGCGGTGTGAGCAGCATCAGGCAGATTGCGCCCAGTGGAAACATCACGCTGCCGGCCCGCAAGGTGCGGCGGATGCCGAAGGCGCGGAAGAAGCGGCTCGACAGGCTCACCGCCAGCGGCCAGCCGATCACCAGCGAGGTCAAGGTGAAGCCGGCGACGATCGGCGAGCGTCCGAGCACGCCCTGCACATAGAGCGGCAGGATGGTGGTGAGGCCGATCAGCGTCATGCCGGCGACAAGGCTCGCCGCATTGCAGGTGGCGATCAGCCGCCGGCTCCACAGCTCGAGCGAGATCATCGGTTCGGCGGCGCGTCGCTCCTGCCATAGGAAAAGGAAGCCGGCTGCCAGGACGAGGCAGGCGAGCCCGACCGTTACGCGCTTCGGAGCGCTGGTCTCGGTGAGCAGGGTCAGGAGCGACACGGTGGCGATCGAGAACAGCACAACGCCGAGATAGTCGATGCTGCGCTCGCGCGGCTCGACCGTCTCGTGCAGGAACAGCATGAAGCCGGCGATGGCGATGAGGCCGAACGGGATGTTCACCCAGAAGATCCAGGCCCAGGACAGGTTGTCGACGATGACGGCGCCGGCGAGCGGCCCGATCACCGCCGAGCTCGCCCAAACGCTGGCGAGCAGCCCCTGCACCTTGCCGCGCTCCTCGAGCGTGTAGAGGTCCCCCACCACCGTCATGGTGACCGGCTGGATGGCGCCGGCCCCTAGCCCCTGCAGCAGGCGGAAGAGGATCAGGGCGCCCATCGAATTGGCGAAGCCGCAGAGCAGCGAACCGAAGAGGAAGAGCAGGATGCCGCCGATCAGCATGGGCTTGCGGCCATACATGTCGGAGAGCTTGCCGTAGACCACCGTCGTCGTGGTCTGGGCGAGAAGGAAGGCCGAGAACACCCAGCTGTAATAAGCGAAGCCGCCGAGCTCGCCGACGATGCGCGGCATGGCTGTCGCCACGATGGTGGCTTCGATCGCACCGGTGAAGGTCGCGAGCATGATCGATGCGACGACAAGCGGTCGCCGGGTGCGGGCTTTTGGCGAAGGCATGATGCTCCTGCGCCCCGTGCGGACGCTCAGACGGAATGGATCCATTCTAGTGCATAAATATGTCGCAGCACCCCGTCTTTCGCATGACGGCCTTGCGATGCATGTGACAAAAGCGGAAGTGCTGCGTAGACCGAGGTCACGCGGCGCCGCGACGAGCGCCGGCAGGGAGACGAGGTTCCATCATGACCAGGCTGCGCGTCGGGCTCATCGGCACGGGTTTCATGGGCAAATGCCACGCGCTGGCCTGGACCTCGGTCGCCGGCGTCTATGGCGACCTGCCCGAGATCGAGCTCGCCTGCCTCGCCGATGCCGATATCGAGGTGGCGCGGCGCCAGGCCGCTTGCTTTCGCTTCGCGCGCGCCACCGGTGATTGGCGAAGCCTTGCCGCCGATCCCTCGATCGATGTGGTCTCGGTGACCACACCGAACCATCTGCATGCCGAGATGGCGGTCGCGGCCTTGCAGGCAGGCAAGCATGTGTGGTGCGAAAAGCCGATGGCGACCACTCTCGAGGATGCGGCGCGCATGCTGGCGGCGGCGCGCGCCAGCGGCAAGGTCGCGATCCTCGGCTACAACTACATTCAGAACCCGGCGATCCGGAAAATTGCTGCCCTGATCCAAGAGGGCGCGATCGGCGACATCACCCATCTGCGCGTCGAGATGGATGAGGATTTCATGGCCGATGCGCAGGCGCCCTTCTCTTTGAGGAGCGAGGCCCGAGCCGGATATGGAGCGCTCGACGATTTCGGCGTGCATGCGCTTTCGCTCGTCTCGACCTTGGTCGGCGGGGTGCGCCGGGTCATCGCCCATATGGCGAAGCCTTACGCCAGGCGCCCGCTTGCCGCGGGAGGCGAGCGCGAGGTCGAGACCTACGATATCGCGACCTTGCTGGTGACGATGCACAACGGCGCATCGGGGATGATCGCGCTCAACCGGGCCGCCTGGGGTCGCAAGGGCCGCATCGCCGTGCAGATCTTCGGGGCGCGCGGCAGCATCGCCTATGATCAGGAGCGGCTGAACGAGGTGCAGCTCTTCCGGGCCGGCGTTCCGCCAGCCGATCAGGGCTTCACAACCATCCTGATGGGCCCGGCCCATCCTCCTTACGGCAACTTCATTCCGGCGCCCGGGCACCAGCTCGGCTTCAACGACCTGAAGGTGATCGAATGCCGGCAGCTCGTCGGCCGGATCCTCGGCGAGCCGTCCCACGCCATCGGTTTCGAGGAGGGCTTTGCGATCGAGAAGACGCTCGCGGCCGCTGCCGAAAGCTTTGCGAATTCGGCCTGGATGGAGGTGGGGTGAGCTCGCGCCGAAACCTCAGCGCACTGTCGCGTGCCGCCGCGCCTTCGCCGCCGCGGCGCGGGCGGAGTCGTTGATCTGGAACATCTGCAGCTCGTCGAGATCGTGTTCCGTCGTCGGCGAGAGGGAGATGTCCATATAGTCCTTGGACCGCGGATCGCGCCTGATCGAGCGCTCCACGCGATGCATCGTCCAGAAGGCTCTCGCCACCTTCAGATGCTTGATGACGATGTCCGCGACATATTTCGGATAGAAGATCCAGGGGCTTTCGATCGGCATCCCCGGGCGGCGGTCGGTGCGCACCTTGCGACGGATGATGCCGGTCTCGAGCGGGTAGATGTTCCACAGCTCCTTGCTGACCCAGAACCAGGTGAGGAGAAACATCACCATGTCCGAGCGCATGCGGCTGGCCACGGCGCGGCGGATGACCGTCTCGACATGCTCCGGCGTATAATAAGTCTTCCAGGCGATGTGATAGGCCTGTTCCCACTCCTCCCTCGACATTCGGGAATGCCCGGTCGTGACATGTTCCAGATCGTAGCGGTTCATGTCGGCGTCCATGGGAACCCCGGCCATCCATAGCTTCTTGTGATCCTCCGATCCGGGGAGCGGGGTCAGGCAGGAGAATTCCAGGATGTCGAGCGGCAATTCGCGCTGGATGATCTTGATATCGCGCACGATCGACTCGATCGTGTCGGTCGGGAACCCCAAAATGAAGCCGCAATAAGTGAGGCAGCGGACTTTGCGCCAGGCGAGCAGCATTTCGCGATAATCGGAGATGCGATTCTGCTTCTTCTTCGCGGCCACGAGATTTTCCGGATTGATGTTCTCGAGCCCGATGAACACGCGCCTCACGCCGGCGCGCGCAGCCTTCTCGATGAAGTGCGGGATCTTGTGGCAGAGCGTGTCGACCTGGATGACGAATTTGATCTTCAGGCGCTCGACTTCCCGCAGGTGAATCAGGCGATCGAATATCGCTTCCCAATTCTTGTTGCGCGCGAGATTGTCGTCGGTGATCAGGAAATGATGGATCTTCTGCGCCAGATTGGCGCGCACGATCGCTTCGATGTCGTCGGCCGTGCGGTAGCGCGACTTGCGCCCCTGGACATTGATGATGGTGCAGAAGGAACATTGGAACGGGCAACCGCGCCCGGCGTCGAAGCTCGAGATATAGCCGGCGGTTTTCTGGATGCGATCGGCCGGCAGGAGCGGCAAGGCCGCGCCGTCGAGCGCCGGCAAATCGTCCACAAAATTGTAGATGGGCTGCAGGCTGCCGCTGGCGGCATCACGCAGCACGGCCTCGAGGCGACCCTCCGCCTCGCCTGCGAACAGCGAAATGCCGAGATCGAGGGCTTGTTGCAGGTCCGCCTGCATCTCCGGCAGCATGGCGAGGCAGCCGGAGACGTGGAAGCCGCCGATGCAGACCTGGATGCCGGCTGCCCGCAAGGGGCGCGCCAGGTCGAGGGCGCGCGGGAACTGGTTCGACTGAACCCCGACGAGCCCCACCAGGCCGAGCCCGCCATTGTCCTTGATCAGCCGGGCGATGCGCTCGGGGCGCACCCGCGTATTGGTCTCGTCGATCGGGATCGTCTTGATGTCGACGTCATGGCCGAGCACGCCACGCTTATCGCAATCGATGGCGATGCCGTAGAGACAGGCGAGCGAATTCGACGGGATGGCGGAGCGAACCCATTGAATCACATAGCCTTCATCGTCGTAATGCGAAGGTTTGATCAGGACGAGCGTGAAGCGCCGTCTCTTCGATGGTGCCAGCATGAAGCCCTCGTTCGATCACGGAAGGGCGGGCCGAAGAGCGGGCAAGCAGACCCGAATCGAACCCGGATCAAGCATCGCATCAGCCGTTAGGATACAAGGCTGCGCTCACGCTTGGCAACTGCCCCGATGCTTCTCGCGCGTCGATTGCTCGTGCTCGGTGCCAGCACAGCCGGCCCGTGCCTGGGACCGCGGGCGTCCCGCCCGCTCTTGAGACCGCCAGGCTGGCGCTCCGCTCGGAAGAAGGGCGACCGAGACGGTCGCGGTCCCGGGGCGGGCGCCACCCTTTGCGCCTAGCGATCGCCCGCCACCCCATAGGATGGCGCCGAGGACGGATCGAGCGCCCGCGCCACATAGGCGTCCATCTGCGGCTTCCAGAGCGCCCAGAGCCCGGCGAGCTCGCCGATCGGATCGGTCTCGTGCCAGTCGATGCGCAGATCCGCCACCGGCCAGGCGACGTCACGCGCGAGCAGCATCCCGGCCGAATGGACCGGCCCCTCCTCGCCGCCGGCCGCAAGCCCGGCCTGCATGGCGCCGATCAGGCGGTCGCCGAGCGGGGCATCGGCGAGCCTCAGGAACGCCTCGACCATGCGCTCGGGAACGCTCGCACGGCTGAGCAGGTTGCCGGCAGCTACGACGTCGCGGCCGGTGACGCTGCGATGGCGCCCGAGCGTCTTGCTGCCCGAGAAGGCGGCGCTGGCGCCGGTGCGGTCGACGAGCGCGAGCTGCCGATAATCGATGTGTTTCGCTTCGGCTTTGAGGCGCACCAGCGCCTCCGCTGCCGGCAGGCCCGAAGCGAGGAGATCGAGGCCACGCGGCCCGAGCCGCGGATCGGTGATGTTCTGGGTCGCCACCGCTCCCACTCCTGCCCGAACATGGGCGCAGCGTGCCGCGACGCAGGGGCTGGACGAGCACACGGCGATGCCGAACATGCCGGTCGAAGCACAACGGGCCGAGATGGAGAAGGTCATGACACGCTCCGCTACGCTAAGGCGAGTGGCGAGTAGTGAGTGGCGAGTAGTGCCTCGGAGGGTTTCTGTGATCTCAGTTCCAGGCGTAACCAACAATTCGCTTAAACTACTCGCTATTCGCCACTCGCTATTCGCCCTGTAATTGCAGCTAGCACACCGGCTGACCGTCGGGGATGACGGCCGTCACCTCGATCTCGACCAGCCATTCCGGGCGTGCCAGGGCCGAGACGACGAGGCCGGTGGAGCAGGGGAAGACGCCCTTCAGCCAAGTGCCCATCTCCCGGTAGACGGCCTCGCGGTGGCGCACATCGGTGAGGTAGACGACGACGCGGCAGATATGCCCCATCTCGCTGCCGGCCTCCTCCAGCAGCGTCTTGATGTTCTGCATGGTCTGGCGCGCCTGCAGCCCGGCATCGCCGACATGCAGGTTTTTGCCTGTCTCGAGGTCCTGCGAGACCTGGCCCCGCAGGAAGACCATGGTGCCGCGCGCCACGACGCCCTGCGACAGGTCGTTGTCGAGCTTCTGCTCGGGGTAGGTCTCTTTGGTGTTGAAGGGGCGAAGACGCTTATGGATCATGAGGCTCGGTCTCTCGGAAGGGGGACGGCTTCGTCCTGCGGTTCGGCTCGTCGCGCATGGCCATGCATCATTCGGCTGCGACCTGCTTGCCGCCATAGACCTGGTCCGACAGGCCGGCCGCTTCCTTGGTGAAGCGCAGCGCTTCGCTCCAGTCGAAGTTGCGGTAGACGGCGGCGAGATGCGCGAAGGGCGGCGACTGGGCGAAGAGCTGGAAGGTCAGGCGGTGGCCGGCATAGTCCGAGTTGAGCAGGTCGCGCGCAAAGGCAAGGAGCTTGCGGCGGTCCTCGGCCTGCCAGTCGGCATTCAGCGTATAGAATTTGCTGAGCCATTTGCCGGCCTCCGGATCGCGGAAGGTCGCGGCATCGGGCGTGACGCAGATCTGGCCGCCGCAGAGCTCGCGCGCGATATGCATCATCAGATGCAGCTGCGAGCAGGCGAGCACACGACCCGTCATCAGCAGCGACTGGTTCGGCATGAGAAGGCCGGCAGGGCTCTTCTCGGCAGTGGCGATGGCCGCCGTCAGATGGGCGTTGATGCCTTCGCGGTAGCAGGCGAGGGTGGCGAGCTTCTCCTGCACGGCCTGCTGCTGTTCGAGGCCCGTCTGCTTCACGTTCCACAAGGCCGCGCCGATCATCAGGTCGGCGAGCTTCAGGCCGCGCTGCACGAAGGCGAAGGCCGAATAGCGGTGCAGCGTCGCACGGATGTAGGCGGCGGCGCGCGTATGCTGGTAGAACAGCACGTTTTCCCAGGGGATCAGCACGTCGTCATAGACGACCAGCGTGTCGATCTCGTCGAACTTGTTGGACAGAGGATAGTCTTCGGCCGGGGCGCGGCCGGCAAAGCCGGTGCGCGAGATGAAGCGCAGATTGGGCGAGGCGAGGTCGCAGATGAAGCCGACCGCGTATTCCGAGAGCTTGCTGTCGCCCCAATTGGCGATGGTCGGCTTGGTGAAGGCCTGGTTGGCGTAAGCCGCGGCCGTCTCGTATTTGGCGCCGCGCACGATGATGCCGGCATCGGTCTCCTTCACCATATGCAGGAGCATGTCCGGATCCTGCTCTTGCGGGCGCTTGGAGCGGTCCCCCTTCGGGTCGGTATTGGCCGAGACGTGGAAGGGATCGTTGCGGGTGACGAGATCGATATGGCGCGCGATGTTGATCGAAAAGCGCGGATCGACCTCGTTGAGCACGTCCTGTCCGTCGAACAGCGACCACATCTCGCCGACCGTCTCATCGCCGACGCGGGTGACGATACCCTTGACCTCCTCGAGCACGAGGTCGGTCGCGCGCCGCTTATCGTGCCAGTCCTGCTGGGTGCGCGGCAGTTTCAGGCCGATGGCGAAGCGCTCGCCGCTCTCCTCATAGGTCAGCTCGTCGCGGTAGCGCGGCTCATGCGCCATGTCGTAGATGCGCGCCCTGATGTCGACGAGCGGTTTGAACATCGGATGCGTCGTGACGTCCTTGACACGCTCGCCATTGATCCAGACGCGCCGGCCGTCGCGCAGCGAATCCCGATACTGGTTGCCGGTCCTGATCATGGGAAGCGCCTTTCCAGCGGTTGGTCTCGAAACTGGACGGGTTTGAATCCCCGTCGCGACATTAGACTGCAAGCTCGCGCGCGGCCTGCCGCCACCCCACCCAGCGCTCGGGCGGCAGAACGCGTCGCCCGGCGACACGCTCTAAAATCATCCTGACGTCCTCGGTCAGTCCAGCGCCGCTCGCTGCGTCCAGATACAACTGCTCCAGCACGTCCTGTTGGGCATGGCTGCCGCCCAGGCGATACATCCCGCTCAGCGCCGGGCGCATGATGGCCACGGCCTCCGCATACCGTCCGGCGCGATGGGCGCGGGCGGCCTCGCTGACCGGCAAAGCGTAGTCGCGGACGATCGGCGCGACGGTGCCGCCACGGTTGCCGAAGGCGCGCATCGCCTCGGTCATCCGCTCGGCTGCGGCGTCGCGGCCGGCGGCGGCCAGCGCCATCATCCAATGCGGCAAGGTGAAGGCCGACAAGCAGTCGCCGATCCGCGCCTCCGCCTTGTCGGCGAGCTCGATCCAGCGGTCCCCGATATCGACCCCCAGCCGTTCCAGCCGGAACAGCATGGAGGCAGCGTTCTGCACGTCGATATAGACATCCGGTTGGGCGATCGTCAGCGGCGAGGCCAGGTTGCGGAACTTTGTGTCGTACAGTGCCAGCGCCGCGACCGTGTCGCCGTATTCCAAATAGAACAGGGCGCAGTGCCACCACAGATGATGCTGCAGGTTGTTGCCGCCTTCCCAATGCGGCGCCAGCGTGGTCAGCCATTGGATACCCTCGCTGCGCCGCCCCTGCATCTCCATCACATGGGCGACGGCATGCGCGGCCCAGAGATCGCCGGGGTCGATCTCGATGGCCCGCCGCCCGGCGGGCTCCGCTTCCAGGTAGTTGCCGGCCTCCTCCTGCGCGAAGCAGCGGCAGGCCAGCACCGAGGCGTAACCCGGCAGCGAAGCCGACCAATGCGGAATGATGCGCTCGACCGAGGCCACCATGTCCTGCGGACGGCCGAGCCAGAAATTGGTGAAATGCGCCAGCCGGAAGGCCAGCACATCATGCGGGTGCTCGCCCAGGATCTGCTCCCAGACCGCCACGGCGCGGTCGAGGTCGCCAGCAATCCAGTGCGCCAGGGCGTCGACATGGGCTCGTTCACGCGCGGTCGCGGCGGCGGTCAACGCGCGGGCCGTGCGCTCGGCCTGCTGGGCCATCGGCACCATGGCCTCCTTGTAGGCGAGCATGGCGAGATAGCCCTGCAAGCAATGCGCCAGCCCGAAAGCGGGATCGGCCTGCAGCAGGGAAGCCACGCGCTGCGGCAGGTCGGCGCGGTATTTCAGGTAGCCGATGACGGCATGGTCGAAGGCCGCCGCCGCGGCGTCGGATTCAGTGGTGATCGTCAGTCCGTGGGCGTCCTGGCGCATCGCTGATCTCCCTTGGCGCAGACCCCTTCACCGGATTTCCCTGATGAACGGTTCATTCGGCGTCCCGAGGAGAGCCTAGCCTCAGATCCGCGCATCCCGCAACGGACGCCGAAAAGCTCGTCAGCCCGATGGTCTGCGGCGCCCACCGCCCCGCAATTCTTTGGCACCACAAGCTTTTGTTGCTGGCGCAAAGGGGCGCTGTTATCGTTCCGAGAAGCGCAAAGGCGGGGTGCGCATTGTGGAGACCACCGCGATGAAGCGCCGTACCATTCTGAAGGCTGGGGCATTGCTGCCATTGCTGGCGGCGCCGAGGATTGCCGCCGCGCAAGGCCAGCGGGTCCTGAAGTTCATCCCGCAATCGGATTTGGCTGTCCTCGATCCGATCTTCACGACCGCCTATGTGACGCGCAATCACGGCTATTTGGTCTTCGATACGCTGTATGGCCAGGATGCCCAGTTCAAGGCGCAGCCGCAAATGGTCGAGGGCGCGGTCACTGAGGCCGACGGCAAATTGTGGAAGCTGACCCTGAGGCCTGGCCTGAAATTCCATGACGGCACCCCCGTGCTGGCGAGGGACTGCGTCGCGAGCCTGCAGCGCTGGGGCAAGCGCGACGCCTTCGGCCAGGCGCTGATGGCTGCGACCGACGAGCTCTCGGCGGCCGACGACCGCACGATCATGTTCCGGCTGAAAAAACCCTTCCCACTGCTGCCCGATGCGTTGGGCAAGACCGGCAGCAACGTCCCGGTGATCATGCCCGAGCGGCTCGCCAAGACCGATGCCTTCACACAGGTCACCGAGATGGTCGGCAGCGGCCCGTTCCGCTTCAAGGCGGATGAGCGCGTTGCCGGCTCGCGCGTGGTCTATGAGCGCTTTGCGGATTACCAGCCGCGCCAGGGTGCGGCCTCGTTCACCGCCGGGGGTAAGGTCGCGAATTTCGACCGCGTCGAATGGAACGTGATCCCGGACTCCGCCACTGCCGCGGCCGCGATGCAGAATGGCGAGATGGATTGGTGGGAGAACCCGCCCGGCGATCTCCTGCCGCTGTTGAAGCGCAGCGGCAAGCTGAATGTGACGGTGCAGGACCAGACCGGGTTCCTCGGCTATATGCGGCCGAATTTCCTGTTTCCGCCATTCGATAACCTAGCCTTCCGGCGCGCCCTGCTGGGGGCCGTCAACCAGGCCGATTTCATGGAAGCCGCCGCCGGCGAAGACACCTCCTTGTGGCACACCCCGGTCGGTGCCTTCTGCCCGAGCTCGCCGATGGCCAATACGGTCGGGATGGGAGCCCTGTCCGACAAGCCCGACATGGCCAAGGTCAGGCAGGCTGTGAAGGACTCAGGGTATAAGGGCGAGAAGGTGGTGGTGATGGGGGCGGTGGACTTCCCGATCATCAACGCGATCGTCAATGTCGGCGTCGACATGATGCAGAAGGCAGGCGTCAATGTCGACTACCAGGCGGTCGATTGGGGCACCGTGGTGCAGCGCCGCTCGAAGAAGGATCCGCCGGATAAGGGCGGCTGGAATGTCTTCTTCACTTACTGGTCCGGGCTCGACAACTTCAATCCGGCCGTCGACCTCGCATTGCGCGGCAATGGCGATGGCGGCTGGTTCGGCTGGCCGGTCATGCCGAAGCTGGAAAACCTGCGCACGCAGTGGTTCGACGCGCCCGACGAAGCCGCGCAGAAGCGCATTTGCGGCGAGATGCAGCAGGTGGTGTTCGACGATGTGCCCTTCTACCCGCTCGGCCAGCTCTACCAGACGACCGCCTTCAAGAAGGAGCTGAGCGGCGTGCTCGACGGCTTCGTGCTGTTCTGGAACGTCAAGCGGGGCGCCTGACGCGACGCAAGGGGCTCGTCCCCGCTCTGTCAATTCGATAGCTGAGCGAGAATGTTTGGCTTGTCTTGACGGCACGCCTCACGAGGGTCTCATCGCGATTATGGCGCGCCGATTGACTCGGCGCGCCCGATGGCCTGCAGCCCCGCGATCTTGAAGGCGTGCGATCAACCGGTGCACGTCACATGCGCCGTTTGACACCGTGTGTGGCGAAACAGGCTTGGCGGTGCGGGCGATTGCGGATCGTCCGGCAATACATTTCCCACTCGGCCGGCGTAGATGGCGCGGCCGCCAATTGCTCTCCAATAGCGGATTGCACCAGCCGCTGGTTTGATCCAGCCGTAGCGAGGCCATTCGCCGAGACAGGAAGAGCGGCGAACAAGGCCAGCGACGCGACCGTCGGCAGAAAAAGGCGGATTTTCATTCCTTGATCCCTCCAAGTTGGCCAAGTCTCGTCACACTCGGTGACGAATGATCGCTAGCAGAATGTTCGAGCCGAACGCCTGTCAATAGGCAATTGAGTGTAGGATTTCCCTGCGGATACAATTCGCTCCCACATGCCAAGACATGTCTTCGGGGCTGCTCTCGCCGAAATCTTCGCCCTGCGGCTTGATCACTCCGCTGCGAGGCGTCGGCGCGTCTCCTCCGCGGAGCGCGGGTCGCGGTGCAGCTTGCCGTCCTTCATGATCATCGCGAAGTGCTTCGGCCCCACAAGCAGCGACAGGTCGGCTAGCGGGTCGCCTTTGACCAGCAGCAGGTCGGCGAGCGCGCCCTGTTTGACGACGCCGAGCTCGCCCTTGTGTCCCATCAATTCGCCGCCGATCCTGGTGGCGCAGCGCATGGCTTCGGCTGGGGTGTAGCCGAAGAACTTGACGAAATGGCCGACATCGCGGGCGTTCTGGCCCATCGGCGTGAGGGTGAAGCCGTAATCGCCGCCGATGACGACCCTCATGCCGCGCTTGCGCATCTGCTCATAGGTGCGGCAGGTCGCTTCGAGCTTGCGGGGCAGGCCCATGCGCTCGGCCGTCTCCTTGCTGAGGCCGACCACATCGCCTTCGAAGACCGCATTATGCACGAGGCCGAAGGCTGGACCGACGATCACCTTGTCCTTGACGCCCTCCAGCATGTCGAGGGCTTCCTCGTCGGCGAAATCGCAATGGTAGATGCAATCGACCTTGTTGCGCACCGCGCGCTTCACCGATGCGGCCGCGCGGGCATGACAGGCGATGCGCTTGCCCCATTCATGCGCGGTCTCGACCGCAGTCGCGACCTCGATCTCGCTCATCGAGGTGATCTCGGCGCGCGCCGTGGAGACGAATTCGTCGCCCGAGATGTTGATCTTCACATTGTCGACGCCTTCGCGGCAGCAGAGGCGCACGGCCTTGCGGATCTCGTCCGGTCCGTCGGCCAGCATGCCGAAGCTTTCGGCATGCATATGGGCCTTGCGCTCATCGCCAAGGCCGCCGGTCACCGTGATCTCCGGACCTGCGGCGCGATAGCGGGGACCGGCGAGATAGCCATCCGCGATCTCCTGGCGCACCACGACATCGATCCTGAGCTTGGCGGAAGCCGCCGAATAACAGCTCGTGAAGCCGTGCTCCAAGATCAGCGTGGCGTTGCGGCAGGTGCGCAGCAGATGTTCCTCGGGTGGAATCTCGCCGAGATCCTGGTTGCGGGTGGGCCCGACGAAGGACAGATGGCAATGGCCTTCGACGAGACCCGGCATCAAGGTCATGCCGCCGGCGTCGATGACCGAGGCGGTCCGGTCCGTTCCGATCTCGCCATGCCCCCTTGCGACGGAAGTGATGCGGTTACCCTCGATGAGGACCTCGCCCGGATAGCGATCATCGTGGTCGCCGTCCCAGATCCAGGCGTTCTTGATCAGGGTTGCGGTCATGGCCTTCCTCCCGATGTCGAGACTTTGATTCTCGCAGGGATGGCAATTCTTGCAAGGATAGAACCTGCCGCCGCCGCCCTGAGGCGTCAAGCTGGCCATTCCGGCGCCGGCCATAGCCTCGTCGAAGAGCAGATCAACTCAAGGTTGTTCTGACCGATCGCCCTTGGCGGGCGGCGATGCTCAAGTCGGCGCCGGCGCCCCTCACCGCAATGTCTCCGACTTTGCCGAAGCTGAAACGAAATCTTCAGGGTTCCCGACCATTCAATATGCAACGCAAGCAGGCCTATAACTGCCTCAATGAGTAGCCCAGAGAAGCTGCATGGGTCGGATGAAGCATAGCGCCTGCGCTCCGAGGGGACGGACCGGGCAGACACCTCGTCGAGGCCGTCGCAAATCATCCGATAGCGCCAAGCTTGCAGTGATCGAGACGGCGCTCGAGCATCTCAATCAAGGCTTCTGCATATTCGACCGGGAGCATAAGCTCGTCATCTGCAATGATCGCTATATCAACATGTATAGGTTGCCCGCCGAGCTGAAGCGTCCGGGCACGCCGCTGCGCCTGATCCTCGAGCGCAGATTCGACATTGGGGTTAACGATTCCGAAGATCGCGAAGCCTGCATCCGCGACTGGACGCAAGCGGTAAGCGCCAAGACCACAACCAAGACGATGGTGAGGTTCAAGGACGGCAGGGTGCTGTGCCGCGATCACCTGCCGCTATCGGATGGCGGATTCGTCTCGATCTTCGAGGACGTGACGGAGGGGCTGCGAACCGCGAACGATCTCGATCGGATGCAGAGCTTCCTCGATTCGGTGATCGCCAATATTCCGGCAATGGTGGTCGTGAAGGAAGTGCGGGAACGTCGTTGCCTTCTCGTCAACAAATCCGCCGAAGAGTTCCTTGGCATTTCTCGCGAGGAGATGATCGGGAAGACGGTCTACGACTTCCTCCCGAGGGCGGATGCCGAGCTCATCGACAGGCAGGACGACGCCGCCCTGCAAGCGCGAGACGACCTCACGATCTACCAGACGACGGCACATACGAGACGTGCCGGCCTGCGCCAGTTGAACGCGAAAAGGGTGGTGATCCGCGACCAACAGGGATTGCCGCGCTTCTTGATGCTGGTGGCCGAGGATGTGACGGACCGCCTGGAGACCGAAAGAGCGCTCGATCGCACCCAGAGCTTTCTCGACACGATCATCGAGAATGTCCCGGCCATCCTGTTCGTGAAGGACGTGCAGGGGCGCTACACTCTGGTCAACCGAGCAGCCGAAAAATTCTTCGGCGCGCCGCGTGACGAGATGATCGGCAAGAATGCCGGCGACATCTATGTCAAGGCTCAAGCCGACGACATCGCGGCGCGCGACGCCGAGGCCTTGCAGTCGCCAGAGGCCCTGACGATCAACGAACACTCGCTGGACACGCCTGGTTCGGGCTTGCGTCACGTCATCAGCAAGAGGCTCGTCCTGCGGGATCCGAACGGCAATCCCCAATCGATGCTCGTCCTCGTCGAGGACCAGACCGAGCGCCTCGAGCGGGAAGGCGAGCTCGATCGTGCGCGGACCTTTCTCGATGCGATCATCGAGAACATCCCCATGTCGATCACCGTGAAGAGCGCGGCAGAACTCCGATATCGCACGATCAACCGGGCTGCCGAGAAGCTGCTTGGCATGCCGCGCGACAAAGTGATCGGCGCGAAGTGCTTCGATCTATTTCCGGCGGATCTGGCGGGAACAATCCACGCTTCCGACCGGGAGGCACTCCGCGCCGGTGGCGAGGTGCTGACGCATGAATCGTCCGCCTTCTCCGAGCCCGGCGCCGAGCGCATACGCGCCGTAAGGAGGCTCGCGATCAATGGTGCCGACGGACAGCCGCAATTCTTGCTGACCATGGGCGAGGACATTACCGAGCGCAAACGTGCCATCGAACGCATCGAGTTCATGGCGCATCATGATCCTCTGACCCAGCTGCCGAACCGCGCGACCTTTCATGAGCATCTGGCGCGCATGTTCGGCGAAGCTTCGAATTCAGGGAAAGGTTTTGCGGTCCTGTGCATCGATGTCGACCGCTTCAAGGAGGTCAACGACGTCTTCGGCCACGCAGTCGGAGATGAGTTCCTGAAGGCGGTCTCCGAACGCCTGCGGAGGGCAGCGGAAGGGGCATTCCTGGCGCGTCTCGGCGGTGACGAATTCACCTTGATCACGGCCTGCGGGCCGCAGCCGGCGCTGGCCGAAGCCTTGGTCGAGCGGATGTTCGAAATGGCCTCGGGCGATGTCGAGATCCAGGGCCACCAGATCCGTATCGGCCTCAGCGTCGGAGTGTCGATGTATCCGGCCGACGCCACCGATGCCAGCACCCTGCTCAGCAATGCGGATACGGCGCTCTATCGGGCGAAGAAGGAGGGGCGCGGCACGGTTCGTTTCTACGATGTGGAGATGGATCGGCGCACCCGCGAGCATCATGCCCTGCAGCATGATCTGCGCTTGGGTATCGGCCGTGACGAGCTCGTGCTGCATTATCAGCCGCAGGCCCGGATGGGGGGCGAGATCATCGGCTTCGAGGCCTTGATCCGCTGGCTGCATCCGAAGCGCGGCCTGATTTCGCCGGGCAGCTTCATTCCGGCCGCCGAGGAAAACGGGCTGATCGTGGCGATCGGCGAATGGACGTTGCGCGAGGCCTGCCGCGAGGCGGCGTCATGGGGGATGCCGCTGCAGGTCGCCCTCAACCTGTCGCCGGTGCAGTTCCGCCACGGCGACCTGCCGAGCCTCGTGCACCGCGTGCTGCTGGAGACGGGCCTCAACCCCAATCGCCTCGAGCTCGAAATCACCGAGAGTGCCTTGATCGGCGATTTCGCGCGCGCTTTGTCCATCCTGCGCCGGCTGAAGGCGCTCGGCGTCAGGATCGCCATGGATGATTTCGGGACGGGATACTCATCCTTGTCCTATCTGCAGTCCTTCCCCTTCGACAAGATCAAGATCGATCGCAGCTTCATCATGAACCTCATGACCAGCCCGCAATCGGCGACGATCGTGCGCGCCGTGATCGGCCTGGCGCGCGGCCTCGACTTGCCGGTCATCGCCGAAGGGGTCGAGACGCAAGACCAGCTCGCCTTCCTGGCGCGCGAGGCCTGTGACGAGGTGCAGGGTTACCTGATCGGCCGGCCGCGTCCGATCGACGATTATGCGGCGCTCGTCGGCGCGGCGCCGGCGACGGCGCAGCCGGCTTCGTCGGTGGGGTAGTGCTGGGAAGCATAAAAAGCTGCTGCGCGGATCGCGGCGCGGCGACTCCTCCCATGCGGTCGAGCCAGGGCGGCTGAAGGCTCGCTCTTGCCAAAAGGTCCGGGATACGCGACGATCGACCTGACGCTCGAATGGCCGGATCTTGTGCATCCACCCAGGGGGGCATATGCGTCGCCATCACAGAGCTATGATATTGTCGGTTATTGCCTCGGCAAGCATCGCTGGCGGTCCAGCAACACCCGCTGAGTTCGAGGCCGGTACAGCGATAACGGATCCGTCGGTGTTATTCGCGCTCGAGACGGCTGAGCCTGGGAGCCCGGGATTTCGTATCGACGCCCTCGTCGCGCCGAATGGCGGAAAGTCGGTAGCTATTCGAAATGACAATTTGTTCAGGGGAGCCCTCAGCCCGATAGCGAGGAGCTTGATCCACTCGATCGACACGCTTCCCGAACAGAGCCTGGACAACGACGCGAAAGCGGTCTTCAAAAATGGAGGGTCACCGGATTTTAGATTCAGCTCTCGATTTATCGTCGACAAAAGTTCGACATTTCAATTGGTCGGCGTGATCAATCGGATGGACAGGGCATATAGGATAATCGATGGGCATCATAAGAAAATCGATAATTGTGGCGAGATTCGTTTCATATATAGATTCACATATGATGTTGTGACAGTCGACAATATGGAGATTACTTCACGGCTCCCCATCACTTTCAATGTTGTCCTCAACGCAAAGGATGCCTCCGATCCAACTCCTTGTTCCGTGATTGCCAAACGCTGGTTGGACGCAGGAGCGCAAACGACGACGGGCAAGCCGTTGGCTGATTTTCTTCGCTCGGCGAGCGGGCCGCTCGGAAACATCAATCCATCATTGGTTGACCGAATCGAGGTCAATTTTCAGATGCTCCGTCTGCCGGTTAGCTCAAAGCCGGACATGGGCGGGCATGCAGAGTATCTGCTGAAGATATTTCGGCGGTCGGGCCCGACCAAGCCGTTCCTGGTCACCTATCTCGAGAATGAGATAGACCGAACAAAGCTGCAATCTGATCCGGCGCTATTGGGCAATTTCAAAAAGTGGCTCTTCAGGCCGGCGTCAATTGCGGCGCTCGACCAGGGTATTCTTGATATTCCGACCGACTACCTTGCGACAGAAGCAAAATCAATATCGCCGGCAGGGCCTGCTCGAAGCGAAAACCAGCCTTCCTTCGGGTTGATGAGTGACGAGGAAATTCAGGCCGCACTCGACCAATATCTCGCTACGGGCGCAAAACTCAAAACGGTCCAATCGGTCGGCGGGTTCAAGAAGCGGCTCGACGATTTCAGCTGCAATGGCTGCCATCAGACCCGAGCCATCGCCGGATTTCATTTTCCTGGCGCTGATCGAGCCGAAACGATTACGGCAAACTCTGTGCATATTCCTGGTTCTGCGCACTTCTTTGCCGACATTCCTCGGCGAAGAGCTGTCATCGAAGCCTTTGCCCAGAAAAAGCCTGTCGACTACTCCCGTGGTTTCTCGGGACGGCCGCTCGATAGATACAAGACCGCGCTCGCCGGGACCCAATTGTTCGATGGATGGGGAGCGGTCTGTTACATACAGCCGCCTGACGGCCAACCCGACAAGAGCTTCTCGTCCTGGACGTGCGGCACTGGCCTGGAGTGTCGCGACTTGCACGGTTCGGATCGGGAACCGAGCCTGGGAGTTTGCGTCACTGCCGGGGAGCGGAAGATTGGAGATCCGCTGGAGTTCGGCCGCATCGAGACGGGCGCCTTCGGGAACGACAATTACAGCCGCATCTTTCCCAAAGGCGACGGTTTTCCCATGCCGCCGGAAGGACGGTCCGATTACGTGGCGTCTCATCAGGAGTTTCGCGCATCCGACTCGAGCGGTGGATTTCCCGCGGGCATGCTTCGGATCGATGGATGCGAGAACCTTCCCGGCGAAGCCAAATGCGGTCGTGTCGCCGCTACCGGTTTCAACAAGTGCATCAGCGACGGAAGGCCATTCCAGGATTGTTTGAAGCTGACCAAGACGGCCGGCTTGCGGGCTTGTGACAGAGCCAATCCGTGTCGACAGGATTATATCTGCACCGACCCCTATGCCGACCTGCCCGGGGACAAGAGCAAAGGTACGTGTATCCCGCCATATTTCGTCTTTCAGTTCCGCGTCGACGGCCATCCCAGCAGCTTTGGAGAGCCAAACCCGGACTGAGCGGATTGCTCGTGCATTGCTGGATTTGACGCACGCCACGCCATGACAGCGCTCCGCGCGGGCGAGGGGAGGGAGGCGGCATATCGCGGGCTCGCGCCCGCCCATCCGGGCAACTCGGGAAGCGGTGATCCGCGCGTCTCCGCTGCGCCCTGCGGCTCAAGTCAATCCGCATGATGACGTGCCCTCACCGTTGCGGCTGATGCAGTGAACGCATTGGCTGTGGCAAATCTGGGCCGGAATTTTGCCGGGACAGCGCCTGAACGGCCGATCCGACGGCGCTTCGCGTGCCGCACGCGCCTGGCCCGGAATCGTCACTTTGTCATGCGAGGCAGCTAGCGGCATAAGGGCGCTACCTTACCTCCGAGATCCAGGATCGATGCGATGAATGAGGCCAATGCGGGCACGCCCTCTCCAACGCTGCGCCCGATCGTCCCTGCGAGCCTGTTCGGCTTGGGGCTCTCGGCGCTCGGCATCGTCTTCGGCGATATCGGGACGAGCCCACTCTATACGCTCAAGACCGTTCTCTCCTTGACCGGCGCCGCGCCCACCCCCGATGTGGTCCTCGGTATCCTCTCGCTGATCCTGTGGACGCTCGTCATCGTCACATCGGTCAAATATGTCAGCTTCGCCATGAGCATCGACAATGACGGCGAAGGCGGCGTTCTCGCTCTCATGTCGCTTCTCGGCACCAAGAAGCATCAGCGGCCCGCAATCGTCGCCGTGGGGCTGTTTGGGGCAGCGCTGATCTACGGCGATGGAGCCATAACCCCCGCGATCTCGGTCCTCTCGGCGCTCGAGGGGCTCGCTATCGCAACGCCCGCTTTCCAGCCTTATGTGCTGCCGGCTGCGGTGGCGATCCTGATCGCCTTGTTCGCGATCCAACCGCAAGGCACTTCGTGGATCGGCAAGGCCTTTGGCCCCATCATGGGCGTCTGGTTTCTGATGATCGCGGCGCTCGGAGTTTGGGGTATCGCGCAACATCCCGCGGTCCTGGCCGCCATAAATCCCCTCTACGGACTGCGTTATCTATTCTCCAACGGCTATGCGAGCTTTCTGGTCCTCGGAGGCGTATTCCTCTGCGTGACCGGCGCGGAGGCGCTCTACGCCGATATGGGACATTTCGGTGCCCGCCCGATCCGCCTCGCCTGGTCCGGCGTGGTCTTCCCGAGCCTGCTCCTGAATTACGCCGGTCAGTCCGCCATCGTCCTCGACGGAGCTTCGACCACGGACAATATCTTCTTCCGCCTGTGTCCCGCGCCGCTGCTCGTTCCCTTGGTGGTCCTGGCGACGATCGCGACGGTCATCGCCAGCCAATCGATCATCACCGGGGCATTCTCCATGACGCGCCAGGCGATCCAACTCGGCTGGCTGCCGCGTCTGCGGATCACCCAGACGTCGGAGCGGGGCTACGGGCAGATCTATGTCGGGGCGGTCAATTGGCTGTTGATGGTCGTGACCGTCGGCCTGACGCTGTTCTTCGGAAAGTCGGACAATCTCGCCGCCGCCTATGGGATCGCAGTCTCGGCGACGATGCTCATGACCTCGGCTCTCCTCTTCATCGCCATGCGTGAAGTCTGGGGCTGGAGCCTGCTATCGGCAGGTGCGGTCGCCGGGGCCTTCCTCTGCGTCGACGCCGGATTCTTCGCTGCGAATATCGTCAAGGTCCTGGACGGCGGTTATGTCCCGCTCATCTTGGCGTGTCTCGTCTACGGGATCATGCTGGTGTGGCATCGCGGTTCGCAAGCGGTCGCGCAGGCGATCAGCGAACGGCTCATCCCGGTCGACGAGTTCATGGCTTCGATCGAGGCTCGCAAGATTCCGCGCGTTCCCGGCACGGCGGTGTTCATCACCCGGACCACGCACGACACGCCGCCGGTGATGGTCTGGCACGTCAAGCACAACCGCGCCCTGCACCATCATCTCTTTGTCCTGACCGTGGTGACCGAATCCGTTCCCTGGATCGACGACTCCGAGCGGGTGTCCCTTACCGAGCTCGCACCGAATTTCTGGCGGATGACGGCGCGCTACGGATTCATGGAGAGGCCTGATGTTCCAGCCCTCTTGAGCAAGGCCCGAGGCCATGGATGTACGCTCGGTCTTGACGATGTCACCTATTATGTCGGCCACGAAACGGTCGTCGGTCGCCAGGACGGCAAAGGTCTGCCGGCATGGGAAGAAGTGCTCTTCGCCGCGATGCAACGCAACGCCATTCATGCCACCGACTTTTTCCGGCTGCCGTCCGACAGCGTCGTCGAAATCGGTCGGCAGATCGCGGTCTGATGAGGTTGGCGCCGCCGGGCGTTCGGAAGGGCGCGCCGCTCGGCTGAATTCACCGGGGAGCTATGTCGAAGAAGCCTGGCCCCCGGCCCGTGATGGTGGTCCTTGTAATCGTGTTCGCCGCGGTCGCCCGACCACTCCCTGGATCGTCTACCGACCCTGCCGGATTACATCGAGCTACTGAGGTCGCCGAAATACCTCATTTTCTTCAAGAACTCGGCGCTCGTCTCGGTTACCGTCGTGACCATCACGATGTTGATCAGCATTCCGGCGGCCTTCACGCGGTCACGCCCCTCATCAAGGGCGACCTGCTCAATTGGGGCCAGATCATGACCGGCACGGCGCCGCCGCTCATTATCTATGCCTTCTTGATGGACTATTGCATCCCTGGCCTCACCGCCGGCGCGATCGAGGCGTAAGCGCAAAGGAGGCCCATTGGCCGAACGGGGTACCCTTTTTCTCGCCCTTGCGCAGCACCATATTCAGCGAGATCATCGCATCAGCGACATCCCAGGAACGGGAATAGCCGGCCGGGAGTTTGATCAAACGGCCGCTGCGCGAGATGATCGGGAGCGTGCTGCGCCGTTTGGCTTGCCCGGGGAGTATTGTGTTTCGATGCCGGAGGAGAAATTAATAGCCGGAGAATAGTTCCGTGTCTTCGCTACCCATTGTTGATGGATTGGTGTCGAAGGCTACTAGATTTGTGGACGCGCCCGGAAAAAATGCATTCGCCCAATAATTACCTCGGATTTGCACAGGGAATGATCAGGAAGTTTGTTTTGTCGCATTGTCCGTGAACCCGTTTGGGTGTCCAATCGACCCATAAGCTGAACTGATTCGGAATCGGCTTCTGGTTTCCTGTGGTACTTCGCCTGCGCCATGCCGGCCGGCAGTGTCTGATGAGGATGCCATGTTCAACGACCATCTCTTTAATGCCTTCGTTCGGTCCTTCGAGGCTCGGCGCGAAACGGGGATGTCGCTTCTGGAATATCTTGAAGGATGCCGGGACGAGCCGATGCGCTACGCCAACGCGACGGAGCGCCTGCTTGCAGCCATCGGGGAGCCCCAGATCATCGACACGGCCAAAGATGCGCGTCTTGGCCGAATCTTCCTGAACAGGACCATCCGCGCCTATCCGGCCTTTGCGGGCTTCTACGGAATGGAGGAGACGATCGAGCGGATCGTCTCCTTCTTCCGCCACGCCGCGCAGGGCTTGGAAGAGCGCAAGCAGATCCTCTACCTCCTTGGGCCGGTCGGCGGTGGCAAGTCGTCCCTGGCCGAACGCCTGAAATCGCTGATGGAAGTCCATCCGATCTATGTGCTGAAGGCCGGCGACGAGATGAGTCCGGTTTTCGAGAGCCCACTCGGCCTCTTCGATCCCGACACGATGGGGCCGATGGTCGAGGAGAAATATGGCATCCCGCGTAGGCGTTTGAACGGCCTGATGAGCCCATGGTGCCTCAAGCGCCTCGAATCCTTCGGCGGTGACGTTTCCCGCTTCAGCGTCGTCAAGATCCTGCCCTCGCGGTTGCGCCAGATCGCGGTCTCCAAGACCGAACCCGGCGACGAGAACAACCAGGATATCTCGTCGCTGGTGGGGAAGGTCGACATCCGCAAGCTCGAAGCCTACGCGCAGAACGACCCGGATGCGTACAGCTATTCGGGCGGTCTCAATCGGGCCAATCAGGGCATTCTCGAATTTGTCGAGATGTTCAAGGCGCCGATCAAGATGCTGCATCCATTGCTCACGGCGACCCAGGAAGGCAACTACATCGGCACCGAGAATATCGGCGCCATTCCCTTCTCCGGGATCATTCTCGCGCATTCCAATGAAGCCGAGTGGCAGAGCTTCAAGAGCAACAAGAACAATGAAGCCTTCATCGACCGGATTTCCGTCGTCAAGGTGCCATACTGCCTGCGAGTGGCCGAGGAAGGGAAGATCTACGAGAAGCTGATCCAAGGATCGGAGCTCGCCAATGCTCCATGCGCCCCGGCGACCCTAGACACGCTCGCCCGCTTTGCGGTGCTTTCACGTTTGCGCAAGCACGAAAACTCGACGCTTTACGCCAAGATGCGGGTCTATGACGGGGAGACATTGAAGGAATCAGACCCCAAGTCCAGAAGCGTCCAGGAATACAGAGACACCGCGGGTGTCGATGAAGGCATGGACGGTGTCTCGACACGCTTTGCGTTCAAGGTCCTGGCAGCGACCTTCAATCACGACACCACGGAGGTCGGCGCCGATCCGGTTCATCTGATGTATGTGCTGGAGCAGGCCATTCGTCGCGAGCAACTGCCGGACGAGATGGAAAAGCGCTATCTGGAATTCATCAAGGGCGAGCTCGCTCCTCGCTATGCTGAGTTCATCGGAAACGAGATCCAGAAAGCCTATCTCGAATCCTATTCCGATTACGGGCAGAACCTGTTCGATCGTTATGTCGACTATGCCGATGCGTGGATCGAGGACCAGGACTTCAAGGATCCTGACACAGGCCAGCTCCTCAACCGCGAGCTTCTCAATCAGGAGTTGACGAAGGTCGAAAAGCCGGCGGGGATCGCCAATCCAAAGGATTTCCGCAACGAGATCGTCAAATTCGCCTTGCGGACGCGCGCCAATAATTTCGGCAAGAATCCCTCTTGGACGAGCTACGAGAAGATACGCGAAGTGATCGAGAAGCGTATGTTCTCACAGGTCGAGGATCTGCTTCCGGTCATCTCGTTCGGATCCAAGAAGGATGGCGACACCGAGAAGAAGCATGGGGAGTTCGTCGAACGTATGGCTTCCCGCGGCTATACCGAGCGCCAGGTCCGGCGCCTGGTCGAGTGGTATATGCGGGTGAAGCAGGCGGGCTGACCGGGTACCGGAGTGGGTCGATGCAGATTCTCGATCGGCGCGCCAACTCGAGCGGCAAGAGCCTCGAGAATCGTCAGCGCTTCCTGCGGCGCGCCAAGGCGCTCGTGCAGCGAGCGGTGAGGGACGCGTCTCAAGGGCGCGACATCTCCGATATCCTGCAAGGGGGCGAGGTCAGCATACCGACGGGCGGCCTGGACGAACCGCGATTCCGTCACGGTCCGGGCGGCATTCATGACCACGTGCTGCCCGGAAACACGGAATTCGTCGAGGGCGACATACTTCCGCGCTCGGGCGACGGGAGCGGCAGCTCACGCAATAGCGGCGAAGGGGACGGCGAGGACGCGTTTCGCTTTGTCCTGAGCCGCGAGGAATTTCTTGACCTGTTTCTCGATGACCTCGAACTGCCCGATCTCGCCAAGCGACGGCTCGCCGAGGTCGAGCATGAGGGTGTTCGCCGGGCCGGCTATGCGGTTTCGGGCTCTCCTGTCAATATTGCGATGATGCGCACGATGCGCATCGCCATGGCGCGTCGCGTCGCACTGCGCCGCCCAAGTCCGCAAGCAATCAGGCTGCTCGAGGAGAAGATTGCCGATTGCGACGACGAGGAGCGCTGCGCCGGGCTCCGAGCCGAGATCGCGGCTCTCGAGGCAAAAATGCGGCGCATTCCGTATATCGACCCGATCGATATCCGCTATCGCCGCTTCGAGAACCAGCCCAAACCTGCCGCGCAGGCAGTGATGTTCTGCCTCATGGACGTGTCCGGCTCCATGTCGGAGCACATGAAGGACTTGGCCAAGCGATTCTACATGCTGCTCTACATCTTTCTCACGCGGCGCTATCGCCATGTCGAGATCGTGTTCATCCGGCACACCGACCGGGCCGAGGAGGTGGATGAGGAGACCTTCTTCCGCAGCCCGGCGACCGGAGGCACGGTGGTGTCGAGTGCCTTGGAAGCGATGCGGCGCATCGTCGAGTTCCGTTATAGCCCGCAAGACTGGAACATCTATGCGGCCCAGGCGTCGGATGGAGATAATTCCTACGGTGACGGCGAGATGACAGCTCATCTCCTCAAGGATGCTGTCCTGCCCGTCTCCCAATATTTCGCCTATCTCGAGGTCTGCGAAGACGATCAGCATGGAAACAAAGCCGCATCGAACTCGTCTCTTTGGCGCGTCTACGAGCAGTTGCGCACCGACGGACTTCCTCTCTCCATGCGGAAGGTGAGCACCCGAGCCGAAATTTTCCCCGTCTTTCGAGATCTCTTCCAGCGCCGGCAGGGCAAAGAGCGGGTTGCGTCATGACCGCGAACGCGATACCGCGTCTGTACCAAGGCGCCGACTGGGATTTTTCGACGCTGCGGCGGCTGCATGATGCCTGCGAGGACATCGCATTGTCCGAACTCGGGCTCGACGTCTACCCGAACCAGATCGAGGTGATTTCGGCCGAGCAGATGCTCGATGCCTACTCCTCCATCGGCATGCCCTTGTTTTACAAGCACTGGTCCTTCGGCAAGCATTTCACTCAGCACGAAGCGCTTTATCGCAAGGGGTTGAGGGGGCTCGCCTACGAGATCGTTATCAACAGCTCTCCGTGCATTTCCTATCTCATGGAGGAAAACACGACGACCATGCAGGCGCTCGTCATCGCGCATGCCGCTTTCGGTCACAATCACTTCTTCAAGAACAATTATCTGTTCAAGCTCTGGACCGATGCCAAAGGCATCCTCGAATATTTGAACTTCGCCAAGGGCTATGTCGTCAAATGCGAGGAGCGCTACGGCCAGGCCATCGTCGAGCGTACTCTCGACGCCGCGCACGCTCTGATGTCTCACAGCGTTCACCGCTATCCGGGCAAGAAGCAGCTCAACCTGCGCCAGGAAGAGGAGCGCGAGCGGGAGCGGCGTGCCCATGCCGAGCGCGTCTTTAATGATTTGTGGCGTACCGTGCCGTCCGGCTCAGGCAAGAGCGTCTCCGAGCTGAGCGCTGACCGTCGCCGAGCGCTGCTGGGGCTGCCGCAGGAGAATATCCTTTACTTTCTCGAGAAGTCGGCTCCGCGCCTCATGCCCTGGCAGCGGGAACTCCTGCGCATCGTGCGCCACATCGCTCAATATTTCTATCCGCAGGGGCAGACCCAGATCATGAATGAGGGGGCGGCGACCTATGTGCATTATCGCATCATGACTCGCCTGCATGAGCAAGGCGGCATTTCCGACGGAAATTTCCTGGAATTCCTGCAATCGCACACCGACGTCGTGTCGCAACTCCCCTACGACGATCCGCGCTTC
The DNA here is from genome assembly GCA_900104855.1 of Rhizobiales bacterium GAS188. NCBI lineage: Bacteria > Pseudomonadati > Pseudomonadota > Alphaproteobacteria > Hyphomicrobiales > Rhizobiales bacterium GAS188. Next base: position 6,176,266 of record FNSS01000001.1, read on the forward strand.
TCAGGCTTCAATCCTTATGCCCTCGGCTTCGCAATGATGCGCGATATCGAACGGATCGTCACCGAGCCTGAGGATGAGGATCGTCAATGGTTCCCCGAGATCGCGGGCGCCAAGGACGCGCTGACGGTACTGCGTGATATCTGGGCCAATTACCGTGACGAGAGTTTCATAAGCCAATACCTTAGTCCGCGACTGATGCGGCAAATGCGTATGTTCCAGCTGCATGACGATCCGGCTCTGACCGAGGGCGTCAGGGTCGAGGCGATCCAGAATGAGCGCGGCTATCGCCGGATTCGGCGCGAGCTCGCAAAGCGACACGATGTGGGCTGGATCACCCCCAATATCGAAGTCATCGATGTGGACCTCGTGGGCGACCGGCGCCTCATCCTGCATCATAGCGTTGTCAATGGCTGCCTGCTCGCAGAGGCAGATGCCAAGCGAGTGCTGCAGCATCTTGGTGATCTCTGGGGCTATGACGTGCTGCTCAGGGAAATAGGATCCACGGACACAGTGCTGAAGGAGCATGCCTGCAGCCCCAGAGCAGCGGCATTAGTGGCTGCGTGAGGCGTTCACAGCCAACGATGGCTGGGCGGGAACGTCGTTCCGAAGTCGCGGCGGTATGGCGGGCATCCATAGGACGGGCTCGGCAGCGTCGGGGATGCGATGCCTGCCGCGCGCCATGGGGTGTTTCGGCGAGCCGTCCTGCGTCACGCCGAAGGCACAAAGATCGTGTGTGGCGTCGATCGACATGGCCTGCAGAATCTTCGTCCGATGGGGTACCGGCGGCGCGAGCTTGCCCCAGGCGATGATGCGAATGGCGGCCGTCTCCGCAAGCCCGCGGATCAGCGCCAGGTTGGCGGAGCAGATCGACGCGTAGCCGCTCGGTTGCTTCCGGGTGATCGCGTCGCGCCATTTGCGCAGATCGGCCGGGTCCGCTGCCACATAAGGCTCGAAATTCACGACCGTGAAGCCGGAGAGGTGAGGGCGGTCGGTCAGTCGGAGCAGCCGATGGATGGTCGGATCATCGTTGCTGGTGCCCGCCCGGCTCGGGTTCATCATGCAGATGAGGGCTCGCGGCCCATCGCCCCACCAGCGATCGAGTCGATGGCGCAATGTCCAGCGCCCGAATTGCGAAAAGACTGCGTCGCCCTGGATTTCGCGAGCGCTCGTCTCCTTGGCCAATTGGCCAGGGAAGCTGGGCTGATCGCGCTTTTCGGTCATCCTTCCTTATAGCCGGTGCTCTCACTCAGATCGCCGAGGGTACTGGCCTCCCGATGAAGCGGATCGATAAAGGACGCCCCGCTATCGCGCCGCCCAATGCATCGGAGATATTGAGCGGGAAGCATGTGCTCAATGCGCTCAAAGCGCTTCCGACGAATTCCCGCTGATCGTCGCTGTCGCCCTTCAGCTTCGAGTAGGTGATCCGCGGCTTGCCGAGCAAGGATCCATCGCGCTTGAGGCTGAACAAGATGGTAATCTCGGATCCGGTAGGCTGGATTCTGAGCCTGGCGCAGTGAGTGAATGCTTGCGACAATTCCCGCAAGGTGTTTGCCGGTCGTTCAAAAGCCTCGGCACGCTCCAGGCAACCGATAAGCAATAGACCTGCCGCAATCGCACGGTTCATGGGAGCGTCCTGTCGTGTCGGCATAGAGCGAAGAGCGGTCGTTGAGCACGCCGATCTTCACATTGCCGTCGAACTCCTGGGCGGCGGCCGGCGCGACCGTTTTCTTACTCCTCCCTGTATGTAACCATGAGAACAAGCGGCTAGTCGACGGAATAATGCGGGGCAAGACGAAGGCGCTAGGCCGCCCGCTTCTGCACTTCGGCGCCGATCTGCTATCGTCGAGGCATGACGAAGCGACCTCAAAAGCTCTCGACCGACACGCCCGCATCGCCCGCTTCCGGCCGCGCCGCCAAGCGAGCGAATGCTCCCGATCCGCTCAAGGCCTATCGCAGCAAGCGCGATTTTGCGCGGACTTCCGAACCCGTGGCGAAGCTCGGAAGCGCCGAAGGTGGGCAATTCGTGGTCCAGAAGCACGATGCGCGTCGGCTCCATTACGATTTGCGGCTCGAACTCGACGGCGTGCTCGTGAGCTTCGCGGTGACTCGGGGGCCAAGCCTCAATCCGGAGGATAAGCGTCTCGCGGTGCGCACCGAAGATCACCCGATGAAATATCTCGATTTCGAGGGCGTGATCCCGAAAGGGGAGTATGGCGGCGGCACCATGATCGTCTGGGATCGGGGCACTTGGACGCCGAATTTCGACCCGCATTTCGGCCTCAACAAGGGCCATCTCGAATTCGAGCTGCACGGCAAGCGCCTCGGGGGCCGATGGCATCTGGTGCGAATGAAGCCGCGCCCGGGCGAGACGAAGGAGCAATGGCTGCTGCTGAAGGCCGAGGACGAATTCGCGAAGGGCGCCGTAGGACCCGATATGCTCGAGGAGGAAACGAGGTCCATCCTGTCGGGGCTGACCAATGACGAGGTGGCCAAGGGGGAGCTGGCGCGTCCGGACCACAAGGCGAGGGCGGGGATCGCTCGCCGCAGGAAGCAAGCTCTGCCCGAGGCGAGCCGCCTGAAAGGCGCCCATAAGGGGCTGCTGCCGGTTTTCGTCGAGCCGAGCCTAGCGGCGCCGGCGGCGCATCCGCCCGTTTCGGCGGATTTCGTGCATGAGATCAAGCTCGACGGCTACCGCATGCTGGCGCGGATCGACGGGCGCGAGGTGAAGCTTCTCACCCGGACAGGCCTGGACTGGACCCACCGCTTCAAATCCATTGCCTCGGCGGTGAAGGGCTTGCGCATCCCCTCGGCGATGCTCGACGGCGAGATCGTGGTCGAGGACGCAGCCGGCATTGCGAGCTTCAACGAGCTGGTCACCGACCTCAAATCCGGTCGCCAGGACCGGTTTCGCTACTTCGTCTTCGATCTCATCTATTTCGACGGCTCGGATGTGCGCAAGGCCTCGCTCGTCGACCGCAAGGCCTTGCTGAAGGAGGTTCTGGCCGAGCTGCCCGCCGGAGGAGCGATTGCCTATGGCGACCATCTCGAAGGCCACGGCCCGACCGTATTCGAGCACGCATCTCGCCTGGGCCTCGAGGGCATCGTCTCGAAGCGGCGTGACGCCCCCTATTTTTCGGGACGCGGCAACCTCTGGATCAAATCGAAATGCGTCGAGCGGCAGGAATTCGTGGTTGTCGGTTATGTGCCCTCGACCGCAGGCAAAGGCGCGGTGGGGTCGCTCATCCTCGGCTATTATGAAGGCGGCGCGCTCTTCCATGCCGGCCGGGTCGGCAGCGGCTTTTCGACGGACGAGGCCAAGGCCCTCTTCGCCGCTCTCGAGCCGACGACGATCGACAAGCCGGAATTCGGGCGAAAGCCGATCGCCGGCGCGGAGAAAGGCGTGCGCTGGGTCACGCCGAAGCTCGTCGTCGAGGTCGAGTATCGGGGCTGGTCGAAGGACGGCGTCTTGCGGCACTCCACCTATCGGGGCATCCGCGAGGACCGGGAGCCGAAGGAAATCGCGCGCGAAGCTCCCGCGGCAGGCCGCAAGTCGGGCAAGTCGCATGATTGGCGGCTCACCCATCCGGATCGCCTGCTATGGCCGGAACAGGGGATCACCAAGCAGGGCCTCGCCGATTTCTACGCCGAGATCGCCGACTGGATCCTTCCTCACCTCGTCAGCCGCCCCTTGAGCCTTTTGCGCTGCCCGGGGGGGATCGCCGCCCAGTGCTTCTTCGCCAAGCACTCCTGGAGCGGCTCGGGCGATGCGATCAGGCTCGTCCCGAACGGTGGCGGCGAGCCGTTTCTGGCGATCGAGGACCTCGACGGCCTGATCGAGCTGGTGCAGGCGAACGTCCTCGAGATCCATCCCTGGGGCGCGACGACCGCCGATCTCGAACGGCCTGATCGCCTCATCTTCGACCTCGATCCGGCCGACGACGTCCCCTGGGAGGCGGTGGTCGGAAGCGCCCGAGAGGTTCGGGAACGCCTGACGGGCCTTGGCCTGCAGAGCTATGTGAAGACCACGGGAGGCAAGGGGCTGCATGTCGTGGTGCCGATGATTCCCGCCCTGGAATGGGAACCCGCAAAGGCCTTCAGCAAGAAGCTGGTGGACGCCATGGCGGCCGACAGCCCCGGCCGCTACCTGACCAATATGGCGAAGAGCCAACGCAAGGGGCGCATCTTTCTCGACTATCTCAGAAACGGCCGCGGTGCGACCGCGGTCGCCGCCTTCTCGACACGTGCGAGGCCGGGCGCCGCGATCTCGACGCCGCTGTCCTGGGACGAGCTCTCGGCCGTCAAGGCGGATCATTATCGCCTCGACAATATCGTGAGACGCCTCGATGCCCTCAAGCGAGACCCGTGGGAGGGCTTCTTCAGCCTGCGGCAGCGATTGCCGGCCGCACGCAAAGCCAAGACATGATGAAGATTTCGGCCATTTTATCATCAATCGTATTTAATTCGTTCTTGCTGCGTTCCAGGCGGGCCATATTCACGCTCCGTGACACCCGATTGACTCCAAGGGTCGTACGTTGAATTGTCGGCGGTCTCGTAGAGTGGAGTGCAGTTATGGCGCCCAGGAGTAACTGGAAGGGATTCCTCAAACTATCCCTCGTTTCCTGTTCCATTGCGCTCTATCCGGCGGCCAGTTCGTCGGCTCGCATTACCTTCAACACACTCAACCGCAAGACCGGCAACCGGCTGAAGCGCCAGTTTGTCGATGCCGAGACCGGCGAAGAGGTGGATACGGAGGACCAGGTCAAGGGATTCCGCGTCGATCGGGACAATTACCTGATGATCGAGGAAACGGATCTGGACGAGATCCGCATCGAGAGCACGCATACGATCGAAATCGAAAAGTTCGTTCCGAAAGCGGAGATCGATCCGCGTTACATGGATGCGCCCTACTATATCGCCCCGACCGAGAAGGTGGGCGAGGAAGCCTTCGCCGTCATCCGCGACGCGATGCGCGACGAGAAAGTGGTCGGCCTCGGCCGTGCCGTGATTTCGAGGCGCGAGCGCATCATGATGATCGAGCCCTGGGACAAGGGGCTTCTCGGCACCGTGCTTCGCTACGCCTATGAGGTTCGAGGCGAGGAGGCCTATTTCAGCGAATTGCCGAGCCTCAAGCTCGACGCCGACCTGAACGACATGGCCAAGGTCATCATCAAGCGCAAATTCGGGCATTTCGACCCCACCGAGTTCACCGATCGCTATGAGGACGCCATCGCCGAAATGGTGCGCGGCAAGCAGGCCGGCTCCAAGCCGCGGCTGGCGAAGAGCGCCCCCTCGGGGGGCAATGTGATCAATCTCATGGATGCGCTGCGACGCAGCATGGAGGCTTCCGGCGCAGCACAGCCGAAGCGATCGGCTGAAGCTCCGGCCCAATCGCCTTCAGCGCAGGCGCCTTCCGCGGCATCGAAGAAACGTGCGAACGCCAAGCAGCTTCAGCGCGACCAGCCCCAGCTCAAGCTTCCCATCCCCGGAGGCAAGTCGAAGCCGGCCGGGAAGGCCAAGGTCGAAGCGCCGAAGGAGGAGATCAGGCCGTCTTCGAGGAAGAAGGCGTCGTGAGCGCGAACCCGACCGATCGCGCCTGTGTGCTGTGGATGGAGCTCGACGGCGAAATCTATTCGCCGGCGATGAGCCTCGGCCGGGCTACGCAGGAGACCATCGAGCGGGACATCTGGAACGGCGCTCATGCGGGTGTCTGTCACGCGGTCTACAGCTATGGCAGCTTTGCGAATGGCGGCAGCTATTGCCGCGAGATCACGCGAGAGGTCGCCGAAAGGCTAGGGCGGATGAGCCTGGCGAGCAGCGGCAAGCCGGCGGCCTCCGCGCTCGCTTTCCTCGAGATGTTCGGGGTCGGGCATTGCGATGCGGGCGCGGCGGCCCCGGCCCGTTCCGACGATCGCCCGGTTTTCGCGCAGATGCCGGCAGGCTCGGCTGCGAAGCGACCCCCGGCGCGAAAGAGACGCGCCAAGGTGCTATCTCCGGAGGAGCTGCGCGCCCAGCCTCAGTTCAAGCTGCCCATAGCGGGAGGCAAGCAAGATGTTGCGCCGTCATCGACCCGGATCGAAACCGAGGAAGAGGCAGACGTCGAGGTCCTGTCATTGAAGGACACGCGACCGCTGGCCGAGATCGAGGCCGGTTGGACCCGGTTCGACCAGAAGCTCCGCGACATGGGCATCAAGCTTCCGAAGGACGAGAAAACCGCCGTCCCGGAACCGCTTAGGGCGGCCAAGGCCTCTTAATTGACAATCCGACCGTTCGTGCTAAATATGACGCATGGGAAAAGGCGAAGTGACCCGTGCGGCAATCATCAGCGAAGCGTTGTCGCAGGCCGTGGTCGGCGGGCTGGAAGGGCTGACGCTCGGCGTTCTCGCCTCCAGCCTCAAGCTCTCGAAAAGCGGCTTGTTCGCCCACTTCAAGTCGAAGGAGGCCTTGCAGCTCGCGGTCCTGGAAACGGCCATCGACCGCTTCACCAGGAAGGTCGTCGTTCCGGCCCTGTCGAAGGCGGAGGGTGTGGCGCGCCTCGAGATGCTATTCGGCAATTACCTTGACTGGATCCGGCGCGGCGACGGCTCGGGTGGGTGTCTCTTCGTGACCGTCGCGCAGGAAGTCGATGATCGGCCGGGGCCGGTTCGCGATCTGTTGGTCGAGTCCCAAACCAAATGGCGAGGCGTTCTCGGCCAATGTGTCGCCGATACCGTCAAAGCAAAGACATTTCGGGCCGACGCCGACCCTAATCAGATCGTGTTCGAGATGGTCGGGATCGCCCTGTCATTCCAGCATTCGCTCAAGCTGTTCGGCGACAAGCGGGCCCGCCTTCTGGCCGAGCAGGCTTTCGCCCGCCTCATCGACGACAATCGCGTGCTCCAATGACGCCGCAACTCGATGAATCCGGCATTCGTTATTTGCAGAAATAAGCACGAACGTTCGTGTGATAAATTGAGCAACCCCACCCTTCGGAGCGGCTATGATCGACTATTACACCGCGAAATCGCTCGGCGGTAACACCCGCAAGATCACCATCATGCTGGCCGAGACCGGGCTCGAGCATGTGGTCAACTATGTCGACCTCGACAGGAACGAGCAGTACGAACCCTGGTACAGGGCCATCAATCCGAATTGCAAGATTCCAGCGATCGTCGATCACGATGTGCCGGGCGGTCTCGCCTTCGGCGAGTCGGGCGCGATCCTGATCTACCTTGCGGAAAAGACCGGTCGTTTTCTCCCGGTGAGCGGACCGGACCGCGCCAGGGTCATGCAATGGGTCTTCTGGCAGGTCGGCAGCGTTGGCCCGATGGTCGGTCAATTGTCCTATTTCGCCGGTCGCGCGCCGGAAAAGATCGACTTCGCCATCAATCGCTACCGCGATGAGTGCGGCCGCTTGCTGGACGTGCTGGAGGGACAGCTCTCGGGCACCGAATATATCGCCGGCGATTATTCGATCGCCGACATGGCGAATTATTCCTGGATCAAGCCGCTGTATGAAAGCTTCATGCGGGCCAAGAGGCCAAGCCGGGTCACCGATCTCACCCACATTCCCCGGTGGATCGCCACCATGTCGACGCGTCCCGCCGTAACCATCGCCATGACGAAATTCGAGGGAACGGCGCTGCGCGTCGGCAAGGATGTCGAGGCCCCGCTGGCCTGAGGCATTATCGCCTGGGGGCGGCACGGAACAGGTGGTGGGCGGGCGCGCAACTCGCCGAGGCGCACACACCGATCCTAGCTAGACGGTCACCTTCGTGACGTAAGACATGATGTCGGGAATGGACCCGCGCACCGCCAGTTCCGACGGAGAATGCTGTCGAGACCGCGGCCGCGAGCCGTCAACGGCTTCGCTGGCCCAGCCATTCGCAAGCCACTGATCGATGGGCACCAAGGTCCTCAGGCTTCGACGCGCAGGCTTGCGCCGGGCATTGCCGACATTGAAGGGTGTGACGAACGCAATGTCCCGATAGGCTGCGACGAGGGCGAGCGCGTCGATCGTCAGCAGCACCTGGGCTCGTCCGCGAAGAGCGTGGCGATGCCGTTCGAGCCGCTCAGGATCAATCCAGAAGAAGACGCAGGCATTGAGGAGGCCGTACCACTCCCGTGGTGATAGGCCGTCTTCCAGGCAGGCGGCGAGCGCGTTCGGCGGCATCGGCGCTTGGTCGCGGACATAGGCGCCGTTGGGCAGGAGAATGGCCTTCGGGCGGTGCGCGCGCACGGCGCTCTCGATTTCGGGCGAAAATCGCGAGCGCCGCAGGATGGCGTCCGTGCTCAGCAGGCCGTCGCGTTCGATCGACGGCCAGTTCACCGCATCTGCGATATGGAAAACCTGAGCGGGGAGGGGACGCATGATCTGCCAGTACGGGCAAGCGGCGAGCCACTGAGTGTAATCGCCGCTGCCGCTGCCCTTCAAGGCGCCGCCAGCGCCTCGCGGACCTGGGCTGAGTCCACGAACGTGTCCTTGCGCAGGACCAGGCCGTCTTCGTCGACCTCGACCACATCGAGACAGTCGAATCGCACGGGCCGATCGGCGCCGTCAGGGCCCTTCAACACGGCGGTCGCCGCCCAATCGAGGACCCAATGGCGATCCGCGAAGATCACCCGGTAGATCTCGAATCCGAACTGAGGCCATTGTCGGAAGAAGCCTGCGAAGGTCGTGGCGATGGCGCCGCGGCCTTGAACCGGCTTGCCGCCGGCATGCAGCCAGAATGTGCCGCTTGGCGCGTGCAGCTGGACGATGTCTTCCGGCTGACGGCTGCCGAAGGTGCCGACATAGCGGTCATAGATCGCTCTGATGTCCAAATCGGCGAGCGGGGTTGCGGCCTCGATCTTGGCAGGCGTGCTCATGTCATTTCTTCCTGAATTCGTGAGGCTTATTTGACGCTGTAGATCCGATAATTGACGTGGCTGAGCGAGAACTCGTTGACCGCGATCGTCACGGTCGAGTTCAGCCAGGCGTATTTCTCCGCGCCGGTCTCGAAGAGCGGCGAGGAGCGGGTGAACATCTCGTCCCAGCGGATGAGCGCACCGGTGGCGAGCTTGGCGCTGATCTCGGGGGTCAATCGGGCGCGGCCCGTATTGGTGACGAAGATCAGTTCGCCATCATCCGTCTTGAGAGTGGCGCGAACATCGAGGGTGGCCACACGATCCGGCCCGACGATGATCCAGTCGCCGCCGCCTTTGAGGAATTCGCCGCGCAGCCTCGGTCCTTCCGCTACGCCATGTTTGACGACGTAAATCATCCGCATGCCGCGCGGGTGTTGAACCGTTGCACCGGTTCGAAATCGATGCTGAAGTCGCAGAGATGCTCCACATCGAGCCTGGTGGACATCGGGATGTCGACCAAGGTCTGGGGTGGATCAACGACAGATTGAGCAAGGGTCATCGGTTGTCTCCTTCGCTTCGGGGTTCACTGCTGGGCGATGCATTCGAGAGAGGTGATTTCGGACGGGACCGTGAGGCACCAGCCTGGGCGCCCGATCGCAGGACCGGGGACAGGAAGGCTGGAACCGCGAGCCCCTGGGACGCCATGAACGCAGCCATTGCGCCGACCACCTGGGCGACGGCCGGCCGCGCCGTCATGCGCTCGCGCCAGGCTACGAGACGTGGCGTAGCGTTCCCGATCGGGGCGCCCAGCATCGCGCCGAAGAGCTGAGCCAGGTAGAAGGCGATGTCGGCGAAGCCATAGCTTCCTGCGAGGAAAGCGTTGCCGGCGAGGAGCCGCTCCATCTCGTTGTAGTAGCGGTTCGCCGCGGTGCATGCGGTGAGCGCCGCTGGATCCTGCGGCGTCGCCTGAAGGCTCATCAGGCGGATTATGTGGGGAAAGAACACCTCATCGGATTTGTGTTCGAGCAGCCGGGCTCGCGCGCGTGCGGCAGGGCTCGTTGGCCAGAGCGCCGGCTCGGGCCGCAGCTCTTCGAGATATTCGAAAATCTGTGTCGAATCGAAAATCTCGACATCTGCGTCAATCAACACAGGCACTTGCCGCTTCGGATTGATCCGAACGACCACCGCATGCTTTGGCTCGTAGCGTTCGCGCAACCCGAACGGAACCATCACGACCTCGCAATCGATACCCTTTTCCAGGATTGCGATCTCGGCCTTCGCCCCGAACATGCTCATCGGCCCGGAGTAGAGGCGCGTCTCGCCCCGCCGAATGCTCATGCGCCCGTCTCCGCGCGCGAGCTCTCACTCTGGCTGCCGTTCGGAAGCGCCCAACGAGGGCCGCCAATTGCGCTGTCGCACGAAGCGTCATCAGGCGAGGCGAGATCATACATTCGATTCTCATAAGCACGAACGATCGTGCTATTTTCTCAACGCGTTTAGTGCGATCTGAGGAACCTGCTGGATCTTGAGCTTGCTGGACCTGTCGTCAACGTCGCTTCCGAGAGCGAGTAATTTAGCACGATCGTTCGGTCTGTCAATTATGAAGTTCGATGCCGTCCGGTGCGGCTGCTCAGCGGGGACCGATGAGCACATCGATCCAGGCGGCGAGCGCATCCAGCATCTCGCTGCGGATCTCCGGGTCCTTGCGCCCGGTCCGGGCCGGCACATGGAAGTTATGATCGGCCTCCTCGAACAGCTTCAAGGTGGCGCGTCCGCCGAGCGCTTGGCAAACCGGCTCGAGCTGGTCCAGCATCGCCAGCGCGTCGCGCGTCCCCTGCAGGAACAGCATGGGGATCCTCACGTCGAAGAGATGCTTCGCACGCTCCTGAGATGGCCGTCCGGCCGGATGCAGCGGAAATCCGAGGAACGCCAGTCCGCGCACGCCTGGAAGGGGATCGGCGGCCTGCGCTTGCGACGTCATGCGGCCGCCGAAGGATTTGCCACCGGCGATGAGCGGCAGCTCCGGCAGCAGGCGCCTTGCCTCGGCCGTGGCGGCGCGGACCGTGGCATGAGCGAGCCTGGGCGGGTCGGGCCGCTTGCTGCCTTGCTCCATATAGGGAAACTGATAGCGCAAACTGGCGATCCGGCGCTGCGCGAGTTCGGCCGCCACCGCTGCCATGAATGCGTGCGACATGCCGGCTCCTGCGCCATGCGCCAGCACATAGCAGGCCCGCGCCTGCGTCGGGGCATTCAGCAGGCCGGAAACGCGGATTGCATCGCCGACCGCAATGGTGAGGGGCTCTGCTTCAGAAGATGCCATCGCTCGCTCCCTGCAAACCGAAAGGCCAGCCGCACGCGATCACTATACCGGCGTCCGCGACAGAGCGCTAAGCTGTAGGCAGAGAAGGGGCTGTCGCCTACATTCCGATGATCTGGTCCCCGACATCAAAACATCTGCCAATGGGAAGCATCCATGTGTCGCAATATCCGCACGCTCTTCAATTTCGATCCTCACGCAACGGATGACGAGATTCGCGCCTCGGCGCTGCAATTCGTGCGAAAGCTGAGTGGCTTCACGCATCCTTCGAAGGCGAATGAGGCAGCTTTCGCGCGCGCCGTCGACGAGGTTTCGGATGTCGCCCGCCGACTTCTGCATTCGCTGACGACGGCGCAGCCGCCGCGCGACCGTGAGACGGAAGCCGAGAAAGCGCGGGCGAGGTCGAGAGAGCGATTTGCGACAAACCATAGCCATTGATTGGTGGGGTCCTGCGAGCTCCCTGCGCATTGCCGGCGCAATCCTCTCACGCAGCCACGGCGTCGATGGGCGTGATCTCATCGATCTCTGAACCGATTGCTGCGAGCGCGGCCTCGAGCTCATAGCGCTTCTGCAAGTTCATCCAGAACTCGGGCGTGGTGCCCAGCGCCTTGCCTAGCCGCAAGGCCGTATCGCCGGTCACGCCGAGTTCCTCGCGCGCGATGCGCTCGATGCGCGTGCGCGGCACGCCGCAGATTTTGGCGAGCCGGCCCGGCGCCATCTTCAGCGGGACCAGGAATTCCTCCCGGAGCATCTCGCCTGGATGCATCGGGGGCAGCGTCTCCACGATCTCGATCTTTCTCCGCGGCATCACGGCTCTCCCTCAGTGGTAGTCCACGATTTCCACGTCTGTTGGACCATTTCTGGTCCAGCGAAAGCAGACCCGGTATTGATCGTTGACCCGAATAGAATGCTGGCCTGACCGATCGCCCCTTAGCGCTTCCAGGCGATTGCCCGGAGGCGCATTGAGATCATCAAGGATCGCCGCAGCGTCGACCGCCCTAAGCTTGCGGCGAGCGACCTTGAAGATATCGGCGGGAAAGCCTTTGGGGCATTTCCCTTTGAACACCAGCTCGGTCTTCTCATCCTTAAACGCCTGGATCACCGACGCCGCCTCCCCATCCGCGTTTGTATCTCAAAGAGATACATGGGTCAAGCGGTTGTATCTGGAGAAGATACAGTCCTTCCTTAGGAGTGCAGACGGGGCAAGCGAAACGGCTTCCTCTCGCGGCCCTCGCCGATCCGTTCACGCAGCGAGCGATCTCCTCGCCACGGCCGGCACCCCGCAGGCTCGTGTGGCGAAGAACGCGATGGCGCCTGACGCCAGCGAGCATGCGGCCAGGAAATAGAGGGCCATCTCGAAGCTGTTGGTCGTGTCCTTGATCCACCCCACGACAAAAGGACCGACATAGCCGCCGAGATTGCCGACGGCGTTGATGAACGCGATGGCACCCGCCGCGGCCGTTCCGCTCAGGAACAGCGAAGGCAGGGGCCAGAACGAGGCTCGCGAGCCATATATGCCGACCACAGCAACCGACATGGCGGCGAGCGCCAGGAAGGAGCTTCCCAAGGCGCCGGCGCCCGCGAGCCCGACGCAGCCGGTGATCGAGGCGACGATCAGATGCCAGCGGCGCTCCTGGCTCCGGTCGGACGACCAGCCCCAGACCACCAACCCGATCATGCCGACCAGATAGGGGATCGCCGAGGCGAAGCCGGTCATCAGATTCGACATGCCGAGCCCCTTGACGATCTGCGGCATGAAGAAGGTCGTTCCGTAATTCGCCGTGACGCTTGCAAAATAGATGAGCGAAAGGGTGATGACGCGCGGATCCAGCAAGGCCTTGCTCAAGGTCAGGCGCCCGCGTCCCTCGACGCTCGCTCGCTCGCCGTCGAGCTCCGCCTTGAGCCATTGCTGTTCTGCCGGCTCGAGCCAAGTCGCCAGAGCGGGGCGATCGGTCATGATCCGCAGCACGACCACCGAGAGGATCACGGCGGGCGCCGCCTCGATGAGGAACACCCATTGCCAGCCTCGAAATCCCAGGAAGCCGTCCATTTCGAGAATGATGGCCGATACGATGTTGGCAAGCGCATTGGCGATCGGCTGGGCGAGGAACAGCCCGGCGATGATGCGGCCGCGATAGCGATCCGGGAACCAGTAGGTGAAATAGAGGATCATGCCCGGAAAGAACCCGGCCTCCGCCACGCCTAAGAGGAAGCGGATCACCATGAAGCTCACCGGCCCGGTCACGAAGGCGCAGGCGGCCGAGAATATCCCCCAGGTGAACATGATGCGCGCGATCCAAAGCCGCGCCCCGACGCGCTCGAGGATCACATTGCTTGGAATCTCGAAGATGAAATAGCCGAGGAAGAACACGCCCGCCCCGAGGCCGTAGATCGTGGCGCTGAAGCCGAGGTCCTTGTTCATCGTCAGCGCAGCGACCGCGATGTTGGTCCGATCGATATAGGCGATGCAATAGGCGATGATGGCGAGCGGCATGATGCGCCAGGCGATCTTCTTGATGATCGCGGCTTCGACGAGGTCGGGTGAGGAATTCATGGCGTTTCCCCTCGACGTGATCGCCTCGGATGCGAGCGCGATCCGATGCTTGGCTCATTGCGAAGCTGGCCAATTCTGCAATATTCGTAACGGTGGAACGGCCGATTGGCAAAGCACGGGACCGCGACCGTCTCGGTCGCCCTTCCTACCGGCGGCGCGCCTCACCTTCGCAAGAGTGGGCGGGGATGCCCGCGGTCCCAGAACGCCGACCCTTCATTTGCCCAAATTGGGCCGCGTGAAGGGAATAGCGATGCAGCGTTGCGCGTCGGCCGCGCGGAAAGAGGAGTTCCTGCCCGATGTCGTTTCTCGGCAAGCTGTTCGGCCAGGGGCCGTCACCCGTAGGACCCCCGCAACCCGCCGCGACGGTCCGCGCCGCCATCCTGGCGGTCAACCGCCCGATGGCGCCGTTCCAGGTTCGGCCCGGCAATGCGGACGAGGCGGAGCTTGTGGCGGAGTGGAAGCTCGTCGATGCCGGCTGGTACGAGATCTTCGCCAAGGCCCATCTCGAGAAGGCGTTCAAGGTGCTGATGCGGCTGGACGAGGCCGCGCATGAGGTGCGCAGCGTCGATCAGGAATGGTCGGTCGAGTGGCGTGCAGGCATTCCCCAGATGAGCCTCGCCGCCTCGATCTTCCGGGGGCAACAGACCTCCATCGAGTTTGGCAAAGCCTATGGCTTTACCGAGAAGCTGACGCTGGGCGAGATCTACAATTACAGGTTTACGACCAAGGAGTTGAAGGAGCCGTTGCAGAAAGCGGTCGCGGCCCATGGCTGGCGCTGGCGACCGGTCGCCTTCGGCAAGCTGTAGGGAACCGCAATGCGCGTCATGCTGATCTCCGTGGCTTTGCTCAGCCTGTGCTGGTCGGCGAGCGCGAGGGCGGCGGATTTCGCAATCGCTGTCACGTGGTGCGGCGGCGGTTCGCCGGAGATCAGCCTGCGCAACGTGCCGAAGAACACGGCCCGCCTCGAGGCCCATATGATCGACCTGATGGTGCCGAGCTATCAGCATGGCGGCGGCAAGGTCGAATTCAAGGGCGAAAACGCGATCCCCTGCGGCGCCCTGAATGCGGGCTTCCGGGGCCCTTCGCCACCTCCCCACCAGATCCACGACTATGAGTGGACGGTCAAAGCCTATGGCGCCGACGGCGCGGTCTTGGGAGCCGCCAGGACGGTCAAGAAATTTCCGTAGCGCTAAAGCACTCCGAAGCGGTCGAAGACATCCTTGAGCTTGGCGCCGCGCAGCAACTCGTCGCGCGTGGCGTTCTCGCCGCTCACCTTTTCGAAGGCGCGCGCCAGCACCTGCTCTTCGACCCGACGCGGCACCACGACCACGCCGTCGACATCGCCGAACACCAGGTCTCCGGGCTCGATATGGACGCCGGCGCAGGCGATAGGCACGTCGATCTCGGCGACCTTGCCGCGCCCTTTTGAATCGAGCGGCGCGATGCCGCCATGGAAGACCGGGAAGCTGGCGTTGCGGATGGCCCGCACATCGCGCACGAAGCCGTCGGTCACGGCGCCGACCGCGCCGCGGGCCCGCGCCGCCGTCGTCAGCAGCTCGCCCCAGGGCGCGATCCGCTCGGACCCGCCGCAGCCGAACACGACGATATCGCCCGGTTTGAGGTCATCGATGATCTTGATCTCGAGCTCATAGGGATTCTCGCCCGGGGCCACGTGGAAGACCTCGCGGAACAGCCCCGTCCGCGCGAAGCCGGCCATCACCAGCTGATCGTCGAGGGGCCTGATGCGCGCCGCCATCGCTTGATCGCGGAAGCCTACCTCGTCGAGAACGTCGGAGAGCACCGCGCAATAAAAATGCTGCCTGAGCCCCTCGAGGAAGCCGCTATCGCCTCGCTTCAGCATCGATAACCTCCCGTCGCGCGATTGCGGCAGCGATCATCCACCATCCTGACGGCGCTTGCCAGCCTGCTGGGACCGCGGGTGTCCCGCCCGCTCTTGACACCGCCAGGCTGGCTGCGGCGTTGGGAAGAAAGAGCGACCGAGACGGTCGCGGTCCCAGTGGGACCGCGGGCGTCCCGCCCGCACTTGCGAACGGCGAGGCCGACACCGCCCGATTGAAGGGCGACCGGGACGGTCGCGGTCCCATGTTTCACGATCCCACTTGACGCCGATGGCCTTCGCAAATGAAGCTCACTGCGCCCGAAAGACTATCCTGCTCCGGGACCACCCATGGCGGGCAGCCCAACTGGCCTGAAAACTGCTTAGCTCCCGAACCACCCGATCGGGCTGGCCGATACCTATCGACGACGAGAGGCTAAATCGGATTCATAAACGCAACTCAGGAGGCAGAAGATGACACGACATGTCGCTAGAGCCATGACCTGCTCGGCGGTCCTCGCCGGCATGATAGGTTTGACGAGCCCAGCCTGGTCGCAGAACGAGGTCAAGAGCCCGACGCTCGACGCCGTCAAGAAGCGCGGCCAGCTCATCTGCGGCGTCGACACCGGCATTCCGGGCTTTGCTTTCCAGGATTCCGCCGGCAAATGGCAGGGGCTCGACGTTGCCTATTGCCGCGCCATCGCGGCGACCGTGCTCGGCGACGCCGACAAGGTCAAATATGTCGGCACCACCTCGAAGGTGCGCTTCTCGGTGCTGCAATCGGGCGAGATCGACGTGCTGATCCGGGATTCGACCCATACGCTCACGCGCAACACGGATCTCGGCCTCAGCACGGCGGCGATCAACTTCTTCACCGGCGAGTCCTTCATGGTGCGAAAGGCGCTGAACGTCGCGCATGTCAAGGAGCTGAACGGGGCGACCATCTGCGTTTTGACCGGCACCACGCTCGAGCTCAACATCGCCGACTACGGGCGCGCCAACAACATCAAGATCAACACCTTGCTGTTCGAGAAGCCGGAGGAGGCCTTCGCGGCCGCCGAGGCTGGGCGTTGCGACGGCTACACCGATGACGGCGGCAGTGTCGCTGCGTCGCGCTCGGCGATGAAGAACCCGAATGACTGGGTGATCCTGCCCGAGCTGATCTCGAGGGAGTTCCTCGGCTCCTATGTGCGGCAGGGCGACGAGCGCTGGTCGATCCTGGTGAAGTGGGTCCATTACGCCATGCTCGAAGGCGAAGTGCTCGGCATCACCAAGGACAATGTCGATAAGATCAAGGCGGAGACCAAGGATCCCGAGACGCGCGGCTTCCTCGGCCTCGAGAGCGATTTCGGCAAATTCCTCGGCGCCGACAACGAATGGGCCTATCGGATCATCAAGTCGGTGGGCAATTACGGCGAGAATTACGAGATCTATTTCGGTCCCAAAGCGCTCGCTTTGCCGCGCGGCTGGAACGAGCTCTATACCCATGGCGGCCTGCAATATCCGTTGCCCTGGCGCTGACCCTTGCGGGTGAGGACTGCCGGTGAAGGCCTGTCGCCATGATTAGGCGCCCGTCGCGCCGCGCTTATGCCGGCCAGTGGGTTTTCCTGCTGGTCGTCGTCGCGGCCGGCGGGTTCCTCGTGTCGATGCTCGCCGAGAATCTGGCGCGCCGGAACCTGCATTTCGGCTTCGGCTTTCTCGCCAATCCGGCGAGGTTCGACATCCCCTTTCATCTGGTCACCTGGTCGATCTTCGACACCTATGGCAAGGCGCTGTGGGTCAGCTTGCTCAACACCTTACTGGTCTCGGCCATGGGTATCGTGGCCGCGACCGGGCTCGGCCTGCTGGTCGGCATCATGCGGCTGTCGGTCAACTGGCTGATCCGCAACCTGGCGCTGGCCTATATTGAGTTCGTGCGCAATACGCCGCATCTGGTCCAGATCATCTTCTGGTATTTCGCCGTCCTCCAGACGCTGCCATCGCCGCGGCTGAGCATCGTCATTCCCGGCGGGGTGCTGCTCAACATCCGGGGCCTCTACGTGCCGGATGCGATCATGGGCGAGGGCGGCCCGCTCCTCTCCCTGATCGCCGGCGCGCTCCTCATTGCGACGCCTTTCGTCTGGCGCCTGCGGCGCAACGGACATCGCCTCGGCGCCAAGGCGCTCGTCTTGCCCCTGGCGGCCGCGGGCTTGCTGGTTGCCGGGATCGAGCGGATCGAGTTTCCGACGCTCACCGGCTTCAACATCACCGGCGGCATGCAGATCCCGCCTGAGCTCGCGGCGCTGTGGGCGGGGCTTTCGATTTATTTCGCCGCCTTCATCGCCGAGATCGTGCGCAGCGCCATCCAGGCCGTGCCCAAAGGCCAGCACGAAGCGGCGCAGTCCATGGGGCTTCGCAACGCGCCGCTGCTCCTTCTGATCGTCCTGCCGCAAGCGGTGCGCATCATGGTGCCGCAGCTCACGAGCCAGTATCTCAACCTGATCAAGAGCAGCACGCTCGGCGCGGCAGTCGCCTATCCGGAGATCTTCCAGATCTTCGCCGGCACGGTGATGAACCAGGCGAACAAGGAGGTCGAGACGATCATCATCGTGATGGCGGTCTTCCTCATCATCAACCTCCTCTTCTCGGCCTTCATGAACTGGTACAATCGACGCGTCGCCCTGGTGGAGCGCTGATCATGCACCGTGCCGCCATAAGCGCATCGAGCTTGCCCTACGAGCGGCCTAGTCGGGCAGGGGAGGGCCAAACATGACGGTGCAGATGCCGGTCGAGGCCGCTGCTCCGCCGAGCGGCGGCTTCGAAGGTTCGACCGGTGGCGCCGCGCGTGTCTTCGATTGGCTGCGCCGCAACCTCTTCAGCTCCGTGTCGAATGCGCTCCTGACCGTGCTGGTCGTGGGGCTGCTCATTATCGTTGTGCCGCCGGTCTTCAACTGGGCGATTGCCGACGCGACCATTTCCGGCAGCAGCAAATCCGCCTGCACCGGCGACGGCGCCTGCTGGACCTTCATCAAGCTCCGCCTGCACACCTTCTTCTGGGGCCACTACCCGGACGCGGAACTGTGGCGGGTTGGTCTGGCTGCGGTGCTGCTCGTCGCCTTCCTCGTGCCGGTCATGCGCGACCAGGTCAGGCATCGCGGGCTGTTCCTGCTCCTGTTGCTGACGCTGTATCCCCTGCTCGCTGGCATCCTGCTGGTCGGCGACGTGCCGGGATTGCCTTATGTCGACACCAGCGAATGGGGCGGGCTGATGCTCGACGTCATCATCTCGTTCGTGACGGTGGCGGGCGCCTTGCCGCTCGGCGTGCTTCTGGCGCTCGGCCGCCGCTCCGAGCTCGGTGTGTTCAAATACCTCTCGATCGCCTTCATCGAGCTGTGGCGCGGCGTGCCCTTGCTCACCGTCCTGTTCATGTCGGCCGTCATGGTGCCGCTATTCCTGCCGCACGGCGTCAGCATCGATCGCCTCCTCCGCGCCATGGTGGCCTTCACCCTGTTCAATGCCGCCTACATGGCCGAGACGGTGCGCGGCGGCCTGCAGGGCGTGCCGGTCGGACAGGAGGAGGCGGCCTCCTCGCTCGGCCTCGGTTGGTGGCATGTGCAGGTCTTCGTGACCTTGCCGCAGGCGCTCCGCATCGTCGTGCCCGGGATCGTCAACAACATCGTCGACTTGTTCAAGGACACCTCGTTGGTGACCATCATCGGTCTCGTCGACCTGCTCGGCGCGGTCGAGCAGTCGCTCAAGGATCCGGCCTGGCTCGGTTTGGCCAAGGAGGGCTATATTTTCACGGCCGCCCTGTTCTTCGTCTGCTGCTTCGCCATGTCGAGCTATGGCCGCCGTTTCGAGCGGCGCCTCAATCGGCATCGGACGGGAGCGCCGTGACCGGCAGCGGCGGCGATTGGCGCAGGCGCGCCTACAGCGTTGCCGCGATGCGGGCCGCCGCGCGAACAGCTCTTCCTCGACCCATCTTCGATTTTGCCGATGGCGGCGCCGAAGACGAGCGCACGCTGCGCGGCAATGAGACCGCTCTCGCCGAGCTGCGCCTGCTGCCGCGACCCTTGCGGGGGGCTGCGAGCCGCGACCTCTCGATCGAGCTCTTCGGGCACCGGCTGAGCCTGCCGCTGCTGATCGCACCGACCGGTCTTGCCGGCCTGTTCTGGCCCGACGGCGAACGCGCCGCGGCGCGCTCGGCCCACGCCGCCGGCACGATCTATTGCACCAGCCACGCCTCGGTGACGAGCCTCGAGGCCATCGCCGAAACCGGCGTATCGCCCCGCTGGATGCAGGTCTTCGTCTACCGGGATCGCAGCTTTACGCGCCGTTTCGCCGAGCGGGCGGCGGCGGCGCGTTACGACGCCCTGGTGCTGACGATCGACAATCAGCTCACCGGCAATCGCGAGCGGGATCTGCGCAACGGCTTCACCATCCCGCCGCGCTTCGGCCCTTTGGCGATGGCCCAGATGGCGCTGAAGCTGCCCTGGCTCCTGCGGATGCGCGCGGAGCTCGGCCGCATCACCTTCGCCAATTATGTCGAGCTCCTCGATGCAACCGATCTGAAGACGATCGCTGCCCGCATGCCGGCTCTGCTCGATCCGTCGATGTCCTGGCGTGACGTCGACGAGTTGCGGCGCCTATGGAGCGGTCCGCTCCTGCTCAAGGGCATTCTGCATCCGGGCGATGCTCGGGAGGCCCTCGAGCATGGGATCGACGGCCTTATCGTGTCGAATCATGGAGGCCGCCAGCTCGACGGCGCGGTCGCCTCCATCGAAGCATTGCCTAGGGTGGTTGAAGCGGTCTCAGGCCGCATCCCGGTTCTCGTCGATGGCGGCATTCGGCGCGGGGCGGATGTCGTCGCAGCGCTGGCGCTGGGTGCGAAGGCTTGCCTGATCGGCCGGCCTCATCTCTGGGGACTGTCCGTGGCGGGCGAGGCGGGCGTCACCGCTGTTCTCGACATCTTTCGGCGCGAGATTGACCGCGCCATGGGGTTGTGCGGCGCAAGCCAAATCGCCCACATCGGGCCGGACCTTCTCTTCGACCCGCCTTAGTGTGCGTCATGGCCGGGTTTCGGCCCGGCCATCCACGCCTTCCTCAAACTGACGCGTGTAGAGACGACGAGTGTTAGAGCCAGTACGCCAACGGGGAGAAACGCGATGCCGAACTTCGCGATCGTCGACAGCCATGTCCATCTCTACGATGTCGAACGCTTTCGCTATGGCTGGCTTGATGCCGTGCCGAAGCTGAAGCGCACCTCGCTGCTCGCGGATTTCGACGCGGCGCGCGGCAAGGTCGAGGTCGACAAGATCGTGTTCGCGGAAGTCGCCATCGATCCGGGCCTGCATCTCGCGGAAGCTGCCTTCATCCAGGGCCTCGCCGACCGGGATGCGAGGCTATGCGGCATGGTGGCTCATGCGCCGCTCGAAAAGGGGGCGGCGATCGAGGCCGATCTCGTCGCGCTCAAGCAGCATCGCAGCCTGCGCGGCATCAGGCGCCTGATCGAGACCGAGCGCGATCCTTCCATCTGCCTGGCACCTGCCTTCATCGAAGCCGTCAAGCTCCTGCCCAGGCACGGCCTGACCTTCGATATCTGCGTCAAGCATTGGGGGCTCGTCTACGGCATCGAGCTCGCGCGGCGTTGTCCCGAGACGACCTTCATCCTCGACCATATCGGCAAGCCCGATATCCGCCATCGCCTGCGCGAGCCCTGGTGGGGACAGATCCGCGAGATGGCGGCGCTGCCGAATGTCGTCTGCAAGGTGTCGGGCGTCATCACCGAAGCGGACCACGCGCATTGGCAGAAGGACGAGGTCAAGCCCTATATCGCCCATGTGATCGAGGCCTTCGGCTTCGATCGGGTGATGTATGGCAGCGACTGGACGGTTTCGAGCTTGACACACCCCTATCCGGTCTTCGTCGAGCTGCTCGATGAGGTCGTGGCGGGGGCCAGCGAGGCCGACCGGCGCAAGCTCTATCGCGACACGGCCATTCGCATCTACCGCCTGGACGAGTAATGCGGGCCCATGACGCGTGGCGCGCCGCCGCTCAGTCGAGATAGCGCACCCGGTCCGACCGCATCAGCGCTTCGATCGCATCGAGCACGCCCAAGCCGCCGGCGATGCGCGCCTGCAAGGCCCGTTCGGCCTCGATCACCTCGGCGAGACGCTTGATCACCCTGTCGAGCATGCCGCGCGGCACCACGACGACGCCGTCGACATCGCCCACAATGACGTCGCCGGCATCGATCGCCACGCCGCCGCACAGGATCGGCAGGCCGATCCGGCCGGGGCCGCTGCGCATGCAGGAGTTCGGCGTGACGCCGCGCGCGAATACCGGCAATCCGGCAGCGACGATGCCGGGCCGATCTCGCGCCATGCCATCGGTGACGAGCGCGACGACCCCGCGGTTCTTCGCCATCATGGCGACGTTGTCGCCGATCACCGCGGTGCCCGCGAAACCGTCGCTCGCGGCGACGATCACGTCGCCGGGCTCTGCGATTGCGAGCGCGCCCATGATGGCGAGGTTGTCCGACGGCCCGGTCTCGCAGGTCAGCGCCGTGCCGACGAAGCCCGCGCTTTGCGGATCGATCGGCTTGATGGCGGCATCGAGCCCGCCGCGGCCCTCCATGGCGTCGACCAGATGCCCCGTCTGCATGCCCGCAAGGGCAGAGAGGCTCGAAGCGTCAGCGCGCGGGAAGCTTCGGCGCACAGTCAGCAGCGGCGGATCAACGATCATGGGAGGTCTCCTCTGGGACGGTGATCTCTATCACAGGCCGATCGCAACGGTTCCGCGATTCGGCCGGAGTCACATCTGACGGTTCACGACGATGGAATGAGATTCAAGGATGGGCTGCACATAGGATGCAGGCAGCCAACAAAATCGTGAAGCCAGGCGGAGATCTTCCGTTGTCAATCGATGTTACACTCGATGATGCATCAGGCGCGGTTGACTATCCTGCTCGTCCTTCTGCTGAGCGCATATGTCTGTGCTGATCTCATTCGAACGCTGCGAACGGGCCGCGCGCGTGGTCGCGGGGGTACCATAACGAGGCAAAGGCGGCCTGAACAATATTGGCGATATGTCTACTCCAGCTACGCTGTCTTGGTGCTTTGTGCCGTGGCGCTGTTGTGGGTGATAATCTCACCAGGATCGTTCTGACAGTCGGGGGCAGAGGGCCGGGTCGCCAATCGGCGCCTTGAGGCGGGCGGGCGAACAGCAGCTCAGCGCCTCGGCACCACGTAGAGCGGGGCGCCGGAATAGGGATTGCCGGCCCCATAGGGATTGTTCGGGCTGTCGGCCGAATACGGGCTGCCATAGCGACCATATGGATTTGAGACCGAATCCGGGTCGTAGATATTCGCGCTCAGATTGCCGCGAAAATTGCCGTTCTGGTCATAAAGCCGCGGTGCCTGCGTGGCGTAGGGATTGGTCCATGACTGGTTGCTATAGGGGCTGCCATAGGGGCTGTAGGGGTTCATCAGCCCATTCGGCGCGTAAGGGCTGCCGGCGCCATAAGGGTTATTCAGGCAATTGGGATCATAGGGGCAGGTGGCAAAAGCTGGTCGCGACAGCAAGAGAACCGACAACGCCACGGCGCCGAGAAGCGCGAAACAATGGCGAGCCACTCCGCCGTTCTTGTTGCTGGAACTACCGTGCCACGCTGCCATTTTCGCATTCGGCGTCATTGAACAGCTCCCCCGAGGCGAGATGCGTGTTCCTACTTTGTTCGCAAATGGAGCCGGAGTCAAGCCGGGTGATAGTGGCCAGCTCACGCGTTGATGCGAACCGGCAAGCTCTCATAGCCTCTGACGAAGCTCGAATAGACGCGCTTGGGCTCGCCGACGACTTCGATGTCGTCGAAGCGCTTCAGGATCTCCTCCCAGACGATCTTCAATTGCAGCTCGGCCAGCCGCATGCCGACGCAACGATGAATTCCGAAGCCGAACGACATATGCGTTCGCGGACGGGCCCGATCGATGATGAAGCTGTCCGCATCCTCGATGACCTCGCTGTCGCGATTGCCCGAGACGTACCACATCACCACCCGGTCGCCCTTCCGGATGAGCTTGCCGCGAAGCTCAGTGTCCTCGAGCGCGGTCCGCCGCATATGGGCAAGCGGCGTTTGCCAGCGGATGACTTCCGGAACGAAGCCATCGAGCAGCGCGTGATTCTTGCGCAACTTGTCGAATTCACCTGGATTCTCGTTCAGCGCCAGCACCGAGCCGGTCATCGAATTGCGGGTGGTGTCGTTGCCGCCGACGATCAACAAAATGAGATTGCCGAGCAGATTGGCCCGGTCCATATGGCGCGTGGCATCGCTGTGCGCCATCATGGAAATCAGATCGCTTTTCGGCTCGGCATTGACGCGCTCGTTCCAGAGCCTGGCGAAATAATCGCCGCACTCCCCGAGCTCGGCGCGGCGCTGCGCTTCATTCTCGAACACCATGCTCTTCGGCAAGGCAGTCGCAACATCGGACCATCGGGTCAGCTTGCGGCGTTCCTCCCATGGAAAATCGAAGAGGACTGCCAGCATCTGGGTCGTCAGCTCGACGGAGACGCGATCGACCCAGTTGAAGGTCTCGTTGCGCGGCAGCTTATCGAGCACTTCCGCAGACCGCTCGCGGATGGACACCGCCAGCTTGTCGAGATGGGTCGGCGTGAACATCGGCGCGACGGTCTTGCGTTGCGGACCGTGCTTGGGCTCGTCCATGACGATAAAGCTCGGCCATTGATATTCCGGGTCGAGGTCGCGCAGCATGATGCCGCCGAGGTTCACATCGGATGAAAAGATCGCGGGGGTGCTGTCGACATGCATGATGTCGTTGTATTTCGTCACCGACCAATAGGAACCGACAGGGCTCGTCGTGCAGAAATGCACCGGCTCTTCGTTGCGCAGGCGCTCGAAATAGGGCCACAGCGTATCGCTGCGGAAGAGCTCGGGATTGCCGGGGTGAAATTCGGACAGCGGCGTGGCGTAAGCCTTCTCGCGCGCGGCTCGTCGGCGTTCCTCCCGCGCAGCATTCGTGTCCGCGTGCATCTTCACTCCGTTCGTCGTCTCGCGCGACATCGTCCCAGGCGGCGCCCAGCGCCCTCAATGAGGTCATCAAGCTAACTCGCGGCCGGCATGCGGGGCAAGATCGATCCGGCGGGCCCGCTCAAAGACCTACGCTCGAGCCAATAGCGATGGGCTCGGATTTGTGGCGAGCAACGACCATATCCTTCGTTGGAGGGCATCACCAACGCACCAGGGAAGGGCAGGATGCGGCAGTTTCTCCTCGGGCTTGCGCTATGTCTGCTGCTTGCAGCTTGCCAGACATCCGGCAGCGCCCCATCGCAGTTGGATACGCCGAACGGGCATAATGAGGGAGGCGGCGGCCGCGACGCAAGATGAGCCAGTCGATCACCCGCTCAGCGGCTCGGCGCATGGACTTCCGCTCGCCAGCCCCTAACATGCATTCCTGACGCGCCGTCCGATCGGCATCGGAACAAGGCCGCGCATGACCAGGGAGGACAAAATGAACCGTGCTTCTGTTTTGGCTGGCGTCTCGCTTGCCTTCATGCTCGCGGCAGCGGGCGGAGCGGCGGCGGCCGACAAATATGTGGTGGGCGTATCCAATACGCTCATTGGCAATGGCTGGCGCGAGGAGATGATCTGCTCGATCAGGGCCGAGGCGGAAGCCTCCGGTCTCGTGTCGAAGGTGATCGTCGCTAACCGCAATGGCGGCCCTTCGGAGCAGATCGCCGATATTCGCAATTTGATCTCGGCCGGCGCCAACGCCATCATCATCAACCCATCCGACCGCGACGCGCTCAATCCGGTGATCAAGCAGGCCGCCGACAAGGGCATCGTCGTCGTCGCCGTCGACCAGGCGGTCTCGGCGCCCGAAGCCTATGTGCTCACCAACGACCAGGTGGCTTATGCGAAAGTCGGCGCGAAATGGCTCTTCGACAAGCTCGGGGGCAAGGGCAATGTCGTGGAGATGCGCGGCATCGACGGCGTGCCGGCGGACGCCGATCGCCACCAGGGGTTCACCGAGACGCTGAAGGATTATCCCAATATCAACGTGGTCTCTTCGGTTTTCTCCGGTTGGGCGCTGAACAAGACAGCCCAGATTACCAAGGACCTGCTCGCCTCCGGCAAGCAAATCGACGGGATCTGGACATCGGGCATCGATTCCACGGTGGTCGACGCCTATCGGACGGCGCAAAAACCCTTCGTGCCGGTGGTCGGCGCCGACAATAACGGCTTCATCGGCCAGCTGATCGAGCTCAAGGGCGGCGGCTTTTCGGGCGCGGCGGTCTCAAACCCGCCGGCGGTGGGCGGCGCCGGCCTCGGTCTCGCTCTCGATATTCTGCAGAAGAAGGAGCATCCGCACCTCGTCAAGATCACGCCGGTCGTCTGGGACAACAGCGATGCGAGCCTCGATAAGCTCAAGACGGCCTACAACGCCAAGCTTGATCCATTCTACAGCGTGGCGATCGATGTGAAGCCCTATACGCATTACACCATGGATCAGATCCTCGCCTGCAAAGGTCCGTGATTCTTGGGTCCGTGATTCAAACTTTCGGTTGGGTATCATCCGCCCATGACGAAGGCCGGCGGCCAAGCCGTCGGCCTCCGCTCGATGACCCAAGACCTCGATGACCCAAGACCTCGATGACCCAAGACCTGGATGACCGAAGACGCTGACATTCTCCTGCGCATTCGCGGTGTCGCGAAGCGCTTCGGCTCGGTCGTGGCGCTTCACGCAGCGAATCTCGACGTTCGTCCGGGGGAGGTTCATGCGCTGATGGGCGCCAATGGCGCCGGCAAGAGCACGCTCGTCAAGATCATCACCGGGGTCTTCCGCGCAGATGCCGGTGAGATGGCGCTCTCCGGCGAAATCAAGGTCTTCGGCTCGCCCGCAGAGGCGCGACGGGCCGGAATCGTGTCGGTCTACCAAGACCCGGCGCTCGTGCCGGACCTGACGGTCGCGCAGAATATGCGCCTGGCTCGAGCTCCGATCGAAGCCGTCAGAGCCGCGATGCGGGATCTGGGAATTGAACATATCGATCTGTCACAACCCGCCCGCGGGATCGACTATCCGATACTGCGCCTCATCGACCTGTCGCGTGCGCTGGCGTCGAGTCCACGCATTTTGCTTCTCGATGAAATCACCGCCGCGCTCCCGGCCGACCTTTCGGAGCGTGTCTTCGCGGTCGTGCGTGACTGGCGCCGGCGTGGCAACAGCGTCATCTTCATTTCGCATCGCATGGCGGAGGTCGCCGCGCTGTGCGATCGAGCGACCGTCCTGCGCGACGGTGCGACAGTCGGGGTCACCTCGACCGGAGGTGCCGAAGACGCGATCGTGAAGATGATGCTGGGGCCCGATGTGGCCGCGACCGCGCCTCCGGCGCGCCGCGCTCGCGCCGCGTCAGGCGATGGGCAACCGGCTCTCGAGGTGCGCGGCCTCAGCTGTGGCCATGCGCTCCGCGACGTGTCCTTGAGCGTGGCGCAAGGTGAAGTTCTCGGCGTCGCGGCCCTGGAGGGACAAGGTCAGCAAGAGCTCTTCGACTGCATCGCGGGCGTGCGACGTGCGGATGCTGGCGAAGTGCGGGCGCAGGGCCGATTGCTGCGCCTGAGTCATCCGGCCGACGCGATCCGCGCCGGGCTCGTCCTCGTGCCGGCTAATCGTCTGCAGGCCTTGCTGCAGCAACGCTCGATCCGCGAGAATGTCGCGCTTGCCTCCTTCGGCAGGCTCGGCGCCTGGGGGCCGATCGCCATGGGCGCCGAGCGTGAGCGTGTCGACGGCGCGGTCCAGCGCCTGCGCATCGACACACGCGCTTCAGCGGAGCTGCGACGCCTCAGCGGCGGCAATCAACAGAAAGTCGTCATCGCCCGCTGGCTGGCCGCGGGATTTCGCACCTTGTTGTGTTTCGATCCGACGCGCGGCATCGACATCGGCACCAAGCAGCAAATCTATCAGCTTCTGCGCGAGATCGCGGGCCAAGGCGCATCGATCCTTCTGTTCACGTCGGAGCTGCCGGAAATTCGCCTGGCCTGCGACCGGGCGATCGTGCTTTTCGCCGGGCGCATTTCCGGGGAAATGCCGGCCGGCGAAGCGGACGAGGTGCGTCTCTTACGCGCTGCGCATGGCCTGGTCGCCATCGAGCCGGCGGAAGGGAACGCATGACCGGAGCCGACGCAGCAAATTCCCACGCCAATGGCGTCATTCGCTCCAAAAGGCGCTCCAAGATTCGCTCCATGACGCGCCAGGCCAGAGCCTTCGGAATGCCGCTGTTGTTCGCGGCCTCGATCCTGTGGACCGCCGTCGTTCATCCCGATTTCGGTGCCTTCGATGTGCAGTCCCTTGCGCTCGCCGCCTTGCCGCTCGCAATGGCCACGGCCGCTCAGGCGATCGTCGTGATCAGCGGTGGTATCGATCTCTCCATCGGATCGCTGATCGCCGTGTCGAACGTGCTTTCGGCCAGCCTGATGCAACATGCGTCCTTTCAGCAATCGCTGCTCCTCACCCTGCTCGTCATTGCGGTCGGGGCCGTCCAAGGTGCGATCAACGGGCTGATCGTCGCGGCATCGCGCATCCCGGATGTCGTGGTCACGTTGACGACGGGATTCATCTGGGGCGGCGTCGCGCTTCTTATTCTCGAGCGGCCCGGCGGGGGCGCGCCGGCGGAGTTTCTCAATGTCGGTGCCGGTGCCGATCTGTCGCCCTGGCTGCCCAACGCCCTGATCCTGCTGGTCGTGGCGATCGGGGGGATCTGGCTGCCGATCCGCCTGAGCCGGGTCGGGCTTTTGCTCTACGCGACCGGCAGCGATCCGGTCGCCGCCTTTCGCAGCGGTGTCGATACGCGGCTTGCGCGAACGCTCGCTTATGTTTTCGGCGGCATTGCCTGCGCGGTCGGGGGGATCGCGCTGACCATGACGACGGGAATCGGCGCGCCGCTCGCGGGGGCCTATTACACATTGAGCAGCGTCGCTGCCGTCGTCATCGGCGGGGTCAGCCTCAATGGCGGCCGTGGCGGCATGGTGGGGCCGGTCATTGCCGCGCTGCTGCTGACCCTCACCCCCATGGACCTGATTTTCCTCAACATAGACCCGAATTACGGCCAGGTGATTCAGGGGGGCCTCATCGTGCTGGTCGTCATGGTCGGTGGCTTCGCGGCATTTCTGCAGGGGCGCAAATGAGCGCTGCCCTGCGGTTCCTGCGCGGCCACACGACCATTGCGCTGATCCTTCTCCTTGCGGTCTTCATTCTCTGCATCGAGATCACGCGGCCCGGAACGGTGACGCCGTTATGGGCCTCCAATGCCCTTTTGTTTGCGGCCCCGCTGGCCATTCTGGGCGCCGGCCAGACGCTCGTCATGCTGACCGGCGGCATCGATCTTTCCGTCGCCAGCGTGGCGACGGGCTCGGCCTATATTCTCGCCACCAATTCCTCGTCGGGCGATCTCACCGCCTTGGCCCTCGCCCTGTCGCTCGGCATTGTCGTGGGCATCGTCAACGGGCTGGGCGTCGCCGTCCTGCGGGTCCAACCCCTGGTCATGACGCTCGGCACCGGGCTCATGACCGGAGGCGTGATGATCGTCTACAGCCAGCACATGCTGGCGAGCCAGCCCCATGTCCCGGCCATCATTCAGGTGCTCGGCGCCGGCAAGGTCTTCGGCCTCGTCCCGGTCGATCTTCTGCTGTGGGCGGTGATCGCAGGCCTGATGCTGTTCGGGTTGCACCGAACCGGATTCGGACGCTTGCTCTACGCCATCGGGGACAATCGCGAGGCCTGCCATCTGGCCGGCATAAGGGTATGGCGCGTCCTCTTCGTCGATTACCTGATTTGCGCGCTCTTGGCGGCGATCGCCGGCCTCGTCCTGGTCGGCGGGACGAATGCGGCCGATATGAGCCTTGCGGACGTCTATCTCCTCCCCTCCGTCGCTTGCGTCATCATCGGCGGGACATCGATCTTCGGGGGGCGCGGCGGCTATTCCGGCACGATCGTCGGGGCGCTCATCTTGACTGTCCTGACAAGCATTCTGACCCTGCTCGACGTGCCCGAGCCGATCAAACAGATCCTCTACGGGGCGATCATTCTGTCGCTGGCCGCAGCCTATGCGCGGCTGACCGAGTAGAAAAGCTACGCGAGCCGAGCGCCGGCGCCCACCTCTCCCCTTGCGGCTGAGGGGGGGCAGCGCCGGCTCGGAGGTTCAGGCCGCCTTGCGTGCCGGAGTGGACTTCGCGCGTCGTGCGAGGCGCCTCTTGATCGAGGACCACATCGCCTTCATCTCGGCGGCCGCGGCGCCCGACTCGTTCCACTCCGTGACACCGAGACCTGCACGGCTGGCCTCCTGGTAATCGACGCGCGTGAGGATCAACGGCGTGATCAGGCCTCCCATCGCCTCGAGCGCCTCTGCGCCTTGCTCGACTCGAGTCGTCTGCTGTGCCGGTGGGCATTGGTTCAGCGCGAAGGCAAAGTCGGCTCGGTGCTCCTTCAGCGCTTTGCGAGTGGTCTCGCTTGCCCATAGGTCGAAGGCGTTAGGGCGCGCCGGGATGATATTGAGATCGGCTGCCTTCATTGCGGCGACGCTCGCTGCCCCCTCGACGCCGGGCGTGTCGATGATCGCAAGCGTGAAGCCATTTTTCTCGAGGGCCGCGAGCGTCGGCGCCAAGCGGCCCGCCGTGACCGCCTCTACCGGCAGGTCATCGCGATCGCGCATCGTCGCCCAGCTCACCAGCGAGCGCTGCGGATCCATGTCGAGCATGAACACACGTTCGCCGGCCTCCATGGCGGCGACCGCAAGCGAAGTGGCAAGCGTGCTTTTTCCCGATCCCCCTTTTTGCGTGACAAATGCGATTGTGCGCATGAAGTTCTCCGTCCCTCTTCTGCCGGGTTGCTCCCGAATTCAGGGTTAATGATTCGTCAAGGCTGGCGCTCAAACCCTAACGAATGGTTAGCGAGTCAGCGCAGGCCAAGGGCTGGGATGAGAAGGCAGCCGGCGGTTGCACCGTTGAGGCGCCTCGATGCATGGCCGGACACCGGGGAGGCGCCTGTGCTCAGAGACCTTCGGCAAACTTCATTTCGGCGTAAGTCGCCGTGATCAAGTCGCGGCCGTAAACGCGCTCGAGGCGGCGCACGATGAAGTGGCCTCGTGCTTTTGATTGAAAGTGGGACATGAAGACGGCGTTGACAGCCGCCCCGGTGGCTGCGCCGACCACCGGTACTGCTTGCGCCGCAAACTTCTGTGAAACGACGATACCGAAGCGCTGCGCAATCTGCGAGATGACGCGCATGAGGACCGGAGCGCTCTCCTCGACAAACCCACGCTCGACGGCATACCGGCCAAGGCTGGTCACCGAACGAGCAAGCGTTGCTCTCACCGCGTGATAGCCGATATCGCTGGCTTTGCTGGAGCCCGATGCCCCGCCATATGCAAGGACTTCAAGGCATGCCAGCGCTGCCTCCGGGTTCGACAGGTCCTCACCCTCCGCGCGGGCAATCTCGGCGATGGCATGCAGCAAGATGCCGGTCGAGATCGGCAACTCGACGGCGAGAGCCGGCAAGCCGAATGCCCCTCCGGTTGCACCTGTCAGCGTCGCCAGCGCCTTGTGCCAACGCCCGGAACCATCCTTCCAGGCGGGCAGTCGAGAGCTGAGCGCCACCCGCAACGAGGCTCGCAGCGCTGCCTCGGTCGCACGCGATGCCGCAAGGCCGATGCCCCTTGGGATCAGGCGGTCGAAGAACCCCATCGACTTGCCGAGGAGCCCGGCGAGGCGCGCCGCAAAGCTCTCGCGCTCCAGCGACAGGACGGCCATGCGGAGCGCTGCGAGGTCAGCCTCGGCAAGGTGGTTCGGAAGGATTTCTCCCTCGAGCGATGGCACTTCCTGCTCCGTTGCACCCCGATTTGGCGCTTCACCCCAGGCGCAAGAGATGGAAACCTGATTGATGTGGCGATCCCGTTTGCTTTGAGCAAGGCGGAGCCCAGGGTCGCAACCGGGCTTGCGCCGTCAAGGCGCCTCGATGGAGGGAAGATGAGCCTCGTCGATGATCTGGATCCTGAGCTTTTCGGCGGCCCTTCGCTCGCCTTCGGCCCGCCGCAGTGTGCTGAAATTCGAGCCGCCCATGACGATCCCGCCAAGGACCGCCGCGATGGCAAGAAGCGTCATGGGCAGGCTAAGCCAGATGAAATCCGTGAGGCGCGCGGCGAGCAATATTCCGCCAAGGACCATCGCCGCCTTCGAGAGCAAGATCCACTTCCGGCAGCCCTCGGCGATTTCGGCCAATGACTCGATCCGGGCTTCGAGCTCCTCGATTTGATCGTGCAGTTCGCCGTTCGACATTCGCGGGCTTTCGGGTGAGGCAAGTCAAGGGGTGTCCGCCGCGCAGCCCGCTCCGGCCGGATTCTGCGTGGCACAACGAGGGGGATGATGCAGGCGCGCCCGAGCACATTGCAATCGGTGTCGGCAATTTCGATATCGGCCATTTCTCCGCGAAGTCGATCACCGTCTCTCGTCCGAATTATGCGCATGACACCGATATGCGCTTCTTCGGGGTGCTGTCGAGCAGCAGCCTGCAGTCCGGCCTGCTCATCTTCCGGACCTCCGCGCGCCAACAGATCCCGTTCCACAATCAGCTCGCGGACCTCGGCGTGAAGGCGTTCGACCTGCCGCTCCGGCTTGCCGTATCACCACCGACTTGCAAAACGTTACACCCTATGGTGTAATGTGCGTATGGATCACTTGACGGACGTGCTGACGGCGATTTCGCACCCTACTCGGCGAGCGATAATTGGGCGGCTGGCGAATGGGCCGGCTCGATTCCTGGATGTCGCGAAGCCGTTCGACACCGCCTTAAACGCGGTGACGAAACACCTGAAGCTGCTGGAAAGAGCTGGACTCATTGAACGCAGGAAACAGGGTCGAGAAGTCTTCATTTCATTTCGAGGTGAACCCCTTCGCGAGGTGGCGGAATGGATGAATGAATATGAGCGCTTCTGGAACGAGCGCCTCGATCAGTTCGAGCGTTATTTTAAGGACAAGAAAGAGAAGACGGAGAAGGGCAAATGACGACATCGACAAAGACGATGGAAATCAAGGTCGAACGGACAATCCCTGCGCCTCCGAGTGAGGTTTTCGATGCGTGGCTCGATCCAAAGATCCCGGGCACTCCTTGGCATGAGAATGACAAGCTGATCGTCAATCCGAAGGTAGACGGGCTCTGGTACTGGCTCTCTTTAGGGGGCATCCCCCACTACGGGCGGTTTATGGAAATAGATCGACCAGGCCGAATCCAGCATTCCTGGATGTCACCGAATACCTTGGGAGAGGAGTCAACGGTTACAGTGACATTCCAGAAAAAGGGAGAAGGCACTCTCATGACCCTCCTGCATTCCGGCCTTCCGAATGATGACAGGGCAAAAGCGCACGAGAAGGGTTGGAATTCTATTTCTGATAAATTCAGCAACATTTTTGTCAGTGGATCACACCGCCGGAAGTAACACCCGAACCTTGGAAATCATGCAGCCGTTTTCGCGCCGCCCAGACTGTGCATGGCCCGAGCTGAGTCAGATGATGGGACAGATAAAATGACGATGGCAAACACGCTGGGCATTGCCCTCGCAGCAGTGCTGGTCGCTGCCAGCCCGGCTGTTGCAGCTGAATCTGCGGCGATTGGCACGGTGAAAAACATCGTGCTCGTGCATGGCGCTAACACCGATGGTTCGGCATGGCGCGGCGTTTATGACGTCCTGACAAAGGACGGATACCATGTGAGCGTCGTCCAGCAGGCTCTCACGGGCCTCGTCGATGATGTCGCGGCAACCAAGCGCGTCATCGACCAGCAGGATGGCCCGGTCATACTCGTCGGTCACAGCTATGGCGGCACCATAATCACGGTTGCCGGCGCTGATCCGAAGGTGCGAGCGCTAGTCTACGTTGCGGCATTGCAGCCCGACATAGGCGAAACGACCAACCAGCTCGCTGCGTCGATGCCGGGGACGGTGCCGAGCAGTGACCTGAAGCCGACCAAGGACGGCTTCATCTTCCTCGACCCGACCAAATTTGCGGCCGACGTCGCGGCCGATCTCCCCCCGGCGCAAGCAAAATTCATGGCGAACTCGCAGATGCCGGTAGCGGCCGCCGCATTCGACGCGTCAGTAACGGTCGCCGCGTGGCGCGACAAACCCAGCTACGGGATCATCGCCACAGCAGATCGTGCGCTCAATCCCAAGCTTGCGCGCTGGATGTACAAGCGCTCAGGAGCACAGATAACCGAGATCAAGGGCAGCCATTTAGTCTACGTCTCCCGCCCCGGTGCGGTCGCCAGCGTCATCGAAAGAGCGGCTCGCTCCATCAGAGAGAATGCAACGAATCCTCAATGAAGGGCGTTCGCATTGCACCGCACAACGCCGCTGCTTGCTCGATCAGATTCGCAACGCGTACCCTTTGGAAGAGATGACGAATGATGAAGCTCTACCTCTTCCCGCCCTCGTCGCGCGTGCTCGCCATCGTCGCACTCAAGAACCATCTTGCTCTCGATTGCGAGTTCAATCCGATCGATCTCGGTCGTGGCGACCAGCTCACTCCCGAGTATCTCGCTCTCAATCCCAACCGGAAGATGCCGACCCTCGAGGATGGCGAATTCGTGCTCTGGGAGTCGAACGCCATCTTGTTCTACATGGCGGCGAAGCGCCCCGAGAGCGGGCTCTGGCCTTCGGATCTGCGCGGCCAGGCCGATGTGTTGCGTTGGCTCGCTTGGGAGAGCGCGCATTGGGATGCCGAATCTTGTGGCATGGTCGCATTCGAGAAGGCGTCGAAGGCGGTGCTCGGCCTTGGCGCACCGGATCCAGCCTTCATCGCCAGAGGCGAGCAGAACTTCGTCCGCTTCGCCGCGGTGCTCGACGATCAGCTGAAAGGTAGGGCCTGGCTGATCGGCGAGCGGCTCACCATCGCCGATTTCTCCATCGGTGCCTTCGTGCCGAGCGCTGCGCGCTTCGGGCTACCCCTGGCGCGCTTCTCCGAAATCGGTCGCTGGTACGAAGGCTTGGCAGCGCTGCCCGGATGGCAGGATGCAGTCGCTGCCAAGGACGCGGCCACGGCTGCCTGGCTCGCGAAAGGAAGTGGGTAACGCCCAATTGCTTGGGAGGGCCAGCCGTGACCGACGATCTGCCTGACGAAGTGATCCGCCTCTGGCCCGAAGGCCCGCCATCCAAGCTGGAGGGCGTGGGGCCAGAGGTCACGTTCCGCGGACTGCTCGGCACCGCGGTCGCCCTCGCCGCCGGCACCCTGGTCGCTTGCGACGCGCTGCAGAATCTGCTGGCGCCGGATGGCGCCATGCATCTGGCCCGGCTAGAGTTGGAGCATGCAGAATGCCAAGTTCGCCGATGGCGCCGCCTATGTGCGCAGTCAGTTCGTGCCGATCGCCGAGGCCAACATTCCCGTGACCGATTGGGGGTTCACCCGGTCGGATGCAGTGTATGATGTCGTCCATGTGTTCCATGGCGGCTTCTTCCGTCTCGACGACCATCTCGATCGCTTTCACCGTTCGATGCAGGCCCGCCGCCTTGCGCCTCCGGAAAACCGGGCGCGCATGGAGGAGATCCTGCATCGCTGCGTGGCCCTGTTCGGACAGCAGCGCTCTTACGTTGCGATGGTCGCGCTGCGTGGTCGTCCACGGGTCGCCGGGTCGCGCCGCCCGGCCGATTGCGATAACCATTTCGTCGCTTATGCACTGCCCTGGATCGACGTGATCCCCCCTGACGTGCAGGCGCGCGGCGCCCATTTGTGGATCGCAACCGTGCCGCGCGTGCCGGACGCGTCCTTCGACCCCACCGTGAAGAATTATCAGTGGGGGGACCTGACCACCGGCCTGCTGGAAGCGCACGACCACGGCTTTGACACCGCCATATTATGCGACGCCGAGGGGTTCGTGACGGAGGGGCCGGGCTTCAACATATTCGTCGTCAAGGACGGAGGCGTACTGACGCCCGACCGCGGCAGCCTGCATGGCATAACCCGGGCCTCGGTGCTGGAGCTCTGCAAGTCGCTGGGGATCGAGGCTGGTGTGGCGCCGATGCCGCGCGCCATGCTGGAAGATGCCGACGAGGTGTTCACCACCACCACGGCGGGTGGGGTGATGCCGGTTGCACGGGTCGGCCGACGCATCCTTGGCAACGACCGGCCCGGCCGCATCTCGATGATGCTCAAGGATGCTTACTGGCAAAGGCATGAGGAAGGATGGTACCGCACGCCGGTGCGCCCCCTCTAAAGCACTCCGCAGCCGCCTGCCGCCAATGCCAGATGTTGCGTCCCCAGGTGGATCCGAAGATAGTGACGAGATGACGATCGGGGCTAAGCCGAGTGACTTCAAACATCACGCACGCCCTAATAGCTTCGAGATCGATCTGGGCGCGATCGCGGAATTCACACGGCGTATTCGCAACTATGTCGGGGATGGTGTCACCATCTTCGCAGCACTGAAATGCAACGCCTACGGCTTTGGCCTGTTGCAAGTGGCGCGCACGGTCTTGGCGGCGGGTGGGGACGCGCTGTCGATGGTGGATCCTGCGAATGCCATAGAGCTGCGGCGGTCGGGAATCACGGCGCCCATTCTTGTGTACCCTGGATCGCTGGCCACGCCGGCAGCGGTGAGTGACGCCGAGACTTTCGACTTCGTGCCGACGCTTATCGACCTCGAATCTGCCGAGATCTATTCGCGATGCGCAACGCGCCCGCTACGTGTTGCCGTCAAGGTCGATATCGGACAAGAACGGCTGGGTTTCCCCGCGGAATCCGCAGCGGACGCGATCGCTGCCATCGCGGGTTTGCCCAATCTCCGGGTGCACATCGTCAACGCGCATCCCAATGTGCCGTCGCCACCGTCACTCGATTATCTCAACTGGCAGTTTGGCCGGTTTGAAGCGATGTGCCGGCGCCTCGAGGCGCTGGGGCTCGCGGTCGCGATCCGAATGATCGCCAGCAGCCAGGTCCTTTCGCTGACGCAGCGGCTGATCCTCAATGCGGTCGATCCGGGGCAGATGTTCTTCGGGCCATTACGCGCGGAAGGAGACGTGCCATGGCCGACGGCACGGCAGGCCTTCAGGAAGCTGACGAGCCGCCTCATTCATCTGCGCCACATCGATCGCCGCGATTTCCTGGCGCAGGCGCCGTTTCCTGTGTATCCCGGAATGCGCATGGGCGTGATCCCGATCGGCTCGGCCGATGGGATGGCGCAACTCCATTGTGGGGAGGTCTTGGTCCGCGGACGACGCGCGAAGATTCTCGGCAATCCGTCGCTCGAGCATACGCGCCTCGATCTTTCGGACATTCCACAAGCGCAGCTTGGCGACGAGGTCGTGATCATAGGCGAGCAGGAGACCGATAGGATCACGCCGGACGCTGTGGTCGCTCATCAGCGTCATGCCAGGATCGCAGATCTCGCCATGGCGATCAGGCCAAGCATCCCGCGCCTTTACGTTGAGGCTGATTGAAACCAGTAGGCAGGCGGCCTCCCGGCCGCCCATAGCCGCGCTCGACCAGTTGTGCAGCCCTCTCCAAGAAAAAGGCTGACGACTCGCGACTGCCGCGCTTGCATAAATGCAACAGTCTCGCGAATTGCCTCGATTTGAGGCTTTAAATCTTGACTTTGCAGCGGTGGTACCGCCTAACGGCCTAAGTGCGTAGGATGGGCTGTTCATGCGTGGGACGGAACCGCTGAACCGGTTTCTGCGCGACGGGGCGCGGTCTGCGGGCCGCATCGTCCATGTGTCCGCCGCACGCCCAAAACGCCTCGTGGTAGCGCTGCTTGCCTTTGCATCCTTTTTTGGTGCTGGCGCCGCGCATGCGCAAGATGCCACCTGGCTTTTGAACCCAGGGAGCAACAACTGGAACGCCGCCGGAAACTGGGCGCCCGCGACCGTCCCGTCGAACACAGCCAGCTTCGGTGCGTCGAACACCGTGTCGCTCACATTTTCTGCGTCATCCACATCGATCAACACGATCCAGTTTAATGCGGGAGCGCCGGGCTACACTTTCAACGTCGTCGGCACTCTCAACATCAACGGCATGGGGATCGTCAACAATTCGTCGAACACGCCAAGCTTTCTCTTGAATGGTGCGCTGGCTTTCTTCAATTCGAGCACAGCCGGGAACACCGCGATCACCAACAACAACAGCCTGGATTTCTTCAACTCCAGCACGGCCGGCAACTCCAGCATCACCAGCGCCAGCGCCCTGGTTTTCCACGATGGCAGCACAGCCGGCAACGCCAAGATCACCAGCAACGCCAGCCTGAAGTTCCTGAACTCCAGTTCCGCGGGCGCTGCCGCCATCACCAACAACACCAGCCTGGATTTCTTCAACTCCAGCACGGCCGGCAACTCCACGATCACCAGCGCCAGCGCCCTGGTTTTTCACGACGGCAGCACCGCCGGCAACGCCAAGATCATCAGCAACGCCAGCCTGAAGTTCCTCGACTCCAGCTCCGCGGGCGCGGCCTCAATCACCAACAACACCAGCCTGGATTTCTTCAACTCCAGCACGGCCGGCAACTCCAGCATCACCAGCGCCAGCGCCCTGGTCTTTCACGATGGCAGCACGGCCGGCAACGCCAAGATCACCAGCAATGCCAGCCTGAAGTTCCTCGACTCCAGTGCCGCGGGCGCGGCCGCCATCACCAACAACACCAGCCTGGATTTCTTCAACTCCAGCACGGCCGGCAACGCCAGCATCGCCAGCAACAGCATCCTGGTTTTTCACGATGGCAGCTCGGCCGGCAAGGCCAGCATCACCAACAACAACAGCACCTTGTCCTTCAGTGACGCGAGCACGGCCGGCGAGGCGATCGTCATTACGAACGATGGCGGGGTCGCAAACTTCGTTTCCATGGCCACTGGCGGCAAGGCGCGCTTCATCACGAATGCGGGGGGCCGTTTCGACATATCGGCTCTGTCTTCGGCCGGCACGACCAGCGGCTCGATCGAGGGCGCGGGAAGGTATTTCCTCGGCTCGAAAGCACTGACCGTCGGAAGCAACAATCTGTCGACCATGGTGAGCGGGGTCATATCCGACGGCGGAATTGTAGGCGGCGTCGGCGGTTCGCTCATCAAGCTCGGCACCGGCACGCTGCTCCTGACGGGCGCCAACACCTTCACGGGGCCGACCGTTGTCGGTGGCGGTATCCTCGAGGTGAACGGCTCGCTGGTCTCGGCGGTCACAGTCAATAATGGCGGCACGCTGATGGGCAGTGGCACGATCGGCGGGCTTTCCGTCATGGGCGGCGGCACCGTGCTGCCGGGCGACGCGATCGGCACCTTGAACGTCAACGGCAATGCGGCATTCGCGCCAGGCTCGACCTTCCAGGTCGAGGTCAATGCGGCGGGCCAGAACGACAAGATCCTGGCGACCGGGAAGGCAACGCTGAGTGGCGGCACCGTGCAGGTGATCGCCGACCCCGGTACCTACTCGGCCTCGACGCGCTACACGATCCTCACGGCGAATGGCGGGGTGACCGGGACCTTCGCGCAGCTTTCGGCATCCGCCAACTTCGCCACGGGCTCCATCTTCCTGACGCCCGCGCTGAGCTATGACGCAAACGACGTTTTTCTTAACCTGGCTCAGGCGCCCTTCACCTCGGTGGCGTTGACCCGCAACGAGATCGCGACGGCGGGCGCCATCCAGGCGCTCGGCCCGGGCAACCGGATCTTCAATGCCGTCTTCGCCCAAACCACGGCCGCCAACGCGCGCCAGGCGTACGACGCCCTTTCGGGCGAGATCCATGCGAGCGCAGTGACCGCTGCCTTCGAGGATCAGCGCCTGCCGCGCGAGGCGATCTTCGACCGCTTGAGCCAGCCGGCCGAGACGCCGGTCCTGGGCGCAGCAACCACCATGACCGGGACCTATGCGGCGGACCTGCCCTCGGCCAAGGGGCCCGCTCTCGCTCCGGTCGCCGTGCAGATGGTGCAACCGCGCCTCTTCGGCCTCTGGGGCCAGGGCTTTGGCGATTGGGGACGCACCAACGGCGACCACAATGCCGCGAAGCTCTCACGCGATACGGGAGGCTTCATCATCGGTGCCGATGCCGAGCGCCAGCTTTGGAATGGCGATTGGCGCTTCGGCATCGCCGGCGGTTACAGCGATGACAGCCTGAAGGTCTCGGCCCGCAACTCGAGCGGCGATTACCAATCGATCTTCGGATCGCTCTACGGCAAGGCGAGCTACGGGGCGATCGACCTCAAGGCGGGAGCCATCCTGGCCGCGACGAACACGCATACGAGCCGTTCGATCGTGTTTCCGGGTTTCGCCGATGCGGCGAGCTCGAGCTATGGCGGCTATGCGGCGCAAGGCTTCGGCGAGCTCGGCTACCGGCTGCCCTTCCATGGGACGCTCTGGTCCTATGTGCCGGGACTCGAGAGCCTGAGCGCGACCTATGAGCCCTTCCTGCAAGGGGCCGTCATCCATATCGACCAGAACCGCTATGTGGAGACGGCGCTGACGCCGGCGGCGCTCATAGGCGCGGCGCGCGGCTATGACCTCGGCACGACGACACTCGGGCTTCGCACCCAATATCAGCTCGCGCGCCTTCCGGGCTTCACCTGGACGAGCCTGCTGGGCTGGCGGCATGCCTTCGGCGACACGATCCCCAAGGTGAACCAGACCTTCGTCGGCTCGTTTTCGAGCTTCACGATCGCGGGAGTCCCGATCGACCGGGACGCCTTCGTTTCGGAGACCACGCTCGACTATGCGGTCTCGCAGAAGGTTACGGTCGGCGTCTCGTATTCCGGCCAATATGGCAAGCGCGCCACCGACTCGGCCTTCAAGGGCCATGTCGAAGTGAGCTTCTGGTGACCTGCCGGAAAAGGCGGGTGAAAGTCGCCTGCTTGCTGCTGGTACCGCCCCTGAACTAAACGTCAGGCATGTCCAGCGCTTCACCTGGCACCGCCGGCTCCTTGACGGGCGAACGCCAGTCCGGCGAGCGGGCCGGCATTGCCCTGGTGATGAGCTCGGCGATCGTTTGGAGCTTCGGCGGGACGATCGCGCGCTTTCTGGCGACCGATGACAGCTGGGCGATCGTTTTCCTGCGCTCCATCTGGGCTGCAGCCTTCCTGGTGCTGTTCCTGTTGTGGCGCGACGGGCCGCGCAAGACCGTCCTCCTCTTCAAGACGATGGGATATCCCGGCATCGCCGTCGCGCTATGTTTCGCGACCGCGTCAGCCGCCTTCATCGTGGCGCTCCAGCACACGACGGTCGCGAATATTCTCCTGATCCAGGCGAGCACGCCTCTGGTCGCGGCGCTGATCGGGCGTCTCGTGTTCAAGGAAAGGGTCGCGCCCGCGACCTGGGTGGCGATAGGCGCGGTGATCCTCGGCGTGACGGTGATGGTGTCAGGCTCGCTCAGCGGCAAGGTCTCGCCGGTCGGCGATATGCTGGCAGTGTTGATCGCGCTGATGTTTGCGATGGCGACGATCGTGACCCGGCGCTATGCGGGGGTGCGCATGACACCCGCCTGCTGTCTCGGCTGCCTCATCGATGCGGCCGTGTCGCTGCCACTCGCCGGAAGCCTTGCAGTGTCGATGACCGATATGGCGCTGCTGTTCACCTTCGGGGCTCTCAACCTCGGCTTGGGCATGGCATTCTTCGTCACCGGCGTCAGGCTTTTGCCCGCACCCATCGCGGCGCTGATCGGGACATTGGAACCAGTGCTCGCGCCGATTTGGGTCTGGCTGGTGCATTCGGAGCTGCCGTCGCAGCGCACCCTGATCGGCGGCGCGATCGTCGTGCTGGCACTGGTGTCCCATATCCTCTGGGAATCCCTTGGTCGCCGCCCGGACACGACTTGACGGGCGGATCGACCGGCTGGCCTCGAGAGTTAGAAATGCACCTATAGTGCATTTCCTTTTCCCGTGCCCGAGGGTCCCTTACGGCAGTAGGCCTGGGAAGGCGGCCGGCGGCGACTGGGCCGATGCGGTCATTCTCGGTCGATATGGGCGAAGTGCCGGATGACCTCGTGCCCTACACGTCGACGTGAGCTCATGCTGTCCAGGCGCGCCATAGCGGGTCGCGCTTGCTATCGGGTCCGCTGATAATCGATGACTCGCACGACCATGTCGGGAAAATCCGTAAGCACCTCATCAAGAAACTTCTCGATGAGCGATAGAGAACGATCGTCAGCTGGTTTTTGCGCCGTAACTGATCGCGAAATCGCGCTCTGCCAGATTTGGGGGCGGTAGCGGACGAGGGAACCTAGTGGTTAAAATCTGACGCTTGGTACCCGCGATGCAGGTCCCTAAAAGTGAGAAGCTTCCATGATGCCCGGTGCTGAGAACGCTGCGGACGCCAATCCTGCCATAGCTCGATCGCCGGTTTTGATCCATCCCTGACATGCGGAGAACGGTGTTGGGGTAGCCTGATTGTCAGTCCTGAATATCCGATTACAGACTTCCCAATTAGCCCGGCTCCATGCCTTTGGCCCTGATGACCGAAGTCACTTCCGGGGTGGCAAGAAATTTGATGAATGCCTTGGCGGCTTCGGGCTGTTTGGAATTGGCGCTGACGGCGGCGGTGATTTGTGAAATAAGATCCAAATCTGGGGGGAACGGGCCGACCAAATCGATTCCGCTTACTGAAAGCACTTCACTCATCTGCTGGATTGCAAGCTCAGCCTCCCCATTTGCAACAAACTCCGCGACATTGCCAGACGGCAGGGTCTTGCCCTTAGCCTTGACCTGTTCAGCAATACCGAGGCGTTCACATGCGGCAATGAAATGCCGCCCGCTTGCTCCGGACGTCACGTACGCGATCGATTTCGCGTTCAGCATCGCGAGCTTAAAGGCGTCAACTGTGCTAATATCTGGCTTCGGCTGACCCGCACGCACGGCGACGCCGAGGCCCGACCGTGCAATGTTGACGCGGGTTGCTGCTTCGATCCGACTGCCCTTGACGAGCGCATCCATGTTTGACGAAATCAGCAGGGCGACGTCGAAGTTGTCACCGCGCAGGATCGCTTCTTGCAGGATCGGGGAGCCTTCGTACGCGATTGAGAGCTTATGGCTAGTGTTGCGTTCAAATTGGGAAGCAATTTCGGCGACGATTGGTTTTGCGCCGTTTGTAATCATGAGCTTGAGCTCGGCGCCATTAGCATCTTT
Source organism: Rhizobiales bacterium GAS188 (assembly GCA_900104855.1). NCBI lineage: Bacteria > Pseudomonadati > Pseudomonadota > Alphaproteobacteria > Hyphomicrobiales > Rhizobiales bacterium GAS188. The sequence goes on from FNSS01000001.1 coordinate 6,218,914, forward strand.
AATTGTAGCAGCAGCAAAAAGGAAAAGCAGCGCCACTGCGATCCTGGCCATTTCAACTCTCCCTGAGCCAACAAATCGGTGCTTATTCTAACTCATATCTTAGCCCATCTCGGAGGGCTCGCAACCAAGAGTGTCAGACGGCGTTCCGGATTCCATTTCAGCCATTCACACGGCCGCGCGGGAACGGCAGCAAGGAGTCGAGAGAGGGCATTCGCAGGGTACCAAGCGTCAGATTCTATCCACTAGCAGGAAGCTCCCTAGAAACTGTAGAGAATATTCCGACAGCTTTACGCCGCCGATCGGCTGCATGACATACGTAGCGCTCGATCCGACATAGCCTCCAGACAACGGAGGAAGGATTACGGATGCTGGACCGAACGTAGAATGGGCGCCCATCATGACTCGCGCGCTGGCAAATCCGTTGTTGTTGACCTGAACGAGATTGGCTTCAGAGAAGTCGTTCTGATCCTGGTTGGCCGAATTGTCGAAGACCAGAACCGCTTTTCCCCAAGCATGTGACGCTTCGATGAAGTGCCAATTTTCCAAAAACGGATAATCGGTCCGCCATCTCCGTGCAGCTGCGATCAAGCTCGTTCGGTCGGTAAATAGAACCGGATCGTCGATGCGCAGCCTACATTGGCCGACGTTCGGCGATTCGAAATCGAGCATGATGGGAGCCGCTTTCGCCGACGAGCCGAAGGTCTGGCTGAATTTGTCCGCCACACTTGGGATGCGTGACAATACGTCCGTGATAGAAATCCGTTGCGCGCTCAACCCCGCCGCCCCATCGAACGGCTTTTCGAACCAGCGCGGCATCGAGTTCTCAAAGTACCAGATTCGGCCCAGCGGAGCGATGGCGTCATTGAATTCCTGAAACGTACCCGTGTTTTCGCAACGTAGTAAGAGCCTTTCGACACCCTCATTGAGTGGTGTGACATCCGCAAGTGCGTGCGCGCGGGCCAGCGTCGAGAGCGACACGATTTTCCTCGCCACGATGACGGCCTGCGCGAATGCAACGACGCCATAGTAAATTAGGAGCGGCTTGATTTGGATGGGCGCAGCAGCGGCCGCTTCAAAAAACAACCTGCCTTGTTGAACGCACACCGCAATTTCTCGCGCAATACCATCGTTCGGCCTCCGACCCGTTGATCGGTCGATCAACTGATAAATCGGGACGTTCCTTGCGGATTATCTCGGCCACGAACAGACCGTCGATCAACGCCGACTCGCCGCCTTCCGCGTCGTTGCGGATGCAATGGAGCGTCGTGTAGCCCGGTTGAGGATAGCGGTACGGGTTGTCCACGTGAGGCTCGAGGGCGCGTGGTGTCATGCTCAGATCATAAGCTTCGCCGGTGCCCAATGCCTTGATGTCCTCAATGTCGCCGTTGTTGGTGATGCGCGTGTAGCCGACGAGATTGAGAAACTCGCGACTGCCCTGGTCGACAGTGGGAATGCCGCGCACCAACACGAAGCCTAGGCGAGCGAGATCATTCAACATCGCCAAGATTCTTTTCGGATCCGCCTTGAGCGCGCCGAGCCCATACCAGGGAAGCGTCTTGAGGCTCGCATTCCAAGGTTGCTTTAGGCCGACAAGCTCCTGGGTGAAGGGGTGCTGCGCCGCCTCGCGAAGCTTCCCGAGAGAGTACAGCGCGCGATGGCCATCGCTGAAAGCGATCTCGATGTCGCTACCGCCGTTCTTGACGTCGGCGATTTTGACATCCAGTGGAATAAGATCGGCATCCTGCAGCTTATGGCCGGTCTTCGGGTCACGGTAGGCCGGATCGCTGCTGCTTTCGCGCAACCAGAATGCATGAAAGACATGGTTGAACCCGTCCGCGTCGGCAAGACTCAATCGGGTTCCGAGATTTTCGACGTCCATAAGAATCCTCCGCCCGTTTGTTTAAAGGCGGGGCGAAGTTGACCATCGTACGCCGCGTCCGACTGCCGAGTGCATGCCAAACACTATTGAGAGTCAGACAAAGACGGCAGCAATCGGCTCCCACGCTGCCGAACCTCTGGTCGTGAGCCGGTTGCAGTTTCGCCCCACGAAAAGCACAGACCTTCTCGGAGGCCGGGTAGCCAGGGGGCAGGCCGTCCCCGAGCGCAGGACGCGTGGTGGGCATAGGTATGAAATCCATTTGAAATGAACTCCAGTGTGAAGTCTGGACATCTCGTCGGGGGGAACGGTGGTAGCGGACCTCCGCTACCACCCGAATCTGCATTTTTCACGAAGGCTTTGCAGCCGCTGCGACACTTTGGGGCCAGTGGTAGCGGTTCGCGAGTGGCCTTGCGCGAACTCGATCACAATCATCCTCCCACAAGAGCACGACCGCTCAAATTGTCCGCGCTAGACCGAAGGAAACGAGCCGTCTCGCTTGTCTTGGTTCTTACCGGATGACCCGGCTTTCACCGACATCCGCGGCCGATCTATCAAGACCATAGGCTTCCAGGGCCTCGGCTATCGCACCGTCTTTCCGGCATTCGTCAAGCGAGCTGTCGACGGCTCTTATGAATCCTTCGTTGCTCTTGTCGAGCAAGAAGGAGGTTTGGGACGGGTTCAGCGTCGCGTTGATCCGGGGATCCTCCTTCAGGAGACGGACCTTGATGTCCCTGCCCTTGTTCTCGATGACAGCAGCACCAAACCCGTCCAGTGCGGCGTCGAGGCGCTTCGCCTGGAGGTCCTGGGCAAGGTTGAGCGAGGACGGATAGGTCCGCGAGCCTTCGAAGAGCTTCTCCATATCCGGAACCCACAGATAGCCCTCCACGGTGCCGACCTTCTTGCCAAGCAAGGCATCGACCGTGTCGTAGCCCTCGACCGACGCGATCGACATTTGGTCGAGATAGACCGGCGTCGAGAGAGCGACGACTTTCTCGCGCGCTGCCGTTCTGTAGAAACCGCCGAGCGCAATGTCGGCGCGGCGTGTCTGCACCGCCGAGACCGCGCCGGGATAGGTGAAGATTTCATAGGTGATTTGGAGGCAGTTCTCCTTGGCGAAGCGTTTGACCAGATCGCCATCGATACCCGCGATGGTACTGTCCTTCTCGAGCGAATAAGGTGGCGTATTCGTCAGCGCGACCGTCAGTTTGCCTAAGGTCACGGTTTTGAAACTGTGCTTCGGCGTGCATTCTTGGGCCGATGCGGTTTCGGCACCAAGCGCCACCAGGAAGGCCAGCACGGCAATCGTCTGTATCTTCGTTCTCATCCATCGCTCCTATGGTTCAAAGGGCATGACATTGCTGATCAGCCGAGATGGCTGCCCAGCCTACGTTCGGTGTACGAGACCAGCCATCCGAGCGGGATGGTGACGGCGAGGTAGAACACGCCCGCCAGGATCAGCACATCGAGGTAGAGGTAGGTGGCGGCGCCGATCCGATAGGCGCGCGCCAGAAGCTCCGGGATGGCGATCGTGAAGGTCAGCGCCGTCGCCTGAAAAATCAGGATCGCGAAACCCATGAGCGCCGGCACGGCGAAAAGGATGCCTTGCGGGATGACCACGAAGCGCGTGATGTCCCGATGGGTCATGCCAAGGGCCCATCCAGCCTCGATCTCACGGTGGGGAACGGCGTTCAGGCCCGCCCGCAGGATTTCACTGGTGTAAGCGCCCGTGGTCAGCGCCAGCGCGGCCGCGGCCGACGCGAAGCCGTTCACGGTCATTCCCGCTGCAGGTAGACCGTAATAGACCATTTGCAACACGACCAAAGCGGGGGCGCCGCGCCCGATCTCGACGATCGTGATCGCTGCATATCTGACCGGCCTGACTATTGTGGACGAGGCCAGTGCAAGGACAAGCCCGAGCGGCAGTCCGAAGACGAGCGCGAGACCGGCGAGCCTCAAGCTCACGAGGAGTCCCTGGAAGAGCTGGGGTGACCAGATGATCCAATTCGACAGTATTTCCATCAGCTCGCTCCCCTCGAGCGCAGCCTCTTGTCCATCAGTCGAGAAAACAGGGCGAGGGGTGTGGAAAGCAGAATGTAGAGAATGGCCGCCAGGATGAAGGGCGCGAAGCCGCCGCCGCCCGACTGCGCCTGCTGCGAGGCGAGCGTCATGATATCGCGCACGCCGATCGTCGACGCGACCGTGGTGTCCTTCAGCAGGCTGACCAGGAACGTCGCCATCGGCGGTATCGAGACCCGCAGGACCTGCGGTGCCAGCACATAGCGAAACGTATCGAGCCGCGACATACCGAGCGCCGTAGCGGCCTCATTCTGTCCGGTGTGCAACGATAGGAAGCCGCCCCGATAGGTTTCGGTGAGATAGGCGGCCGAGACCAGCCCCAAGCCGAGCAAGACGGCCTGGGAAGAACTGAGCACGACGATCCCGCTGCCAATACCGAAGAAAATGATGAAGAGCCAGACGATCGGCGGTATACCGCGCACGACATCTATGTAGATCCGGGCCGGAATCTGCAGGACGAGTGAGCGCGACCGCCGCATCATGACGAGCGGCACGCCCATGACGGCGCCAGCAAGGAAAGCTCCGAACGTGACGGCGAGCGTGATGGGCACGCCACTCAGCAAGGACAGGAGAAGGCCGGTCATCTGCGGTCCACGACGGCACGGAAGAACTTCTGCGTGCGCGGCGACGACGGATTGCGGATCACGAGCGCCGGCGGCCCCTGCTCGATGATCTCGCCATCCGCCATCACGATCACCCGATCCGCCACGTCGGCGGCGAAGGCGATCTCATGTGTGACGATGATCATTGTCATGCCGTCCTCGGCGAGCTCGCGCATCACCGCGAGCACCTCCAGCCCAAGTTCGGGATCGAGCGCCGATGTGGGCTCGTCGAAGAGCATCACCTGGGGATCGAGTGCGAGGGCCCGCGCGATCGCGATGCGCTGCTGCTGACCGCCGGACAGGCGCGCGGGATAGGACTGCGCCTTGTCGGCGAGATGCACGCGCTCCAGAAGCTGGCGCGTCCGCTCATCTGCCTGCGCCCGCGTTCTTCCAAGCACCCGCATCTGCGGCAGCGAGATATTCCGTTCCACCGTCATATGCGGAAACAGATTGAAAGATTGAAAGACCATTCCTGTGGAACGGCGCAGCTTGAGCAGATCGCCTGAAGTCAGCCTGCGGTCCGCCGAGAAGCTGAAGGCCCCGACCTGAAGGGTACCGGACGACGGCTGCTCCAGCATGTTGATCGCCCTGAGCAGTGTGCTCTTGCCCGCTCCGCTCGGCCCGACAATCGCCAGGACCTCGCCGCGCCTGATGTCGAGCGAGGCATTCCTGACGGCATGATAGGTCCCGTAGCGGACGTTGATGTCCTTGATCCGAACGATGCAATCTTCATCCAGCATCTCAACTGCTCCCATCGGGCCAAAGATTCTCCTTTAGTCTTCGATGCCCTTGCGCCGCGGCGCCTTTCCCGCTTCACCCCCGGACGCCGGTGGCGCATTCCTGTCTGTCGTCGGTGCAAGGATTTCAGTGCCCGGCGCCGAGACCGGGGCGCCATGCAAGGCCCAGTCGGCGGCCATCTGGCCGATGACCGGGCCGAGCTGGATGCCGTAGCCGCCAGCTCCTGCGGCAGTGACAAGAGTGGGCTCGGACGGATCGACAGGACCGACCAAAGGCCGATGATCCGCCGAGACAGGATAAAGCCCGGCCCAGCCTCGGCCGAGACGTGCACCAGGCAGTTCGGGAAGTCGGTCGAGCAGCAATTCCGCCAGTCTGACCTTCGAACCCTCCTCGTACTGGTCGTTGTAGTTGTCGGGATCCTCTGCGACGGGAGTACTGACCTTGTGGATCTCGGCAATCAGCTCGTCGTGTTTCTCATGTCGGAAATTGAGGCCGGTCCCCTCCTCGTTCACCAGGTCCATCACCATCGGCATGGTGTAGTCGAGCGGCTGATCGAGATGGATCACGATCGCCTCGTGCCGCTCCGGGCAGATGTAGAGTGATTGCCCGAACAACCCGGCCACAGCTGGAGCCCAGGCGCCGGCTGCGTTGACGACAATGTCGCAATCGATTGCACCCTTGGCGGTATCCAGCGTGTAGCTGCCCTCCCGCCGCTTCACACCGACAATTCTGCAGAACTGACGGATTTCCCCGCCACGAGCTCGCAGCTTCTCGGCCAAAAAAGTGCACATTTCGTAGGGGTCGAGGAAACCGTCATCGGGGCCAAACAGCCCGCCTTCGAGCCCCTCGGCATTGATATGCGGCACGAGCTTCTGCAGTTCGTTCGCCTGATAGAGCCGGGACCTGAAGCCTGCCTCTTCCTGAAGCTTCACCGAGTTTGCGAACAGCCGCATCTGCTCGGGAGTCCGCGCAAGACGGAGATAGCCGATATGGCGGAAACCGAGCCCCAGCTTTTCCCAGAGGCGAAGCTGGCGCAAAGAATGGACGCGCAGCGCTATGTCGAACGGGTCCGTGAGCTGCGTGCCGACTACGCCCACCGAGCGGCCGCTCGAGCCGGAGGCGATGGACTGGGCTTCGAGCACCGTCACCCGCGCCCCTTGTTCCGCCAGGTTGATCGCCGTGCACATCCCGAGCGCTCCCGCTCCGATGACAACGACATGAGGAGAAGCTGTCATTTAAGGTTCCGTTGAGCCCAACCTGCTGCGCTCCGCGATCAGACGGCCGCCGCTCGGGATCGACCCGCGACCTCGCCAAAGGTGTCCTGAATAGCCGCTAAGATATTCCCGACATCCTCATCGGTCATTGGGGTCGAGAGCGCGAACAGGCCGTAGCTTGCAGAGAGGACGCCGCGACCGAGCAATCCCTTGTGGAAGGCTTCAAGCTTCCGACGCTCATCCGGCCCCGGATAGACCGAGCGGTAGTCGGTGATCGGGCGGGCGGTGAAATGGACCTTGAAGAGCGAGCCCAGGCCCGCGCACTGCCCTTCAAGCCGATGATCGCGCAGCGACGCGTTGATGCCATCCCGCATGCGGTTTCCGATCCGGTCGAGATGCGCGAAGCTTTCGGGTGTCAGCGCCCGCATCGCGGCAAGGCCTGCCTGCATGGTGATCGGGTTGGCCGTGAAGGTTCCGCCATGCGGCAGGGCAGGCTTGCCGCGCGTGGGGTCGAAAACGGCCATGACCTCAGCGCGCCCGCCGACGGCACCAACCGGGAAGCCGCCTCCGATGATCTTGCCGAAGGCAGTCAGGTCAGGAGCGATGCCCCACAAGCCCTGTGCGCCCGAATAGCCGAGGCGGAAGGATATCACCTCGTCGAAGATCACGAGCGCACCGGCCGCGTAGGCGATGTCCGCCATGGCTTCGAGATAATCCTTCCGCGCCGGGATGAGGCCCGCACGGTTCGGCATCGGATCGATCAGGACACCCGCTATGGTTTCGCCATGCTCGGCGAATACCGCCCGCAGCAACTCGACATCGTTCAAGGGCACGACGAGCACGTCGTCCAGCACACCTCGAGGCGTGCCCTTCGCATAGGCGATGGAGACGGGAAGGTCGCCCCAGTTGGTTGGCGAACTGTCGAGGCTTACCTCGGCGAAGTCATAGGAGCCGTGATACGCGCCCTCGATCTTGACGATCCTTGGCCGTCCCGTGTGGGCGCGCGCGGCCTTGATCGCCATCATGACCGCCTCGGTGCCTGAATTGGCGAAGCGGATATGCTCCACCGACGGCAAGCGTTGGACGAGAAGCTCCGCAAGTTCGATCTCGCTGACGGTCGGGGCTCCGAAGGCGCTGCCGAGCGGCATCTGATCAGCGACCGCTGCGACGACTTCCGGCTGACAGTATCCGTGGATCATCGCCGTGAAGTTATTTATGCAATCGTAGTAGACATTGCCGTCCACGTCCCAAACCCGGCAACCTTCCCCCCGTGCCGCATAGATCGGGAACGGGTCGATGAAGACGGTAGTGCGGGTGTTGCCGCCGGGCATGACCTTGCGAGCGCGCTCGAAGATTCGGCGGGATTCGGGTAGGTCGTCGGGATAGTGCGCCATTGTCCTGGAGGTCCGAAAAGGCGTTGCAGAAGAGACAGGGAAAGTGGGCTCGGCCCCGCCTTAACTCACTTCGTCATGATGGTGTGGCTCTGCTCACGCATGAACTGGGGCAGGAACCAGGCGCCAAGCCCGCCTTTCCCGCTGACACCGGTGCCCTTCCAGCCGCAGAAGGGCTGAGCGCCGGGCCATGCACCGGTCGTCGCCCCACTGGCACGGTTCGCGTAGAGAACGCCTGCCTGGGCATTGTCGAGGAAGTATTGCAGCTCACCCGCGTCACGGGTGAAGACACCGGCCGACAGGCCATAGGCAATGTCGTTGCCTTCGGCGATCGCCGCTTCGAGACCATCGACGCCCCGCACGGCCACGAAGGGCATGAACAATTCATCACGCGTGAGTCTGCTCGGCCCGTCGAGCTCGACCACTGTCGGCAGGACATAGTTGTCGGCAAAACCTTGCCCGAGTGCCTCGCCGCCGAAGTGAAGCTTGCCTTCCTTCTTCGCTTCCGCAACCGCCGACCTGAAACGCTCGACGGTCGCCTTGCCGTAAACCGGCCCCATGAAGGTCCCGGACTTCCGGGGGTCTCCAACGGCCAACCCCGAGGAAAAAGCCACCAGCTTCTCGATGAACGCGTCCTTCACCGCGTTGTCGACAAAGGCCACTGAGCAAGCCGAGCATTTCTGCCCCTGCAGGCCGAAGGCTGAACGCGCCACTCCCAGCGCGGCTCGCTCGAGATCAGCATTTCGCGTGACGTAAGCCGGATTCTTGCCGCCCATCTCGGCGATAACCGGCTTCATGTGAGGCAACATCGCCATATGGCGGAAGATGCTCATGCCGGTCTTGTGCGAGCCGGTGAACGCCACCCCGTCTATGCCTCCGTCGCTCGCCAGCACGCGGCCGACCTCGTCACCGCCGAGCACGATGTTGAACACGCCATCCGGCAAGCCTGCCTTGCGCAGGCTGTCCGCGATCATGAGTCCGGTCAGCGCGCATCCCGGCGATGGCTTGAACACGACGGCATTGCCGGTCACGAGTGCACCAGAGATCATGCCGACGGAGAGCGCCAAGGGAAAATTGAACGGGGCAATGACGGCGAAGACGCCATAGGGCTTGAGAACGCTTCTGGCAGTCTCGTTCGCCACCAGCTCGTTCATATTGCGGGCATAATCGTTGTTCGCACGCAGCTCCGAGGAGTAGTAGTCGAGCATGTCGAGCGCTTCCTCGGCCTCGCCGATAGCCTCGATGCGGGACTTGCCGATTTCGTAGAGCGCCGCCAGGCCAAGCTCATATTTCTGCTCCGCGAAAACCCCCTTCCAGCGCTCCGCGAAGGCGAGACGCTCCTCGAGCGAAGCACCGTTCCAGGTTCTCGCACCGCTACGAGCGAATCCGATTGCTGCCCTGACGTCAGCAGCAGTCGAGGTCGGAAACCGACCGAGCGAAATGTTGGGGTCTATAGGACTTGCGATGGCCTCGAGCGAATTGGTCGCGAAGGGCGTGCTCCAGTCCCGGCCCAGAGCCTCTCGTTCGAAGCCCGGAATGAGTGCGTCCAAATGGGCGTGCACCGGGGAAAAATCGACGCCGATGTTTGAGTAGGTCACGCGCGGCAGCGAGTGGGTCATGGCTTCCTCCGAAAACCGGTATTTATCCCGATAATCGGCAGTTCTCATAAAAAGTCAATTGCTATTTCCGAAAAAAGGTATTAGTACCGATTTTCGGTATTTAGAGACGATCTCCGTCCCGTGTCGAGGGGCGGATGGGTCGTGCGATCGACGATGCGAGACAATCCGAAGCGACGAAAATGAGCGAAATCATATCCAAAGACAGCCCACTCGAACGCTACATCTCCATTCTGGAGACCGTAGCCCCCTTCACCGAGGGGCTGACGGCGGTCGAACTCGAAACAGCACTCGATCTGCCGAAGACCACTGTAAACCGGTTGCTGCATGCCCTCATGTCGAGCGGCATGGTCAGCGCGGACAATGCCCGCAACCGCAGCTACCGCCTGGGCGATCGGATTCTGCGGCTATTGCACACGTCTCCGGACACCAGCTGGCTGGCAACGCTTGCGCAGCAGCCGTTGCAGGCGCTGGCCGACAAGACCGGCCAGTCCGCCTTCATCTCGAAATTCGACGGCACGGAGGTCAGGTCTGTCACCTGTGTCGCCCCCGACACGCCGGTCCGGACCTATGTGATGCCGGGAATGTCGATGCCGGTGAACGCAGCCGCCACGGCCAAGGCGATCCTCGCCTTTCAGCCCGAAGACGTGCTGGCGCGGGTACTGCCTTCTCGCCTCGAACGCTACACGGAAAGGACGAAGACGGACATCGACGTGCTGATGTCGGAGTTCGCTGCCATCCGCGAGCGCGGCTATGCCACCGACCTGGCCGAGCATGTTGCCGGCCTTGGCTCCATAGCGCTGCCGGTTCACGTTTCAGGCGCGGAAGTCGCCCATGCGGTGGGCCTTACAGGACCATACGACTGGATCATAGAGCGGAACTTCGAAAGTCATCGCCAGGCTATCGCCGAGACGGCAAACCGCCTCAGCAAGCTGCTGCAACTGCGCACGCCAACGACTTCCGGTTAGGCGATCTCGTCAACAGCAAATGGACAATAGGGAGGGAGACAGAATGACATCGCCATCATCGGGAACACTAGCAGTCATCGGAAACGGCGTGATCGGGCATGGAATAGCCGAAGTCTTCGCCAAGGGCGGATGGGACGTCTGCCTCATCGGACGGTCGCAGGACAGCCTCTCCAGCGCAATCGATCGTATCCGCTCGAGCCTTGACGAATTCGTCGAGGCTGGGCTGCTGTTGGCTTCGGCAGTACCACCCGCCATGTCGCGCATTAGCACGTCGACCTCGATAGAGCAGGCGGCGAATGCCGATCTGGCAATCGAAGCATTGCCGGAGGACATGGACCTCAAACTGGGGGTCTTCGCCCAACTCGATGCGATCTGCAGGCCAGACAGCGTCCTTGCAACGGCCAGCGGCCATCCGGCCAGTTCGGTCGACGGAAAGGTGACGCGCAAGCAGCGGGTGGTGGCGGCACATTTCTGGTATCCTCCGCAGCTTCTCCCGCTTGTGGAGGTTTGCGGAAGCCCCAAGACAACCAGCGAGACCGTAAGCTGGATTTGCGATGTCTTGACTGCCGTCGATAAGACCCCTGTCGTGCTCGATCGAGAGGTGCCCGGTTTCCTGGGTAACCGAATCCAGTTTGCGGCGCTGCGGGAAGCCTGGTCGCTATGGGCTCAAGGTGTCGCTTCTGCGGAGGCGATTGATAGCGTGGTCAGGAACTCGATCGGGCGAAGGCTTGCCGTGACGGGGCCAATCGAATCGGCAGATCTCGGCGGCCTTGATACAATGTACCACTTTGCACAATTCCTGTTCCCGTCGCTTGACCGATCGGTCGAGCCTCCGACTGCCATCGGCGGTCTCGTCCATGATGGAAATCGCGGCGTACCCAGCGGTAGAGGCGTCTATGACTGGGCCGCCCGGAGCGGCGCAGCGCTGCTTTCATCCCGCCGGGAAGAGCTGCTTCGCTGGCTGAAAATCGACGGCCATGTGAGGCAAACCCAGCCTCCCGGCGGTCTGAACGGCTGAAGCTGAGCTTCTGTTTAGGCGTACGATCGAAGACGGTAGCGTAAGTTCGGCTGGTGTGGGGAAAGGCGGTAGCGCTCCACTGAGTCGAACCCCCGAGCCCATCACGGTCAGGCCGGCCGCGAGTTAGCTTGACCGAAGAAGTGGGCCGCCCGCGGCACTCGGTCGCAGTTCGGAAAACACCGTTTGAAAAGCCGTTTTAGTTGCGGGCCTCTCAAACGGTTTTTCTCGCTAGATCTTTGATTTTATTGGTGGGCGCACAAGGATTCGAACCTTGGACCCGCTGATTAAGAGTCAGCTGCTCTACCAACTGAGCTATGCGCCCTCCGATCCGCACGCAGATGCGCGGGGAGAGGCGGGCTCCCTACCAAACCACAGGAGGGGAGTAAAGGACCGATTTCGCTGCGAGCTGCCGGGGACGCGATTTGCAGGTCATGACGACGATCGGATCATGCGCCGGCGCCAACCTCTCCCCTCGTGGGAGAGGTCGGCTTCGAAGAGCGCAGCGATGAGAAGCCGGGTGAGGGGGGCAGCGCCCGCTCTCGGAGGCGCCCTCCAATACCCAGCTTCCGAATGCAGGAGCTGCCCCCCTCACCCGGAGCCTTCGCTTCGCTCGGGCTCCGACCTCTCCCGCAAGGGGAGAGGTGAGGCCGAGCGCTTGTTCCGCGCGATCTGCGCGAGCCGATTATTCCTCGGCGACGAGCGCCAGCACGCGCAACGGGCTTCCCGAGCCGTGCTCGATCTTCAAGGGCGCAGTGAAGATCACCGATCCGGTCGCAGGCAGCTGATCGAGATTGCACAGGCTCGCGAGGCCGAAGCGGTTCGACCCATGCATCATGTTGTGGGACGGGAAGGGCGGCTCGAAGCTATGCGCTTGCCCGGCATCCGTGCCGACCGCCTCGACGCCAAAACCGTTGACGTCGCGCTCCTGCGTCAGGAAGCGGATCGCCTCGACATTGGGGCCAGGCACATGCGGGCCGTCCTCCTTCATGTTGAGGAAGGCCGACGGATCGTCACGCTTCGACCAATCGGTGCGCATCAGCACCCAATGACCTTTCGGGATCTTGCCGTGCTTCTTCTCCCAGGCGAGGATGTGCTTCGGCGTCAGCAGGAACTTCTCGTCCTTCGCCGCTTCCTTCGAGCAGTCGATGACGCAGGCCGGCGCCACGAAGCGCTGCACGTCGATCGTGTCGGTCGAACCGTCGGCATAATCCTTGCCGGTCACCCAATGGATCGGGGCGTCGAAATGGGTCCCGGTGTGCTCGCCGCAAGAGATGTTGTTCCAGTACCAGCCAGGTCCCTTTTCGTCATAGTGGGAGATTTGCGAGATCGAGAACGCATTCGATTGGGCGAAGGGCGGTGGAAGCTGGATCACCGGGGTCGACGGCTTCAAGGTCTGGGTCAGATCGACGATGCGGATCTTGCGCTTCGCGATCTGCTTGGCGAGTTTTTCGAGAATGTCCGTGGCCATGTTGTGATCCTCCATGCTTCATCCTAGCGCCAGACATCCGGCCTCGACAAATGCGTCAGATCGGCCGGCAAGACCTCTTCACATGGTCTTGAACGGAAAGGGCGATTTGCGCGCCTCCCGAGAGGCGCCGGCAAGCGGCGATCGCCGGGACGGGGCGAGCATGCCTCAGGCCGGCAGCTTCGCAGGCTCGGCTTTCGCCTGAGCCGGCAAGGCGGGAACGCCGCTCGCCGCATACGCCGCGGTCGCTGCATTGAAGCCGCGCCCGGCGAGGCCGATATCGTCGGCGATCACGACCATGCGGTAGCCCTCGGCGCGTCGTCTCGCAGCTGCGTCCCCCGAGGTCGTGAAGATGCCGCAAGGCGTCCAATGGGCCCGGCAGGCGGCGAGAATGTCGCGGCAGGCATCCTCGTGGCGCGCGTCGATGGCGGGGAAGGTGCCGAGCGAGAGCGCGAGGTCGCCGGTGCCGATGAAGACCAGATCGACGCCTTCGGTCGCCGCGATCTTCTTGGCGTTCTTCATGCCCCTTGCGGTCTCGATCATCACCGCGACCACGATGCCGCGCTCGGCCGCCCCGTGATAATCCACATAATCGGCGAGCGGGCGCGCCCCGCCGCCCGAGCGCTCCCCAAGCGGGGGATAGCGCGACGCCTTCACGGCGCGCGCCGCCTGCTTGCCCGTCTCCACCAGCGGCACGATGACGCCCTCGGCGCCGGCATCGAGCGCCTGGCCGATGGCGAGCGGGGTGTTCTCGGCAACGCGGGCCATGACCGGGATCTCCGACGGGACGACGCCGATCGCGGCCTCCATCCCCTGCCGGTCCCACAGCCCATGCTGCAGGTCGAGCACGATGGCATCCGGGCGCGCCCGCGCCGCGATCTCGGTGAGCGCCACCGAGCCCAAAGACAGCCAGATCACGCCGAGGCGATCGCCCCGGTCGATGCGGTAGCGCAAGCTGGAGCGCTTAGGAACGAACATGCGGGCCCTCCGGACAAGGAAACCCGCATCCTGCGCCAAGCTACCCGTCCGGGCCGGAAATTAGGGGGAGGGCGCTCCTGAGGTCAATGCATTGCGGCGGGCGCGGTTAATGCAAATGAGGCGAGAGCAGGATCGGCGGCGACCTCCTTCAACGCTTCCAATCGCGTTGCATTGTATGTAGTCGGCTATATAAATTCTCATCCGAGCTTGCTGCGCGACCTGTTTTTCACCTGTATTATCAGGCAATATCAGGTGGAATGCCGGGGATTGGGCGTCCCGCGCAAACGAGGCATGTGCGCCCGGGCCAAAGCGGATGGACATTTGGGCTTATGGGATCGATTGGGCCTGCGCGATCCGAAGCCGCAGACGGCGCATCCGTGCCTGAGGAGGGCAGGTCATGATCGCCAGCTGGACGGTCATCCTGTCGGCGCTCGTCTATCTGTGCTTCCTGTTCGTGGTCGCCCAATATGGCGATCGCGGCGGCAGGTCCTGGCTGTCGGGACGACCGCGCGCCACCATCTATGCGCTGGGCCTCAGCGTCTATTGCACCTCCTGGACGATCTACGGTTCGGTCGATTTCGCCGCCATCAACGGCATCGCCTTTCTCGGCATCTATGTCGGCCCGGCCCTCGTCTTCCTGTTCGGCACGCGCTTGCTCACCCGCATCGCGCGCATCGCCAAATCGCAGAACTCGACCTCGATCGCCGATCTGATCGCCGCCCGCTACGGCAAGAACGAGTTGGTCGCCGCGGCCGTCGCGCTCATCGCCTTGATCGCCGTGATCCCCTACATCGCCTTGCAGCTCAAGGCGGTGTCCGCCTCGCTGACGGCCGTGCTGACCAGCCTCGAGGGCGGCTCGGCAGCGGGTCCGCTTCTGATCTTCGGGGATTTGTCGCTCATCGTCGCGCTGGTGCTGTCGGGCTTCGCGGTCGCCTTCGGCACCCGCCATATCGACGCCACCGAGCATCAGGATGGGTTGATGCTGGCGATCGCCATGGAAGCGATCGTCAAGCTCGTGGCCTTCCTGATCGTCGGCGTGGTGATCGTCGCCCCCGATCTCCTCGATCGCCTGCCGCAAGCAGCCGCGGCCGCCTCCGCTGCCTCTTTCAATCCCTGGCGGCTGAGCGATCCGGTGAGCTTCCTGACCATGGCGGGCCTGTCGGTCGCGGCCATCCTGCTGCTGCCGCGGCAATTCCACGTGACCGTGGTCGAGAACCGCAATCTCGGAGATATCCGTCGCTCGTCCTGGATGTTCCCGCTCTATCTCGTCCTCATCAACCTGCTGGTCGTGCCGATCGCCATGGCGGGGCTGCCGCTGCTGCCGAAAGCCCCCTCCGACAACGCCATGCTGTTGCTCGCCGTGCCGCTGCAGCGGGGCGAGACCTTGACGGCGCTGATCGCCTTCATCGGCGGCCTGTCGGCCTCGACCGCCATGGTCATCGTCGATTCGATCGCGGTCGCCATCATGATCTCGAACCATCTCGCCGTGCCGCTGGTGCTGCGCCTCACCTTCCTGCGCCAGCGCCTGTTGCGCGAGCCGGGACGGCAAAGCTTCGCCGAGGCGCCTGCGCGAGACATGACCGGCTTCATCCTGTCGGTGCGCCGCGTCGCCATCATCACCGTGGTGCTGCTCGGCTATCTCTATTTCCGTGGTGCGCGCGGCGAAGCGCTGGCGACGATCGGCCTGTTGTCCTTCGCGGCCATCGCCCAGATCCTGCCGACCTTTCTGGGCGCGATGTTCTGGCGGCGCGCCAATGCCCGGGGGGCGCTCGTCGCCCTCCTCATCGGCAGCGCCATCTGGACCTACACCTTGCTGCTCCCGACCTTCGCTGGAACGCGGCGTGGCCTCGATGCGCTCATCGCGCATGGGCCCTGGGGCCTGGGCTTCCTGCGCCCCGAGCACCTGTTCGGGCTCGAGCTGCCTTCGCTCGCGCATGGCGTGTTCTGGAGCCTCGCCGCGAATGCCGTTGCCCTCATCGTCTTCTCGCTCAGCCGCGCCCCGACCGTGATGGAACGCGCCCAGGCCGGCGTCTTCCTCGATCGCGGCCGGGACCGCGGCGTCCCGCTCTTCGCCCGGCGCGGCGTGGTCAGCGTGGCGGATTTGCGCGACACGCTCTCGCGCTATCTCGGCCCCGACCGTGCGGCGCGGGCCTTCGATGCCTTCCTGGCCGATCGCGGCGGGGAGGCCGCGCTCGATGCCCAGGCCGATGCCGAGCTCATCCGGCGCGTCGAGCATCTCCTCTCCTCGGCGATCGGGGCGGCCTCCGCGCGCCTCGTCCTCGCCTTGCTCACCCGCCGCCAGGCCGTTTCGAGCCGCGACGCGCTGCAGCTTCTCGGCGACACCTCGGCGGCGCTGCAGCAGGACCGCGATCTGTTGCAGCATGCGCTCGACCATGTGCGCCAAGGCATCACGGTGATCGACAAGGATCGCTGCCTGCTCGCCTGGAACACGGCTTGGCTGGAGCTCTACCAATTGCCGGATGGCCTGTTGAAGCCTGGCGTCAAGCTCGACGAGATCGTGCGCTTCAACGCCCGCCGCGGCCTCTATGGCGAGGGCGACGAGGAAGCCTTCGTCGCCCAGCGCGTGCGCAGCTTCTTCGACAGGATCGATCCGGTGCGGCTGCGCCTCTACCCCTCGCGGGCCGTGATCGAGGTGCGCTCCAACCCGCTTCCCGATGGCGGCGTGGTGACCACCTATACGGATGTGACAGCAAGCGTCGCGGCGGAAGAGAAGCTCGCCATCGCCAACGAGACGCTGGAGGGCAGGGTGAAGGAGCGCACCAGCGAACTGGAGCGCCTCAACGCCGAGCTCATTCGCGCCAAGGCCTTCGCCGAGGAGGCCAATGCTTCGAAGACGCGCTTCCTCGCGGCCGCGAGCCACGACATCCTGCAGCCGCTCAACGCCGCGCGGCTCTACGCCTCGGCCTTCGCCGAGCGCCCGCGCGCGGCCGGCGCCGCCGAGCTCGCGAGCCATGTGGACGGCTCGCTCGAGGTGGTCGAGGGCATCATCTCCGAGCTTCTCGACATTGCCCGCTTCGATGCCGGCGCCATGCGTCCCGAGATCGTCGCGGTGCGGCTCGACGATTTGCTGCGGCAGCTCGAACGGGAATACGGCCCGCAGGCTGAGGGGAAGGGCTTGCGGCTCATCCGGTCGCCATCGAGCCTGGTCGTCTCGACCGACCGGTTGCTGCTGCGACGCCTGTTGCAGAACCTCGTCTCGAACGCCATCAAATATACGCGCTCGGGCGGCGTGCTGGTCGGGGCGCGGCGGCGCGGCGCGCAAGTGCGCATCGAGGTCTGGGACACCGGCGTCGGCATCCCGCAAGGTCAGCAGAGCGCCATCTTCGAGGAGTTCAAGCGCCTGCCGGAAGGGGCGAGCCAGGCACAGGGGGTGGGGCTTGGCCTGTCCATCGTGCGCCGCATCGCCGATCTCCTGACGGCGCCGCTCACCATCCGCTCGCTGCCGCAGCGCGGCTCGGTGTTCTCGATCTCGCTGCCCGCGACCTCCGAGCCGCCGCAGAGCCTGCCGCAGCGGCGCTTCGCGGTGCGAGGCGGCGGCGGTTATGCCGGGTTGAGGATCCTGGTGATCGACAACGAGCCCGCCATCCTCTCCGGCATGCGCATCCTGCTCGAAGGTTGGGGCTGCGTCTGCCTGACGGCGGCCCATGCGCGCGAAGCCCTGGCGCTGATCGCGGATGGGGAGCCGCCCCATTTCGTCATCGCCGACTATCATCTCGACGAAGCCGACGGAATCGCGGCGATCGAGACATTGCGCGGCCGCTTCGGCCAGGCCTTGCCGGCGATCCTGATCACGGCGGATCGCGATATGGGCCTCAAGCGCCGGGCGGCGGATGCCGATATCGATCTCCTGCACAAGCCGCTGAAGCCCGCTTCCTTGCGGGCGCTCCTGACGCGCAAGGCGGCGCTCGCGGCGGCCGAATGATCGGGGCGGAGCTGCTCGCCTCAGGTCATCAGATCAGAACGATTTTTCGGGCGCAAAGAAGCAGAAGACCGGCGTCTGCGAGCCGTCGGAATAGCTCTTGTAGAAGATCCAATAATCGCCGTCCTGCGACGGCAATTCACGGCCATAGGCCAGCACCTGCTTGTAGCCGTCGACATGCCAGCCATCGGCCATCGCATGCACTTGCTGGGCGGTGAGGTGATGGACATCGTCCGGGCCGCAGCAGGACGACTTGACCCAGGCCGGCACCTGCGTGCCATTCGCCCATTCGTCATGGGCACAGACCGGTGTCGCGAGCACCAGAAGCGCGGCGGCGAGGAGAACGCGCATGGAAGCCTCCGATGAGGCCATCCCGGTGCGGAAGATGCAGTCAGCATGGGTTCGCGCTGCGGGACGGCGACGCGTTGAACTTGACCCTACGCCCGACGGAAGCGGGCCTGCGCGAAGTCGGTTCATCGGCTCCGGTGGCGGTCACCGATCGGGCCTCTGGAGCTTGGCTCCGCGCCGCCCATGTCGAATAGGGAAATATCGGACCGCAAGCTTGCGCGAAGCTTGCGGTCCGACTCGGCCGCTCGAGGGCCGGCTTGATGGAACCTATTGCGGGCCTTTGCCGAGCCTCAGCTCGGCCTCCCTGCGGATGAGGTCGGTGAGCTCGGGGCGGCTCGCCGCCAGCGCCCGGAAATCGGCGATGTCGAGGGTCAGGAGCTGCGTCGCCTTGGTGGTCACGATGGTGGCGTTGCGCGGCGCACCTGTGAGAATGGCGATCTCGCCGAAGAACGCGCCCGAGCCCAGGCGTACCGACTTCGGCTCGATCAGGATCTCGACCTCGCCGTCGACGATGAAATACATGCAATCGCCGGGCTGGCCGCGCCGCGTCACCACCGAGCGCGCCGGGAAGTCGCGCGGCCGCAGCAAGGCCGCGACATCGGCGATGGTCGCTGCTCCCGCATTCTCGAAGAAGGACACTTTCGAGATCATGTCCCAGCTGCGCAGGAACTCGGTGCGCTTCAATTCGGCCGAGAAGCCGGTCGCCAGGATACCGGCGAGAAGACTGATCGTGCCGAGGCCGCCGATCATCACCGCCCCGCCGATCATGCGCCCGAACAAGGTCACGGGGACCATGTCGCCATAGCCGGTGGTGGTCAGCGTGGTGATCGCCCACCACAGCGCCGCGCCGACGCTGGTGAAGACCTCGGGCTGGGCGTGCCGCTCGGCCAGGAAGCCGAGCACCGCCCCGCCCGTGAGCACGATCCCGAACAGCAGAAGCACGCCGAGGATAGGCTCGCGTTCACGCAGGATCACGGTCGCCAGCATGCGCCCGCCGCCCGAATAGCGCGCGAAGCGCAGCAGCCATAGCGAAGCGAGCAGCGGGGCGCCGGTCTGCGTCCAGGAGAACGGTGCCACGAGCGCCATCGGCAAGACGGTGAGTACGTCGAGCGCTCCCCAGGCGGTGCCGGCCCAGGGGGTGTCGCCGGCCTCCGCGGCCCGGTGCTTCTGCCGCAAGGTGATGGGGCGCGACAGGGCGACGCGCACCAGCGCATCGACGAGGAACAGCACCATCACCGCGATCAGCACCGCCGAGGCGAGAAGATGCTCGCCCGGCGTGAGGCTCTGCGTCGTGAAGGCGATCATGGCGAGCAGGCCGATCACGATGAGCGCCGCCTCGGCGCGCCGGTAGATGCGGGCCGGCAACGTCATCGATTGCCGGTCGAGCACCCCGACCAGCATGTCGATCCAAGGCGATAACTGCGACAATCGGCTCACGGTCATGCGGCCATGTCCGCTTCGCACGTGCGGGCCGAGATCATCGACACCAAAACCTCCGTGGCCAAATTCTCCATTGCATTGTCATGCAGTCGCATCATCACCAAAGCTTCCTTCCAGCCAGCATGCTCCGTTGCATGGGAAACATGCGCCAGGGCCGGGCCAGCAACGAAATTCGTGTTGACGCAGATTACAATAGCATCGCATCCGATTGAGAAAAGCCGATATTCAGCGCGCCTGAGAGATGGCCGCTGAAAGATCGGGGCAAGAGAATGAGGGAAGGTGAGGGCATGCAACGCCGATTCCGTTCGGGGCGCGATTTTCGCCAGAGCCTGACCATCGAGGAATTGCGCGCCATCGCCAAGCGGCGCTTGCCGGCCTTCGCGCTCGAATATCTCGAGGGAGGCGCCGAGGACGAGGTGACCTTGCGGCGCAACCGCATGGCCTTCGAAGCGCTGGCCTTCGTCTCGAAGACCCTCGTCGACGTGACGCGTCGCGATCTCTCGGTCGAGGTCTTCGGCGAGACATTGCCGCTGCCGATCGCTATCGCGCCGACTGGATCGAGCGGGCTTTTCGCCCGTAAAGGCGATCTGGCGCTGGCGCGCGCCGCCGCGGCCACCGGCATCCCTTTCATCCAGAGCACCGTCTCGACGCTCAAGCTCGAGACCATCGCGGCCGAGGCCGGAGGTCGCCATTGGATGCAGCTCTACATGCTCAAGGACCGGGCCGTGACCGAGGCGATCGTGGCGCGCGCCGCGAAAGCGGGATGCGGGGCGCTGGTCGTGACCACCGACACTGTCGTGTTCGGCAATCGCGAATGGGACCGGCGCCATTATTCGGGTCCCGGAGAGCTGCGCCTTGCGAGCAAGATCGATGTTCTCGCTCATCCGCGCTGGATTCTCGACGTGCTGGTGCCTCATGGCATGCCGGTCTTCGAGAACCTGCTCGAGTTCCTGCCCGGCCGGAAGGCCGATCCGGTCTCGACCCGCGCCTTCCTGGTGCAGCAGATGGACACCTCCATCACCTTTGCCGATATCGCCTGGTTGCGGCGCATCTGGCCGCGCAAGCTGGTGGTGAAGGGGGTCCTCGATGCCGATGATGCGCGCCGCGCCGCCGATGCGGGCGCAGACGGCATCGTTGTCAGCAATCACGGCGCGCGCCAGCTCGACGGCGCCGTTTCGCCCATGGATGTGCTGCCTGAGATCGTCAAGGCGGCAGGAGAGTGGCTCTGCGTCATGGTCGATGGCGGCTTCCGGCGCGGCACCGATATCGTCAAGGCCGTGGCGCTCGGCGCCGATCTGGTGCTGCTCGGCCGCGCCACCCTCTACGGCCTCGCGGCCGGAGGCGAGGAAGGCGTGAACCATGCGCTCTCGATCCTGCGTGAGGAAATCGACCGCACAGTCGGCCTGCTCGGCGCCACGAATCTACGCGAGTGCCGGGGCAGGGTGAGGCCGGCGAGCTGCTGAGAGCAGCCTGTCTTGCCGCCAAGGCAGCCTTGCCTAGACGTCTTGCATCGGGCACAAGCGCCGCCATTACGCCCGCCCGGTTGAACATCTCATGCCTCTCGATCCAGCTCCTCTTCGCGTCGGCATTGCCGGCCTCGGCACTGTCGGCGCAGCCGTCGCCCGCATTCTTGCGGCGCGCGCCGAGACTCTGTCGCGCATCGCCGGCCGCGGCATCGTGGTCGCGGCGGTGTCGGCGCGCGACCGCAAGCGCGACCGCGGCGTCGATCTCTCCGGCGCGACCTGGTTCGACGACCCGGTAGAGCTCGCCGTTTCGCCCGGGATCGACGTCCTGGTCGAGGTGATCGGCGGCGATGAAGGGGCGCCGCGCGCCGCCATCGAGGCGGCCATCCGGGCCGGCAAGGCGGTCGTGACCGCCAACAAGGCCCTGCTCGCCAAGCATGGCAATGAGCTGGCGCGGGCCGCCGAGCTCGCCAAGGTGCCGCTGGCCTTCGAGGCCGCGGTCGCCGGCGGCATCCCGATCATCAAGACCTTGCGCGAGGCGCTCTCGGGCAACGAGATCACCCGCATCCAGGGCATCCTCAACGGCACCTGCAACTACATCCTCAGCCGCATGGAGACCGAGAAGCTCGATTTCGCCGAGGTGCTCGCCGATGCGCAGCGCCTGGGCTATGCGGAGGCCGATCCGACCTTCGATGTCGGCGGCTTCGACACGGCCCATAAGCTGTCGATCCTGACGAGCCTCGCCTTCGGCACCAGGATCGACGCCGAAGCGATCCATGTCGAAGGCATCGCCTCGATCACCCCACTCGACCTCGCCATGGCGGACGAGCTCGGCTTCCGCATCAAGCTGCTCGGCGTCGCGGTGCGCACCCCGAACGGCGTCGAGCAGCGCGTGCACCCGACCATGGTCGCCAAGGGGGCGGCCATCGCCGAGGTGATGGGCGTGACGAACGCCGTCACCATCGATGCGGACGCGGTGCGCGAGATCACCCTCGTCGGGCCCGGCGCCGGCGGCGAGGCCACCGCCTCCGCGGTGATTGCCGACATCACCGATATTGCCCGCGGCCGCCTGACCCCGCCTTTCGGCCTGCCGGTCGGCGAGCTCGCCGAGCCGCGCCGGGCGCCGATGCAGCGCCATGAGGGCGGATATTATGTCCGCCTGTCGGTATATGATCATCCGGGCGCCGCGGCCGCCATCGCCACGCGCTTCGCCGAGCAGAAGATCTCGCTCGAGAGCATCCTGCAGAAGGGCAGGGCCCACAAAGGCACTGCTTCACCCTCCCGCAGCGGGGTCGAGAGCGCGGTGCCCGTGGTGCTGATCACCTATGCGACGACCGAGAGCGCCATCCGCACCGCCCTTGACGCGGTCTCGGCGGACGGGCACATCGCCGAACCACCGCAGGTGATCCGCATCGAGCGTGACTGAGGGGAAGATGCGTGGTTCACTATCCGCCTCTTTGCCCGTGGAGTTTGGCTTCGCATCATTCGACCCCGAAAGCCGGAGAGCGCTTTTCGGAATGATGCTGAGATTCCAAGGCATTGTCGACCATGGATGCATTTGGCCGACAGGGCGCAAAGGCGCCGGCGCCGAGTTGCATACCGTTCCATCATAAGGGAAGAGACGTCATGAGCGAGGCCATCACGGTCCGGACCGACAAGATCATCGAGCGCATCCTCACCTTGGAGCTGGTGCGTGTGACCGAGCGTGCCGCGGTCGCTTCCGCAAGGCTGCGCGGGCGCGGCGACGAGAAGGCGGCCGATCAGGCAGCCGTCGATGCCATGCGGCGCGAGCTCAACAAGCTGCAGATCGACGGCACCGTGGTGATCGGGGAGGGGGAGCGCGACGAAGCCCCGATGCTGTTCATCGGCGAGAAGGTCGGCAACGGCAAGGGGCCGAAGGTCGACATCGCCGTCGACCCGCTGGAAGGCACGACCTTGTGCGCCAAGGACATGCCGGGCTCCATCGCCGTCATGGCGATGGCCGAGCACGGCACGCTGCTCAACGCCCCCGATGTCTATATGGAGAAGATCGCCATCGGCCCGGGCTATCCCAAGGGCACGGTCGATCTCGATGCGACGCCCGAGGAGAATATCCGGGCGCTCGCCAAGGCGAAGGGCGTGCGGCCGGAGGAAATCACGGCTCTCATTCTCGACCGTCCGCGCCATGCCGAGTTGATCTCGCGCGTGCGGGCACTGGGCGTCGGCATCCGCCTGATCACCGATGGCGACGTGGCGGGCGTGATCTTCACCAGCAAGCCCGAGGAGACCGGTATCGACATCTATCTCGGCATCGGGGCTGCACCCGAGGGGGTGCTGGCGGCCGGCGCTCTGCGTTGCGTCGGCGGCCAGATGCAAGGGCGCCTGATCCTCGACACGCCCGAGAAGCGCTCGCGCGCGGCCGAGATGGGCGTCAAGGACCCGAAGCGCAAATACGACCTGCTCGACCTCGCCTCGGGGGATGTGATCGTCGCGGCCACCGGCGTCACCGATGGGGCGCTGCTGTCGGGCGTGCGCTTCGGCAAGGATGTCATCGAGACCGAGACGGTGGTCTACCGCTCGGCGACCGGCACGGTGCGCCGCATCCGCGCCGAGCACCGCGAGTTCCAGAAGTTTCATTTGGGTTGAGGCGCTCACAATTTCAGCGCCGACGCCCACCTCTCCCCTTGTGGGAGAGGTCGGAGCCTGAGCGCAGCGAAGGCTCCGGGTGAGGGGGGCAGCGCTGCCTTGGGAAGATTACACTGGTACTTGGAATGACTGCCTGAGCAGGGTTCCTAAGCCCGGAGCTGCCCCCCTCACCCGCTCCTCGCCTGGCGGCTCGGATCGACCTCTCCCACAAGGGGAGAGGTGGGCGCTGGTGCACGCCCCCAGTTTCCACTTCACCCATCCTGGCCTAGACTGACAAACGGTTGTCATAGCTGTGTCATTGTCCGGCCATGATGGAATTCTCCAAATGGCAAGTCGCAGTGGAGGGGTGTCGAATGTGCCGGTTGTCCTGCCTGTTGGCTTTCGTCCTCGGCCTCATCCTCGTCACCCCCGCCTTCGCCGACAAATCTTTCGTTCAGGACGATCTCGCAAGCGATGTGGTGCGCCTCCAGGCGACGCTGCGCAAGGAAGCCGGCAACCTCATCCAGCGCCCGGCTGCGCAGCTGACGCAGGACGGCCTCGTGGCCTTGTCGCGCGGCGATCAGAGGCGGGCGATGAGCCTGCTCGGGGCGGCGATCGGCGTCGACGAGAAGAATGCGGCCGCCTGGCTCGGCTATGCGCGCGCCGCCTTCGCGGTCGAGCCCAAGGACGGCAGCGAGAAATACCTCTTGCGCGAGCGCGCCATCGACGCCTCCTATGCGGCTTATCAGCGAGCAACGAGCGTGGGCGACGAAGCCAAGGCGCTGGCCGTCCTCGGCCAGGTTTACGCCGATCGCCAGCGCTGGCGCCCCGCCCTCAACGCCTATCGCGCCAGCCTCGACCGCGTCGACGATGCCGATATCCGCTCGACCTATGAGGATCTGCGCAAGGATCACGGCTTCCGCATCATCGACTACAAGGTCGATTCGGATTCACCCTCGCCGCGCATCTGCTTCCAGTTCTCGGATCCCTTGCGGCTCGGCAAGGTCGATTTCGCGCCCTTCATCGCCGTGTCCGGCAACGCCAATGCGGCGATCACGGCCGAGGATGCCCAACTCTGCGTCGACGGCGTCAAGCATGGCGAGCGCTATGCCGTGGTGGTGCGCCAGGGCCTGCCCTCCTCGGTCGGCGAGACCCTGTTGAAATCCGCCGATTATGAGATCTATGTGCGCGACCGCTCGCCCCAGGTGCGCTTCAGCGGCAAGAACTATGTGCTGCCGCGCATCGGGCAGGAAGGCATCCCGATCATCTCGGTCAACACCCCCAAGGTGAAGGTCACGATCAACCGGATCGGCGATCGCAGCCTGTTGTCGACGGTGCGCTCGGACGATTTCCTCAACCAGATCTCGGCCTATCGGGCCGGCCAGATTTCCGATCAGGACGGCGTCAAGGTCTGGAACGGCTCGATCGACGTGAAGCCGCTGGCCAATGCCGATGTGACGACCGCCTTCCCGGTGCTCGATGCGGTCGGCAAGCTGGAAGCTGGCGTCTATGTCATGACGGCCTGGCCCGATGGGGCGGCCGATGACGACGATTCGTCGCGCGCCACCCAATGGTTTGTGGTCTCCGATTTCGGGCTCACCGCCCTTTCCGGCACGGATGGCGTGCATGTGCTGTTGAAGTCGCTCGCCACCGCTGCGCCGCTCGCGGGCGTCGAGCTGCGCCTGATCGCCAAGAACAACGAGGTGCTCGACACCAAGAGCAGCGACGCCAACGGCTATGTGCATTTCAATCCGGGCCTGGCGCGCGGCACCGGCGGCATGGCGCCCTCGATGGTTGTGGCCTCGGACGGTAAGGGCGATTACGGCTTCCTCGACCTGCAGCTCACCGCCTTCGATCTGACCGATCGCGGCGTGAAGGGCCGGCTGGTGCAGACGGCGCTCGATGCCTTCCTGTTCACCGAGCGCGGCGTCTACCGCTCGGGCGAGACGGTGTTCCTCACCACTTTGCTGCGCGACGCCAAGGGCGCGGTCGTCTCGGGCCTGCCGGTGACCATCGTCATCCAGCGGCCGGACGGGGTCGAGTACAAGCGCGTCAAGCTCGACGACCAGGGGCTCGGCGGGCGCGCTTTCGCCCTGCCGCTGCTCTCGGGCGCCCAGCACGGCACCTGGCGCATCCAGGCCTATGCCGACCCGAAATCGGATGCGATCGGCGAGACGAGCTTCCTGCTCGAGGATTATGTTCCCCAGAAGCTCGAGGTGAATCTGGCGCCTGCCGAGAAGGTGCTGAAGGCCGGCCAGCCGGCGCGCATCGGGGTCGATGCCCGCTTCCTCTATGGCGCGCCTGGCTCAGGCCTCGACGTCACCGGCAATATCACGATCGAGCCGATCGCGGGCGGCAGCCTGCCGGGCCTCGAAGGCTATGCGGTCGGGCTGCAGGACGAGGCCTTCGAGAATCAGTCGAACGCGCTCGAGGAGGGCTCCACCACCGACGCCAAGGGCCATGCCGATATCGTCGTGCCGCTCGAGGACGTCGTGGCGCCGCGGCCGCTCGAGGCCAAGATCACCTTGACGGTGGCCGAGGCGGGCGGGCGCTCGCTCGACCGCACCGTGACCTTGCCGATCAGGCCGTCCCATGCGGTGATCGGCGTCAAGAAGCTGTTCAGCGACGATCAGCTCGCCGAGAACAGCTCGGCGAAATTCGAGCTCGTGGCCGCCGACGTGAATGGCGCCCGCTCGACCGAGAAGGGCGTCGACTGGACGCTGAACGAGGTCCACAAATCCTATCAATGGTTCCGGCGCGACGGCAGCTGGCAATACGAGACCGTATCCACGACCCGCAAGGTCGCCGACGGGCGCCTCGACATCGCGGCCAACGCTCCGGCGCAGATTGTGACACCGGTGAAATATGGCAGCTATCGCCTGGATGTGCGCTCGGCCGATGGCGCGGCGCAGACGGCGGTCAGCTTCTATGCCGGCTGGGGCGGTGGCGCCACGGCCGACACTCCCGATACGCTCGAAGTGACGCTCGACAAGCATGACTACAATGCGGGCGACACGGCGAAGCTGCATTTCTCGGCCAAATTCGCCGGCACGGCGACCGTCGCGGTCGTCAGCGACGGCGTTTATGACCTCAAGACCATCGACATCAAGGCCGGCGACAACGACGTCGCCGTGCCGATCAAGGCAAATTGGGGCGCCGGCGCCTATATGCTGGCGCTGGTGCACCGGCCGCTCGACACCGCCGCCAAGCGGTTGCCCGGGCGAGCGCTGGGCCTTGCCTGGTTCGGGATCGACCCGGCCTCGCATGCGCTCAGCGTCGAATTGTCTCCGCAGGAGAAGGTGCGCCCGCGCGGCCAGTTCGACATCCCGGTCAAGCTCACCGGGCTCGATCCCGGCGAAGAGGCCTATGTGACGGTCGCGGCCGTCGATGTCGGCATCTTGAACCTGACCAATTACGAGGTGCCGAAGCCGGGCGAGTATTTCTTCGGCCAGCGCCAGATGGGCGCCGAGGTGCGCGACCTCTACGGCTTCCTGATCGATGGCATGCAGGGCGAGAAGGGCGCGATCCGCTCCGGCGGTGACGCGGGCGGCGGCCTCAAAGCCGACACGCCGACCCAGCCGCCGCTGGCGCGCTATTCCGGCGTCGTCAGGGTCGGCTCCAACGGCACCGCCAACATCACCTTCGACCTGCCGGCCTTCAACGGCACGGTGCGCGTCATGGCGGCCGCCTGGTCGAAGACCAAGGTGGCGCATGCCGCCAAGGACGTGATCGTGCGCGATCCGGTGGTGGCGGAAGCGACCTTGCCGCGCTTCCTCAATCTCGGCGACCAGACGCGCTTCAATATCGACATCAACAATGTCGAAGCGCCCGCCGGCGATTTCGCGATCGATGTCGATGTGCACGGCCCGCTGGTGCTGCCGGCGACCGCGACCCATTCGACACTCAAGCTCGGCGAGCATGAGCGCAAGAGCATCCAGATCCCGGTGACGGCTGCCGGTATCGGGATCGGCACACTCGATGTGCGCCTCTCGGGCGCGCCCGGCACCTTTACCCAGACGCTGGCGCTGAAGATCGAACCGGGGCGGCCCGAGGTCTACCGGCGCATCGTGCGGCCGATGCCGCCGCAGGCGAGCCTGACGGTTTCGGGCGATCTGCTCGCGGAATTCCTGCCCAATACCGGCGCGATCGGTGTCTCGGTCGCTCCGCTTGTCGCTATCGACGCGGCGGCGCTGCTGCAGGCGCTTGATCGCTATCCTTATGGCTGCACCGAGCAGACGGTGTCGCGCGCCATGCCGCTTCTCTACGTCAACCAGCTCGCCTCCATCGAGCGGCTCGGCCTCGATCCCGATGTGGATGGGCGGATCAAGACCTCGATCGAGCGCGTGCTGTCGCGGCAATCCTCGAACGGCGCCTTCGGCCTGTGGTCGCAGGAATCCTCCGACGACATCTGGCTTGACGCCTTCACCACGGATTTCCTGACGCGGGCGCGCGAGCGCAATTTCGAGGTGCCGCAGATCGCCTTCCAATCGGCGCTCGACCGGTTGCGCAATTTCGTCGTCAACCACGCCGACCTGAAGGCCGAGGACGCGGATGGCTTCGCCTATGCGGCCTATGTGCTGGCCCGCAATCACCGGCCGATCGTCGGCGATCTGCGCTATGCCGCCGACACCAAGCTCGACGTCTTCGAGAGCCCGTTCGCGCGGGCCCAGATCGCGGCCGCCCTCGCTCTGCTCGGCGACAAGGGGCGGTCGCAATCCGCCTTCACCTCAGCCTTCGACCTGCTGCGCCATGTGAAGGATACGGGGCTGTCGCGCCCCGATTACGGTTCGCGCCTGCGCGACGGGGCCGGCACCTTGGCGCTCGCGGCGGAATCGGGCCTGGCCCAGGACCAGCTGGTCAAGGCGAGCATGGTGATGGACGATGCCCGGGCCGGACGGACCTACACCAGCACCCAGGAGGACACCTGGATGGTGCTCGCCGCCCAGGCGCTCGCCTCGACCTCGAAGGAGCTCGTCGTCAAGGTCGACGGCAATGACCGCAAGGGCACCTTCAACGCCCGCTTTTCCGACGCGGAGCTGCAGGCAAAGCCGATCATCGTGCAGAATGTGAGCGACCTGCCGGCGCAATCGGTCCTGACCGTGTCGGGCAACCCTCTCACCGAGGATCCGGCCGCGAGCCAGGGCTATTCGATCGCGCGCGAATATTACAAGCTCGACGGTTCGAAGGCCGATCTCACCAAGATCAAGCAGAATGACCGCCTGGTCGTGGTGCTCAAGATCACCGAGCCCGAGGCCAAATATGCGCGCGTGCTGATCGTCGATCCGCTGCCGGCCGGCCTCGAGATCGACAACCCGAAGCTGATGGATTCGGACTCGGTCTCGGCGCTCGACTGGCTGAAGCAGGACGTCACGCCCACGACGGCCGAATATCGCGATGATCGCTTCGTCGTGGCAGCCGATCGGGCGTCCGGCCAACCCGCTTTCTTCAACTTCGCCTATACGGTGCGGGCGGTGTCGCCCGGGCATTATGTGCACCCGCCGGCGACGATCGAGGACATGTATCGTCCTGAGCGTTTCGGCCGCACCGCCTTCGGGACGCTGGATGTGGCTCCGGCGAAATAGGCGCGCTCTTGCCTCTCCCGCGTCCTTCACGCGGGAGGGAAGAACGCCCCAGCCTCAGGCGCCGAGAGCGAGAAGAGGCTTGCGCCTGCTCCTGTGGGGCTGCGCCCTGATCCTGCTGATTGCGGCGGGCGGCGGCTTCGCGCTGTGGCGCGCCCTCATCGAGCTCGGGCCGATACGCTGGCCCTCGGATGAGGAGGCCTCGACGGTCGTGCTCGACCGTTCCGGCCGGCTGTTGCGGGCCTTCACCACCCAGGACGGGCGCTGGCGCCTGCCGGTCGAGGCCAAGGACGTCGAACAGCGCTATCTGAACATGCTGATCGCCTATGAGGATCGCCGCTTCCTCAAGCATCACGGCGTCGATCCGCTCGCGGCTTTGCGCGCCGCCTGGCAGATGGCGAGCCATGGGCGCACCATCTCGGGGGCCTCGACCTTGACCATGCAGGTGGCGCGCCTGCTCGAGCCGCGTTCGCAGCGCTCGCTGTCGGCGAAGTTGCGCCAGATGATCCGCGCCGTCGAGATCGACCAGGTGCGCTCGAAAGCGGCGACCCTCGACCTCTATCTGACGCTCGCGCCCTATGGCGGCAATATCGAAGGGGTGAGGGCTGCGAGTCTTGCCTATTTCGGCAAGGAGCCGAAGCGGCTCTCGATCGGGGAGGCGGCGTTGCTCGTCGCCTTGCCGCAGGCCCCTGAGACGCGCCGGCCGGACCGCTTTCCGGAGGCCGCCGAGCGGGCCCGGGCGCGCGTGCTCGATCGCGCCCGCGAGCGTGGCCTGATCAGCGCCGTCGAGGCCGACTATGCCAAGGCCGAGCCCGTGCCGACCGAGAGGCGCGCCTTTCCGACGATCGCACCGCATGCCGCCCAGGAAGCCGTCGAGGCGGCGCCGCGTGAACGCGTGATCCGTCTCACCATCGATGCGCGGCTGCAGGCCGCGCTCGAGGCGCTGGCGCGCCAGCGCCTCGCGGCGCTCGATGCGCGCCTGTCGACCGCCATCGTGGTGATCGACAATGCGACGGGCGAAGTGCGCGCCCATGTCGGCTCCCCCGACTTCCTCTCCGACCGGCGCTCGGGCTCGATCGACATGGCGCGTGCGGTGCGTTCGCCGGGCTCGGCGCTGAAGCCCTTCATCTATGTCCTCGCCTTCGAGGACGGCATCGCTCATCCCGAGACGCTGCTCGACGATCGGCCGGCCCGCTACGGCACTTACGCGCCGGAGAATTTCGATCTCGCCTATCAAGGCGCGGTCACGGCGCGGCACGCCTTGCAGATGTCGCTCAACCTGCCGGCCGTGTCCTTGCTGTCGCAGGTCGGGCCGGCGCGCTTCCTGGCGAGACTCCGGGCGACCGGCGTCAAGATCAAGCTGCCGGACGAGACGGCGCCCGGCCTCGCCGTCGGGCTCGGCGGCGTCGGTATCACGCTCAACGACCTGGCGCGGCTCTATGCCGGGATGGCGCGGGGAGGGGAGGCACCGGTCCTGCTGCGCCGCCTCGATCAGGTGCCGGGTGCGGCGACGCGCTTCACCGAGGCCGTGCCGTCCTGGTATGTGGCCGATATCCTCAAGGGGGCCTTGCCGCCGACCAACGGCATTGCCGGGCGCATCGCCTTCAAGACCGGCACCTCATACGGCTATCGCGATGCCTGGGCGGCGGGCTTCGATCGCCGGACGACGATCGCCGTCTGGGTCGGCCGGCCGGATAACGGGGCGGTGCCGGGCCTCGTCGGGCGCGTTGCCGCCGGGCCGATCCTCTTCGACGCCTTTGCGAGGCTCGGTCGCGACGTCGAATCGATCCCGGCGCCGCTCGGCGCCATCTTCGCGCGCAGCACGGCGGCGCTGCCGCCGCCGCTGCGCCGCCTCACGGCGCAAGATCAGCTCCCCGCGCAAGGCAATGGCGTCACGGCCGTCGAGGCTTTGAAGATCGCCTATCCGCCGGATGGCGGGGATGTCGATCTCGGACTTGCCGCCGGCGGGGGAGGTACGAAGCTGGCGCTCAAGGCGCTCGGCGGCTCGCCGCCCCTCACCTGGCTGGTGAACGGTGCGCCGGTGCTGCGCAACGAGCCGCGTCGCAACGCCGCCTGGGCGCCGGACGGCGCCGGATTCGTGCGCCTCACCGTCATGGATTCGACGGGGGCGAGCGACAGCGTCACGGTGCGGCTCGAATAGCGGTCGTCGGTAGCGGAAAGTGGCATTCGCCCCCGGCATTTTCGGGCAGGACGCACCCCCGT
The DNA here is from genome assembly GCA_900104855.1 of Rhizobiales bacterium GAS188. Lineage (NCBI taxonomy): Bacteria > Pseudomonadati > Pseudomonadota > Alphaproteobacteria > Hyphomicrobiales > Rhizobiales bacterium GAS188. The sequence continues at coordinate 6,250,456 of FNSS01000001.1, forward strand.
TGCCCGAAGAAATTACGTGAAAACATCAAGATAAACCATTGAACTACCTCCATCGACACCGATGGCTTCGCGGCGGCGTTTCACGTCGTTGTGAGGCGGATCTCACATTTACGAAACCTGCCCTTCCGCAGCGCGTATCTGCACCACATCTATGGGGAGCCGAAGGAGGCCAGGTCTTAGCCAAGGTCTCGGGCTCCTTGCCCGGCGGCCGTCGAGGAGCGGCGCCATGATCAGCAGACGACAACTCGCGGGTTCTGCGGCCGCTTTGGCGGCTATTGCGGCCCTCGCCAGGCTCTACCCGTCCGGGCGTGCCGATGCGGCCGCGGACGGCGACAAGCGCTACCCGGTGATGAAGAGCGAAGCCGAATGGCGAAGCCTTCTCACCCCGGCGCAATATGACGTGTTGCGCGAGGAGGGCACCGAGCGGCCATTCACCAGCCCTCTCAACAAGGAGCACCGCGGGGGTGTGTTTTCCTGCGCCGGTTGCGCCCAACAGGCTTTCCTGTCCGAGACCAAGTTCGAGAGCGGCACGGGCTGGCCGAGCTTCTATGCACCGATCGCCGGCGCCGTCGAAACGGCGCAGGACCGCAGCTTTTTCATGGTACGCACCAAGGTCTCCTGCAGCCGCTGCGGCGGCCATCTCGGCCATGTCTTCGAGGATGGGCCGAAGCCGACGGGCTTGCGCTACTGCATGAACGGCGTCGCGCTGAGCTTCACGCCCACACAGGCATGAGGCGGGCTACGCCTCGATCGAGGAAGGATAGCATTGATGACGACTTTGCGCAGTCTCGCGACGGCGCAGCGCCTGCGGCTCGCAGCCGCTGGGCTCGCGCTCCTGGCGCTTCTCCTCTGGGACCTTACCCCCAGCAATAGCTCGATGCAGCCGGCCAAGGCCGCGGCCGGGAGCACGGCGGTCGCAACCTTCGCCGGCGGCTGCTTCTGGTGCATGCAGCCGCCCTATGACGGGCTCGACGGCGTGGTCAAGACGACGGTCGGCTATACGGGCGGCACCAAGGTCGAGCCTTCCTATGAGGAGGTGACGGATGGCACCACCGGCCACGCGGAAGCCGTCGAGGTTGTCTATGAGCCGGCCAAGGTGAGCTATGAGAAGCTTCTGGACATTTTCTGGCACAATATCGACCCTGTGACCAAGAACGCCCAGTTCTGCGATCACGGCACGCAATATCGCACGGCGATCTTCTACCACGACATCGAGCAGAAACGGCTCGCCGAAGCCTCGAAGGCCAAGATCGAGACAAGCGGCATCCTCAAGGCGCCGATCGTGACCCAGATCGTGCCGGCGGGCGTCTTTTACCCGGCCGAGGATTACCATCAGGAATTCTACACCAAGAGCTCGGTGCAGTACAAATTCTATCGTTATAATTGCGGGCGGGATGCGCGCTTGCGGCAGGTCTGGGGCGCGGCCGCGGCGACGGATTGAGGCCGCCCTGCACTTACCCTGGAAACAGCACTTACTCCGGAAACAGCACTCACTCTGGAAACAGGCGGAGACCTTCCTTATGCTGCCCCTCCGAAGCCGTCAGGATCGCCACGAGTGCGGAGGTTGAGCTGTTCGATGATCGGCCGGACGCATCACGTCGATCAGCATCGGTCGGCTGTCGCGGGTATCGAGGCGATGACGCTCGCCTCCAATCACGCTTTCCCGCGTCATTCTCATGATCAGTTCGGCATCGGCCTTTTGTTCTCCGGCGCACAACGGTCCTGGAGCGGCATCGGGCCGGTCGAATCCCGCGCAGGGGACGCGATCATGGTCAATCCGGGGGAGATCCATGATGGCCTGCCTGTCGATGGCTGCGTCCGCCGCTGGCACATACTTTATTTCGACCCCGCCTTGGTAAGGCGTGAAGCTGCCGACGAGATGACGAGCGAAATCGAGGTCGTCCGCCCGACCGTGCGCGATCCGCTATTGGCGGAACGGTTCGGGCTGTTGTTCGCCAGCCTGACGGCATCGGTCGCCGATCCGCTGGCGACCGAGGAAAGCCTGCTCAGCCTCATCATGCATGTGCTGCGGCGGCATGGGCGGCGGCAACCACCATGCAGCCGGCCCCCGCCTGTGGCGAAAGCCCTGGCGCGCATGGACGCCGCCCCTGCATCCCCGGTCACCTTGACCGAGCTGGCCGCGCTGTCGGGCGTCAGCCGCTTCCAGCTGCTGCGCGGCTTTGCCCGTGAAGTCGGGATAACGCCGCATGCCTACCTCATCCAGCGGCGCGTGCGTCTCGCCCGTGAGCTTCTTGCCGCCGGCCAGACAGTGGCCGAGGCGGCCTTCGCTGCGGGCTTCGCCGATCAAAGCCACATGACCCGCGCCTTCGTGCGACAGCTCGGCGTCACGCCCGGACGCTATATGGCTGCAATCGCCTGATTACGAGTGGCAGCCAGAATTCTACGAAGGCCTCTCAGGAAGCGTCGCGCGTCGGCCCGAAGACCTCCTCGAAACCGGCGCGCAAGGCCGCATCGAGCTCGGGCATGCTGACCGGCCAGCCGAGATCGGCGAGGCTCGTCACCCCATAGCCATGGATGCCGCAAGGCACGATGCCGCCATAATGGGAGAGAACCGGCTCGACATTGATCGAGATGCCGTGGAAGCTCACCCAGCGGCGCACCCTGATGCCGATCGCCGCGATCTTGTCCTCGACATCCTGTCCCTTCTCCGGCCGGCGCACCCAGACGCCGATCCGGCCGGCTCCGCGCCGCTCGCCGCGGATATTGAAGGCGCCGAGCGTCGCGATGATCCAATCCTCGAGGGCCGCTACGAAGGCGCGCAGATCCGGCTTGCGGCGCTTCAAATCGAGCATCACATAGGCGACCCGCTGGCCCGGCCCGTGATAAGTGAACTGGCCGCCGCGGCCGGTCTTGAACACCGGAAAACGCTGGGGCTCGATCAGATCCTCGGCCCGAGCCGAGGTGCCGGCCGTATAGAGCGGGGGATGCTCGACGAGCCAGATGCGCTCGGCGGCGCTGCCCTCGGCGATCGCGGCGACGCGTGCTTCCATCTCCGTGACCGCCTCGAGATAGGGCGTGAGCCCTTCGGCGATGACCCATTCGACAGCGCCGGCATCGCTGGCCGCGAAGGGGGCGCCGCTTGGCGCAAGGCCTGGCATATCGAGATCCATGCCCGCAACATCGGCCCTCCGGCGATCGAATTCAACCGGTCCCGCAGCCGCTTTGCCCGTGCGAAACCCGGTGCTATAGCGCGCCCATTCGCTTTCCCGGCCCAAAGACGCATGTTCTCCAGAGATGCATGTTTTCTTGGCCGGGAGATGCACGGTCCCTTAAATTTGCGTCGTCAAGAGGTTTCCCAGATGAACAAGATCAAGGTCGCCCATCCCGTCGTCGAGCTCGACGGGGACGAGATGACGCGCATCATCTGGCATTATATCCGCGACAAGCTGGTCCACCCCTATCTCGATGTCGAGCTGAAATATTACGACCTCTCGGTCGAGAATCGCGACGCCACCAACGATCAGGTGACCATCGATTCGGCGAACGCCATCAAAAAATACGGCGCGGGCGTGAAATGCGCCACCATCACGCCCGACGAGGCGCGCGTGAAGGAGTTCAATCTCAAGGAGATGTGGAAGTCGCCGAACGGCACGATCCGCAACATCCTCGGCGGCGTGATCTTCCGCGAGCCGATCATCTGCAAGAACGTGCCGCGCCTGGTGCCGGGCTGGACCCAGCCAATCGTGGTCGGCCGCCATGCCTATGGCGATCAATATCGCGCGACCGATATCAAGATCCCCGGCAAGGGCCGCCTGACCATCAAGTTCGAGGGCGAGGACGGCACGGTGATCGAGCGCGAGGTGTTCAAGTTCCCGGGCGCCGGCGTCGCCATGTCGATGTACAATCTCGACGACTCCATCCGCGATTTCGCGCGCGCCTCCCTGAATTATGGGCTGATGCGCAAATATCCGGTGTATCTGTCGACCAAGAACACCATCCTGAAAGTCTATGACGGGCGCTTCAAGGACATTTTCCAGGAGGTCTACGAGGCCGAGTTCCTAGCGAAGTTCAAGGCGGCCGGCATCACCTATGAGCATCGCCTGATCGACGACATGGTGGCCGCCGCGCTCAAATGGTCGGGCGGCTATGTCTGGGCCTGCAAGAACTATGACGGCGACGTGCAGTCGGACACGGTGGCGCAGGGCTATGGCTCGCTCGGCCTGATGACCTCGGTGCTGATGACGCCGGACGGCAAGACCGTCGAGGCTGAGGCGGCGCATGGGACCGTGACCCGGCATTACCGCGAGCATCAGAAGGGCAAGGAGACCTCGACCAACTCGATCGCCTCGATCTTCGCCTGGACGCGCGGCCTCGCCCATCGCGCCAAGCTCGACGACAACGCCGAACTCGCGCGCTTCTCCTCGACTCTCGAGAAGGTCTGCATCGACACGGTCGAGGCGGGTTTCATGACCAAGGACCTCGCTCTCCTGGTCGGCGCGGACCAGAAATGGCTGTCGACCACCGGCTTCCTCGACAAGATCGACGAGAATCTGCGGACCGCGATGACGAAGGGATAGCGTGGGCTTATTCCTCTCCCGTTTACGGGAGAGGATGCCCGAACGCAGTGAGGGCAGGTGAGGGGCGCTGGTGAAGCGCTCAACCGTCCCTCACCCGCCTCGACTTCTCCCGCGAAGGCGCGGGAGAGGGTCGAGCGCGCTGCTGCAGCCGCCATCGCGATATGAGGCGCACCGGATGGAAGGCGACGACGTCGCCCTCGGTGAAAGCGACGCGGCAGTCGAGCCTGGCGCTGCGGACGAAGGCCATGGCCTCCTCGCGCCGATCGGGCTCGACCTGCATGGCGAGCGTGCAATGGGGGATGAAGCTGCCGGGCCGGTAATGAGGATGGCAGCGTTCCGGCGCGATCAGCCGGTGCAAGGCGCCATGCAGCCGAAGCAGCGTCGGCGAAGGCTCGGGTTCCGCAAAGAGGATGAGCGGCGAGCCGTTTAAGCAACGCAACGCCTTGAAGCGCAGCCGGATCGCCTCTTGGCTCGCGAAGAGCGCGGCGGCCGCGGCGCGAACCTCTTCGACGGCTTCATCCTCATAGATGCCGAGCGTGATATGGGGCGCATAGCCGAGTGCGCGCATCGACGGCGTCAGCTCGAATGCCGAGGCTTGGTCCCATAGCGCCAGGATCGCATCGGCATCGCTGCCCGCCGCGCTGAGGCTGACGGCGACGGGCATGGATCCGCCTGCTCAGGTGGCAGCGGCGCGCGCTTCAGCCTTGATGCGTTCGACCATAGAGCGCACCCCATTGGCGCGCTGCGCCGAGAGATGCTGGGCGAGCTGCAATTTGCCGAACACATCCTCGGCATTGGTCGCCAGGATCTCAGGCGCCGTCTTGCCGTCGAACAGAGCGAGGATCAGCGCCACGAGCCCCTTGACGATATGGGCATCGCTGTCGCCCTTGAAGAAAAGCCGCATCTTGCCGTCATTGCCGCGGGCCTGGCGCGTGTCGAGCCAGACCTGGCTCGCGCAGCCGCGCACCTTATGGGCGTCGGTCCGGGCGGATTCCGGCAATGGCGCGAGTCGCCGGCCGAGATCGATGAGATAGCGATAGCGCTCGTCCCAATCGTCGAACAGGTCGAAATCGGACAGGATGTCGTCGATCGTCAGCGTCATCATCATCGCTTGCGTCGTGGCCTCCGGCGTGAAAATGGATCTCCACACTCATATACGAGCTCGCAGGCCGTCTGGCACCCCCAACGGCAGCAATAGCATGCCCGCGCGTCATCGGCGCAACCCCGGGCTATCGCCTGCGCCTTTCGGCGCGATATACCGTGATTTCAGATCCTGTTTAGCACGGAAGCGCGAGAAAATCCGGCAATATTGCTCAGGTCGCCGGTCGCGAAGCCTCCCGCCCCTTGCCCGCGGCGCGCGCATCCTTGGGATTGCCGCGCCAGGGGGCGGTGCGATCGGCGGCCGTCAGCGTGTCGGCGACGAGGTGCAGGCTCGCTGTCCCGCTCTTCGACAGCTGGACCAGCGGGTCGCCGCCCTGTCCGGCGAAGCGCTGGGCGGCCTCGAGGCAGAATTTCGGGTCGCTCTTGCAAGCCGAGAGCGCGCCACCCACGAGGTCGCGCATGCCCGCCGGCGCCATTGCGGCGAGCGTCGTCGGCGCGGCTTCGAGATCTCCGATGACCGATTGGCCCTCGGTCATTGAGAACACGATGCCGACGCAGATTGCCGTGCGAATGATGAACCACATGGCTCGTTTCCCCAAGGGTGCCCGGCCGTCTGATGGTTTCGGCCGATCGCAGGTGAGGCTAGCAAAGACGTCTCAAGACGACGCGAAACCGGTTGCTTGGATTTGAAGCGCATTGGAACGATAGGCTTCATGAATTCTCAATCATTGCGGCAGGCCGCCGCAATGCTGAAAGCATCTCTTCACCATCTCCGTGGCTTTTCGCAGGGACGGCGCGGCGCATGTCAGGTTTTCGCCAAATTGCACGCTCCGTTTAGGCATCGCTTAAGCCCTATTTGCGAGCCTGCGACGAGTGAACAAAGAGTGGGCGTCGCGTTTCTCCGTGTTGCGTCAAACATCCATAGTGCGTCTGCTGCGCGGCTTTGCAGAGGGCCTTGTGCACCCCTCGGTCGCCGATGACAGGCGGCTGGTGGCGCTGCATGTGAAGTTCATCGGCTCGCGCGTGCTGATGGGCATCGTCGCGGCCGCGGCGCTCCCCGCCTTCGCCGTCATCGGCGGCGGGCCGGATCCCCTTGAGCTCACGCTGTTTGCCGGATTGATCGCCCCGATGGGGGCGGCGATCCTGGCTTCGCGCACCGGACGCCTCGATCTGGCGCGCCTCGTATCGGCGGGCTTGCTGGTGATCACGGTCGCCGTCACCGCGCTTCTGTCGGGCGGTGTGTTCTCGCCAGCCATTGCCTGGCTCGTCCTCGCGCCCGCGGAGTCGATCGAGCGTGCCACACGGCGCGAATTGATGCTCGGAGGCTACGCCGCCATCGCCGCGGTCGGCGTGCTGTCGCTCTGCGCCATCTGCGGCTGGACGCCCGTCGAATCACCGTCCTCCTTCGTCGTTGCGCCGGTCTTTGTCCTCACGGCGCTGATCTTCACGGCATTCAAAGTGCTCCGTTCGAGCGAGAAGGCGGCGAGGACCGAACGCGCCCTGACGCGCCTGCGCGACGGCAATCGCGCCATACTCGAACATCTGAGCGACCTGTTCACGCGCCATGACGAGACGGGCGCCTGCACCTTTGCGAGCAGCGCCGCCAAGAGCCTGCTCGGCGTCGATGCCCAGGAGCTCCTGGGCCATGGCCTGTTCCAGCGCGTGCATGTCGCCGACCGTCCGGCCTTTCTGCGCACCATCACCGATGCCGGATCACGGCGCGAGCCTGCGAATGTGCTGGTGCGCCTGCGCGACGACACGGCCCAACGCGACCAGGTGGTCCTGGCGACGCGGCGCGACCGTGGCGAACCGCGCTTCATCTGGACGGATCTGCGCGCCTATCCGGTGATCTCCGAGGATCTGGATGAGGACCGCATCGAGGTGGTGGCGGTGATGCGCGACGTCAGCGCCCAGAAAGCGCGCGAGGAGGAGCTCGAGCGGGCCCGCATCGTGGCCGAGGAGGCCAATCGCTCGAAGAGCCGCTTCCTGGCGACCGTGAGCCATGAATTGCGCACCCCGCTCAATGCGGTGATCGGCTTCTCGGAGATGCTGGCCAATCCGGATCTGTGCCCCAAGGACCCGGCCCGCCTGCGCGACTATGCGCGCATCATCAACAATTCGGGGGTGCATCTCCTGGATGTCGTCAATTCCTTCCTCGATGCCTCGCGCATCGAGAGCGGGCATTTCGAGCTGAATGTCGAGACTTTCGATCTCGCGGAGCTGGTCAAATCGGCCTGCGCCATCGTCGACGTCAAGATCGCCGACAGTGGCGTGCGCCTGACCACCATCGCGCCGGCCGACGGCCTTGCCTTCGAAGGGGACAAGCGCGCCTGCCGGCAGATCGTCATCAATCTCGTCTCCAATGCGGTGAAGTTCACCCCGAAGGGCGGGCGTGTGAAGGTGCAGCTTCGCCGCGTCGGCTCGCTTTTGGAGCTTGCGGTCGACGATACCGGCATCGGCATCGCGGCGAGCGACCTCGCAAGGCTCGGAGATCCCTTCTTCCAGGCGAAATCCTCCTATGACCGACCCTATGAAGGCACGGGCCTTGGCCTGTCGGTGGTGCGCGGCCTGGTCGGGCTGCATGGCGGCTCGCTGCAGATCGAGAGCACGCCCGGTGCCGGCACCTGTGTCAGCGTCCGCTTGCCGGCGGAGCGGCCGGCCGAGGCGCCTTCCACCCTATCGATACCGCGCATCGATGCGCGGCCGCGCTCATCCCCGGCTCAGGCGGTTGCCTGATGGGGAAAGCAACACGGATTTTCGCAATTGACGTTCGATCATAGGGGTTGACGCATGCTCGCCGCCACCAGACCGATGAGGAGGTCTCCCGCGCGTTCCGCTCAGCGGAACCGCTCGGCCCTGTCCTTCGGCGCCCGACGCGTCGGGGCCTTCGTGCTCGCTCATCCGGGCTCCGTCGCCCTGGTGCTGCTCTTCGGCGGCCTGGGCGCCGCGGTCTCGGTCAACGCGCTCTGGATGCAGTCGGAGCGCCATCCGGCGCCCTTGTTCCGCCAGGCGGCGTTGCAGCAGGCACATTCCGCTCCAGCGGCGGCAAAGAGGGCCCCCGAGGCGCAGGCGGCGCCAGTGTCGGCGCCCGCCGCATTGGTGCCCGAAGAGGCCTCGCCCGCCATTCTGCCGCCGGTGCGCCCGGCGGCGTTCGGCCGCAGCCCGGAAGCGGGCCCGGCCCCCGTCGCCAAGGCCGCTCCGGCCAAGCACCAAGCCAAGGACCCGATCGCCGACCTCCTGGGCGGACCGGCTCCGGTGCCGCCAACCCCGATCAAATCCCCCGGCGGCAAGCCGCAGGCGATCGAGAAATCGGCGCATCCCGCCGCGCAATCACCCGCCAACGACGCCATTGCGGGCCTCATCGACCAGAGCGCCCATAATCGGTGACGCGTCCAAGGCCAAAAGCGACGCGACGCATTTGAGCGGCCGCGCTTAGTCTTTCTGAAAACAAATGCCCCTAAAGCGGGCAAGGCGCGGCTTTGCCGAAGCTTAGTGCTTTACCGAAGCTTAGTGCTTTACCGAAGCTTAGGCGTGGCCGCCTAAGGCTGAGTGCCCGCAGGCAGTGAGGCATCCATGGACGAGACGATTTCCGGCACAAACCCGGCTTCGGCCTTCGTCGGCATGTTCCAGGACCCGACGAATCGTTGGTTCGCCTTCTATCTCCTGGTGTCCTTCACGATCGGCTGCATCGTTTTCCTTGTGGAGGCGCGCCACGACCCGCATCTCGAGGAAGAAGGGCTCTTCCGCTATCTGTTTCCGAAACACATCTACACGCATCGTTCGGCCATCGCCGATTATTGGTTTTTCGTGATCAATAAGCTCCTGTTCGCCGCGGCTTTCGCCTCGCTGGTCGCGGTGAGCTCTTATTCGGCCGATGGGGTGAGCGCGGTGTTGGTCGCGATCGCGCCGTCGCCCGGGCTTGCCCCGCCCGCCTTCGTCGCGACCTTCACGGTCACCTGTGCCTGGGCGCTGGCGATGGATTTCGGCCTGTGGCTCGGCCATTACTGGCTCCACAAGGTCCCGATCCTATGGGAGTTCCACAAGGTGCATCATTCGGCCGAGGTGCTGACGCCCGCGACCGCCGGACGTGTGCATCCGGTGGAAGATGCGCTCAACCTCCTGGTCGCGGGCACCTTTGGCGGCGCTACGCTGGCGCTGTGCAAATGGCTGTTCGGCCCGCAGGTCCAGGTGTTCAACGTGTTGCAGCTGAATGGGCTGATCGTGGTCTTCTACCTGTTCGGCTTCCATCTGCGCCATTCGCATATCTGGCTGCCCTATAAGGGCATTTGGGGGAAGCTTTTCGTCTCACCGGCCCATCACCAGCTGCACCACTCGGTGGCGCAGCGCCATTGGGACAAGAATATGGGCTTCGTCTTCGCCATCTGGGACTGGATGTTCGGCACGCTCTACGCCGTCGACAAGCGCGAGCCGATCCGGATCGGCATGAACGGCCATGAGGAGCCCGAATACCATTCGGTACGCGCCATGTATCTTCTGCCCTTCGTCAAAGCTTGGCGGCTGATTCGCGGGCACAAGCGCGGGATCGAAGGCCTCCCGCATTTGCCGCCGGCCGAGTAGGCGGCGCGCGGGATATCTGCGACAGCACGGCTTCGAGAAGCGGGGTCATGCTCGCCAGATGGCGGGTTTTGATGACCAAGTTCCAGAGCGGCTCGAATTTTTTCCAGCCGGCGGAATAAAAGAAGTGTTTCGCCTGGTGCTTCAAGCTGTCGTGCACGAGCGAGGCTCGGGCGATGTTCTTCCAGCCGTAGAAATCCGAATAGGCCCGGTCATACCCTAGTTTGAGCTCTTTCTCGGTCAGTTTCGCCGGCCTGTAGACGACGTGGCGCGTATCGTAGCGATCCCAATCGTGGCAGGTGATGCGGCCCTGCGCGGCGAGACGATCATAGAGCCGGGTTCCCGGATAGGGCGTCTGGATATGAAAGGTCGCCGTCGTCAGACCGTTGCGAACCGCCCAATCGACGGTGCGGTCAAAGACATCCGAGTCATCGTCGTCCATGCCGAACACGAACGACCCGTTGATCATGATGCCCAAATCGCTCAGCCTTTGCACGGCCGCCTCGTAGTCTCGTGCGCGGCTCTGCTTTTTGTTGCTGGCTTGCAGATTGAGGGGACTGAAGGTTTCGAACCCGACGAACAGGCTGCGAAGGCCCGCGCCGGCGGCGCGCTCGATCAAATCACCCCTCAGAACAGAGTCCACGGTGGCGGCGCCTTGGAACAGGCGCCTCATGCCGCGCATGCCTTCAAACAAGCCTTCGGCAAAGCGTCGATTGCCGAGCAAATGGTCGTCGAGGAAATAAAGGTGACGTCCCGGCAACCGGTCAATCTCGGCAAGCGCGTCGTCGACCCGCTGCGTATAGAAACTGCGCCCTCCGGCAAAGAACGCGTCCTTGTAGCAAAAATCGCAATGTTGGGGACAACCGCGTGTAACGACGATTGAATTGGGGACGAGATAGAGATGGCGCTTGATGAGATCGCGCCTGATCGGCGGCACGTTCTCGATCGTGCGCCCGCTCGCGGAGGTGTAGCGCTTGGCTGCAACGTCCTTCCGGAAGTCAGCGAGGAATCTCGGGAAAGTTTGCTCGCCGGGACCGACGAAGATCGTATCGGCATGCGCCGCCGCCTCCTCTGGCAGCGACGTTACATGCAACCCGCCAAGCGCCACGAAGCAGCCCTTCGCGCGGTAGTGATCAGCGAGCGCGTAGGCGCGATAGGCGTTGGTGATGTAGACCTGGATGACAACCAGGTCCGGCGCGTCGTCGGCATGGAGCGGTTCCACGTGATCATCGATGAGTTCGGCCTCGTCGGTCGGCGACAAGAACGCCGCGAGCGTCGCCAAGCCAAGCGGTGGAAACAGCGAATACTTGACGGGTCGCCAGAACAGGCTCTTCGCCTCCGTCAAGGCAGGCAGAATGAACTTGACCTTCATCTTCACCTAAGCTCCGGATTGCCCGCATCGAGATTGCGGTCATGCGCCGGCGCTTTGCAGAAGGCTTGCTCGAGATGACCAGGAATTCAGGATTCTAGCGCAGATTCTGTGCAGGCCGGGGCCGAGGGGAATGCAGATCAGCGGCGCGCGCCGGGCCCAGGACCGCGCCAGCCTGCGAGCACCTCACCCCGCCTCCGCGGCCGGCGTTGCGCGCCGACGATCGCGGCTCTCGTCCTGTCGTCGCATCATCCTTTTCGGAAAAGGGAGCTCCGGCTTCTGACGTTCAGGCCGGCCCTGTCGCGATCGGGCTGCCTGCGGTCGAGGCCCATTCGGTCCATGATCCGTCATAGAGCGCCTCGGCGGGGCGCCCGAGCTCGTCGAGGGCGAGCGAGATGATGGCCGCCGTCACGCCCGAGCCGCAACTGGTGATCACCGGCCGATCGCGGTCGAGGCCGGCATCGTCGAGCAGCTGCGCGAGCTCGCTTGGGGATTTCAGCCTTCCCTTGTCGAGAAGCGTAGACGAGGGGGCATTCATAGCGCCCGGCATGTGCCCGCTGCGCAGCCCGGGGCGGATTTCGGGCGCTGCGCCCGTGAAGCGCTCGGCCGAGCGGGCATCGATCACCTGCGCCTTGCCGGTCTCGAGCGCCTCGCTCACCCGCGCCCGATCGGCCACTGCAGCGGCATTGAAATGCGTCGTGAAACTCGCCTTGGACCGCTTGACGAGCCCTGCCTCGGTCGGCCGGCCCTCGCTCAACCATTTCGGCAGGCCGCCATCGAGGATGCGCACATCGCGAGCGCCGAAAACGCGCAGCATCCACCAGACGCGCGGCGCCGAGCCGAGGCCGGCCCCGTCATAGACGACGAGGGTCATCCGGTCGCCGATGCCGAGCTCGCCCATCTGGCGCGCGAATTGTTCGGGCGTGGGAATCATATGGGGCAAGGGAGAGGAGTGGTCGCTGATCTCCTCGATGTCGAAATGCACTGCGCCCGGGATATGGGCCGTGAGATATTCGGCCTTTCCGTCGCGGTTCAGCGCCGGCAGATACCAGGAGCCGTCGATCACGGCGAGATCGGGCGCCTTGAGGTTCTCCCCAAGCCAGTCCGTGGAAACGAGGTTCTTGGGCATCGCAATCTCCGATCTGTCGCGACCACATGCAGGAAGCCGCCTCGGCGGTTGGCACGACAGCGACTTGGCACGATATCGTGACGTGGCAGGTCCTGTCCAAGGACTGAGACCGCAAAGATCACCCTTCAGGCGCCCGAAGACTGGATGCCTGCCATGAGCGCCGATCCTTGACGCTTGCGCGCTTTTCACATCGTGTGCGCTCCGCTCTGGCGGAGTTCGCGCCAGTCCCCTGGGATGGAACGGCGAGGCGGAAGCGAAATGGCGGCTGTGACGGAGGCGGGGGACCGTCTGGCAAGGTTCAACGCTTGGGTGCTGGCCGCGGCCGCGGCGCTCGCCGGCGCCAATGCCAGCGTGGTCGTCGCGACGAGCGGGCTCGTCGGGCGCGTGCTGACGGGCGAGATGAAGCTCGCCACCATTCCGGTGCTCACTTTCGTCATCGGCACTGCCGTCTCGGCCTTCCCGGCTGCCTTCTCGATGCGCCGCTTCGGGCGCCGCAACGGCTTTGCGGGCGGGGCGCTGTTCGGTGTTCTGGCTGGGGTCCTGGGCGCGGTCGCCATCATCCATGGCAGTTTCCTGCTCTTCTGCATCGCGACCTTCAGCTGCGGCGCCTATCAGGCCTTCGTGGTGCAATACCGCTTCGCGGCCGCCGATACGGCAACGCCCGCCTACCGCCCCCGTGTCATCGCGCTCGCCTTGGGAGGCGGGCTCGCCGCAGCTTTCGTCGGCCCGCAGCTCGTGATCCAGACACAGGATATGTGGGCGCCCTATCTTTTCGCCGCGACCTATGTGGCGCAAGCCGCCTTCGCGGCGATCGCCTTCTTTGTGCTGCTGCTCCTGCGCGCCCCTCCACTGCATGAATGGCCGAGGGGGAAGGGGCGCCCGATCGGCGAGATCCTCTCCGATCGCAGGCTCGTCGCCGCCATGCTGCTCGGCATGGTGTCGCAAGGCGTGATGAACCTGGTGATGACCTCGACGCCGCTCGCCATGGTCGGTTGCGGGTTGCCGGTCGCGAGTGCAGCCTATGCGATCCAATGGCATATCATCGGCATGTACGCGCCGAGCTTCGTGACGGGGCAGCTCATCGCCCGTTTCGGCATCGCCCGCATCGGCCTTGTCGGCTGCGCCATCTTCGTCATCTGCGGTTTGGTGGCGCAGGCCGGCATCAGCGTCCTGCATTTCGACATCGCCTTGCTGCTGCTCGGCGTCGGCTGGAACTTCGCCTTCCTGTCCGCGACGGCGGCCGTGACCGGCGCGGCGCGGCCCGAGGAGCGTGCCAAGGTGCAAGCGACCAATGATGTCGTGGTGTTCGGCGGCACGGCCTTCGCCGCCTATTTCTCCGGCGTGCTGCTCGGCCTGTTCGGCTGGGCCGGAATCGCCGCGACCGTGTTCCCGGCGGCTGCATTGGGCGCCATGCTGATCTTGGTCTCGCGCCGCCACTCGCAACGGCTGGCGACGGCCTGATGGGATCGATGCCGGCAGTTGAGAATCAGCGATCCGCAAAGGCCGGCCACAATGGCCAGGAGCTGCGGCCGGGCGACATCCGACAGAGCGGGCGCCTGCGTCGGAGGTCGACCGCGAACCCCGATTGAGCCGCGACGGATCATCGAAGAGCCCCTCAAGGCCTTGAATCTGCGGCGCGATCTCGTGGAAGGAGGGTTCGGTTGCCGCGGAATCGATCCTTCGGCGCGTCTCGCTCAGGGCGAGCCGGCACCGCAGGTTGCGCAGTGGCGCCAAGTTTGGCAGAAGGGCGGCGCTTCCGGGGCAAATTGCCTCGTCCGCATGCGCGTCCGTGTCGGGCCGGCAAGGCTGGTTCCTGGGCGCCGCATCCCGATTACCTCTGGAGAAGAGTTCATGACTTTGCCGTTGATCATCGTCGCTGGCCTTTTGGCCGTCGTCTACGGCGTCGTGACCGCGAGATCGGTCATGAGCCAGGATGCCGGCAGCAAGCGCATGCAGGAAATCGCAGCAGCGATCGCGGAAGGCGCCCAAGCCTATCTGAAACGGCAATATATGACGATCGCCGTCGTCGGCGTCGTGATCTTCATCATCATCGGCCTTTTGCTCGGCTGGAAGGTGGGGATCGGCTTCCTGGTCGGCGCCGTGCTGTCCGGATTGGCGGGCTTCATCGGCATGAATGTCTCGGTGCGCGCCAATGTCCGCACCGCCCAGGCCGCCACCCAGTCGCTCGCCAAAGGCCTCGACATCTCCTTCAAGGCCGGCGCCGTGACCGGCATGCTGGTCGCCGGCCTCGCTTTGCTCGGGGTCGCCGGCTACTACTCTTATCTGACGGTAGCGCTGGGCTTCGCGCCGAATGACCGAGTGGTCGTCGATTCGCTGGTGGCGCTCGGCTTCGGCGCCTCACTGATCTCGATCTTCGCTCGTCTTGGCGGCGGTATCTTCACCAAGGGCGCCGATGTCGGCGCCGATCTCGTCGGCAAGGTCGAGGCCGGTATCCCCGAGGATGATCCGCGCAACCCCGCGACCATCGCCGACAATGTCGGCGACAATGTCGGCGATTGCGCCGGCATGGCGGCGGATCTGTTCGAGACCTATGCGGTGACCGTGGTCGCGACCATGGTGCTCGGCTCGATCTTCTACGCCGGACAGGCCGTGCTCGCCTTGACGATGATCTATCCGCTCGCCATCTGCGCCGCCTGCATCGTGACCTCGATCATCGGCACTTATTTCGTGAAGCTCGGCGCCAATGGCTCGATCATGGGCGCGCTCTATAAGGGGCTGATCGCGGCAGGTCTCCTGTCCATCGTCGGCCTTGCGGTCGCGACCCATCTCATCATCGGCTGGGGCCCGCTCGGCGATGCGGCCGGCGCCGTCACCGGCAAGAACCTGTTCTTCTGCGGCATCGTCGGGCTCATCGTCACCGGCCTGATCGTCTGGATCACCGAATACTATACGGGCACCGGCAAGCGCCCCGTGGTCTCGATCGCCCAGGCCTCGGTCACCGGCCATGGAACCAACGTCATCCAGGGCCTCGCCGTGTCGCTCGAGTCGACGGCGCTGCCCGCGCTCGTCATCGTCTTCGGTATCATCGCCACCTACCAGCTCGCAGGCCTCTACGGCACCGCCATCGCGGTGACGACCATGCTCGGGCTTGCCGGCATCATCGTGGCGCTCGACGCCTTCGGCCCGGTGACCGACAACGCCGGCGGCATCGCCGAGATGGCGGGCCTGCCCAAGGAAGTGCGACATGCGACCGATGCGCTCGATGCGGTCGGCAACACCACGAAGGCAGTGACCAAGGGCTATGCCATCGGCTCGGCCGGCCTCGGAGCGCTGGTGCTGTTTGCCGCTTACTCGAACGATCTGACCTTCTTTGCGGCCAATCCCGACAAGTTCTCCTACTTCAAGGGAATAGGGACGGTGTCCTTCGACCTGTCGAACCCCTATGTGGTGGCGGGTCTGATCTTCGGTGGCCTGATCCCCTATCTGTTCGGCGGCATCGCCATGACGGCGGTCGGCCGCGCGGCAGGCTCGGTGGTGGTCGAGGTCCGGCGGCAGTTCCGCGACAAGCCCGGCATCATGCAGGGCACCGATCGGCCCGATTACGGCCGCGCCGTCGACATGCTGACCAAGGCGGCGATCCGGGAGATGATCATCCCTTCGCTCCTGCCGGTGCTGGCGCCGATCGTCGTCTATTTCGGCGTCTATGCGATCTCAGGCTCGAAGGCCTCGGCCTTTGCGGCCTTGGGCGCCTCGCTGCTCGGCGTGATCGTCAACGGCCTGTTCGTCGCCGTGTCCATGACCTCGGGCGGCGGCGCCTGGGACAACGCCAAGAAGTCCTTCGAGGACGGCTTCGTCGACAAGGACGGCGTCACTCATGTCAAAGGATCGGATGCCCATAAGGCTTCCGTCACCGGCGACACGGTCGGCGATCCCTATAAGGACACGGCGGGTCCCGCAGTGAACCCGGCGATCAAGATCACCAATATCGTGGCGCTGCTTCTGCTCGCCATCCTCGCCCACGCGGCTTGAGAGGTCGCGACGCAGCTTTCGTCTCGATCGACTGAAACGAAAAACCCCGCGAGCGATCGCGGGGTTTTTTCTTGATCGGTATCGAGGCAGAGCACTTGTCTGGTGGCAGAGCGCTTGTCTGGAGGCCGAGCCTCCCCCAGCCCCCCGCAGGGCGCTTAAAGCGCGAAGGGGCTCAGCTTGGTCGAGCCGTTGAAGATCTGCCGCAGGAAGCTCTGTTCGGCGCCGCTCGAAGGCGTGGCGCGGCTGATGAAATCGAAGACCTTGCCGTCCTGCATGCCCCAATTGGCGAGGCGCTCGACCTTGAAGGTCTTGTCGAAATAGATGGCGAAGACCCGCTGGTCGATGACCGAAGGCTTCTGGAACATGAAGCGCTGATAGGTGGTCTGCGAGGTATAGTAGAAGGTCTGGTTGCCGACCGTGGACACGTTGGAGGGCTGGCCGAGCTTCTGCAGCACGTTCTGGACATCGGTCCCGGGCTTGATCTCGTCGAGCACCTTGTCGTCGAAGACATAGCCATGGGTCAGTGTGGTTCCCCCGGCGAAGATCGGATTGTTGGATCCGGTGGAAAGGGTGGGCAGGGCAGGCAGCGCATCGCAGGCCGCGAGCGGCGCGCAAGCGAGCGCGGCCAGGAGCAGGCGGGTGCGCGACCCAGTCTTGCCCGTCTGGGGCAACTGCGACCGGTAAGAGCTTGCTTTCACCTGAACATCTCCCATCTGCCCTCGGGCGGCTCCCCTGGATCGATCGCGGCGGATGCGGCCATCCGCCGCGATCGGTCCAAGAGTGCGAACATCAACTTCGAACGCGAACATCAACTCTACGGACATCGACGGCCGACAGCATCGACCGGCGATGTGGACCTCGGACAAGACCCCTCAACATGTCTTGTCCTCGGCAGGCGTGGCGCCCAAATCTAACGGCCAACTCCGATCCGACAAAGGCACTCCTTTGTCGGGACCTGACCACGAGCGAAGGTTGCGGTAGCTCGCCCTTCATGCGAACGCAAGGCTCGGGGCGGAGCGCACCGGAACTGTCGAAGAGGTTTGTAGTCAGAATGTGGCCATTTGTGAGACGCAACCGTCTCGCTCCCGTCGAAAGACTCCACGATTCCATCGCGGCGCTGGCGCGTGACCGAGATTTATTCACAAAATTCGGTGTTGCGGACACCTTCGAGGGGCGTTTCGAGTTGCTGGCCTTGCATCTGGCCCTGGTCTTGCGCCGTCTCGCGGACCTGCCGGCGCCGGCCGCCGATATGGCGCAGGACCTCACGGACCTTGCCTTTCGCCGCCTGGATCAGGGGCTGCGCGAGATCGGAATCGGCGATATGGGCGTGCCGAAGCGCATGAAGGGCCTCGCCAAGCATTTTTACGGCAGGGCCGCCGCCTATCACGCTGCGCTCGCCTCCGGCGACGCGGGGAAGCTCGTCGAGGCCCTGCGGCGCAATGTGTTCGACGGCGGTGCGGGGGATGCCGAGGGGCTCGCGACGCGCGTCGCCGCGGTTGAGCGCCGTCTCTCCGGTCTCGACCTCGAGAACTTGCTGACCGGTCTCGACCTCAAGAACTTGCTGACGCCTGGCCTTTCAGGCCCCGAAGCGGGTGGAACGGCCGCCGGAGGGCCAAGATGACGCGCGATCATCGTCTTTTCAGCCGCCCGATCTCGGTCGCCGACCTGCCGGCCCGCGGCCGCGGCGTCACGGTCGAGGCGAGCCCCGAGGAACGTGCCCGGATAGCGCGGGAATTCGGTCTCGTGGCGATCGATGCCTTGTCGGGCGCCTATCATGTCACGCCGACCGCGCGTGGAGCGCGCCTCAAAGGTAAAGTGGCGGCCCGCATCCGCCAGACCTGCGTCGTCAGCCTCGAGCCCTTCGACAGCGAGTTCGACGAGGAGGTCGATCTCGCCTTCGCGGCGGCGCTCGAGCCGGGGGAGGGGGGCGTCATGCAGGGCGACACGCTCAGCATCTCGCCCGACGAGGAGGATCCGCCCGAGCCGCTCGAAGGCGGCATGATCGATCTCGGCTCCGTCACGCTCGAATTCCTGGCACTCGGGCTCGACCCTTATCCGCGCAAGCCTGGGGTCGAACTCTCCGTCGAATTCTCCCCTGACCGCGTCGAGGAGGAGAAGGCGCCATCGCCATTCGCGGTGCTCGCAGGCCTGGGGCGAAAGCCGGCCGCCAAGCCGTAAGAACCGTCGAGACCGGCCAAATCTTCCATGTCCTTTTGATCCCGGACACGCCATTGCGCGCTTGACGCAAAACGCTATTGTCGCGCGGCGCGACGCCCGGGCTGCGCGCTTGCTGGAAACCAGGGGACCCATGCCGCAGACCGTCCGCATCGCGCTCGACCTGATGGGAGGTGACCTCGGACCCGAGATGGTGGTGCCGGGAGCCTCCATCGCGCGTGAGCGGCGCCCCGATATCCGCTACGTGCTCTATGGGCGCGAGAGCGAGGTCATGCCGCTTCTCGACCGTTATCCGAGCGTGAGGGATTTCTCGACCTTCCACCACACCGATGTCGCCGTCAAAATGGACGACAAGCCGAGCCAAGCGCTCCGCGCCGGCCGTTGGAAATCCTCGATGTGGCTCGCCATCGAGGCCGTGAAGAAGCGGGAGGCCGATGTCGCCGTCTCGGCCGGCAATACCGGCGCGCTGATGGCGATGGCGACCTTCTGCCTGCGTCCCATGGAGGGTGTCGAGCGCCCGGCGATCGCGGCCATCTGGCCGAATGCGCGCGGCGAGAGCATCGTTCTCGATGTCGGCGCCACCATCGGCGCTGATGCCAAGCACCTCACGGATCTCGCCGTGATGGGCGCCGCCATGGCGCGTATCGTCTTCGATGTCGACAAGCCGCTGGTCGGGCTCCTCAATGTCGGGGTCGAGGAGATCAAGGGGCTCGAGCCCATTCGCCAGGCCGGGCGCATGCTGCGCGATGCGAGCCTTGCCGATCTCGATTATGTCGGCTTCGTCGAGGGCGACGATGTCGGTCTCGGTTCCGTCGACGTGGTGGTGACCGAGGGCTTCTCCGGCAATATCGCGCTCAAGACCGCGGAGGGCACGGCCAAGCAGATCGCATCCTATCTGCGCAACGCCATGAACCGCACGCTGATGGCGCGCATCGGCTATCTGTTCGCACGCCACGCCTTCGGGGCGCTGCGCGACAAGATGGATCCGCGCAAGGTCAATGGCGGCGTTTTCCTCGGGCTGAACGGGGTCGTGATCAAGAGTCACGGGGGCACTGACGGGCTGGGCTTTGCGAGCGCCGTCGAACTCGCCTATGACATGGCGCGTTACAATCTGCTCGACGTCATTCAGGCGAGCCTGAACTCGCCTGAACTGGTCGCCGCGCGAACGGCTCCCGAAGCTGCCGGTCCGCGCCGCACCAAACCTGCTTCTGACAAACCTGCTTCTGACAAGCCTGCTTCCGACAAGCTGCCTGCTGAGGACAAGACTGCGTGAATATATCGAGATCGGTGGTCGTGGGCATCGGCGCGTCCCTACCGCGCCGCACCCTGACCAATGAAGAGCTGTCGAGGATGGTCGATACGTCGGACGAATGGATCGTCCAGCGCACCGGCATCAGGGAACGCCATATCGCAGCCGATGACGAGACGACGGCGACGCTCGGCCTTGCGGCCGCGAAAGCGGCGCTCGCCGACGCCAAGCTCGAACCCGCCGATATCGATCTCATCATTCTGGCGACCTCGACGCCGGACCATACCTTTCCCTCGACCGCGACTGAGATCCAGGCCGCGCTCGGCATCACCCATGGAGCGGCCTTCGACCTGCAGGCGGTATGCTCGGGCTTCATCTTCGCCATCGCGACCGCCGACAAGTTCCTGACGTCCGGATCGCATCGGCGGGCCCTGGTGATCGGCTCGGAAACCTTTTCGCGCATCCTCGATTGGACGGATCGCGGCACTTGCGTGCTGTTCGGCGACGGAGCCGGAGCTGTGGTGCTCGAGGCGCGCGAAAATCTCGGCGTCGTCGCCGAGCGCGGCGTGATCACCACGCATCTGCGCTCCGACGGGCGCCATAAGAGCAAGCTCTACGTGGATGGCGGGCCGTCTACGACCAAGACGGTCGGACATCTGCGCATGGAGGGCAAGGAAGTGTTCCGCCACGCGGTCGGCATGATCACCGATGTGATCAAGGATGCCTTCGCTGCGGCCCATATCTCTGCCGCCGATATCGACTGGTTCGTGCCGCATCAGGCCAATCGCCGCATCATCGATGCGAGCGCCGACAAGCTCGGCATCTCGCGCGACAAGGTGATCGTGACGGTGCAGCAGCACGGCAACACTTCGGCCGCCTCCATTCCGCTGGCGCTGGATGTGGCGGTGCGCGACGGGCGCATCAAGCCCGGCCATCTGGTGCTGCTCGAAGCCATGGGGGGCGGATTCACCTGGGGCTCCGCCTTGATACGCTGGTGATAAGCTTGGTGATCCTTGCCGCCTTGCGAGAAGCTGGGGTAGCCTGAACACCGAGAGCGAATCCGGTTGCGTCGGCGGAGGCAAAATATCTAGTATCGGAATTTACGGGTCGGCCATGATTGCATGGTCGGTTCGGCGCCACGCAAATCGGGTGGAAGCGTGGGGCAGGCCACTGGCAGCTGGTTGTGCGGCCTGCCGTGACGAACGAGGAACTAGCCATGAGCGACACCTGCACGAGGGCAGACCTCACTGAGGCGGTCTACCGCAAGCTTGGTCTGTCGCGGACGGAGTGCGCTTCGATCGTCGAGTTCGTTCTCAAGGAGATGTCGGACCGCATCGCCAAGGGCGAGAAGGTCAAGCTGTCCTCGTTCGGTTCCTTCCTGGTGCGCTCCAAGGGGCGCCGGATCGGGCGCAACCCGAAGACCGGCGTCGAGGTGCCGATCGAGCCGCGTCGCGTCCTCGTGTTCAAGCCCTCGAACATTCTCAGGGCACGTATCAACCGCCATATCGACGGCAAGGCCGATTGAACGGTCGCGTTCCGACCGAGCTCGCCCCTCGCCGGCCAAGAAGCGTTGTAGCGGCGTTGAAGAGGTGTTGAACCTGTCGCTTGCGTCCGGCGGGTCGGAACCCGCAGCGATCGATCCTTAAGGAGGTCGGGATGGACAAGGCCACCGGTGCCTACCGTACCATCAGCGAGGTCGCCGAGGAGCTCGACATTCCTCAGCATGTGCTCCGCTTCTGGGAGACTCGCTTTCCGCAGATCAAGCCGATGAAGCGCTCCGGCGGGCGACGCTATTATCGCCCGGCGGACGTGCTGCTGTTGCGGGGGATCCGCAGGCTGCTCTATGGCGAGGGCTACACGATCAAGGGCGTGCAGCGCATCCTGATGGCGCAAGGCGTCGGCATCGTGCAGCAGGCCGGAGGAGCATCGGGCGAAGAGCTCGTCGCTTCCGCCGATATCGCCGAAGCGGAAGATTTCTCAGGTGCCGTGCCGCAGGGCGACGGGGATCACGCCGACGAGGCCGTTGCCAGACAAAGCGAGGCCGATGAAGACGCGCCATTCGAGGAGCCGGCGACGCTTGGTCAGGGGACACTTGGTCAGGGGACACTTGGTCAGGGAACACTTGGCCAGGGAACACTTGGCCGGGGAACACTTGGTCAAGCGACATTTGGGCAGGTGCCGCCGGCCGAAGGCGCTACAGTCTCTGCGCGCGGCGCGCCGGCCCATCCGATTGCGCCCCTTTCGTCGTTGCATCGGCAGCTCTTGCAAGGCGTGCTGGCGGAGCTCGTCGAATGCGCACGTCATCTGGAGGTCGTGCGCGAGGCAACCCCCGATCAGGGTGCCTCGTCGGGGGGCTGAGGCGATCGCCTTGGGCCGATCGGCTAGCGTGGTGAATTCGAAGTTCATCGACGGAAGGTCGCTTCGACTTTCGTGAGAATGGCCCGCAAGACAGGCACCGCATAGTCGATGAGGGCGCGGATGCGCGCCGTCGGCGGACGCTCCGCAGGCGCGAGGAGATGCACCGGCAGCGGCGCCGATTCGAATTCGGGAAGAAGCCGCGCGAGCCGCCCGGCCCGCATCTCGCTCTCCGCCTGATAGGACATCAACCGCACGATGCCATGTCCCTCGGCCGCCGAGGCGACAGCCGCCGCGACCTCGTTGACGTTGAGACGAGGGTGCAACCGCACCGGCCTCTGGCGTCCTCCTGCGCCCTCCGAGAATCGCCACGGCTGGTCGGCAGCGTTCTGCGAGATGACGATGCAGGCATGGCGCGCAAGGTCGACCGGGCGCAGGAGAGGCGGGTGGCGGGCGAGATAATCGGGGCTGGCGCAGAGCACGCGCCGCACCTGGCCGAGCCTGATGGAGGACAATGAGGAATCGGGCAGGTGGCCGATCCGGATCGCCACGTCGAAGCCTTCCTCGACCAGGTTGACGATCCGGTCGAGCAGCAACAGCCGCAGCGAGACGCCGCGATGGGCATCGAGGAAGCCGTCCATGACCGGGCGCACATGCAGCCGGCCGAAGGTCGCAGGCGAGGTCACGGCCACCACGCCCTGCAATTCGGCCTGCTCGCTGCCGACACTGCGTTCGGCGCTGGCGAGCTCCGCCAGCACGTTGCGGCAGGCGACGAGATAGCGTTCTCCCGCCTGCGTCAGGCGCATCGCACGCGTGCTGCGATGCAGGAGCGTCGCGCCGACACGCTGCTCCAGGAAGGCTATCGCCCGCGTGACGGAGGGCGGTGAGCGCCGCAACCGCCGCGCCGCTCCGGCGAAGCTGCCCTCGTCGACCACACTGGCGAAGATCGCCATCGCGTCCAAGCGGTCCATCGATCATTCCAATCTGCGCAAGAATGCGTTGCACCTATCGCGCATTCTATCACGGCGGGAAAGCGCCCACATGCATGAGCAGATCAGCACATGACGCCAGGATCGCAGCGATGGAACGGATCGTTCGAGGAGCAGGGGACAGTGGGGCGCAGGAGAGGCGCGTGACGCAGACGCCGCGTGAGCTGGAGAAGGGCCAGGCGCCTTGGCATGAGGGCGAGCGTGCCGCACATGCGAGGCTCGGCCTCTCGGAGCGCATGGCGGAAGTGGGCGAGCGGGCGCTGCGCAATTTCATGCCGGACCAGCACCGCCTCTTCTTCGCGCAGCTTCCTTTCCTGGTGGTCGGCTCGGTCGATGCCGATCAGCAGCCCTGGGCCTCGATGTTGTTCGGGCAGCCAGGCTTCGCCATGAGCCCCGACCCTTTCACCCTGGATGTCGCGGCGCTTCCAGACGCCGATGATCCGCTCGCGCCCGCCATCGTCGAAGGTGCGACGCTCGGCCTCCTCGGCATCGAGCTGCCGACCCTTCGGCGCAACCGCATGAACGGCCATGTCGCGAGCGCAGGGCCGGGCGGCTTTTCGCTCTCCGTCGACCAGAGTTTTGGCAATTGCCCGCAATATATTCACAAGCGCGATTATGAGGGGTTCAGGCGGGACGCCTTCGCGCGGTCGGCACGCGCCGAGCGGCTCACGACGCTCGGCGCCGAGGAGCTGTCGCTGATCGCGCGCGCCGATACCTGCTTCGTTGCGTCCGCGGCGATCCCGCGCGGCGGCCGTGCCGACGGCATCGATGTCTCGCATCGCGGCGGCATGCCGGGCTTCCTGAAGCTCGACCGCGAGGGTCATGTCCTGATGCCCGATTATCGCGGCAATTTCTTCTTCAACACGCTCGGCAATCTGCTCGTCAATCCGCGCATCGGTGTCACCATCGTGGATTTCGACAAGGGCGACCTGCTGCAGCTCACCGGAATTGCCGAGGTGATCTGGGAAGGGGCGGCTCTCGCCGATCATCCGGGCGCGAAGCGGTTGTGCAAGATCACGCCGCTTGCTGCGCAATGGCTGCGCGGGGGCTTTCCGCTGGCGACGACGCTTCGTCAGATCTCGTCCCAGGCGATGGCGACGCTGAGCATGCCGAACTGACGATCCGCGATCCAGCAAGCCTTGATCCCCGAAGCCGTGGCGGCTAGGCACAGTCCGGCCTGGTGATTTCGTTGGCGCCCTCGGCGCGAATCGAGCAGATTGCCGGCCGATCCGCCGATTCGCAGGCCATTATTGCGGGGCTCCATGGGACTCATCTCGACCATCATCGTCGCCATCCTGCAAGGCATCACCGAGCTCTTCCCCGTGTCGTCGCTCGGGCATGCGGTGGTGCTGCCGCCGCTGATGCGCTTGAAGGATATGGACATCCGTTCGGAGGCCTTCCTGCCGCTGCTCGTGGTCTTGCATGTCGGCACCGCGATCGCCTTGATGCTATATTTCTGGCGCGATTGGCTGGGCATCCTGTCGGCCTTCTTCGACCGCGACCCAAAACGGCGCGGCGAGCAGTTCCGGCTTCTCGGGCTGGTGATCGTCGGCACCATACCGGCCGTGATCGCCGGCTTCCTGCTCGAGCATTATGTGCGCGAATTGTTCGGCTCGGCCTTCCTCGCCGCCTTCTTCCTGATCGTGAACGGGGTGCTGCTCTTTGCCGTCGAGCGGCTGAAGCAGGAGGGCCATAACCCGATCGGCGCGCTCACCATGAAGGATGCCGCCATCATCGGCATCTGGCAGTGCCTGGCGTTGATCCCCGGCATCTCGCGCTCCGGCGCCACCATTGCCGGCGGCCTGCTGCTCGGCCTGAAGCACGAGGCGGCGGCGCGCTTCTCGTTCCTGCTGGCGACGCCGATCATTCTGGGCGCCGCCGTGCTCGAGGTGCCGAAGCTCATGAAGTCGGGCGGCCATGTCACCAGCGTCGCTCTGATCGGCGGCGTTGTCGCTGGCGTCACGGCCTTCATCGCCATCGCCATCCTGATGCGCTGGATGAAGTCGCATGAGTTCAAGGCGCTCGACCCGTTCGCCTATTACTGCATGGGGTTTGGGGCGTTGAGCCTGGTGCTGCTGGCTATCTGAGGCCTCTCCCGACGCGGCGGTCTTGGCCGCGCGGAGAGGAAGCGCCTCGGCTCGAAGGCTAAGCGCCTCTGGCTTGTGTCAGCGCACCAGCGCCGCCTGCCCCATGCGGTCGAGAAAACTGCGCAGGTCAATGACGGCGCGGTCGTGGGTGCCGATCATCAACACCGCATCATTCCAGGAAATCTCGACCTCGAAGCCGAGCTTGCGGCGATTGACGTCGATGAGCCTGGCGCGTGCCCCGACCGTGGCCCCGGCCGGCGCCGGCGCGATATGGCGGATATGCAGGCCGATCCCGACCGATGCCTCGCCGCGATCGTAATAGGGCCTCACGCAACGCTCGGCCGCGGTCTCGACGAAGCCGATCAGGGCGGCGGTGCCGAGCACGGTGACGTCGGCGTTTCCGAAAGCCTCGGCCGAGTGGGAGGCATCGGTCGCGATCGAATAGGAATAGACGAGACCAGGTTCGACAGACTTCATGGCTCGACAGACTTCATGGCTCGACGGATTTCTTGACGCGATGCTTCAGCTGGCTGTCGGCGGCGACCAGAAAACATCGCCGCTTGCTGCCTCGCCGTCAATGGCGTGAGCAACAATCTCACCTCCCAGCGTCATCTTGCGGCGCCGCCATCTCCTTGAACCTCACGCAGACCAGCTGCGACCAAGTCATCATGACCATGCGCGACATCGCGCAGGGCCCGTGTCCCGCGGCGTGATCGCCGGGATCGGCCTTGCTCGGACCCGTGCACGGGGGCGGGAGACGTCGTGATGAAATACCTGAAAGCCTTCGCGCTCGGCGTTTTCGTCAGCCTCCTCGTCCAGGAGGTGCTCGCCTATGGGCTCGGCGCCTTGATGCAGCAATGGCTCGCCGAGGTCGTCGCCTCTGTCGCGATCGTGATCCTGTCCGCCCCGATTTTCATTCAGCTCACCGATCGGCCTGATGCCGACCGCCGAGCGCTATGCCAAGCGATGATGGGAGCGCTTGTCCCGACCTTCAACGGGCCGTGCCGGATGACCCTAATGCTCATCGGAGAATCCGGATGGAGCTTCGCCAATCTCGCACTCGAGACCGTGTTCCTGGCTGCGATGCTGGTGACCATGTGCCTCGTGCTGCACATCGTCTTCACCACCGAGGAGATCGGCGAATATCCGGCTTGGCTGCGCAGTAGGCTGTGGCGGCGCAACCTGTGGCGGCGATCTGGGCGCAATTGAACTGCGCGCCGATCTGCTCCTCCGCCTATTTCAGGTTGCGATCCCACATCGCCAGGATCTTCGCCCAGCTCGCTTCGGCCGCATGGGTCTCGTAGACGTCCCGCTCCGGGAACTGGAAGCCGTGCCGGCTGCCGGAATAGACGTCGAGGCCATAGGGCGTGCCGGCCTTGTCGAGGGCGGCGCGCAAGGTCGGGATCACATGATCCGGCACATGCTCGTCGGTCTCGGCGAAGCCGAAATACATCTCCCCCTTGATGCGGTCGATCGCCAGATGCGGGGAATCCTCCGCATCGGTGACGATGCCGACACCATAGAGCGAGGCGCAGGCGGCCAGGCGGTTCGAGAAGCGTGCGGCGGCCGTCGTCACATAGCGGCCGCTCATGCAATGGCCGACGCAGCCGACGGCGCCTGGCTTCACCTTGTCCTGCGCGTCGAGGAAGCCGAGCCAGGCCGCGGTATCTTCCATGACGAGCGCGTTGGTGAGCGAGTTCATCGCCGCCATCATCGTGGCACGCATACCCTCGGCCCGTCGCACGAAGTCGAAGCGCAGGTTGCCGAGGCGGTAATACATGTCGGGCAGCAGGCAGAAATAGCCATGCTTGGCGATGCGCCGCGCCAGATTGCGCAGCTCCTCGCGGATGCCGGGCGCGTCCATGTAGAAGAGGATGCCCGGATATGGACCAGGCCCCTCCGGACAGACTGCGAAGCTCGGGATCGGCCCGTTGCGGGAGGTGACGACGACATCTTTCTCGATCATGGCAGCCCTTTATCGCGATCCGCTCCGACACCCGCGCGTAACTGAGAGCACGGACGCCGTCGAGCAAAATCCTCGCATGCTCGATCCAGCTTTGTGCCATTTGCTGGTAGGCTGCCGGCTCGAAATCGGTTCCGAGGATCGAGATGACAGTTCCATCACCTGGCGGCAAAGGCACGGCGCTGCTGGTCATCGACCTTCAGCTCGGCATGTTCAACGGCGAGCGGATCGCGCCGATCCATGCGGGCGAAATGTTGCTCACGCGCGTGCAGACGCTTCTCTTGCAGGCTCGGCACTCCGGCACGCCCATCATCTATGTCCGGCACGCCGGTCAGTCGGGACATCTTCTCGAACACGGGACGCCAAACTGGCAAATCCATCCGTCGATCGCGCCGCAGTCAGGGGAGGCCATCGTCGACAAGCGCACGCCGGACTCGTTCCATGAAACGACGCTGATGCCCGTGCTCACGACGGCAGGAGTGAAGAGCCTGGTTGTCGTAGGCGCACAGACGGAGGTCTGCGTGGACACCACGTGCCGGCGCGCCTTCACATTGGGATTCGACGTCGCGCTTGTCTCGGATGCGCACAGCACCTGGGATAACGACACGCTGACGGCCGATCAGATCATCCGGCACACAAATCAGACCTTGGCCGGGTGGTTCGTGCACTTGGTGCCGGCTGCCGAGGTCGGAGATTGCGTGCAGAATTTTTGACTGTCGCAGCGTATCGCGACGGTGAGACCCGTCGGCGGGAGGAAGCTCCATTGCGGGGCCATCGGCCGAGAGCCCGCAATTTTCTGCAATGATGTCACTAAGTTGTGATGGTCGGAGCGAGAGGATTTGAACCTCCGACCCCTAGTCCCCCAGACTAGTGCGCTAACCGGGCTGCGCCACGCTCCGACGGGGCCCTTATAGGTGAGGGGACGGCTCTGTGCAACGGCGTGGCGCGCCGGGCGGCGCAACCAGCCATCGTGGCCGGAAGATGCGCCCGGCCCGCCTTCCCAAACTTCGCCATCTTCTGTGCTATGGCGGAGGCGCAGTGCCTCAATCGCAGCGCCGTCTCGCCCGGGCGGACGCAGGAGCAGCCCGTGTCCAGATCATTTGCCGTCATCCGCAAGGTCGCTTTCCTTTCGTTCCTGGCCGTCCTTGCCTGGCGCCCCGCGGGCGCCGAAACGCAGAAGATCGTCCTCGTTCCGCACCGCGCCGTCTATGACCTGTCGCTGCTGTCGAGCCGAGGCGTGAACGGCGTCGACGAGGCGCGCGGCCGGCTCGTCTTCGAGATCACGGGTACAGCCTGCGAAGGCTATGCGACGAATTTCCGCCAGGTGACGCAGTTGAGCGGCTCGGAGAGCAGCGGCGACCGCGGCTTCGATGTCCGCTCCACCTCCTTCGAGACCGGCGACGGCTCGGGCTTGCGCTTCACCAATGATTCGGTGCGCGGCGACACCACCGAGCACACCGAAGGCAAGGCGCAACTCGGCGCCGGCGGCGTCGAGATCAGCATCCAGAAACCCCAAGACGCCCATCTCACGGCGCCAGCCGACACGCTATTCCCGAATGCGCATATCAAGCGCCTCATCCAGGAAGGATTTGCCGGAAACAAGCTGTTCTCGACCAAGATCTTCGACGGCTCGGATACCGGCCGCAAAGTCTATGATACGCTGGCGGTTATCGGCGCTCCGGTCGCGACGGAGGCGGCCGAGCAGGCCGAGCCCGCGAGCAAGGCGCCGCAATTGCAGGGGCATACCTCCTGGCCGGTGACGCTCAGCTATTTCGAGCCCGGCGCCGGAGAGCGCCAGCCTGCCTATGTCATGAGCTTCGTCCTCTACGATAATGGCGTCAGCCGGGCGCTGAAGCTCAATTATGGGGATTTCGCGCTCAAGGGGGAGCTGAAGACCATCGAATTCCTGTCTCCTTCCGCCTGCAACCAGTAAGGCCCCGCTTAAGGCCGCGCTGCTCGCTCGCGTTCAGCGTCGCCCCTTGTCGCCTGTCTGGCGCGCGGCGAAGACGAGCCCGCGCGTGATGGCGCCCTGGCCGAAACGGGCGCGCAGGCTGTCGACGGCTCGTTCCATCCCGGCTTCGCGCGCCACGCTCTGATCGGCGAGGTCGCCGCGATCGGCCTCCTCGGCCGGCACGAGCTCCGAGACGCCGACGCCGATCAGGCGATAGGGACCACGCGCCAGCTCCGGCTGCATCAGGGCGCGCGCCGCCTGGTAGATGCGACCGGCGAGATTGGTGGGCGCCGAGACCGTGCGTGACCGGGTGACGAGGCGGAAATCGCTCGTCTTCAGCTTCAGCGTGATGGTCGAGCCGCCGAGCTCGCTGGCCTTCATCCGTGCCGAGACCTTTTCCGACAGGTGCATGAGGATCGGCAGCAGCACCTCGGCGTCCCTGGTGTCGGTCTCGAAGGTCGTCTCGGCCGAGACGCTCTTCGTTTCGTGCTCGGGCGTGACGCGCCGGTCGTCGCGCGCATTGGCGAGCCGCGTCAGCCGCATGCCGTCATTGCCGAGGAGCGAGACCATGCGCCGCGGCTCGAGCCGGCGCAGATCGAGGACCGTGCTCACGCCCTCGCGCCCGAAACGCGCCGCCGCCGCCTTGCCGACCCCCGGCAGGATGGTGACCGGCTTGGGCCCAAGGAAGTCGAGCGCCTCCGCCTCCCCGATGGCCGAGAAGCCGCGCGGCTTGTCGATATCGGAGGCGATCTTCGCCAGGAATTTGTTGAACGACAGGCCGATCGACACGGTGACGCCGATCTCCTTTTCGACCTTCTCGGAAAACCGCATCAAGGTGAGGGAAGGCGGCGTGCCGTGCAGCGCCTGCGTCCCCGAGAGGTCGAGAAAGGCCTCGTCGATCGAGACGGGCTCGACGAGCGGCGTCAGCTCCAGCATCAGCCGGCGCACCTCGCGGCTCACCTTCACGTATTTCTCCATGTTCGGCTTGATGATGACGGCGTTGGGGCAGGCGGCGCGGGCCTTGAACATCGGCATCGCCGAGTGCACGCCATGGATACGCGCAATGTAGCAGGCCGTCGAGACGACGCCGCGGCGCCCGCCGCCGATGATGACCGGCTTTGCCATCAGCGAGGGATCGTCGCGCTTCTCGATCGTCGCATAGAAGGCGTCGCAATCCACATGGGCGATGGCAAGCTTGTCCCATTCGGGATGCGCGAAGAGGCGCGGGCTGCCGCAATGCGGGCAGCGCGCCCGCTTCTCGCCGAGGGTGCTGCGACAATCGCGGCAGATCTGGGCAATCGTGCTTGTCATCGCCTCGTCCGAGCCGGCCCAAATGCCGCCGGCACAGCGCTTGCGCACAAGCTTAGCGCGTTATCGGAAAAAGATTTAGACCTGTCCGCGATTCGCAGAGGAGGCCATGATGGACTGGGACGGCGCTGGGGTGATGGTCGAGGCGATCGCGCGCGATTGGACGCGTGAGCAAGGGCCGGGCGGCGTCATCTTGCTGTTCGATGGCGGCCGGATCCGCGTGGCCGCGAGCGGCGGCCTCTCCGATCTCGCCTCCAAGATCCCATGCTCGCCCGAGACTGTCTTCCGCTACGCCTCGATCGGCAAGCAATTCCTGTGCGCGCTGCTTATGCGCGAAGGCTCGATCGGATTCGAGGACCGCCTCGGCGACCATCTGCGATTGCCGGCAGCGATCGGCGAGCTACCGGTCGGACGCGCTCTCGACATGACGTCCGGCATCCCCGACCTGATGGAGGCGTATTGGCAATTGGGCATCGCCCCATCGACGGTGCTCGGCCGCGACGAGCTTCTCGACTTCATCATGTCGCTCGAAGGGCTCAATTTCCCGCCGGGCAGCGAGATCTCCTATTCGAATACGGGCTACAGGCTGGTCCAGGCCGCGCTCGAGGCGAAGGGCATCGACTATGCGGCCTCCCTGCATCGGGCGTTCTTTGCGCCGCTTGGTCTTGGCATCGTCTTCCCCGAAGACCAGACCGAGCCGGTGCCCGGGCTCGCGACCGGCTATTGGCGAAGCCGGGCGGGCTGGCGATCCGGCCGTTACGGCTCTTATCTCTCGGCCTCGGGCGGGCTTGCGGGCTCGGCCCTCGACCTTGCCTCTTGGGCGCAGGCGCTGCTCGCCGATCGCGGCGCGGCCGCGGGGCTGTTGGCGAAGCTCGGGGCGCAGCGTCATCTCGCCGATGGCCGGCCGACCCGTTACGGGCTCGGCCTTGCGCGCTACGGGTTCGCGGGCTCGACCCTGTTCGGCCATGGCGGCTCGCTGCCCGGCTACAAGAATCACGTGCTCATCGCGCCGGCTGAAGGCGCCGGCATCGTGGTGCTCAGCAATCGCGAGGAGACCGACGCTCAGGAGATCGCGCTTCGCGCCATGGCGAAGCTGCTCGGAACCGAGATGCCGATGACCGTCGCGCAGGATCTGCCCGAGGGACGCTTCATTGCCGAGGGGGAGCCGCTCTGGCTCGAGCATCGCGCGGGGGCGGTCACCTTCCTCGGCGCGCAGCAGAACGTGTTTCGTGTCGCGCCCGCAGTGGCGGAAAACCGCTCGGCCGAGCTGCCGATTCGCCTGCAGGGGGATGGCGATGATCTGCTTGCCGAGATCGGCCTGGTTCGCCGGCGTTTTCGCCGATCACGCGAGGATCTGACGGCGAACCCGCATTGGCAGGGACGTTTCCGCTGGGCGGCGCAGCATGCCGAGCTCGAGATCGCGATTTCGGACGGAGTGGCGCATTTGAGCTGCGGCATCGGACCTTTGCGCACGAGCTACGCGCTCGTGCCCATTGCGCAAGATCTCGCCTTGATCGAGCGCAGCGACGGCCCTTGGCGCCAACGCCTGTGCCTGCAATTCAGGGGCGATGAGCTCAGATTGATCGGCAATCGCGCGCGACTGCTGCGCTTCCGGCGCGCCTAAGCGTGTTTTTCCGAATGGTGAGCGAGGAGCTGGCGTGCCGCGTCCACAGCATTCGGGTCGAGCCCGTGCTCGCGCGCGAAGGCGATGAGCAAGGCTTCATTGGAACATAGATAATCAAGCATTGCACCGGCAAAACCCGGCTCCTGAGACGTGCGGCGCAGGTCCGCAGGGTCGAATCCGGTCTCGCCGAGGAAATGGCCGAGCTGTTCCTGGTCGTTGGCGATGTATAACAGGGCATCGAGGGCAAGCGCTTTCGCCCTCTCACGCGCTCCGGTGAAGGGAGGACGACTCGATTTGCTAAAGTTTTTGCTGTTCACTTTCGGCTTCGGCAATGCGGGTTCGTTAACACGATCATCGACGGGAAAAGGCCTGCCGGTGGGGTAGGGCAGGGGATGGGGTATCACTATGGCCAAAACGGTTCTGATCGTCGAGGACAATGAGCTCAATATGAAGCTCTTCAACGACCTCCTCGAAGCGCATGGCTATCACACCTTGAAGACCGCGAACGGCGTCGAAGCCGTGGAGCTGGCGCGCGCCCATCACCCAGACCTGATCTTGATGGACATCCAGCTCCCGGAAGTGTCGGGCCTCGAGGTGACGCGCTGGCTCAAGGACGACAGCGAGCTGGCTTCGATCCCGGTCGTCGCCGTCACCGCTTTCGCCATGAAAGGCGACGAGGAGCGCATTCGCGAGGGGGGCTGCGAAGCCTATCTGTCGAAGCCGATCTCGGTCGCCAAATTCCTGGAAACCGTCAAGACCTATGCGGGTTGACCCGCTGGCGGCGAGGCATTCCGGTTCGGGGGAAGTTGAGAAAACGTCATGACCGCACGCGTTCTTGTCGTCGATGACATCATCACCAACGTCAAGCTGCTCGAGGCGAAGCTCTCCGCCGAGTATTTCGACGTCAAGACGGCCATGAACGGGCCGGACGGCCTTGCCATCGTGCAGGCCGGGGAATGCGACATCGTGCTTCTCGACGTGATGATGCCGCATATGGACGGCTTCGAGGTGTGCCGGCAGATCAAGGGCGACCCGCTCACCGCCCATATCCCGGTCGTGATGGTGACCGCTCTCGACCAGCCCGCCGATCGGGTCGCGGGTCTCGAGGCCGGCGCCGACGACTTCCTGACCAAGCCCATCGACGAGGTGGCGCTGATCGCGCGCGTTCGCAGCCTGGTGCGGCTGAAGAGCGTGCAGGACGAGCTGCGAGCCCGCGCGCTGCGCTCGAAGGATATGGGCATGGGCGATCCCTTCGCGATCGCGGCGGCGGAGAGCGGCCTCAATGGCCGCATCCTGGTGATCGAGGATCGCCCCAGCGCCGCCGAGCGCATGTTCAAATCCCTGTCCGCCTTCCACATGGTGGAGGTCGAGGCGAGGGGCGACAATGCGGTGTTTCACGCCGCCGAGCATAATTTCGACCTCGCCATCGTCAGCCTCAACCTCGACGGCCATGACGGGCTGCGCATCTGCGCCCAGCTGCGCTCGCTCGAGCGCACCCGCAATATGGGCGTGCTGATGGTTTCCGAGCTGGAGGACAAGGCCCGGCTGCTGCGTGGCCTCGAAATCGGCGCCAACGACTTCCTGATGCGGCCCATCGACCGCAACGAGCTGCTGGCTCGCGTGCGCACCCAGGTGCGCAACCAGCGCTATGCGGCGAGCTTGCGCAATTCGGTGCAGCAATCGATGGAGCTTGCCATCATCGATCCGCTGACCGGGCTGCATAATCGCCGCTTCCTCGATTCCAATGTCGGCGACCTCGTCAAGGACGCGGCCCGCCGGGCCCGCCCGCTCTCATTGCTGGTCATGGATGTCGATCGCTTCAAGCTGATCAACGACACGTACGGCCATGATTGCGGCGACGAGGTGCTGCGCGAGCTCGCCAAGCGCGCGCGCGAATGCCTGCGCACTCATGATCTCCTGGTGCGCTTCGGCGGGGAGGAGCTGGTCGCGGTCCTGCCTGATACCGGTCATGGCGGGGCCCAGGCGGTCGCCGAGCGCATCCGCGAATCGGTGCATCGCCGCCCCTTCGCCATCGCCGGCGGCGGCAACGCCATCACGGTCACGATCTCGCTCGGCGTCGCCGTGATGCGCCATGTGCAGGAGAGCCACGCCGATCTGTTCAAGCGCGCCGACGAGGCGCTCTATCGCGCCAAGAATGAGGGACGCAACCGGGTCGTTCTCGACGCGGCGTGAGGCTTGCCCGCCGCAAACGCGGTCCTTTGTCAGGCGTCGGCGAAACGCCAAAGGCGCGCCAAACCTGTTGCCTGGCGCGCTATCCGATCCGATTTTGCGTGTGTGCGGCGCTGATCATCCGGGGCGCCGCCATCCGGTCGTCGAGCGTGCCGAAGCCCGCTTCAGGAGGCGATGATCACTTGATCTTGGCTTCCTTGAACTCGACATGCTTGCGCGCGACGGGATCATATTTCTTGACCGACATCTTCTCGGTCATGGTGCGCGTGTTTTTCTTCGTCACGTAGAAATAGCCGGTGTCGGCGGTCGAGACGAGCTTGATCTTGGCCGTGATGGATTTCGCCATAATACTACCTGTCGAACGAGCGAGCCGCTCGCCGATGGGCGGCCGGATCGCAAGATGAGATCGAAGAGGGCGCAGCATCGCGACCCTGTCGGGCTCTGGATGGTGGATCGGGCGCCCGAAGTCAAGTTCCGTCCGCTTCTTGCTTCCATGCCTTGCCGGGCGATTCGGGGCCTCGCCGTCCGCGCTGGCTTGCCCAGGATCGGGATGTTGCGCCGCCTTGGCCCAAGTTTCGGGGTCGAGGCATTCTTCGTTTTGGGGCTTTTTTCGTTTTGAGCCTCCCGCGCCGATGCTAAGGGACAGCACCTCATCGTGAACGGCGTCCGGGAGCCGAAAGCCCATGAAACCTGTCCTCGACAAGCTCGAAGCTCGGCGCGCCGAGGCGCGTCTCGGCGGCGGCGAGAAGCGCATCCTGGCGCAGCATGCGCGCGGCAAGCTCGCGGCGCGCGAGCGCATCGAGCTTCTGCTCGACCAGGAAAGCTTTGAGGAGTTCGACATGTTCGTCGAGCATCGCTGCTCGGATTTCGGCATGGAGAAAACCAAGATCCCGGGCGATGGGGTGGTGACGGGCTGGGGCACGGTGAATGGCCGCAAGGTCTTCGTCTTCGCCAAGGACTTCACCGTGTTCGGCGGCTCGCTCTCCGAAGCTCATGCGGGCAAGATCATGAAGCTGCAGGACATGGCGCTGAAGATGCGCGCGCCGATCATCGGGCTTTATGATTCAGGCGGCGCGCGTATCCAGGAAGGTGTAGCGTCTCTCGGTGGTTATGCCGAGGTCTTCAAGCGGAATGTGATTGCATCCGGGGTCATTCCGCAGATTTCGGTGATCATGGGTCCCTGCGCCGGAGGCGATGTCTACTCGCCGGCCATGACCGATTTCATCTTCATGGTGCGGGATACGAGCTACATGTTCGTCACCGGCCCCGATGTGGTGAAGACGGTGACCAATGAGGTGGTCACGGCCGAGGAGCTCGGCGGCGCCAAGGTGCATACATCCAAGTCCTCGATCGCCGATGGCGCCTACGACAATGACGTCGAGGCGATCCTGCAGGTGCGCCGCCTTCTCGACTTCCTGCCCGCCAACAACATCAAGGGCTCGCCGGAATGGCCGACCTCCGACCCATTGGAGCGGGCCGAGCCGTCGCTCGACACCTTGGTGCCGGACAATCCCAATAAGCCCTACGACATCAAGGAGCTGATCTCGAAGGTCGTCGACGAGGGCGATTTCTTCGAGATCCAGGAGGCCTTCGCCAAGAACATCGTCACCGGCTTCGCGCGCATCTCGGGCCGCACGGCCGGCTTCGTCGCCAACCAGCCCATGGTCCTGGCAGGCGTGCTCGACGCCGACGCCTCCCGGAAGGCTGCGCGCTTCGTGCGCTTCTGCGATGCCTTCGAGATCCCGATCGTGACCTTCGTCGACGTGCCGGGCTTCCTGCCGGGCACGGCGCAGGAATATGGCGGCCTCATCAAGCATGGCGCGAAGCTGCTTTTCGCCTATTCGCAGGCGACGGTGCCGCTCGTCACCGTGATCACCCGCAAGGCCTTCGGCGGCGCCTATGACGTCATGGCCTCGAAACATATCGGCGCCGACATCAACTATGCCTGGCCGACCGCCCAGATCGCCGTGATGGGCGCGAAGGGCGCGGTCGAGATCATCTTCCGCTCGGATATCGGCGATCCCGACAAGATCGCGGCGCGCACCAAGGAATATGAGGAGCGCTTCCTGTCGCCTTTCGTGGCGGCCGAGCGCGGCTATGTCGATGAGGTCATCATGCCGCATTCGACCCGCAGGCGCATCGCCCGCGCCCTCGCCATGCTGGGTTCGAAGCAGGTCGAGCGGCCGCGCAAGAAGCACGACAACATTCCGTTGTGAAGGGCGAGTAGCGAGTAGCGAGTGGAGTGTGGCGAATTCTACTCGCTATTCGCCACTCGCCATTCGCTCCTTACTCCTTCACCAGCGGCACCTTCGGCACGGTGCGCACGATCGGCTTGGCCACCAGCTCGACCTCGCCCTCATCCGGGCCGCCGAAGAATCCCTTCAGCTTGCTGCGCTTGCCGGAGGGTGAGCGGCCACTGGAGCCGCCGCCCGAGCCGCGCGGCTTGCGCTTGGCCCGCTTCGCCGCCTGCTCGATCTCCTTCTCGGGCTTGGGCGCCACCGGACCTTCGGGGAACTCGAAGCCGAGCTTGTCGTTCGTCTGCCCGGCCTTGGCGGCTTCCGCGTCCGCGACCACGACGACGCGCACTGCGCCACCGCCCTTCAGCTTGCCGAACAACACCTCGTCGGCGAGCGGCGTCTTGATCGTCGCTTGGATGAGGCGTGCCATCGGGCGCGCACCCATCGTCTCGTCATAGCCATGCTCTACGAGCCAGACGCGCGCTTCGTCGGACAATTCGATGGTGACGTTGCGGTCGGCGAGCTGGGCCTCGAGCTGCAGCACGAATTTATCGACCACCTTGGCGACGACTTCCTTGGGCAGATGCCCGAAGGAGATGACGGCGTCGAGGCGGTTGCGGAACTCCGGCGCGAACAGACGGTTGATCGCCTCCTGATCGTCGCCTTCGCGCTTGGTGCGCGTGAAGCCGAATGCCT
Organism: Rhizobiales bacterium GAS188; assembly: GCA_900104855.1. Classification (NCBI taxonomy): domain Bacteria; kingdom Pseudomonadati; phylum Pseudomonadota; class Alphaproteobacteria; order Hyphomicrobiales; species Rhizobiales bacterium GAS188. Next base: position 6,287,982 of record FNSS01000001.1, read on the forward strand.
GCTTGGCGAGGTCGGCTGCGCCCGCATTCGTGGTCATGATCAAGATCACGTTGCGGAAGTCGATCTGCTTGCCGTTATGGTCGGTGAGCTTGCCGTGATCCATGATCTGCAACAGGATGTTGAAGAGATCCGGATGGGCCTTCTCGATCTCGTCGAGCAGCAGCACGCAATGGGGATGCTGGTCGACGCCGTCGGTCAGCAGGCCACCCTGGTCGAAGCCCACATAGCCGGGCGGTGCGCCGATCAGGCGAGAGACCGTGTGGCGCTCCATATATTCCGACATGTCGAAGCGGATGAGCTCGACGCCGAGGCTCGCCGCAAGCTGGCGCGCCACCTCGGTCTTGCCGACGCCGGTCGGGCCGGCGAACAGATAGGCGCCGATCGGCTTCTCGGCATCGCGCAGCCCGGCGCGGGCGAGCTTGATCGAGGAGGAGAGGGCGGTGATGGCGCGGTCCTGGCCATAGACGACGCGCTCGAGCGTCTCGGTCAGGTTGCGCAGCACCTCGGCATCGTCCTTCGACACCGTCTTCGGCGGGATGCGCGCCATGGTGGCGATCGTGATCTCGATCTCCTTGACGCCGATCGTCTTCTTGCGGCGATTCTCCGCGACCAGCATCTGCGAGGCGCCCGTCTCGTCGATCACGTCGATCGCCTTGTCGGGCAGCTTGCGGTCATGGATGTATTTCGCCGAGAGCTCGACGGCCGCCTTCACCGCATCATTGGTGTAGCGCAGCTTGTGGAACTCCTCGAAATAGGGCTTGAGGCCGCGCAGGATCTCGATCGTGTCGGGCACTGAAGGCTCGTTGACGTCGATCTTCTGGAAGCGGCGCACCAAAGCGCGGTCCTTCTCGAAATATTGGCGATATTCCTTGTAGGTGGTCGAGCCGATGCAGCGCAGCGTGCCTGCCGCGAGAGCGGGCTTGAGCAGGTTCGACGCGTCCATCGCGCCGCCCGATGTGGCGCCCGCGCCGATCACCGTATGGATCTCGTCGATGAACATGATGGCCTTGGGATGGGCCTCGATCTCCTTGATCACCTGCTTGAGGCGCTCCTCGAAATCGCCGCGATAGCGGGTGCCGGCGAGCAGCGTGCCCATGTCGAGCGAGAATACCGTCGCGTCCCGCAGCACCTCCGGCACCTCGCCGCGCACGATCTTGCGCGCCAGGCCCTCGGCGATGGCGGTCTTGCCGACGCCCGGATCGCCGACCAGCAGCGGGTTGTTCTTCTGGCGCCGGCACAGCACCTGGATGGTGCGCTGCACCTCGAGCTCGCGCCCGATCAGAGGATCGATCTTGCCCTCGACGGCCTTCTTGTTGAGGTTGACGCAATAGGCTTGCAGCGCCTCGTTCTTCTTGGTGCGGCCTTCCTTGGCCTCGTTGTTGCCGGTGTCGCTGCGCTCCTCGCGCTCCTGGTCGGCGCCTTTCGGCGGGCGCGAATCACCGGCTCCGGCGCGCTTGGCGATGCCGTGGCTGATATAGTTCACCGCATCGTAGCGCGTCATGTCCTGCTCCTGCAGGAAATAGGCGGCGTGGCTCTCGCGCTCGGCGAAGATGGCGACCAGTACATTGGCGCCCGTCACCTCCTCGCGGCCGGAGGATTGCACATGGATCATGGCCCGCTGGATGACCCGCTGGAAGCCGGCGGTGGGCTTCGATTCCTCGCGGCCCGCGCCCGCGAGATTCTTCAGCTCCGTGTCGATGTAGTCGGTGAGATTGGCCTTGAGCTGTTCGAGATCGACGTTGCAGGCCCGCATGACGGCTGCGGCATCCTGGTCGTCGATGAGCGCGAGCAGCAGATGCTCGAGCGTCGCATATTCGTGCCGTCGCTCATTGGCGAGCGCGAGGGCGCGATGCAAAGCTTGTTCGAGGTTGCGCGAGAAAGAGGGCAATTGGGGCTCCGTGATCGGCTACTTCTTTTCCATGACGCATTGCAGAGGGTGCTGGTGCTTGCGGGCGAAATCCATCACTTGCGTCACCTTGGTCTCGGCGATCTCATAGGTGTAGATACCGCATTCCCCGACTCCGTTCTGGTGGACGTGCAACATGATGCGCGTCGCATCTTCCTGGTTCTTGTTGAAGAAGCGGATCAGCACGTGCACGACGAATTCCATCGGCGTGTAGTCGTCGTTGAGCAGCAGCACCCGGTACATGTTCGGCCGCTTGACGCGCGGCTTCGTCTTGGTGACGACGGCCGTTCCCGAGCCGCCATTTCCTTCCCCATTGCTCCGCGACGCCGCCCGCACGACCCTTACCGGCCGTGCAGCTTCGAGCGCTGAGTGAATGGTCGAATGCATCGTCGCCGTGTCCGCTTCCTGCGGTTGAATGTGACGAGCGGTGTCGACCACGAGGATTGAACGGCTCCGCTCTCTTGAGAAACTTAAGACAGCGGGGATCGTTTCGCCAGTCCCCAAGTTCTGCCCAGGCCACCATTGCGCAAGTGAGGCACGGGAAAGAGACGGGATTGCGGCTGAAACGATGGCTGAAACGATGGCTGGAACGATAAGTGGATGGATCGTTTGTCGAGCAGCTGGGTGGCGAGGGCGCTTGGCGAGGTCGCGGCGCGTCACTGTCGCGCTTGCTGCGAGTGCGGCGGGCGATTGCGCCGGCACGCTCGGCGCCTGATTGCGCCGGACAGTCGGAGGCGAGGTCTGGGAGCCTGGCTCGCGGCCAAAGAAAAAGCCCGGCGCTGGGCCGGGCTCTTTAGCGTAATATCGAAAGGAGTACGGCTTACTTGCTGGCCTTCGCGGTCGCCTGGGCGACGGCGGTCTCGACCGGCTTCGCGGCGTCCTTGGCGAGGTTGGTGATCAGCTGGCCGACCTTCGTCGAATGGGCAACGAAGCCCTCGAAAGCCTGCTTCGCGAAATCAGCCTGGACCTCGACGGCCTTGTCGAGCGTCTTCACACCGACGAGCTTCTCGAACGCGGCCGAGTTCGCCTCGAACTGCTTCTTCGAGAAATCGGCGACCTCGACGGCAATCGCCTGGAAGCCCTTCGAAATCGTGCCGAAATTCTTGAGGGCGGCGTCCATGCCCTGCTTGCCGAATTTCTGGAAGTCTTCGTACTGCGCAAACATTGTTCGACCCTTTCCATGCCCACCCTGGTGGGACTGTTTCCGGTTGTGGGTGGCGCCGAATACCCAACCCGCGCCATCACACCCATTTAGGTGCGGTGCACAATCAAGTCAAGCCGTTTTTTGTGCGCTGCACAAAATTTCCCAATTGAGGCCTTAACCGGGGCGTAACTCCATCTGTCATAAAAGTTGAGGCGTGTCGTGGGGGACACGTCGCGTGCCGGGGATTCAGGTCCAGCCTTTTCGGGGGCAAGTCTTTCGGGTCCGGATCTTTCGGAAGCAGGCCTGTTCATGTTTCGGCCGGGGAGCCGAGTAGAGTCGGGGTTTCGAGTATGTTGCTGTTTGGCGTAGCAAGACGCCGTCGATTTGCCTTGGGCGTCGCGGCATCGCTGGTGCTGGCTCTGTGCGTCAGCGCCGTCGTGTCGGGGCCGGCCGAGGCACGTCGCCATCACCGCTTCCATCGCGTGGCCCACGGGGGAGGGTATCGTCCGCCCTTCTCGGCGATCGTCGTCGACGCCAAGGCCGGCAAGGTGCTCTACGCGGTCGACGCCAAGGCCTCGCGCCACCCGGCCTCGATCACCAAGGTGATGACGCTCTACCTTCTCTTCGAGCAGCTGGAGCGCGGCACGCTTACCATGGACTCCGAGCTTCGCGTCTCCCAGCACGCCGCCTCGATGGCGCCGACCAAGCTCGGTCTCGATCCGGGCGACACCATCGCGGTCTCGGACGCCATCAAGGCCATCGTGACCCAGTCGGCGAACGACATGGCGGTCGCGGTCGCCGAGCAGATCGGCGGCAGCGAGGAGAGTTTCGCCGAGATGATGACGCGCAAGGCGCGCTCGCTCGGCATGAACGATACGACTTTCGTCAACGCATCGGGCCTACCCGACGACGATCAGATCACGACGGCCTATGATCTCGCCATCCTGGCGCGCGCCATTCAGGAGCGCTTTCCGCGCTACTATCCGCTGTTCGCGACGCGCAGCTTTTATTATTCCGGGCGCGCCATGCGTAACCACAACCATCTGCTCGACCGTGTCGAGGGCATGGACGGGATCAAGACCGGCTATACGCGCTCTTCCGGCTTCAACCTGATGACCAATGTGCGGCGCGACGGGCGCCAGATCGTCGCCGTCGTGCTCGGCGGCTCCTCGGCGGCCGGGCGCGATCGCATCATGGCCAATCTGATCGAGGACCATCTGCGCGAGGCCGCGCTCGGCGATCACATGGCGCCGGTCCTGGCGGATGCCTCGCCGCGCGCCAAGCCCGCCGTGGTCGCGGAAGCCTCGGCCCCGGCAAGGCCTCCGGCACGGCCGCTGACACTGGGTTCGGCAGGCGAGGGCGACGATCAGCGTCTTCCCGGCAATGTCCAGGCCTATGCTTCGACGACGACGCCCTCGGCACCGCGCTGGAGCGTCGCGAGCAAGCTCATCGAAGCGGCGGCCGAGCGCCAGGAACAGCCCTCCGGCAATGCCGATGCTGCGGCGCCGGCGAGCGGCAAGGTGTTCACCGATCGCCTGCCGCCCCGGCCGCCAGGTCTCGTCGCCCCAGGTCTCGTCGCCGAGGCGGCGCCGCTGCCGCCCGCCCGGGCCGAAGCTCCCAAGACCATGCTCGCCAGGCTGGACCCCCCGAAGGCGGCGCCCGCGCAGGAGCCGGCGAAGAAAGCTGATTCCGGCAAGGCCGACGGCGGCAAGGCTGATTCCGGCAAGACGGTTGCGGCGCATCTGCCCGATGACGCGCCGACCGCTTCCATCGGATCGCGGCCCAAGGTCTCGCCGCGCCTCGGCTGGATGATCCAGCTCGGCGCGACGCCGGAGGAGACCAAGGCGGCAGCGCTCATCGAGCGCGCCAAGACCAGCGGCACCACCGTGCTGTCGAAGGCCGAATCCTTCACCGAGAAGGTGACGAAGGACGGCACCGTCCTGTTCCGTGCCCGCTTCGCCGGCTTCGACGAAGATGCGGCCCAGACCGCCTGCAAGGTTCTCAAGAAGAACGGATTTGCCTGTTTCGCGACGCGGAGCTGAAGCCGCGTCGTCATCCCTTGAAGCCCATCGCGTGTGGAGTATCAGCGATGTCGGTTCAACAGAACGTCACGGGCCTGGTTGACGCGGGCCGCGAGATAGGTCGACCCGCCCTGGTCGGGGTGCAGTTTCTTCATGAGGTCTCGGTAAGCTCGGCGGACCGCCTCGTCGGGGGCGCCCGGCGCAAGGCCGAGAACCTCATAGGCTTCCTCCGCCGTCATCGCGCCAGGGCGGCGCCGGGCGGGGCCAGGGTCCGCATCAGCATATGCGTCTTCACGCCGTCCGGCGAAGCGGCGGTCAAGATAAGCCTGTAGCAGCCCTGCTCCTTCCGTATCGAGCTTGGCGCATTCCGCCATCAGCGCCGAGAGCTCGCTCTGCGTCATCAGCTCGAGCTCGCGCCCCACGAAGGCACCGGCCAGCACCGAGCCGCGCATGCCGCCTGTCGCATGGTCGATGCGCATCTCGATCATGGCCGTCCGCAAGGTCGATACGGCGCCCGCGGCCGAACCTCCAAAGCCCGCGAAGCCGCCGAATTTCCGGCCTCCGAAGCGCAATTTCGGGAGAGCGCCGGAGCTATTGAGCCACCAGGCGACGCCGAGCGCCAGCGCCGAGATCTCGACATGGCCGCGCAGCGCGAACAGGAGTGCGATGCCGAAACAGGCGATGACGCCCGATTTGCGGGCAAGGCGAAGCAGCGACCCGGGCGGGATCGAGATGATGCCGCGCCCGGCGCTCCAGATGACGAGACAGACGATCAGGCCGAGCAGCAGGAAGGTCATATTTCACTCGGGGCGCGCGGGCGGGTATCTTTTCGCCGGGCCCGCTGCCGGCAATGAGGCGGGTCGCTCACCATACACTCTTATCTGGGCGCAACCTCCCGGCGAGCGCAAGATGGCGGAGCGACGAAAGCCCGCATTTCCGATCTGATCAGGCGCTGAGCTCCGCAAGCGCGGCGCGCAGCTTCGCCGCATTGGCGGCGAGCGTCTCATTCGCCTCCATATTGGTGTGCGGCGCCTGCAGGGCCACGCGGTCATAACGGGGCAGGACGTGGAAATGCAGGTGGAACACCACCTGGCCGCCGGCGGCCTCCGAGAATTGCGTCAGAGTGATCCCATCCGCCTGGAAGGCGAGCTTGGCGGCCCGGGCGACGCGTTGCACCGTCAAGATGGTGTGGGAGAGCGCATCCTGGGGGACGTCGAGTATGTTGCGCGCGGCGACCTTCGGGATCACCAAGGTGTGACCTGGAGTGCGCGGCATGATGTCCATGAAGGCGAAGCTGTGCTCGTCCTCATGCACCTTGTGGGACGGCACTTCGCCCCGCAGGATCTTGGCGAAGATGTTGCTTTGATCGTAGTTGCTTGGATCGTAGTTGCTTGAGGCGCTCATGCCGCTCCAGCCTTTCACGCTGACCTTGCCGGTCACGCCGATCTTGCAAGGCGCCAACCCGCCGTCAAGCGATCGTGATGCGCAACCCTGGCATCAATTCGTCCCGTGATAGGATTTGAACCAGCGCACGAACTCCTCGATGCCGCGCTCGACGGGCGTCGAGGGCGCAAAGCCGAAATCGCGCTGCGTCTCGGTGATATCGGCATAGGTGCTCACCATCTCGCCCGGCGCCATCGGCACCATGAGGCGCTGGGCCTTGCGGCCCATCGCCCGTTCGACCATGTCGACGAAGTCGAGAAGCGGGGTCGGACGGTTATTGCCGATGTTATAGACCTTGTGGCGCACACCGCCGGCGCCGGCCGCGGGCGGACGGGGGAGCGCCGCGACGAGGCCGGCGACGACATCGTCCACATAGGTGAAATCGCGCGACATCTCTCCGAATCCGTGGATGGAGATCGGCTCCCCGGCCGCGATGGCCACGGCGAATTTGTAATAGGACATGTCGGGGCGGCCCCACGGCCCATAGACCGTGAAGAAGCGAAACCCCGTCGCAGCAACGCCGTGCAGATGCCCATAGGTGTAGGCGATATGCTCGCCCGCGAGCTTGGTGGCGCTGTAGAGCGAGACGGGCGCCTCGACGCGCTGCTCCGTCGAGAAGGGCAGCTCGCGATTGGCGCCGTAGACCGAAGAGGTCGAGGCGTAGAGGAGATGGGCGCAATGCTCGAGCTGCAAGGCGGCCTCGAACACCGCGACCTGGCCCATGACATTGGCATGCACATAGAGCTCCGGCCGTTCGATCGAGTAGCGCACGCCTGCCTGAGCTGCGAGATGGACGATATGGGTCGCGTCGCGATGCCGCGCGAACAAGCTGCGCATCGCCGGCAGGTCGGCGATGTCGGCTTCGACGAACTCGAATGCCCCTGATTTGGCGATCTCGGCGAGGCGATCGCGCTTGAGGCTCACCGCATAGTAATCGTTGACCTCGTCGATGCCGACGACGTCATGGCCCTCGCTCAACAGCCGCCGCGCCAGATGCGAGCCGATGAAGCCGGCAATGCCCGTGACGATGATCTTCATGGCGCCTCTCCGGCCGTCCGACCTTCCGACTTTCGCGGAGTGGCGGTTGCAGGGGCGCTAGCAGCGCGGCCGATTGCTGTCCAGCAGCCCGTTCGCCCCTCAGGCGACATGCCGCGGCCATCACGGCTGGCAAAGGGCGCGCGAGACTGCTACATGCCAGCGCAAACCGAAGTTTCGCGTCTTTCGCGCGCAGGCGCAGCAGAGCCACCCATGCAAAATGTGCTGATCATCATCCATCTCATCATCGTTCTGGCGCTCGTCGCCGTCGTCTTGCTGCAGCGCTCGGAGGGGGGCGGATTGGGCCTTGGTGGCGGATCGAGCGGCGTCTCGGGCTTTCTCACCGGTCGCGGCCAGGCCAATGCGCTGACGCGCGCCACCACCATCCTGGCGGCGGGCTTCTTCCTCACCAGCATCCTGCTGACCATGCTGCAGACCTATGGGCACAAGCCGACCTCGATCCTCAACACCACGCCGGCCGGCGTGACGATGCCCGCGCCCGGCCAGCCGGACGCGGCCGCCGGCGGAACGACCGTGCTCGATCAGGTCAAGGAGATCGAGGAAGGCGGCGGCACCGCGCGGCCCGGCCAGCCGGCGCCCGCGAACGGGCCGCAAGTGCCGCTGCCGAAATAAGGTTTCGGGGCCGCAGGGGCGCGCAGGCGCGCCGCCCGCCGCGTTAAGCCGCCATGCGGGTCGAGGCGATCTTCGGCTCAGCCGCAAGCGCCAGCGCGGCAACCGCGATCGGATGGTCGCGGCCGCGCACATCATGCGTGCCGAGATGGGTGGCGCGCACCTCCTGCGGCAAAGCCGGAATGCGCGACAACAGCTCGGCGGAGATCAGGATCGGTGCGTCGAGCTCCCGGCACAGGGTCTCGAGGCGGGCCGTCGCGTTCACGGTATCGCCGAAATAAGCGATCTTGCGGCGGTCGACGCCGATTTCGCCGGCGACCACCTGGCCGCCATGCAGGGCCGCCCGGAAGCGTGGCACCACCCCGAATTTCGCTTGCCAGAAAGGGGTTTCCCTGGCGATCTTGCCTAAGAAGGCGAAGACACAGCGCACGCAGCGCGCCTCATCGACGCCGCGCCGCAAGGGCCAGGTGACGATGGCGAGATCGCCCACATAATCGTCGATGGCGCCTTGATATCTGCGCACCGGCTCGGCCAGCGCCGCGAAGAACTGGCCGAGATATTCCTGAGCGCGCAGATCGCCGAAGCGCTCCGCGAATTGGGTCGAGCCGGCCACATCGATGAACAGGAAGATGCGCTCCTCGGTTACCGGCTTGTGGTAGCGGCCGCGCAGCAGGCTGAGGAACACGTCGGTTCCGATCAGGTCCTTGACCCGCAGCACGAAAGTAATGATCGCCAACACCGCGAGCGCATAGATGATCTCGCTGAGGGGCACTTCGATGGAGGAGAGGAAGCTTCCGCCCGGCCGCATGCCGACGGCCCAGAGCATGGCGCCGGCAAGCTCGCTGCTCACGATGATGATGACGACATAGGTGGCGATCGAGACCGGCGCGTAGATCGGGAAGGGCAGGCGAGCAAGGCGCTGCTGCAGCGCGGGCAGGAACATGCCGCGCAGAAAGGTCAACACCGGCACCCCCGTGAAGGTCCCGTAGACCATGCCCATCATGGGCCGTTCGGGCATGACGACGGTGGTGAAGAAGACGCCGGCCGCAACGCTGAAGATGAGGATGATGGCCCAACTGACGAGCCGGTGCTTGTGCGCCATCCAGAGAACTCCGGGCGGACATGTGCCGCCATCCGCATTCATTCGCAAGGCCTGGCGATACCCGGACGGCGCGCGAGAATTAAGGCGCCGAACAGGCTCGAACCCGTGGGAAACTTAGCAGAACGGGCACCGAAGATCGATGCCTGCGGCTGATCGGCCAGCCGTCTTGGAGCCCTCGGGGCGGCCTGTGTAGCCCTATGGGGCGCGTTCCGGCCGCGCCGCTCGGGCCCGGTTCACAAAACCGCGAATGGCGATCGGCGCCGCGATCGAAACGATGAGCAGGAGGCCGAGCAGGACGTTGATCACGATGCCGGGCACGTTCGTCAGCGAGAGGCCGAAAGTGGCGAGCCCCAGTACAAAGACGGCGAGCACGACGCCAAACACCGTCCCGACGCCGCCCGAGATCGCGACGCCGCCCAGCACCACCATGGTAACGATGTCGAGCTCCCAGCCGAGTGCGATATTGGGCCGCACCACGCCGATCCTCGCGGTCAGCAGCACCGCGGCGAGCCCGGCCATCAGGCCGGCCAGGGTGAACAGGGCGAAGCGGATGCGATCGACCCTGATGCCGGTGAAGCGAGCCGCGAGCGGATTGGCGCCGATGGCGAACAGACGCCGCCCGGTCGCTGTGCCGTGCAACACGATGCCGTAGCCGATCGCGAGCACAAGGAAGATCAGGAACGATAGCGGCGTCGGCGGCATGGCGATGAAATAGGATTGGCCGAGATTGAGATAATCGGGCGGGAAGCTCGTATAGGCCTGATCGCCGAGCGAGACCTGGGCGATGCCGCGAAACAGCGACATGGTCCCGATGGTGACCACGATGGAGGGCACGCGGGTCCGCGTCACCAGGAGCCCGTTGAAGGCGCCGCAGATGAGCCCGACCGCGAGGCCCGTGACGATCAGCACGGGCGCCCCGTAGCCATTCGCGGCGGCGAAGCCGATGCAGAGCGCGGCGAGCGCCAGGGTGGCTGCGACCGAGAGGTCGATCTCCCGGATGAGGATCAAGAGCGCCATGGCGAGCGCGATGATCGCCTTCTCGGAAAAATTATACGTCGCGTCGGCGAGATTGTAGAGATCGAGGAAATAGGGCGAGACGAGCGTATTGCCGACGATCACGGCCGCCAGGAGGACGAGCAGGATGGTTTCCCAGCGCAGCACCAGATCGGCGACGCCGCGCGGCGCCCGGTCGGCGACCTGGTAGCGCGCGCCCGGCTCCGCCGGGGCGGCGTCGGGCTCGATGCCGGGATGCGGCTGCACGGTCATCGGTGCGGCGTCATCCGCGCGCCCTCGCTGCCTCACGCCGCGCTTTCGGCAAAATGAGCTTGCCTCGGCTGAGATCGGCGCGCGCATTGATAACCACGGCCAAAAGGATGACCGCGCCCGAGATCCCCATTTGCCAGAATGGCGAGACCTGCATCACCGGCAATGCGTTGACGATGACGCCGATGAAGAGGGCGCCCATCAGCGTCCCCGCGACGCTGCCGACGCCACCGCCGATCGAGACGCCGCCGATGACGCAGGCGGCGATCACGGTGAGCTCATACCCTGTCGCGATCTCCACATAAGCGACGCCGTAGCGCGCCACCCAGAGATAGCCGCTGAGCCCGGCGACGGCGCCCGAAATCGCATAGGCGAGGAGCTGCTGGCGGCCCGGATCGATGCCGCAATAGCGCGCGGCGATCGGATTGCCGCCGACCGCGTAGAGGCCTCGGCCCGGACGGGTCATGGACAGGAACAGCCAAGCCGCGAGGGACAAAGCGGCAGCGATCCAGAACACGCTCGACAGTCCAAGGACAGTGAGCTTGGGCAATAGCTGGAAATTATCGCCCATATCGGCGGCATTGACTTGCGACCCGCCGCCGATGACCACGATCATGCCGCGAAAGATCGCGAGCGTCCCCAAGGTCACGACGATCGGGGGGATGCCGAGAAAGGCGATCAGGCTGCCATTGAGCAATCCCAATCCCGCGCCGATGCCGATCGCCAGCATGGCGAAGGCGGCGGGCGGCAGGCCGTGATGCGATTGGGCCACCATGGCGGTCAGCATCCCGGTCAGGGCGAGATTGGCCGCGACCGAGAGGTCGATGCCGCGCGTCAGGATGACGATCATCTGGGCGACCGCCATCATGAACAGGAAAGATGTGTCGTTGAGCACGCCGATGAGGCTGTCGCGCTGCCCGAAGGCAGGCGCATAGACGCTGATGCCGATCACCATGGCGGCGACGATGCAGCCGAGCACCAGCTCGCGATATGCGAGAAATGCCTTCATCGGGCAGAAGCCGCGACCGGCGCGCCGGTCGCGGCGGCGACCATCCGCTCGGGGCTCCATGAGGGCGCGCCCCGGTCGAACTCGGCGACGATCCGCCCCTCATGCATCACCAGCACCCGGTCGGCGATGCCCAACACCTCGGGCAGTTCCGATGAGACCAGGATGACGGCCAGCCCCTCTTCGGCGAGCTCGCCGATGAAATCATGCACGGCCGCCTTCGAGCCGATATCGATGCCTTTGGTTGGCTCATCGAGGATCACGACCTTTGGCTTGGTCGCCAGCCATTTGGCGATGACGACCTTCTGTTGATTGCCGCCGGAAAGCTCGGCCAGCAATTGCTCCCAATGCGCGGCCTTGATGGAGAGCCGCTCGCCGAGCGCACGCGTCGCGCCGAGCTCGGAGCGCCGCGACAGCAGGAGGTTGCGCAAATGCGTGCCGAGCGAGGCGAGCGTCGTGTTCTCCCGGATGCCGAGCCCCAGGATCGCGCCCTGCAGCTGGCGGTCCTCCGGCACATAGGCGATGCCGGCAGCGATAGCGTCGGCGGGTGCCGCGACCTGCAGCCGCTCGCCCTCCATCGCCACATGGCCGCGGCTCGGCCGGCTCATCCCGAACAGGCTCTGCATGGCCTCCGAGCGTCCGGCTCCAACGAGGCCGTAAAAGCCCAGGATCTCGCCGCGCCGCAAGCTGAAGGAGACATCCTCGAATTCCGTGGCGTTGCTTAAGCCCTCGACCCGCATGACGACATCGCCGATCGGGATCTCGCGCTTGGGGAAGACCTGGTCGATCGGCCTTCCCACCATGAGGCGCACGAGATCTGCTTCGCCGACATCCTGGGTGCGCCCTTCTCCCACCTTCTCGCCGTCGCGCAGGCAGACCCAATTGTCCGACACGCCGAAAATCTCATCGAATTTGTGGGAGATGAAGACGATGGCGCGTCCCTCCGCCTTGAGCTGCTCGACAATGCGGAAGAGCTCGTCGATCTCGTGGCTCGAGAGTGCCGCCGTCGGCTCGTCCATTATGATCACGGAGGCGTCATGGCTCAGCGCGCGCGTGATCTCGACCATGTGCTTTTGCGCGACCGATAATTGCTTCACGGGCGTATCGGCCTCGAAATCGGCCTCGATGCGCGCGAGAAGCGCGGTTGCGCGCTTGCGCATCGTCCCCCAATCGATCAGGGCGCCGCCGGGCATGTGGCCCATGAAGATGTTCTCGGCGACGCTCAGCTCGTCGAACATCACCGTTTCCTGGTGGATCGCCGCGATGCCGGCGGCCCAGGCGGCGCGCGGCGTGGCGAAGCTGCGGCGGACGCCCCCGACCAGCACTTCTCCCTCGTCGGGAGCGTAGATGCCGGTCAGGATCTTGACCAAGGTCGATTTGCCGGCGCCGTTCTCGCCGATCAGCGCCGTGACCTGCCCCTTGTGAAGCGCGAACGACACATCCCGCAGCGCCCGCACTCCCGGAAAGCCCTTGGAGACATGCGAGAGCGCAAGCGCAGGCGAGGTCGGCTCAGGCTGGAACACGCGAGTCCCGCTGACCAGCCGAATTCAGCGAAACGGCGCCTTCAGAAGATTTTGGCGTATTTCTCGACATTGGCCTTATCGAAGGTGAAAGGCTCACCCATCACGGCTTCGCCGTCCTCGCCGACCTTGGTCTCGCCCATGCGGCCGAGCTTCAAGGTCGAGCCGGACGCGGCCGTGCTGCCGCCGAGAATATCCGCCATGATCTGCGTTGCCGAATAGCCGTAGTCGACCGGGTTCCAGATCGCGAAGCTGTCGCAGGCGCCCTTCAGCACCGCATCCTTCATCTCCGAGGGCAGGCCGAGGCCGGTGATGTAGACCTTGCCGGTGAGGCCGCCATCCATGATGGCCTTGGCGCCGGCGCGGATGCCGATCGTGGTCGGGGAGATCACGCCTTTGAGGTTCGGGTGGGCCTTCGCCAGCGACTGCATCTCGCGATAGCTCTTATCGTCCTGGTCGTCGCCATAGACGGTCGCGACGAGCGGCATCTTGGCGTATTCGGGCTTCTTCCACTCCTCCTTCATGGCGGCGATCCAGGAATTCTGGTTCGTCATGGTCGAGGAGGCGGAGAGGATGGCGACCTCGCCTTCGCCCTTGAGCGTCTTGGCAATCATCTGCACTTGCTTGGCGCCGATGAGAGCCGTCGAGGAGGCGTTGAGATGCATGATGCGGCCGTCCTTGGCGATGGCCGAATCGAACGAGATGACCTTGATGCCGCGCTGCATCGCCTTCTTGCCGACCGGCACCAGCGCATTGGCGTCGTTGGCCGAAACGATGATGCCGTCGACCTTCTGGGCGATCAGCGCGTCGAGCACGGCGATCTGGTCCTCGGCGGTCGGCTTGGTCGGCGCCGTATAGATGATCTCCATGCCGCCGATGGCCTTGGCGGCCTCATTGGCGCCATCACGGCAGGCATCGAAATAGCTATTGCCGAGATTCTTCACCACCAGCGCCACACGCCTATCGGCGGCGCGGGCCGGCAGCGTCAATCCCATGGGCAGAACGGCCCCGGCGGCGCCGGCAGCCATGAGCTGCAGAAGCCGGCGGCGGTCGGTTGTCGGGTGTTGCGTGTCCATGGATGGTCCTCCCCTGGGTTATCGTCGCTTCGACTGTCATCGAGCGATTTCGGCCGCACGTTAGGAGCGGGTCGGCATGCGGTCAATGCTGCGCTTGCTGCATGCCTGGCGGCAAAATTCAGAGCTTTCCGAATCAGGCGCGGCTTGATAAAGCTTAAATCCCATGACGCGGTATATCTTCATCACCGGCGGCGTGGTCTCATCCCTTGGCAAAGGTCTCGCTTCCGCAGCGCTCGGCGCGTTGCTCCAGGCGCGCGGCTATTCGGTGAGGCTGCGCAAGCTCGATCCCTACCTCAATGTCGATCCGGGCACGATGTCGCCCTATCAGCATGGCGAGGTGTTCGTCACCGATGACGGGGCCGAGACCGATCTCGATCTCGGCCATTATGAGCGCTTCACCGGTCGAGCCGCCACCAGGCACGACAACATCACCACCGGGCGCATCTATCTCGACATCATCACCAAGGAGCGGCGCGGCGACTATCTCGGCGCCACCATCCAGGTGATCCCGCATGTGACGAACGCCATCAAGGAGTTCGTGCTGTCGGGCAATGAGGGATTCGATTTCGTGCTGGTCGAGATCGGCGGCACGGTCGGCGATATCGAGGGCCTGCCCTTCTTCGAAGCGATCCGTCAGCTCGGCAACGACCTCGATCGCGGCCAGGCGATCTATATCCATCTGACGCTTCTCCCGTACATTCCGAGCGCCGGCGAGCTGAAGACCAAGCCGACCCAGCATTCGGTCGCCGAATTGCGCTCGATCGGCATCCAGCCCGATATCCTGCTGTGCCGCACCGATCGCGAGATCCCGGCCGCCGAGCGCAAGAAACTCGCGCTGTTCTGCAATGTGCGCGAAAGCGCGGTGGTCGAGGCGCGCGACGCGCCGTCCATCTACGACGTGCCGGTCGCCTATCACGCCAAGGGCCTCGACGATGAAGTGCTGGCGGCCTTCCGCATCGAGGCGCCGAAGCCGCCGGACCTGTCACGCTGGAAGCGCATCGGGCAGACGCTCGGCAATCCGGAAGGCGAGGTGACGATCGCGGTTGCCGGCAAATATACCGGCATGAAGGACGCCTATAAGTCGCTCATCGAGGCGCTGGTGCATGGCGGCATCGCCAACCGCATCAAGGTCAATATCGATTGGATCGAGAGCGAGATCTTCGAGGGCAAGGATCCGGCGCCCTATCTCGAGCATGTGCATGGGATCTTGGTGCCGGGCGGCTTCGGCCAGCGCGGCGCCGAGGGCAAGATCAAGGCGGCAGGCTTCGCGCGCGAGCGCAAGGTGCCGTATTTCGGCATCTGCTTCGGCATGCAGATGGCGGTGATCGAGGCCGCCCGCTCGCTCGCCGGCATCTCCGAGGCGAACTCGACCGAGTTCGGCGCGACGCCCGAACCGGTCGTCGGCTTGCTCACCGAATGGATTCGCGGCAACGAGCTCGAGCGACGCGGCGCCGGCGGCAATCTGGGCGGCACGATGCGGCTCGGCGCCTATGAGGCCGATCTCGCGCCCGACACCAAGATCGCCGCGATGTACGGCAGCACCCGCATCTCCGAACGCCACCGCCATCGCTATGAAGTGAACCGCGCCTATCGCGAGCGGCTCGAGGAAAAGGGCCTCGTCTTCTCCGGCATGTCGCCCGATGCGGTGCTGCCCGAGACGATCGAATATGAGGACCATCCCTGGTTCATCGGCGTGCAGTTCCACCCCGAGCTGAAGTCGCGCCCCTTCGATCCGCATCCACTGTTCAAGGGCTTCATCGCCGCCGCCAAGGAGCAGTCGCGGCTGGTGTGATATGGCGCGAGCGGCGCTCCTTCTCCCGCTCTTTTGCGGGAGAAGGTGCCGAGGCGAAGCCGAGGCGGATGAGGGACGGTCGAGCGCTTCACCGGCGTCCCTCATCCGCCCTCACTGCGTTCGGGCACCTTCTCCCGCCCAAGAGCGGGAGAAGGTGGCGCCCAGCGCGTTCATCAGGTCAAGCCGCATCCTTGTGCCGGCCGAGCTCGCCATAGACGCCGCGCTCGAAGCTGCCGAACAGCTTGAGCACCGTCGAATCGGCGAAGGGCAGCAGCTGGGCGAGGATGACGCCGCTGACCTTGCGGGTCGGATCGATCCAGAAATAGGTGTTGGCGAGCCCCGCCCAGGCCAGGCTGCCGGGGCTGCGGCCATCGGCGGTCGTCCGGGTGTTGATGAGGAAGCTCAACCCCCATTTCTTCTCCTGCTCGGGGTAGAGTTCGACGTCGTTCGACAGATGGGGCAGGGCGGTCTTCATCGGCAGAACCTTGAGATCGCCGATATGATTCTCTCCCATCGTCTTGGCGGTTCCAGGGCTCAGCACACGATTGCCGTTCAGCGTGCCGCCGTTGAGCAGCATGCGGGTGAAGGCGATGTAGTCGCGCGCCGTGCCGTAGAGGCCGCCGCCCCCCATATGGAATTCGGGATCCTGCGGCACCTCGAAGTCGATGCGTGCGAGCGAGCCGTCCTCGGCGCGCGCATGCATGGCGACAAGGCGGGCGCGTTGGCTCTCGCCGAGCTTGAAGCCGGTGTCGTTCATGCCGAGCGGCTCGAAGATGTGCTCCTTGAAATAGGCGTCGAGCTTCTGCCCGCTCACCGCTTCGATAGCCTTGCCGACGAAATCAATGTTGATACCGTATTCCCATCTCTCGCCGGGATCTGACGACAGGGGAGTGGTGAGCGCCTTGTCGGTGCAGCTGATGATGCCGGGAATGCCCTCCCTCTCCATATGAGCGGCGAGGCGCGCATTCCAGATATCGTAGGCGAAACCGGCCGTATGGGTCATGAGCTGGCGCAAGGTGATCGGCCGCTTGGCCGGGCGCAGCACGGCTTCGCCTTGCGGGTCGTTACTGGCCAGCACCGGCCGCGAGGCGAGATCGGGCAAGAGCTTGGCGATCGGCTCGTCCAGGGACAATTTGTTGCGCTCGACGAGCTGCATCGCCGCCGCACAAGTGATCGCCTTGGTCATCGAGGCGATCCAGAACACCGTGTCAACGGTCATCGCCTCGGGCTTGTCGAGATCGCGCCGGCCGAATGCGCCCTCATAAACGATCTCGTCCGCGGTCGCCGCGATCGCGACGACGCCCGGCACCTGCTTGGCTTGTGCGGCCTCACTCAAGGCTTGATCGACCTGCGGCAGATTCCACATGGCTTGCCTCCTCCCATTTGCCGTTCTTGGTCTTGGTCGGGAGAAGCTAGCAGCTTGCGGCGTGCCGGCGAAATAATCGCACGCCTGGGAGCGCGGGCGTCCCGCCCGCTCTTATGAACGGAGAAGCCGGGGTATCGCTGGCAAGGACGGGCGAACGGGACGAAAGCATTCCCAGGGATGTTGCGCCCACCGACCTCAGATGAGACCGAGCTCGGCGAGCTCGCGCCGCATCTTTTCGGGCAAGGCGCCGACATCGCCGCCGCGGCTGCGTAGATCGGGCGGCGCATCCTTCGCGGTGAAATAGCGCCAGCCCTGGAAGGCGCGGCAGGGGCGGGGCGAGACCGGCTTCACCTTCGGCTCGAGCAGCAGGCGGCAGCGGCCGATGCCCTGCTCATCGGTGAAGGGCTCGATCCCGAGAAGCTTTTGGCGGCAGGCGACCTGCCCCTTGATCACCCAATAGAGCGAGCCGCCGTCGAGCAACTCCTCCTCGCGCTTGGGCACCATGCGGGTGGTGTGGAAATGTCGACCTTTCTCGCGCAGGCGGCGCTCGACCCATTCCTCGAGCTCGGTGATGGTGTCGACGCCGACACACAGCTTGATGAGATTGAGTGTCATGCAGGCCTACATGAAGAGCTATCCGCCCCAAGGCAAGAGCAGGCGAGAGGGCATCAACAAGATCGATGCGGGCAGCCTCTCTTGGGCACTCCGCTGGGCGCCGTTCGCAGGCTTTAGCACAGGGGCGGCGCGGCCATTTCGGATCGGTGATGGAAAAGATCACGGAATCGAATTCGCGAAAACTTGCCGAACGCAGTTGACATTTTGTCAGAACAAAATTAGAACATAACGGGATCAATACGGGATACGGGATAGGGGACAAGCTGATGGCTCGCATGTTTGTGGAGAACGTCGTCGAAGTCGCGGCGCTGTGCGGCTTCCTGGCGATGATCGGGGTGTGGTCGATCGCGGCCGCAGGTCTTTGAGGCAGACACTGGCTTGAGGCAGGCGTGGATGGCCGGGCCAAGACCCGGCCATGACGGAAAAGCCGCGCCCCAATTCGTCATGGCCGCACCTGTTGCGGCCATTCACGCCTTGCTTTGTCTCGAGCCTTCTGTGCACAGGATTTGAGGCCGGCGCCAGGGTCGGTATCATCGATATCGGCTATGGATCAGGGGATTGATTCCGCTGGATCGATCGCCCGCTCGCGATCCGCCTGGAGGCCGCAATGGCGCTTGACGATGTCGGCTTCGTGCATCTGCACGTGCATTCCTCCTATTCGTTGCTGGAGGGGGCGCTGCCGATCGCCAAGCTTGCGAAGCTGGCGCGCGCCGACAAGATGCCGGCGCTTGCCTTGACCGACACCAATAATCTCTATGGGGCGCTCGAATTCTCCGAGAAGCTCGCGGGCGAGGGTATCCAGCCGATCGTCGGATTGCAGCTTTCGGTCGATTTCGGCGACGCCGACCGGACCCGGCAGATGCGCAAGCGGATCGCCGCCATCGTCCTGCTGGCGACGAGCGCCGAAGGCTATGCGAATCTTTTGCGCCTTTCGAGCCGCGCCCTGGTCGATACCGCCAACACGTCCGGCCGGCCGCATTTGCCCTTCGAGCAGATCGAGGCCTTTGCCAATGGGCTGATCGCGTTGACGGGCGGACCCGACGGGCCGATCGACGAGGCGATCGGCGAGCGCCGGCTCGATCTTGCCGAGGCGCGGCTCGAGCGTCTCATGGCGGCGTTCGGGAGCCGGCTCTATATCGAGATCCAGCGCCACGGCCTGCCTATGGAACGCGCCGTCGAGCCGACACTTCTCGACTTCGCCTATCGCCGCGCCATCCCGATCGTCGCGACCAACGAGCCTTATTTCGCGGGCCGCGAAGACCACGAGGCGCATGATGCCCTGCTGGCGATCGCCGAAGGCCGGCTGGTCTCCGATGACGCACGCCGCCATGTGACGGCCGAGCACGGCTTCAAGAGCCGGGCCGAGATGATGGCGACCTTTGCGGATCTGCCGGAGGCCTTGCGCAACTCGGTCGAGATCGCGCTGCGCTGCAGCTTCCGGCCGCGCGCCACCAAGCCCATCTTGCCGCGCTTCAGCGGGGAGGGGACGAGCGCCGACGAGGATGCCGAGCTCGATCGTCAAGCGGCCGAAGGGCTGCAGGCGCGACTGGCCGCGCATGGATTTGCGCCGGGCCTGACGCGAGAGGATTACGATGCGCGCCTTGCCTTCGAGCTCGGCGTGATCAAGCGCATGACCTATTCGGGCTACTTCCTGATCGTCTCCGATTTCATCAAGCATGCGAAATCGCGCGGCATCCCGGTAGGGCCGGGGCGCGGCTCGGGCGCTGGCTCGCTCGTCGCCTGGAGCTTGATGATCACCGATCTCGATCCGATGCGCTTCAGCTTGTTGTTCGAGCGCTTCCTCAATCCGGACCGTGTCTCGATGCCGGATTTCGACGTCGATTTCTGCATGAACCGGCGTGAAGAGGTGATCGATTATGTGCGCGAGCGCTATGGCGCCGATCGCGTGGCGCAGATCATCACCTTCGGCACCTTGCAGGCGAGAGGCGTCATGCGCGATGTCGGGCGCGTGCTCGAAATGCCCTATGGGCAAGTCGACAAGCTGACCAAGCTCGTGCCGCAAAATCCCGCGAACCCCATCCCGCTCAAGGTGGCGATCGAGACCGAGCCGCGCCTCTCGGCGGAAGCGAAGGCCGACCCCAGGGTCGGGCGCATGCTCGACATCGCCCAGAAGCTCGAAGGGCTGCATCGCCACGCCTCGACGCATGCGGCCGGCATCGTGATCGGCGACCGGCCGCTCGAGGAGGTCGCGCCGCTGACGCGCGATCCGCGTTCGGGAATGCTGGTCACCCAGTTCAACATGAAATGGGTCGAGCCCGCGGGCCTGGTGAAGTTCGACTTCCTGGGCTTGCGCACCTTGACCATCCTGCAGACCGCCGTCGAGCTCATCGCCCGGCGCGGCATCAAGGTCGAGCTCGCCGCGATCCCGCTCGACGATCGGGCGACCTTCGAGATGCTGCAGCGGGGCGAGACGGTCGGGGTGTTCCAGGTTGAAGGTTCGGGCATGCGCCGCGCCCTCGTCGATATGCGCGCCGACCGCTTCGAGGATCTGATCGCGCTGGTCGCGCTCTACCGGCCAGGCCCGATGGCCAATATCCCGGTCTATTGCGCACGCAAGCGCGGGGACGAGCCGGTCGAGGTGCTGCATCCCAAGCTCGAGCCGCTGCTGCGCGAGACCTTCGGCGTCATCACCTATCAGGAGCAGGTGCAGCAGATCGCCCGCGAGCTCGCCGGCTACAGCCTGGCCGAGGCCGATCTGTTGCGCCGCGCCATGGGCAAGAAGATCAAGGCCGAGATGGATGCGCAGCGCGGCCGCTTCCTCCAAGGTGCGAAAGAGCGTGGTATTCCGCCCGCGACCGCAGAGGCCGTCTTCGATGCCTGCGCCAAATTCGCCGAATACGGCTTCAACAAGTCGCATTCGGCGCCTTACGCGCTGCTCACTTATCAGACGGCCTATCTGAAGGCGAACCATCCGGTCGAGTTCCTGGCCGCCTCGATGACCCACGAAATGTCGAACACCGATAAGCTCGGCGAGTTCCGCCAGGAATGTGCGCGGCTCGGCATCAAGCTCGAGCCGCCCTCGATCAACCGTTCGGGCGTGCTGTTCGAGCCGGCCGAGGGCGCGATCCGCTACGCGCTCGCCGCCATCAAGGGCATGGGCGGGCAGGCGGCCGAGGCCATCGTCGCGGCGCGCGGCCAAGAGAGCGGTGGCCAACAGAGCTTCCGCGACCTCGCCGATTTCGCGCGGCGCTTCGATCCGAAGATCGTCAACCGGCGCGCCCTCGAGACCCTGATCTGCGCGGGCGCGCTCGACGATCTCGGCCCCGACCGCGCCGCGTCCTTCGCCAGCGTCGAAGCCGTGATCGCCCTGGCGCAAGCCAATGAGAGCGACCGCCAATCAGGGCAGGGGAGCATGTTCGGCGGCGCGTCGACGACGCAGAGCAGCGAGTTTCGCATGGCCAATGCGCCGAGCTGGACGGCGTCGGAGAAGCTCAAGCGCGAGTTCGCGGCGATCGGCTTCTTCATCTCCGGCCATCCGCTCGACGAATACAAGGATGTGCTGAAGCGCCTCAACGTCCTGACCTATGCGGCCTTCGCCAAGGGGGCGCGCGCCGGACGCACCTCCGGGCGGCTCGCCGGCGCCGTGCTCGACCGCACCGAGCGGCGCACCAAGAGCGGCTCGAAAATGGGCATCGTGCTGCTGTCGGACGCGACGGCGCAGTTCGAATGCGTGCTGTTCTCGGAAGGGCTCGCCCGCTATCGCCCGCTGCTCGAGACCGGTTCGCGCGTGCTCGTCGAGATCAAGGCCGGCGTGGAGGGCGAGGAATTGCGGGTGCGCATTGAAACGGTCGAGCTGCTCGACGACGCGGCAGCCCGCATCGGCCATTCGCTGCGCCTCTATCTCCGCGACGCCTGCGCCATCGAGCCCGTGGCGCGCTGCCTCTCCGAGCCCGGAGATTCGCAAGTGAGCCTGATCGCAGCGCTCGAGCCGCAGGGGCGCGAGGTCGAGATCAAGCTGCCCGGCCGCTACCGTACCACGCCCGAGGTCGCCGGCGCCATCAAGGCGGTGCCGGGCGTGCTGGCGGTGGAGATGGTGTAGGGGCGGCTGTCAGCCGGTTCGCGCCGTGGCGGCGTCGTAAACCAGCCTCGCGGTCGCGATGTCTTCGGCCGCGATGCCGACGGATTTGAATACGGTTATTCCCGATGCGGGTCGGGGCTTCATGCCCGCGAAGATCTCGCCGACCTCTGCGTAGATCGGTGCCTTCGAGAGAATGACGTCGCCGGACTCCTTGAGGACCGCCTCGCGGGAATCGACCACCAGCGTGCCCATGGTCATGGCCTCATCGTCAAGCTCCCGCCAGGTGGGGCGGGGCGAGCCGACCGCGTCGACAAGGGCGCCCGGCTTGAGCCACGCGCCCTTGAGGAATGGTTCGCGCGAGTTGGTAACGGTGACGATCACGTCGGCATCCCGCACAGCAGACGCCACATCCGCCATCATCCTTGCGCCATGCTCTACCGCGAAGCGCTCCGAGTGCTCGGGTGTCCGGCTCCAGACCCGAACCTCGTCGAAGCGGCGGATGCGCGACAGGGCTTCGAGATGAGCCTTGGCCTGGACGCCGCTGCCAAGCAGAGCGAGAACCCGGCTGTCGGGCGACGCCAAGTGCCTGGTTGCCGCCGCCGACACCGCGGCCGTTCGCATTTCGGTGATGAGCCGGCCGTCCATCACGGCAAGAGGCTCGCCGGTGTCCGGCCGGAAGAGCATGATCATGGCGAGATGGGTTGGAACGTTCGTGCCGGCATTGCCAGGGAAAAAGCTGACGAGCTTGACGCCCATACCGTCCTCGGCAATGGCGGGCATGATGCCGAGATAGCGCTTGCCCTCCTCGATGGTAAGCATGTTGCGTACGGGCTGGATGACGTGGCCGAGCGAGAAGCTTGCCAGCGCTTTTTCCATCGCCGGTATCAAGTCATCCCAATGCAGGAGCGCGCGGACGCCAGGCTCATCGAGGTGCATCACCACTTCCGCCTCCTCAATCGCGCAATTCCGAGATGCGCCAATTTATTGGAAGATGATGTGGGGGGCCAGCGGGCGGCGGTGAGGCTACCACGGCGCCGCCCCCCGCACCGCCGTCTCGCCCCGCCCCCGCCCCACACCCGCAACTTCGGCGTTGAGCGCCCGCACAGGACGTCCTATGCCTGTGCCCGGGCTGGCGAGAGCGAGGAGAGCGGCATGGACGATAAGGCGATGGCACCCATCTGGCAGAATCTCCGCGCCAATCGCGACGAACTCGCGCCGAAGAGCCTGCATTCGCTCTTCGAGGAGGACCCGCGCCGCTTCGAGGCCTTCAGCCTCACCGATCAGGACCTGCTCCTCGACTTGTCGAAGACCAAGGCGACCCGCACCACCTTGCGCCTCTTGCTGCAGCTCGCAGCGGCTGCCGGCGTCGAGGCGCGGCGCGACGCCATGTTCAGGGGCGAGCGCATCAACTCAACCGAGAAACGCCCGGTGCTGCATATCGCGCTGCGCAACCGCTCCAACCGGCCGATCCTGGTTGACGGCCAGGATGTGATGCCCGAGGTCAACGACGTGCTGGCGCGCCTGTCGCGCTTCAGCGACGGGGTGCGCTCGGGTTCCATCAGCCCGTCACGCGGCGGGCGCTTCACCGATGTCATCAATATCGGCATCGGCGGCTCGGATCTCGGCCCGGCCATGGCGACGCTTGCTCTTGCTCCCTATCATGACGGGCCGCGCGCCCATTTCGTCTCCAATATCGACGGCGCCCATTGGCGCGACACGACGAAGAGCCTCGATCCGGCGACCACGCTGGTCATCGTCGCCTCGAAGACATTCACCACGGTCGAGACCATGACCAATGCGCGCACGGCGCGACGCTGGCTGGTCGACGCGCTCGGCGAGGCGGCCGTGCCGGCGCATTTCGTCGCCGTCTCGACGGCGCTCGACAGAGTCGCGGCCTTCGGCATCAAGCCCGATCGGGTGTTCGGCTTCTGGGATTGGGTGGGGGGGCGCTATTCGCTGTGGTCGGCGATCGGCCTGCCGCTGATGCTCGCCATCGGGCCCGAGCGCTTCGTGGAGTTCCTGGCGGGCGGCCATGCCATCGACGAGCATTTCCGCACGCAGCCGGCCGTCTCCAACATGCCGGTGCTGCTTGGCCTCCTCGGCATCTGGCATCGCGACATCTGCGGTTATCCGGCGCGGGCCGTGCTGCCCTATGACCAGCGGCTCGCGAGGCTCCCCGCCTATCTGCAGCAGCTCGACATGGAATCGAATGGCAAGCGCGTCACGCTCAGCGGTCACGAGGTCGCCCGTCCGACCGGGCCGCTGGTCTGGGGCGAGCCCGGCACCAACGGCCAGCACGCCTTCTACCAGCTCCTGCATCAGGGCACCGACACCATACCTTGCGAGTTCTGGATCGGGGCACAAGGTCATGAGCCCGATCTCGCCGAGCACCAGAAGCTGCTGATGGCGAATTGCCTCGCCCAGTCGCGCGCCCTGATGCTCGGGCGCAGCACCCAGGAAGCGCAGGCGCAACTCGTGGCCGGCGGGATGTCGCAGGAGGAGGCGCAGCGCCTCTCGGCGCACAAGACCTTCCCGGGCGAGCGCCCCTCGATCACCACCGCCTATCGCCAACTCGATCCCTTCACGCTCGGCCGCCTGATCGCGCTCTACGAACACCGCGTCTTCGTCGAGGCGGCGATCTTCGGCACCAATGCTTTCGATCAATGGGGCGTCGAGCTCGGCAAGGAATTGGCGACGACATTGCTGCCCATGGTGCGCGGCGACAAGCCGGTCGAAGGCGACGCCTCGACCGTCGGCCTGATGCGCCATCTCGCTTCGCTCGGCGGCAAGGGATGATGGCGAGGCCGGCATTCCGGACGATGCGGCGCGGCGCGATCGCAATCGCGGCCATGCTGCTGTCGCTCTTCGGTGTCGTCAGCCCGACACTCGACGGGAGTTCGGGGGCGAAGGCTCAGCTGCTGCCCAGCCAGGGTTCAGGGCCGGCGCAGAAGACGGCCACGCCAGGACTTGCCAGCAAAGCATCGCCCAGCAAAGCGCTCCCGGGCCCAGGCCTCCCGAACCAGTTCGATCCGCATCTCCGCTTGCCCACGGCGCAGATCGCGGCCGCGACCCCGATCCGCTTCCTCACCGACGACGATTATCCGCCCTTCCAGATCGCCGGAGTGGACGGCACGCTCACCGGCTTCAACGTCGACCTTGCCCGGGCGCTGTGCGAGGAGCTCGCCCATCAATGCACCATCCAGCCGCGCCGTTGGGATACGCTGCTCGACGCGCTGGCGAGCCGCGCCGGCGATGCCGTGATCGCGGGCATGAAATCCTCACCCGAGATCCTGGCGCGCGCCGACGTCACCTACCCCTATCTCAAGACGCCTGGCCGCTTCCTCGCCCGGCGTGGCGCGAAGCTTGCGCCGAGCGCATCGGCCCTTGCGGGTCGGCCCATTGCGGTCGCGGCGGGCACCGCGCATGAGGCCTTCGTCAAGGCCTTCTTTCCGGCGGCGGCCTTGAGGAGCTTGCCGTCGGCTTCCGCCGCCTTCGAGGCGCTGGCGCGCGGCGATGTCGAATTCGCTTTCGCGGATGGGCCGAGCGCGGCGGTGTGGCTCAACGGCACGACCGGCGCCTGCTGCGCCTTCGTGGGTGGGCCCTATCTCGAAAGCCGCTTCTTCGGCGAAGGCATGATCATCGCGGTGCGCAAGGGCGACGATGCCATGCGCCATGTGCTCAATGACGGCTTGCAGCGCCTCTCCGCGAATGGAAGGCTCGCCGATCTCTACCTCAAATATTTCCCGATCGGCTTCTACTGATCGCGACGAAGGCCGGCGCCCGGCCTCGCCGTTCGCGCCCGCATCACCGATCCCGCGCGCTTGCAACTCTTGCGTATCCTGCGTTAGGTGAGCGTCTCCGGCATGCATCGCCGCTCGCGGCGAAGATTTATGTCGGCGATGATCGGGCTCTTCATTTGGCCCAAATGATCCTCGATTGAAAACCTGATCCTCGATTGAAAAGCCAATGTCTGCTTCAACGCTCTCGCCTCTCGACCCTGTTCTTGCGCAGACTGCTGCGGTTTCGCCTGCCTGGCCTTTCGAGGAGGCGCGCAAGATCGTCGCGCGCATCGGTGGGGTCGAGGCTGCGGCCGCGGCGGGACGCGAGGTGCTGTTCGAGACAGGCTACGGGCCCTCCGGGTTGCCGCATATCGGCACCTTCGCCGAGGTGGCGCGCACCAGCATGGTGCGCCATGCCTTCCACGTCCTGACCGAGGATCGCGTCAGGACGCGCCTCATCGCCTTCTCCGACGATATGGACGGGCTGCGCAAAGTGCCGGACAACGTGCCGAACAAGGAGATGGTGAGAGCCAATCTCGGCAAGCCGCTCACCGAGATCCCCGATCCCTTCGGCACGCATGAGAGCTTCGCGGCGCATAACAATGCGCGGCTGCGCGCCTTCCTCGATCGCTTCGGCTTCGACTACGAGTTCATGTCCTCGACCGCGACCTATCGCGCCGGTCGCTTCGACGACACGCTGCTCCTGATGCTCGAGCGCTATGACGAGGTGATGGCGATCATGCTGGCTTCGCTGCGTGCCGAGCGGGCCCAGAGCTATTCGCCCTTCCTGCCGATCCATCCGGTGACGCGCGTCGTCATGCAGGTGCCGATCGAGGAGCGCGACGTGGCGCGCGGCTCGATCACCTGGCGCGATCCGGCGACCGAGGAGCGCTTCGAGACCAAGGTCACGGGCGGCGACGCCAAGCTGCAATGGAAGCCCGACTGGGCGATGCGCTGGGTGGCGCTCGGCGTCGATTACGAGATGGCCGGCAAGGACCTGATCGACAGCGTCAAGCTGTCGGCCGAGATCTGTCGGGCGCTCGGAGCAGCGCCGCCCGAAGGCTTCAACTACGAGCTCTTCCTCGACGAGAACGGCAAGAAGATCTCGAAGTCCATCGGCAACGGACTGACCATCGACCAATGGCTGAGCTACGGCACGCCCGAGAGCCTGTCCTTGTTCATGTACCAGAACCCGCGCGCCGCGAAGCGCCTCTACTTCGATGTCATCCCGCGGCAAGTGGATGACTACCTGACCTTCCGTTCGAAATACGAAGGGCAGGCTATCGAGGAGCGGCTGAAGAACCCCGCCTGGCATATCCATGCGGGCGCGCCGCCGCGGCTCGCGGCAGAGGGTGTCGGCAGGTTTGGTGCCAACATCCTCGGCGCCGGTGTCGACTATGCGATGCTGCTCAATCTCGTCTCGGCCTCGAATGCGAGCGACCGCGATACTCTATGGGGTTTCATCAAGCGCTACGCGCCTGGCGTCGATGCGCAGGGGCTGCCCGAGCTCGATCGTCTCGTCGAGCTCGCCATCCGCTACTATGAAGACTTCGTGCGACCGACGAAGCGCTTCAAGGCGCCGAGCGAAGCCGAGCGCGCGGCGCTCGCCGATCTCGACTCGACGCTCGCGGCGCTCCCGCGCGACGCCGACGCGGCCACCATCCAGGCGGCGGTCTATGAGGTGGGGCGGATGCATTTCCCGGATGCCACCGGCAAGGCGAAGACGGCCGATGGCCGGCCCGGCGTGTCGCAGGCCTTCTTCCAGAGCCTCTATCGCATTCTGCTGGGGCAGGAGCGCGGCCCGCGCTTCGGCTCCTTCGTCGAGATCTACGGAATTGCGGAGACGCGCGCGCTGATCGCCGCGGCTCTTGCGGGTGAGCTCACGCCGCTCGCCGCGGCGTAGCACGAGCCGGAGAGGCTTGCCTCTCCATGCGGTGACAGGCTCAGCCTCGGCTGGCCTGGGGCGGCGCATACGCGTGATCGGCAGGAGTGGATGGATGGTCCGAGCATCATGGCGCACGGTCCGCGAACTCGCGTTCCGTGCTGATGTTTGATGATGGAACCGGAGGGAGGAAATTCGAGCGGGGATTTTGAATATCGAGCCGACCCGATTGCGTGCATCAGGTCCTGACTCAGCGGCAGATGATCCTGCCGCCCTTCGAGATGAATGCGCCTCGACCCGCCGATGATATGAGATGACCGGCAAGGGAGGATGTCGGGGCCGAAGCGGCCCCGAGCATCAATCTCAGGCTTTCGCCTTCGTCTTCTTGGCCACAGGCGCGGCCTTGGCCTTCGTCTTGGCTGCGGGCTTCTTGGCCGGAGCCTTCTTCGCCGGAGCCTTCGCCTTGGCGGCGGCCTTCGGAGCAGCTTTCGCTTTCGCTGCGGCCTTCGGCTTGGCCTTCGCGGCGGCCTTCTTCGGAGCGGCTTTGGAGGTAGCTTTAGCAGACTTAGCTGGCATTGCCATGGGAACTCCCCTGCGTTGATTCGCGGCTTAATCCTAACACGACTTGTCAAGCAAGAAAAACGATATTGATTTCGCCGCCCGCGTTACTGCCTTGGCGGGGCCGCGGGCGCCCGAAAGGCAGGTTTCGCGGTCGCGCCGGTTATTTCTCGTTATTCAATAACGAGTTATATATATACAGAATTGATGCAAATCTATCAAGCAACAGCGAGATTCGTATACTATAATTATATAGTATTGGTTCGGTGCGCTTTGCGGCTTGGGAACCGCATTTTTGCGGGCTCGGGGGGCGTGCGGAAGGGTCCGTCCGGGCCTTGCGGGGAGCGAATGGCGACGCCTGGATGCCCGCGAGAGGCCGCCGAGGCGTCAAAAATTCACCGATCCGTAAGCATGATTCCAGGTTGTCGACGCGGCAAAGCGAGCCGTTCGAGTTAAGGCGCGTCAACGAATGTTAGCGAGACGTTGACGTCGCGCCTTCCCGGCATCGGCGATCGCGCCGATATCGCGGCTCGCGAGATGACGTCGCGCTCGCAATCACAGAACGGCTCGACCTGTCCGAACTCTTGTCGACGCTGACGGCTCTCGCATTTCGCGCGGTCGTGATATGTGGCGCGACGCCAAGGCTCGATAGCAAGCCGTTCGAGCGCCAAGTTGAGCATCGAGCTGGCGAGAAAGTGCAGGAGGCGCGAGGACAGATGCAGCTCATCTTCAAGATCTGCGGTCGCCAGGAATGGCAGGTGGCGGAAGAGGAACGCATCTATCGCGGCTCGGCCGTCGATGCGCGTGACGGCTTCATCCATTTCTCGACGGCGGAGCAGCTCGCCGAGACGGCGACGAGGCATTTCGCCGGACGTGACGATCTCCTGCTGATCGGGGTCGACGCCGCACAGCTTGGCGCGGCCTTGCGCTTCGAGCCCTCGCGCGGCGGCGCGCTGTTCCCGCATCTCTACGGCACGCTGCCGCTATCGGCGGTGCGTTTCGTCGAGGCGCTGCCGCTCGGCCGCGATGGCCTCCACCTGTTGCCGCCGCCCGAGAGATTGTCCCCCTCATGATGTCGCTCGGCTTTCATCTCGCCAAGCCCATCCTGGCGCGGCTCGACGCCGAGCGCGCCCATCATCTTGCGGTCGCGGCCTTGCGTCTCGCACGTGGCCGCGCGCCGGCGCCGGACGATGCGCGCCTCGCGACCGATGCCTTCGGCCTCGCCTTTCCCAATCCGATCGGTCTCGCGGCCGGCTTCGACAAGGATGGCGCGGCGATCGCCGGCTGCTTGCGGCTCGGCTTCGGCTTCGTCGAGATCGGCAGCGTCACGCCGTTGCCTCAGCCGGGCAATCCGCGGCCGCGATTGTTCCGGCTCGCGGACGACGAAGCGGTGATCAACCGCTACGGCTTCAACAGCGCCGGCCTTGAGGTGCTGTCTCGCAATCTTGCGGCGTACAAGCGAGGCGCAGAACTTGGGCGAGCTGCAGGCCTCGTCGGCGTCAATGTCGGGGCGAACAAGATGTCGGCCGATCGCGCCGGCGACTACGCGTCCTGCATCGCGGCGGTCGCCGGGCGATGCGCTTACATCACCATCAACGTCTCCTCCCCCAATACGCCGGGTCTGCGCGGCCTGCAGGGGAGGGAAGTGCTCGACGATCTCGTGGCGCGGGCCATCGAGGCGCGCGATCGCGCTGCCGCGGCGGGCGGCGAGCGCACGCCGCTCCTCGTCAAGATCGCGCCCGACCTGACCCTTGCCGAGCTCGACGATATCGTCGCGGTCGTCCTCGAACGCGGCATCGACGGGCTCGTGGTTGCGAACACCACCGTGACGCGTCCGGATTCGCTCAAGGATACGGTGCAGGCGCGCGAGGAGGGCGGCCTGTCGGGGCGGCCGCTCTTCGCCTTGTCGACGCGTATCCTCGCCGAGACCTATCTGCGCGTCGAGCGCAAACTGCCGCTGATCGGTGTCGGCGGCATCGATTGCCCCGAGGCGGCGTGGACCAAGATCATGGCCGGAGCAACGCTGCTGCAGCTCTACAGCGCGCTGGTGTTCAAGGGGCCGGCCCTCATCGGCAAGATCAAGCGCGGCCTCGTCTCGCGCCTCGTGAAGAGCGGCGCAACGCGGCTTTCTGATCTCGTCGGCAAAGAGGCCGCCGAGCTCTCCAAAGGCTGATCAGGAACGCCGGCCCAGTTTTATGAGCCGCACGATGACGAAGATCGGCACCACCACCATGGCCCCGTAGAGGACGTAGAGAAGAATGCTGCGCAGGCTCTCGATGCCGCTGCCCAATATGCCCTCGACGAGATGGCGCACGCTCTCGAGGAGATCCTTCGGCGTCAGGTTGAAGAACACCATGGCGGCGCCGACGATCAGCGAGATGACGATGAGCCTCAAGATCACGCTGCCGGGCGATCCTCCGAGGAAGCGATGGAGCGGTGTGTCGGACATGGGGTGCCTTACCTGATGCTCGGACCGCGCTATCAGTACGGGTGACGGATCGCAATCTGCTCAGCTACCGGCTGGAGATTGCGCCGGCAAGGTGCCGGCGATCCTCGCCGCGAGGATCACGGCCTGGGTGCGGCTCTCGACGCCGAGCTTCGTCAGGATGGCCGAGACATGCGCCTTGACGGTCGCCTCCGAGACCGAGAGCTCATAGGCGATCTGCTTGTTGAGCAGGCCTTGCGACAGCATCATCAGCACCTTCACCTGCTGTGGCGTCAGCGCCGAGAGCCTGGCGGCCAGCGCCTCGGCGTCGTGATCCTGGCCGGCGTCGCTCTCCATCTCCATGGGCAAATAGAGCCCGCCCGCCAGCACCGTGTCGATCGCCTCGTTGATCTCGCCGACATTGGCGCTCTTCGGCACATAGCCGGCAGCACCGAAGGCGAGGCATTTGCGCGCGATGGCGTGATCCTCGATCGCCGAGATGACGACCACCGGCACGCTCGGGAATTGCGCCCGCAGATAGAGGAGTCCCGACAGGCCTTGCACGCCCGGCATGGTGAGGTCGAGGAGCACGAGGTCGATCTCGCGCTGGGCGATCAGCCTCGTCGCCTCTTCGAGCGAGCCTGCCGCTTCGATGGAGGCTGCGGCAAGCCTGTTCTGCAAAGTGAGCTTGAGCGCGTCGCGAAACAGCGGATGATCATCGGCGATCACGATGTGAAGGGGTCCGCTTTCGACCATCGCGGCTAGCGCTCCCGGATTCTGCAGCACGGATCGGCGCGGCCGATCCTCGATCTTCCTTTCGCATTTCGCGTCGCTCATGCGCAAGCTTGGCGACAGAGCGAGCCTCCGGACAATCCCGCCGCGGGGTCAGTCCCGAGCGCGCAGCCGCGCCAGAAGCCGTGGCGCGCGCCAGGCGAGCCAGGACGCGGTGACGAGATTGCCCAGCATGAACACGCCGACGATGAGGAGCAGCGCCAGCACGCGCCGATCCTCCGTGGCGGCGATCACGATCGCGGCCACGAGAAAGCCGAGATAGAGATCGGCGAAGGTGACGAGGCCCCAGGGCTCGGCCGTGACGTGCGCGAATCCGTCATGGACGGATGAGGTGCCGAGCGCCCACAAGATCGTCGCGAGCAGCGCAGCGGCGAGAACAAGGAAGAGGATGCGCAGCAGCATCATGGCGAAGCTTTCCCATCCTGCGGCGCGACCTCGCCGGCTTGCAGCTCGATCGGCGTGAGGCCCGGGCCCTTCGCCCCTTCGGCCGGGAGCTGGCGCATGAGCAGCTCGATGCGGTCGGCTTCGGCTGGCGGCTTGTCCCAGCGGATGCGGTTGATGCGGGGAAAGCGCATGGCCACCCCTGAGCGATGCCGCGTCGAGCGCTGCAAGCCTTCGAAGGCGACTTCGAGCACCAGGCCCGCATGCGGCTCATGCGTCACCTCGCGCACCGGCCCGAAACGATTGACGGTGTTGTTGCGCACGAAACGGTCGAGCTCCTTGAGCTCCTCGTCGGTGAAGCCGAAATACGCCTTGCCGACCGGCACCAGCTCGTCGCCCTGATCCGTGCTCTGCCAGACGCCGAAGGTGTAGTCCGAATAGAAGGAGGAGCGCTTGCCATGGCCGCGCTGCGCATACATCAGCACGGCGTCGACCAGCCGCGGATCGCGCTTCCATTTGTACCACAGGCCTTTCGGCCGGCCGGGCAGATAAGGTGAATCGCGATGCTTGAGCATCAGGCCCTCGACCGCCTCGGCATCTTCGCCGGCGCCGGCCGTGCCCGGATCGGCACGCGCCGCGGCAAGTTCGGCAAGGCTGGCGTAAGCGAGGATCGGCGACAGGTCGATGCGCGGATCGGCGCGCCGCTCGAGGAAAGAGGCCAGACGCCGGCGCCGCTCATGGAAGGGCAGGGCGCGCAGATCCTCCTCGCCCTCGACCAGGAGGTCATAGGCGCGGATATGGGCCGGATAGGCAGCGACGAGCTTCGGCGTGACGCTCTTGCGGTTGAGGCGTTGCTGCAGCTCGTTGAAGCTCTGCACCCGTCCGTCGCGCATCACCAGAAGCTCGCCGTCGATAGCGGCCTCGAAGTCGAGCGCCTCGAGGAGATCGGGAAAGCTGTGCGAGATATCCTCGCCGGTGCGCGAATAGATGCGCGAGAGCCTGCGACCGTCCGGGGTGCGACCGGCAGCGGCCTGCACCCTGATGCCGTCCCATTTCCATTCGGCGATGAAGTTTTGGGGCTCGATCGACGTCATGTCGTCCTCTTCGAGCGGATGGGCGAGCATCGGTGGGCGGAAGGGGGCAGGGTCGCGGGCCTGGGGTGCGGCGGCCTTGCCCTCGATCCAGGCGAAGAGCTCGAGATAGGGCGGGGAGACGCCGTGCCAGACCTCCTCGACCTCGTTCGGGTCGCGATCGCCGAGCGCTGCGAGCGCGGTCTTGGCAAGGCGCGCCGAGACGCCGATGCGCAAGGCGCCGGTGATCAGCTTCAAGAGCGCCCAGCGTCCCGTCTCGTCGAGCGCGTCGAGCCAGGAGGCAAGCAGCCCCGGCAAGGCCGATTTCGATGTCTGCCGCAAACCCTCGATGACGGCGGCGAGCGAAGGCGGATGGCTGCCGGGCTCTTCTTCCGCGCGGCGTGGCCACATCAGCGCCACGGTCTCGGAGAGATCGCCGACATAATCATAAGAGAGAGCGAACAGCACCGGATCGGTGCGCTCGGCGATCAGAGCCCGGATCAGGCCGGGCTTGGCGAGCTGGAAGCTGAGCGCCCCCGTCATGGCGGCGAGCGCATAGCCGCGGCCGGGATCCGGCTCGCTGCGGAAATGCGCGACGATCAGCGCGAGCTTGGCGTTGCGCGAAGGCTCATAGGCGAGGCGATCGAGGAGCGCGGCGAAGCGGTTCATGGGTCATGATGTGGGGAGCCGGCCCGCGCTTGCAAATCATCAGGCCGCCAGCATCTCCAAGGTCAGGCTCTCGAGGTCGAAGCTGCCATCTTCCGCGATGTCGAAATGGGCGCGCACGCTGTCGGGCGTCATGGTCTGCAAGGAGCGGATCGCCGCCACATGGGCGGGTGGCGTGCGGGTTCTCGTGACCCAGATTTGGAATTCCATGCGCAGCTTGCGCCTGGTCAGCGAGGTGACCGCAAAGCCTGCCCGCGCCAGGGCGCCCATCCATTCGGCCGCGCTGTAATTGCGCACATGGGAGGGGTCACGCAACAGCTCGACGGCCTGCAGATGCGTGTCGAACAGCGGCTCGCCCGGCGCGACGACGTCGATGAAGATGCCGCGGCCCGACGGCTTCATGACGCGTCTCGCCTCGCGCAGGCCCGCCTCCATGTCCTGCCAGTGATGCACGGTGAAGCGGCACAACACGAAGTCGAAGCTCGCATCGGCGAAGGGCAGACGCTCGGCCGGGGCCTGCTGCACTGCGATATTGGCGAGGCCGCGTTCGGCCGCTTCGCGCTTGACCTCAGCCAGCATGTCGGCGGTCAGGTCGCAGGCGACGACCTCGGCGACATGGGGCGCGGCGCGATAGCTCACATGCCCGCCGCCGCAGCCGAGATCGAGCACGCGCGCCTTGGAATGACCGCGCAGCACGGCTTCGATCTGGTTGAGATCCTCGCCGGCGCTGTGGACGGCGCTCGCCACGTAATCGGCGGCGCGGGGCGCGTATTGGTCGGTGACGAAAGCGTGCTGCGACGTGCTCATGTGTGATGACCTCTTGGGCGATGGCCTCTTGGCGGCCTCCTGATGGGGCGCTGATTGTCGGCGATGCCGGCAAGCGGTGGAAGTTCCCACCTTATACCAGTATGTTTGCTTCCAGGATGAGCTTGCCTGCCGAACAGCGGCGCCAATTGGGCGCCTTCATTCGCACCCACCGTGCCCGCCTGACCACGCAGGCCGCCGGCTTGCCGGTGAATCACGCCTCGAGGCGCCGCACGCCAGGTCTCCGCCGCGAAGAGGTGGCGCAGATCTGCGGGGTGAGCACCACCTGGTACACCTGGATGGAGCAGGGGCGCGACATTTCGATCTCGCCTTCTGCGCTCGCGCGTCTCGCGGATGCCCTGCATCTCAGCGAGGCCGAGCGCGCCTATCTGTTCGAGCTCGCCCGCAAGCGCGATCCGGCGGCGCCCGCCGCCAAGGCGAAGCGCGCCGATGCCGTGCCGTCCGGGCTCGCGGCGGCGCTCGAGGCGATGACGGTGCCGGCCTATCTGCTCGACCGGCTGTGGCGGGCCAAAGCCTGGAACGCCCAGGCCGCGCGGCTGTTCTCTGGCTGGCTCGGCGGCGAGGAGCCCTGCCTCCTGCGCTATGTCTTCCTCGACAAGGGGGCGCGGAGCTTCATCTGCGATTTCGAGGATCGGGCCCGGCGTCTCCTGGCGGAGTTCCGCGCCGATACGGCGGAAGCCGCGGAGGATGCCGAGATGCTCGAGCTCGTCGAGGGGCTGCGGCTCGAGAGCCCGCTCTTCGCGCGTCTCTGGGACGATCACGCCGTGCTCGGGCGCGAAGGGGGGATGAGGATGTTCGAGCATCCCGAGGATGGCCTGTTGCGCTACGAGCAAGTCACGCTCGTCCCGGCGATCCGCCCCGACCATAAGCTCGTCATGCTGCTGCCCGGGCTCGACCGGGAATGACACGTTTGCGTGTGACATGGGAGTGACTTTGGCAGTGATTTGGCTCGCTGCTTGCGGCGCCTGATTTTGGCGCTAAGCTCGCCTGATGGGAGCAATGCCTCGATCGACGGCGCGCGGTCATGCGTGGGATGCTCCCTGCATCCTGGCTTAGCCGCTCGCAAATGCTTTCCTATGTCTCCTGGCGGCTGGTACAACTCGTCATCGTGCTGATCGGGGTCAGCGCCGTCGTCTTCTTCACCATGCACATCCTGCCGGGCGATGTGGCGCTGCTGCTGCTCGGCGATCGCGGCACCGCCGAGCAATT
The DNA here is from genome assembly GCA_900104855.1 of Rhizobiales bacterium GAS188. NCBI lineage: Bacteria > Pseudomonadati > Pseudomonadota > Alphaproteobacteria > Hyphomicrobiales > Rhizobiales bacterium GAS188. The sequence continues at coordinate 6,323,527 of FNSS01000001.1, forward strand.
GGCGAAGCTGCGCCTGCAGCTCGGCCTCGACCAACCGGTGATCGTGCAATATCTGCGCTTCGTCGCCGATGCGGCGCGCGGGGATTTCGGCACCTCGCTGACCAGCAACCATGCGGCCTTCATCGACGTCGCGACCGCCTTCCCGGTGACCTTGCAGCTCACCCTCGCAGCGCTCGGCCTTGCGGCAATGATCGGGGTGCCGCTCGGCGTCCTGACCTCGCTCAAGCCTGGCGGCTCCTTCGACAACCTGGCGATGACGGTGTCGCTGTTCGGCGTGTCGATGCCGATCTTCTGGCTCGGCCTGATGCTGCTCCTTTTGTTCGGCGCCACGCTCGATTGGCTGCCGATCGGCGGCCTGTTCGATGTCGGCACCGAGCCCCCCCGCATCACCGGCATGAGCGTCGTCGACGCGGCTCTCGCCGGCAACGGCGCGATGTTGCGCGACGCGCTGCGTCACCTCGTCCTGCCGGCAGCGACCCTTGCCACAATCCCGCTCGCCTTGATCACGCGCATCACGCGAGCCGAGATGATGGCGACCGCGAGCCAGGACCATGTCCGCACGGCCCGCGCCAAGGGGCTGAGCCGCCCGCGCGTGGTGCTGCGCCATGTACTGCGCAATGCCGCGATCCCGATCGTCACGGTGATCGGCTTGCAGCTCGGCCTGCTCCTCTCCGGCGCGGTCCTGACCGAAACCATCTTCTCGCTGCCGGGCCTCGGAAGGCTGATGGTCGATTCCATCCAGTCGCGCGATTATCCGGTGGTGCAGGCGGGCGCCCTGTCCATCGCCTTCGTCTTCGTCCTGGTGAACCTCGTCGTCGACCTCTCTTATACGCTGCTCGATCCGAGGATCAGGCAGGCGTGAGCGCGGCGGCGGAAGAGCTCGCGAGCGCCGGTGCCGCGGCCGGCACCTGGTCGGCGTCGCTCAAACGCGTGCTGCGGCGCCGCGAGGCCAAGATCGGCCTCGCGCTCACCCTCGTCTTCCTGGCCTTGACGGTCGCAGCGCCGCTGCTTGCCCCCTACGCCCCCTATGACCAGGACCTGTCCGACACCTTGCTGCCGCCTTCCGCGCAGCACCTGTTCGGCACCGATCAATATGGGCGCGACATGTTCAGCCGGGTACTCTACGGCTCGCGCACCGCGCTCCTCGCCATCATCGTGGCGGACGGGCTGGCGCTGGCGCTCGGCAGCGCGCTCGGCCTGGTCGGCGGTTTCCTGGGCGGGGCGGTCGATGCGATCGTGATGCGCCTCGTCGACGTGCTCCTGGCCTTTCCTTATCTCTTATTGGCGCTGATCATTGTCGCGGCGCTCGGCCCGAGCCTGACCAATTCCATGATCGCCATCGGCATCGTCTATACGCCGCAATATGCGCGGCTGATCCGCGGCCAGGTGCTCAGCGTGCGTGCTTCCGATTATGTGCGTGCGGCGCGCGCCGTCGGCGCCTCGCATCTGCGCATCATGCTGCGCCATGTGCTGCCGAACTCGGTCAATCCGGTGATCGTGATGGCGACGCTGCAGGCGGGATCGGTGGTGGTCGAGACGGCGGGGCTGTCCTTCCTCGGGCTCGGCGCCCAGCCGCCATCGCCCGATTGGGGCGCGCTGCTCGCCGACGGCCATAGCTACTTCCTCTCCGCCTGGTGGATCGCCACCTTTCCCGGCCTCGCCATCTTCTGCGTGGTGCTCGGCTTCAACTTGCTCGGCGATGCGCTGCGCGAGCAATTCGACCCGAGGCGGCGGCGGTGAAAGCGCCGCACGTCGAGGTCAAGGATCTGCTCGATGTCAGGGGCCTGAGCGTCACCTTCACGACAGAGGAGGGCAAGATCACGGCCGTCGACGATCTGTCCTTCAAGGTCGGGCGCGGCGAGACGCTGGTGATCGTCGGCGAGTCGGGTTCCGGCAAATCGGCGGCGAGCCTCGCCGTGATGGGCTTGATCGACGCACCCGGCAAGGTGACCTGCGAGGCGATCGACTTCATCGACAAGGGGGGCCGCAAGCGTGACCTGTCGCGTCTGCGCGAAGCCGAGATGCAGAGGATACGCGGCGCCGAGATCGCCATGATCTTCCAGGAGCCGATGACCTCGCTCAACCCGGTCTACACGGTCGGCGACCAGATCATCGAGGCGATCCGCTTCCATGAGGCGATGACACGCCGCGCCGCCAGCGCCCGCGCTGAGGAGATGCTGGCGCTCCTCGGCGTGCCGGATCCGCGCCGGCGGCTCGATGCCTATCCGCACCAGCTCTCAGGCGGCATGCGGCAGCGGGCGATGATCGGCATGGCGCTCGCCTGCCGGCCTTCCCTCTTGATCGCCGACGAGCCGACGACGGCGCTCGACGTCACGGTGCAGGCGCAGATCCTCGAATTGATCCGCTCGCTGCAGCGCGAGCTCGGCATGGCGGTCGTCTTCATCACCCATAATCTCGGCGTCGCGGCCGAGATCGCCGACCGCATCATGGTGATGTATGCGGGCCAGGCGGTCGAGAGCGGTCCCTGCCGCGCCATCTTTCGCGCCACGCATCTGCCCTACACGATCGGGCTGATGCGCTCGGTGCCGCGCCTAGGGCTCGACCGCGGCGGCGGCCCCTTGCCGGCCATCCCCGGCAATATGCCCGATCCACGCCGCCTGCCGCGCGGCTGCCGCTTCCATCCGCGCTGCTCCTTCGTCGAGCCCGGCCTCTGCGACATGCAGGCGCCGCCGCTCGAAAGCTGCGGGGACGGCCATGAAGTACGCTGCCTGCGCTGGCGCAAGGTCACCGCATGAGCGCCCTCCTGCAGGTGCTGGGACTGACGCGGCATTTCCCCGCCGCGCATGGCGGCAAGGTGCGGGCGGTCGAGGATGTCTCCTTCGAGCTCGCCGCCGGCGAGGTCTTGGGCCTCGTCGGGGAATCAGGCTCCGGCAAGACCACGATCGGCCAGACGATATTGCGCCTGATCGACCCGACTGCCGGGCGCATCCTGTTTCGCGGCGCCGATATCACGGCTTTGTCGAGCCGGCAGCTCAAGCCCTTCCGCCGCGAGGCGCAGCCGATCTTCCAGGATCCGTTCGGCTCGCTCAATCCGCGCATGACGGTCGAGGCGATCATCGCGGAACCCTTGATCGTGCACGGCATCGGGCGGGATCGCGCGGAGCGCCGCCGGCGCGTCCTGTCGCTCCTCGAGCAGGTCGGCCTGCCGCGCGACAGCCTGACGCGTTATCCGCATCAATTCTCAGGCGGCCAGCGCCAGCGCATCTCGATCGCCCGCGCGCTCGCGGCCGAGCCGGCCCTGATCATCGCCGACGAGCCGGTATCGGCGCTCGACGTGTCGATCCAGGCGCAGATCATCAACCTTTTGCGCGAATTGCAGCAAAGGCTGAAGCTCGCCATGCTGTTCATCGCGCATGACCTCGCGGTCGTCGAATATATTTCGGACCGGGTGATGGTGCTCTATCTCGGGCGCATCATGGAGATCGGCCCGGCGCGCAGCCTGATCATGGCGCCGAAACATCCCTATACCCTGGCGCTGATCTCGGCCGTTCCGGAACCTGACCCCGACCGCACCGATAAGCGGATCGTGCTCGAAGGAGACCTGCCGAGCCCGCTCAACCCGCCATCGGGCTGCGTGTTCCGCACCCGCTGCCCCTTTGCGCTGCCCGCTTGCGCCAACGCCGTCCCGCCTTTGCGGCAAGTGGGCGTGGGGCACCAGACGGCGTGCATCAGGGATGATATTTCGTGAGCGCCTCGCACTTTTCACATGATGGATTCCGCAATAGGGAAACCCGCCATGCATGAGCTCGGCTCGACGATGCGGGTCCTGCGGCCGGCCCCGAATGTCTTCGCCTTCTATGATGGCCGCGTCGCGGGGGTTCGCGCCTTTGGCGAGGAGCCGAATTGGCTCGATGACGGCGCCTATTCGCTGGGCGCCTGTTCCTATGCGATCCTCGATGGGGGCGACGCGCTGGTGTTCGACACCCATATCTCGCTGCCGCATGCGCGCATCATCCGTCGGGTGCTCGGCGAGGCCGGCGCGACATCCTTGCGCGTGGTGCTGAGCCACTGGCATGCGGACCATGTCGCCGGCAATGAGGTCTTCGCCGATTGCGAGATCATCGCCAATGCGCTCACGGCGCGATGCCTCGCCGACAACAAGGAGGCGCTCGAATCCAGGCGCCCTCCTGTCAAGCCGCTGTTCCTGCCAAGCCGCACCTATGAGGGCTCGCTGTCCTTGCAAGTCGGCGGCATCCCGGTCGAGCTTCGCCAGGCCGACATCCATAGCCGCGACGGCTCGGTGCTGCTGTTGCCGGAACGCGACCTGCTCTTCGCGGGCGACACACTCGAGGACCCGATCACCTATGTGTCGGAACCCGATCGGCTCGGCATTCATCTCGAGCATCTGCGGCGCATGGCGGGATGGCGCATCCATCGCATCCTGCCGAACCATGGAGCCGAGGAGGTGATCGCAGCCGGCGGCTATGGGCCTGGCCTGATCGGGGCGACCTGCGCCTATGTCGAGAAGCTCATGCGCTGCCGCACCGAGGCCGAGCTCGCCGAGCAGGACCTCCGGACATTCGCCGCCGAGGCTTTCGCCGCGGAGGCGATCCAGTATTTCGCGCCCTATGAGGCCGTCCATCGGCGCAATGTGCGGTCGGTCGCGGGCGCGGCGTAGTGGGCGCATCCCTGGGACCGCGGGCGTCCCGCCCGCCCTTGCGAACGGCGAGGTCGACGCCGCTGGGGCGAAGGGCGACCGAGACGGTCGCGATCCGAGGGCGCCCGACCGCCGCCTTGTCGCTCACTTCTCCAGCGACACCGTCTCCATGCCGAAATACATCTGCGTGGGGTTCAGCATATATCCCTTCACGTCCTTGCGGATGGCGCGCACCTGCAAGACCGAGTTGATGAAGATCCAGGGCGCGTCGTCGAGGATCTGCTTCTGCACCTGGCTGTAGAGAGCGAGGCGCTTATCCGGATTGGCCTCGGCGGCCGCCTGGTCGAGCAGCTTGTCGGTCTCCGGGTTGCGGTAGCGGGCCGTGTTGCCGACTGGGATGCGCTTCGAGTTGAACAACTCGCCGACGAAATTATCGGGATCCCCGTTATCGCCGCTGAAGCCGACCATGAAGAGGCCCTGATATTTGCCGGAGCGGATGGTGGCGAGGTTCGCCCCCATATCCACCTTGCGCAGATCGGCCTCGATGCCGACCTTGCCGAGATAGGCCTGGATCGCTGTCGCCAGGTCGGGGCCCGCCGAATTATAGCCGCGCGGGCTGTTATAGGTGAGGAACTCGACCTTGAGGGGCAGCTTCACGCCGGCGTCGGCGAGCAGCTTCTTCGCCTTCTCGGGATCATAGCCATAGCCCTTCAGCGACTTGTCGAAGCCCCATTGGCTCTCCGGCAAGGGCGAGGTCATGGGCGCGGCGAGCCCCTGGAACAGGGCTTTGTCGATTGCCTCGCGGTCGATGGCGTAATTCAGGGCCTGGCGCACCCGCTTGTCGTCGAAGGGTGCGACATCGAAGGGCATGCCGACGCCGCTGATGGCGAGGCCAGGCTGCGTCAGCAACTCGATATTCGCGTCCGCGCGCAGGGCCGGGATGATCTGCGAGCTCAGATCGCCGAGGATCTGCACGTCGCCGCGCTTCAGCGCCAGCAAAGCTGCTTGCGGGTCCGGGTATTCCTTGAAGACGAGGTGGTCGACCTTCGGCTTGCCTCCCCAGTAATTCGGATTGGCGTCGAGCGAGATCTGGTCGCGCGGACGCCATTCCTTGAAGATGAAGGGGCCGCTGCCGACCGGGTGGTTGCGGAAATCCTTGCCGTATTTGGTGACCGCCGTGGGGCTGACCACGCCATTCCACACCATGGCGAGGCTCGCGAGCAGCGCCGCCGATGGCTGCTTCAGCTTGAACTCGACCGTGTCGTCGTCGACGGCCCGATAGGAGACGACATCCTCATAGGTGAAATCGACGAAGTTCTCGACCGGCCCCGTATTGTAGATGAAATCGGGGCTCTGCTTGTTGAGGAGACGGTCGATGCCCTGGATATAGGTCTTGGCGTTGAAAGGCGTGCCGTCCTGGAAGGTGACGCCCTTGCGCAGATGGAAGGTGTAGGTGAGGCCGTCGGCCGAGACGTTCCAGGTCTCGGCGAGCCCGGGCGCCACCTCGGTCGTGCCGCTCTTGTAGCGGATCAGGCTGTCATAGATGGTCGCCATGACGAAGCCCGAGGTATTGTTGAGCACGGCTTCGGGGTCGAAGCCGGTCGGATCGGCCGCCATGCCGATGACGAGCGTCGTATCCGCCCGTGCCGGAAGCGTGGCGGCGAACAACGCCGTCACCATATAGGCGCCGCAGAACCAAGATGCCTTCATCGCCAGTCCTCCTGTGATCGCCATTGAGGTTCCCAATCCCCATTTTAGCCCCCCTCGGGCCGGGAACGGAGCTTACAGCAACTGCGCCCGGAGCAAATCCTGATCCGACAGCTTGTGGCGCCGCGACGCCATCGCATGCCGATCAACTCAGCGTGAGGCCGGGCTGCACCGCGAGGCTTGACGGCAGGGCGGGCAAGCCGTGCTATGAGGCTGGGATCAGCCGGCGCTTCACGGACATCGCATGACCGTCCATTCCACTTCCAAGGCCTTCAAGCGCAATGCCGTGCGCGCCATGCAGGACGAGCCGCTGCAGCGGGCTCTGACGCATGTGCGCACGAACTTCATCGCCAAGCGCCAGGCGGCCGTCGACAAGCTCCCCGAATTCGAGGCGTTGCGCGAGGCGGCGCGCGACATCAAGAACCATACGCTTGCCCATCTCGACCTCTATCTCGAGCGCTATGAGGCGAAGGTGAAGGAAACGGGCGGGCAGGTGCATTTCGCCCGCACGGCCGAGGAGGCCTGCGCCGCGGTGGTCGGTATCTGCGCCAAGCTCGGCGCCAAGACCGTCACCAAGGGCAAGTCGATGATCGGCGAGGAGATCGGCATCAACGCCGCCCTCGAAGCTGCCGGCATGACGCCCGTCGAGACCGATCTCGGCGAATACATCATCCAGCTGCGCGGCGAGATCCCCTCGCACATCATCGCGCCGGCCGTGCATCTCAACCGCGATCAGGTCGAGGCCGATTTCCGCCGCGTGCACACCAATCTCGATCCGAAGCGGGACCTGTCGCAACCGACCCAGCTGCTCGCCGAGGCCCGCCAGGTGCTGCGTGAGCGCTTCCTTTCAGCCGATGTCGGCATCACGGGTGCCAATTTCCTGATCGCCGAGACCGGCACCTCGATCATCGTCACCAATGAGGGCAATGGCGACCTCACCCAGACCCTGCCCAAGGCCCATATCGTGCTCGCCTCGATCGAGAAGCTCACCCCGACGCTCGAGGATGTCAGCCAGATCCTGCGGGTGCTCGCCCGCTCGGCGACCGGCCAGGACATGTCGGTCTACACGACCTTGTCGACGGGGCCACGCCGTCCGGACGATCCGGACGGGCCCGGCGAATACCATGTCGTCATCCTCGACAATGGACGCTCGGCGATGCTCGGCACGCAGTTCCAAGACATGCTGCGCTGCATCCGCTGCGGCGCCTGCATGAACCACTGCCCCGTCTATCACGCCATCGGCGGCCATGCTTATGGCTGGGTCTATCCGGGGCCGATGGGGGCGGTGCTCACGCCCTCGCTGATCGGGGTCGGGGAGGGGGGCAACCTGCCGAACGCCTCGACCTTCTGTGGGCGCTGCGAAGCCGTCTGCCCCATGAAGATCCCCTTGCCGAGCATGATGCGCCATTGGCGCGAGCGCGAATTCGAGCGCCATCTCTCGCCGGCGGCGCAGCGCTACGGGATCGGTTTCTGGGCCTTCTTCGCCAAGCGGCCGATGCTCTATCGCGCCGCGACCCGGCTCGCCATGTGGGCGCTCGCCCTCTTCGGGAGCCGCAAGGGCAGGCTGTCCTTCCTGCCCTTCGGCTCCGGCTGGACGAAGCACCGCGATTTCCCGAGCCCGCAAGGACCGACCTTCCAGGCGCATTGGAAGGCGCGCGCCAAGCTGAAGGCGTCCTCATGAGCTCCGCCCGCGACGACATCCTGGCGACCATGCGGCGCTCGCTCGGCGTCAGCGGCACCGAGGCGCCGCGCCGCGCCGCGGTCGAGGACAGGCTGGCGCGAGCCCCGAAGGGCGTGATCCCCAAGCGTGCGGAGGTGACGGGTGCCGAGTGCCTGGAGCTGTTCAAGCGTCAGGCCGAGGAGGCCCTGGCCACGGTGGCGGTGGTGGCGGACGCTGCCGCCGTGCCGCAGGAGGCCGCCCGCTATCTGCGCGACGCCAATCTGCCGGCGACCTTGCGCATGGGCGCGGATGCGCGGCTCGCCGCCATGCCCTGGGAGGCGACGGCGCTCGATATCGCCAAGGGCGCTTCGGCCGGGCGCGACCTCAACGCGCTCAGCCATGCCTTCGCCGGCGTGGCCGAGACCGGCACGCTCGCCCTGGTCTCAGGCCCCGACAACCCGACCACCCTGAACTTTCTGCCCGACAACCATATCGTGGTGGTCGCCGCCAAGGATCTCGCGGGAAGCTATGAGGAGAGCCTCGACAGGCTGCGCTCCGTCTACGGCAAGGGCGCGATGCCGCGCAGCCTGAACCTGATCACCGGCCCCTCTCGCTCGGCCGATATCGAGCAGACGCTGATCCTCGGCGCGCATGGGCCGCGCAAGCTGCACATCATCGTCGTTGAGGGATAGCGTCGTCGTTGAGGGATAGCGCCCCCCATCCAAACGACGTATTCTGCCTGTCATGTACGTGCCTCAAAGGCATGTGCTGGAGCATGGGGGGCGAAAGCGGCTGCGGCTTTTGCCATCCGATCATGCCCAAGCTATTGATGTGGTGCGTGATCTTGTCGACGAGGCGATTGCGTTCGGTCGGATCAGGCGCCGATGGGTCGATTCCGAGGGGTGATGCCCATCCATCGACAAAATCGATCCATAATGTCAAATGGTTGTGTCAGGCTTGGTCACGGAAGGTAACATCCGTTAGGGTCGGGTCACAGGACGCGCATGCGTCGATAACGCGGTCAAACAAGGGAAGAACACGATGTCGATGAAAGCGAGTGCGATTGCTGTCGCTGCCGGGCTTGGTCTGTTCTTGGGTGCGAATTCCGCTTATGCCTGCAAAGGCCCGCATGTGCAGTTCAGCGACGATTTCCGCGAAGTCGATCAGACTTGGGGAACGGAGCAGGACGGCGACGCGGTCACCGTCGAGGACGGCAAGGTCAAGTTCAAGGCCGATGCCGATGCCGGCTACGCCGTTCTCTACGGCGGAGCGCTGTTCGACGACGCCGATATCTGCGTCACGGTGCAGATGCCGAATAATTTCAAGCAGGGCGACACCATCGAGGCCGGCCCGCTGTTCTGGGCGCAAGACCACAGCAATTACTATTATTTCGAGATCGATCCCAACGGCAAGGTCGCGCTCGAGCGCAAGGTCAAGGGCAAATGGGTGACGGTGCTCGGCTGGCGCCAGATCCCGAGCGCCAAGACCGGAGGTGGCTCCAAGAACGTGATGCGGGTGACGACCAGCGGCAACTCGATCACGCTCTACCTCAACGACACCAAGGTCGCGACCGTGAAGGGCCAGCAGCCCGATGGCGGCGGCCAGATCGGGCTGCGCGCCGACTCCGAGAAGGAGAAGCGCGATACCTGGAAGTTCAGCGCCCTGAAGGTCACCGACGTCGCCCAATAAGACTCGCCCGGGCGCGCCTCGAGGAGATGAGATCGAGCGCCCCGCCTCAGATATCGGCAGCGGCTGCGCTCGCCGACATGATGAGACAGCAACGCCGGCTCGCCATGAGCCGGCGTTGTCGTATATGATGACGATCAAAAGCGGTGTCGACGCATCTTGCCGCGGGTGCAGCTCTCCACTGTCGCCCCTCAGGACAGGCGCGATAGTGGAGAGCGGCATCGAGGATCGGAGCGACCGGTCCTTCGCTTGAGCCGCCAAAGGCTGGTGAATGGGGAGTGTGTCGTGTCGCACAGGTCGCGTTTGATCGTCATCGCAGCCGGCATGATGCTGGTCGCCGGCCCGGCCCTCGCCTGCAAGGGTGTCAACGTCAAGTTCACGGATGATTTCCGTCAGGTGGACGATAGTTGGGGCATCGATCCCAAATCCGACACCGTGAGCGTCGAGGACGGCAAGGTGAAGGTCAAGGCCGATCCGAGCGGCGGCTATACCGTGCTCTACGGTGGCTCGATCTTCGACGATGCGGATCTCTGCGTGACTGTGCAGGTGCCGAACAACACCGGCAATAGCGACCAGCTCGCCGCGGGTCCGGTCTTCTGGGCCCAGGACTACAATAATTACTACACTTTCGACATCACGCCCGGCGGCCAGGCTGCGATCGTGCGGCGGGTCAAGGGCAAATGGATCTATGTCCTCGATTACCGCAAGACCGACGGCATCAAGACCCAGCCGGGCGACAAGAACGTGCTGCGCGTCACGACCAGCGGCAACTCGATCACCACCTATATCAACGACGTGAAATTCGCGTCGGTGAAGGCCCAGGTGCCCGAGAGCGGCGGCCAGATCGGGCTGCATGCCGAATCCGAGCAGGCGCATCGCGATACCTGGAAATTCCTGAACCTCAAGGTCACCGACCTGCCGTGACGGCCGTGTCGAGGCCGATCTCCGCCGCGCCCTCCGGGAGCCCCTTCGATGCCGCTGCAGAACCGGGTGACGCCATTCGGCGAGATCGTCGCGACCCCTGAGCGCGGCACCCTTTTCGGCATTCGGGGAGGGCGCATCCACGATCCCGTGACACGCACCTTGCTGAAGCGCCGCTTCACTTCGAGGCGCTGGATATGCTGTGAACTGCAGTTCAAAGGCCGCAAGCACGAAGTATTCGGCCATGGATATACGGCACTGTTTTTCCTGGACGAGGCGACGGCGTTCGCGGCCGGGCACCGTCCCTGCTTCGAATGCCGCCGAGCCGATGCCCTGCGCTTCCGCGAGGCTTTCGCGCGAGGCAACGGGCTGACATCGCTGCCGCTCGCCGACGAGATGGATCTACGCCTGCATGCCGAGCGGCTCGCCCCATCCGTCCGCGAAGCGGATCGGTCCCGCTTGCCCGATGGTGCGATGGTGGCCCGCGAGGGCAAGCCTTGCCTCGTGCTCGGCGGCGAGCTCCTCGTCTGGACGCATTCCGGCTACCTGCCGCTGACGGACAAGCGAAAGCCGCCGCTCCTCCTCTTGACGCCGCCCTCGACGGTCGCGGCGCTTGGCGCCGGATTCCGCGCCCGCCTGCATCCGACCGCTGTCGGGCTCACTGAGCCTCGCGCAGGGCCTCGCGGGCGATGATCAGGCGCTGGATCTCGGACGCGCCCTCATAGATGCGCGTGACGCGTGCATCACGCGCCAGGCGCTCGACCGGATAGTCGCGCGTATAGCCCGCTCCCCCATGGATCTGGATCGCCGCGTCGGTCGAGCGCATCGCGGCTTCCGAGGCGAACAGCTTCGCCATCGAGGCCGCCTTGCCATAGGGCTGTCCCTGATCCTTGAGATGGGCCGCTTCCAGGATGAGGAGGCGCGCCGCCGCCAGATCCACTTCCCGGTCGGCGATCAGCCATTGCAGCCCCTGGAAATCCGCGAGCTTCTGGCCGAATTGCCGGCGCTCCTTTGCGTAGGCCTTGGCCGCGTCCATGGCGGCGCGCGCAATGCCGAGCGACAGAGAAGCGATGCCGATGCGTCCTCCGGCGAGCTCGCCGACCGCGATGCGATAACCGTCATTCTCGCGCCCCATCAGCGCGCCGGCATCGAGGCGGCAATTGTCGAAATGTACCGCATTGGTGGGAGAGCCGGTCTGCCCCATCTTCGTCTCGGCCTTGCCGATCGCGAGGCCAGGTTGCGTGCGCTCGACCAGGAAGCAGGAGATCCCCTTGCCGCGCGGCGCCTGCGGATCGGTCACGGCCCAGACCACGAAGAGCGCCGCGAATTCGGCGCTCGTGATGTAGAGCTTCGAGCCGTTGAGCAGCCAGCCATCACCGTCGCGCTTCGCCGTGGTGCGCATGCCCGTCGGGTCGGAACCCGCGGCGCTCTCGGTCAGGCAAAATCCCGCCGCCGGATAGTCTCCGCCGGCGATGCGCGGCAGGTGACGCTGGCGCTGCGCTTGCGATCCGACAGCCTCGATGATCTCGGCGACCATATTGGTCACCGATGCGGTCACGCCAGTCGCCGCACAGGCATAGCCGATCTCCTCGATGGCGAGCGCGAAGGCGACGGTGCCCGCTTCGCTCCCCCCATATTCGGCCCTGACATTGAGGGCCATCAGGCCGTTCTCGGCGAGCAGCTTCAGATTGGCCATGAGCTCGTCGCGGCCCTCGCCGCGATCGAGCCTTGCGGCGAGCGGCGCCAGCCGGTCGGCGGCGATGCGTCGCACCTGATCGCGGATCATCTGCTCCTCGGCCGTCAACGCGAATTCCATGGAGACATCCCGAATGTGAAAGGCTTGTCCGATGATATGCGACCTTGCCCCAAGTTGCGCGAAATTTGCGTGCAAAACCAAGTGCGGATCTCATCTGCGGCGAGCCGCCAAGGCCCGCGCGGGGCTTGGCCGGAGGGCCGCGGGAGGGCCCGCGATGCCGCTTGACCTGGCAGCGCGTCGGCCTCAAGCCAAGCGGCTCGCCAATCGATGGTTGACAGGAGCGCGAGGCGCGACTAAGCGGGCCGCCTCTCCACCGCGAAGGAAGTTGACGTGGCCAAAGCCGAGCTGGGCACGAAGCGCCAATGCCGTAACTGCAGTAGCCGCTTCTATGACCTGAACCGCGACCCGATCATCTGCCCGAAATGCGCCACGGTGTTCCAGCTCCATGAGCTGAAGCCCACGCCGCAAGGAACCGCGGATGCGGTCGCCGAGGACGACGTCAAGGTCGAGGCCGCGGCGGGTCCGGAGCTCGTCTCCCTGGAGGAGGCCGATGCGGGAGCGGCCGAGAAGGTGCTGGTCGCCGACGAAGACGTGGATGCGACCGAGGCCGATGTCGCCGACTCGACTTTCCTCGAGGAAGAGGAGGAAGGCGACGACGATGTGACGACCCTCATCGATGGCGACATCGAAGATGATGAGGAAGCTTGAGATTGCGGCGCTGGTCCGCTAGATAGACGTTCGTCCGGGTGCTCCCCAAAGCGCCCGCAGGTTGATGGGGTCATAGCTCAGTTGGGAGAGCGCTTGAATGGCATTCAAGAGGTCGGCGGTTCGATTCCGCCTGGCTCCACCAAACAAATCAAGCAATTGGCGGGCAAAGCCTACCAAATCAGAGGCTCTTGCGCCTGATCGGGGCGACGTTTGGGGCAACGGCGGTCTAAATTCGCGGGGGTGGACAAAATGAGGTGGCTGAATCTGGGAGCGTTCGTCTTCGGCATAGCTGCAGCGCTCTTGTGGTTCATGTCGGCTTCGGACCTTCCGTCGATGAGGGCTGCCCAACTCAATCGACTGGCAGCCTTTGCGACGTGTCTATCGGTGCTCTGCGTGCCGTGAAGTCCGGAATCGAGTTGCGGCGCGGCTGACGCGTAGCGATAGAAGCGGGGCCTCGCGATGGCTTGCAAATTCGATGTCGACAAAGGTTCGACGGCGGCGCGTCCCTCGAGGGTGACGCTCGCGCCTTCGCCGAGCGCGAGGCCAGGAAGGCCGGCCTGATCGATTTTGAGCCGCAGCGATGGCGATATTCAACTCTCCACAGAGGCTGTTTTTCCTCTAGCAATGCGGTGCTGAGAGGGGCGATTGGGTTACCGCAAAATTCCGAGACACCCGCCGGATTGACTCGTGACATGGTCGACTGTCTTCGGGGAAGTCGCAGGAGGGTCTTATGTTCAAGCTTGCGTCCGTCTTCTCGTCTGTTTTGACAATTGGCTTGATTTTCGCCGCCGCAGGTGAGGCGCAGGCTCTCACCGAAATTCAGGCACGCGCTCAGTGTTGGAAAGAAATTGGGATCCCCAATCCCCTTAAGGCGAGGGGAGCGGACAAATATGTGCCGCAAATCAACACGTGCGTCGGGGCGAAGATGAAAGGCGCTGCAGCTTCTCCGCTCAAGAAATAGCCGCTTTGAGGTAAGGCGCTTCTTTCCCCTCAATCGATCAGATCCGCCTTCCTGGCCATGCGCTCGGCGAAGACAGGAACTTCACCAGGCGTCGCCATGGGCGCGCACAAGGATCAGGATTGCCCGCCAAAGGCTGACCCAGGTGTCGCTCATGACTGCTTAGCTCCCGCGAGCCGGACCACATTGCCGCCGGGCGCCGGCTCGACGATCTCCTTGAGCGGCGCGGCCCATAGCTCGAGCGCCCGGCGCTTCTCATTCCGATAGCCGTGGAGATCGTAGGTTGAGCGCACGCCGCGCTTTCTTGTGAGCAATGACAAGCTCGGCGATGTCCGACGGCACCGGCAGGCCTCCGAGATGCGTGCGCATGGTTCGGCGCAGGTCATGGAAGGTCCAGCGGGGAGGGGCCTTCGGGTGTTATCTGGCGATCAAGGATCAATTTTGAATGGCATTCAAGAGGTCGGCGGTTCGATTCCGCCTGGCTCCACCAAACAAATCAAGCAAATAGCGGGCAAAGCCTGCCATTTCCGAGGCCCTGGCGTCTGGTCGGGGCAATTTTCCAGGCAGCACATTGCGAGTTCGGGATGGAAAGCTTCCTGAGCTTCGCCCGATTGGCCCTCAGTCGCGATCCTCGCTGGCATTGGCTTTGCTTGGAGCGACCTGACCGCTGGCACGCTGATCGAGCAAGGCCATGAATGCGAAGATGTCACCCTCGGAGAAAATCGTCACCGGTCTCGCCATCGCCGTTGTGATTGCGGGCTTCGCGTCGGGCGTGTTCGCCAAGCCCGCCGGCACGGGGCCCCACGGTGTGTCGCCCGCCGTCCATGTGTCGGCAAGCCAGGTTCACCGCGAGCCGGCCCGTTGAGCCCAAGAGGCGGGGCTCCAAACCTCATCTGCACGGCATGGCGCTGCAAAACGGCATAGCGTTGTAAAACCGGCGCGAAATTCCAGCCTTGCGTGATGCGTGATCGTTGGTGAACGAGCTGCGGCCCGCAGGCTGCTCGGCGCCGGGCCCGCATCCCCCGGTCCCCTCGCAGGTCGAGGGGGCATCTTTTTGGCGGATCGGAACGGCTAGCGCAGCGAGTAGATCTTGAGCGCGAGCCAGATCACAAACGCGATCCATGCGAGTGTCAGAAGACCCCCGATCGAGAGGATCAAGAGCGCCGCGGCGTCCGATATGCGTCGGGTCGATTTCGTATCAATCTGGGTCATATGGCAGCCCTCGCGAAGTCCGCTCAATTGACTGAGCCTGCCAAGGTGCAAACGGGGCGCCAGGCTTTCGATGTCGGTCGATCGAGGCGTCCCACCGGCATGCACCCATCTCGTTGCGGGAGTTCGCGCCGACGTTGATCGTGAAGTTGGCAGATGATATGTCACGTATCATCTGACGAATCAGCGATGAATAGACGGCCATCCGGCATGCCGCAGATCACCGGAGCCCAGATGCGAGCTGCTCGCGCCTTGCTGCGCTTGCGCGCCGAAGATTTGGCGCAAGCCTCCAAGGTCGGCATCGCCACCATTCGCAGGGCCGAGGCGATTGACGGCACGACGTCGATGACCGAACCCAATGCTGACGCCATCCGCCGTGCCCTCGAGATGGCCGGCGTGATCTTCGTCGAGGAAGACGGTGAGGGACGAGGAGTGAGATTCAAGAAATGAGACGCGCAATCGTTGCAATATCGTTGTGCCTTGTCCTTGCTGGATGTGGGACGACCGATGAGAAGCAGTCCGGTCTCGATGTCCGGCAGCTATCGGATGGTGAGAAGCAGGCTCTCGCTCGTTCCTTGTCGCAGAAGCTGAGCGACCCCGGCGGTGCGCAGTTCAAATGGATGCCGGTCGTGGGCGCACCCGTGGCCGAATCGAAATGGATTCCGACTTTCTCGACATCGAAGGGCAGCCCACCCCTCGGCTATTGTGCTCTCGTCAGCGAAAGGGGAGGAGGCTTTCGCATATTCTCCGCGACCATCGCGGCGAACTCGGGCGGCCAATACGATCACGGCGCGATCGACAATGTCGAGGGTTCTGCAGTCAGCCCGGGCGCGCCGGGCACCAAAGTAACGGCGGCGACGCACGGACCCGTCGAAGATCGGTGCCGCGGCCTCGGCTATTCGGATTTCAGCTTGGCGCAGTGAGACGATGCGAGCGACCGATCGCAACCGGATCGATCCTTCCGGCGCTGCGTCGGAACTTATGATGCCGGCTTGCGTTTCAATTCTGCCCAACTGTCAGGCGATAACAGATCCGGTTCAGCCCATAGGGGAGCGATCACCATGACGTGTCGAACAGGAATTTTGAGTGCCTGCCTGGGCGTGCTCGCGCTCGGCGCGGCCAGCCTTCCGGCCGGCGCCGAAGATGGGCGGAGCGGTGCTGCGGCCGCAGGCATTGTGACGGGCCTCGCCGCCGATGCGGCAGCCGGACAACAGGGCTCCGATGGTCTGCGCCACGGCGATGGCGATGGATGGCGCGTCCGCCTCTGGAATGTCCAAGACGAAGGATGGCGCCGTCGCCGTTGGGGTGGCGATGGCGATGAAGACGGATGGCGTCGTCGCCGCTGGGGCGGCGATGGCGATGAGGATGGGTGGCGTCGTCGCCGTTGGGGCGGCGACGACGATGAAGATCCGTGGCGTCGTCGTCGCATCTGGTGCTACTACCACCCCTATCGTTGCTGATCTTCCGAGAATTGCCGATCGCCGCCGGAAGCGCGTGAGCTCACTCCATCGTGACGCGGGCTCGTCCGCGACGTGAGAAGCAAACGCGCCTCCCTTCTCCCGCTCTTCGCGGGAGAAGGTGCCCGAACGAAGTGAGGGCGGATGAGGGACGCTGGTGAAGCGCTCGACCGCCTCTCACGCGCCTCGAGGGCGAGTGAGGGAAAAGCGCGATCCACGCAAGGGAAAGTGCGTGAATCGCCGAGCGTTCGTGGTGGGAGTGCCGGAACGAAGTGAGGGCGGAGGGAGGGCAACCTCACGACCGCACTCCCTTCATTGGAACGCCTCCCCTTGAGCAAACCATCATCCTATCTCTGACGCGGCCGCAAGCTCACCCTCATCCGCCCTCACTGCGTTCGGGCACCTTCTCCCGCGCGAAGGGCGCGGGAGAAGGAGGCGCGTGTAACAGCTCGCGACAGGCCGCTTGACTGTCCGCGGCCGTGGCATACCATATACATAAGACCGGCTATTCGTCCGGCGACTGGGAGGCTGAGATCGGCGGCCGACATTCAAGGTGTTGCGATGGTTGAGGACGGCGCTTTTCCGCGCCTCAAGGTCGAGCCGCTGCATGTGATTGCGGGCTTGCGCCGGCTCGCCTGCGACGCCATCAAGCGCGCCATCACCGAAATGGATATTTATGGCCGCGCGGGCGAGATCCGGCTCGACGAGCGCCAGCTCTCCCAGGATCTCGGCGTCAGCCGCACGCCGATCCGCGAGGCGCTGAGCGTGCTCGAGCAGGAGGGATTCGTGCGCGCCGTGCCGCGCCGCGGCATCTATGTGGTGCGCAAAACGAAGCGCGAAGTGATCGAGATGATCACGGTCTGGGCCGCGATCGAGAGCCTCGCGGCGCGCTTCGCGGCCGTGCGCGCCAGCGAAGCCGAGCTCAAGGAGCTGCGCACCCTGTTCGCGGAGTTCGAGGAGAACCCGGCGGACCATATTGGCGAATATTCTCAAGCCAATATGGCGTTCCACAAGGCCATTATCCGCATGGGCGGATGCGAGCTGATGAGCGAGCTCACCGATCAGCTGTTCATCCATATGCGCGCCGTGCGCGCCGTGACCATGCGCCAGGACAATCGGGCGCAGCGCTCGATCGTCGATCACATGAACATCATCGCGGCGCTGGAGCGCCGCGACGCCGATCTCGCCGAGCGCCTGGTGCGCGAGCACACGCTCGGCTTGGCCGCGCATGTCGAACGCCATGGCGAGTTCCTCGACGATCTGCAGCCGGGATCCGACGAGGTGAAGCGGCCGCGATTCGGATAGCCGCGTGGCCGAACTGCGCGCTCGAGGCCGCGCGCTCGAGGCCAAGCCTTCGACTGACGACCGCCTTCGAATGACGAACGCCTGTCCGGGCCGACGCCCGCGCCCGGCGAATGAACAAGGAGATCATCATGCCGACGACCGCAGCGCAGAAGGCGACGCAGCCCCAACCCGCAAAAGCCGCGACCAGCACAGCCGAGGATACGCTGAAGCAGAAGAGCCGCGAGGCGGGTGTCGTCTCGGGCGGCCATCTCGTCGCCAAGGCGCTGAAGGCCGAGGGCGTCGACACCATCTTCACTCTCTGCGGCGGCCATATCATCGACATCTATGACGGCTGCCTCGACGAGGGCATCCGCATCGTCGATGTGCGTCATGAGCAGACCGCCGCGCATGCGGCCGACGGCTATGCGCGCCAGACCGGCAAGCTCGGCTGCGTCGTCACCACGGCCGGCCCCGGCTGCACCAACGCGGTCACCGGCATCGCCACCGCCTTCCGCTCGGAAAGCCCGGTGCTGCATATCGGCGGCCAGAGCGCCCTCAACCAATGGAAGATGGGCGGGCTGCAGGATCTTCCCCATGTCGACTTGATGAAGCCGATCACCAAATTCGCCTCGACCGTGATGTCGACCGAACGGGTCGCCGACATGATCTCGATGGCGGCGCGCGAATGCTTCGCCGGCGCTTATGGGCCGAGCTATCTCGAGATCCCGCGCGACGTGCTCGACCGCGAGATCGACGCCACCAAGGCGGTGCTGCCGAAGCCCGGCCATTATCGCGCCTCGACCAAGTCGATCGGCGATCCGCGCGACATCGAGAGGCTTGCCGACATCCTGGTGAATGCCGAGCGTCCGGCGATCCTGCTCGGCCAGCAGGTATGGGCGGCGCGCGGCCATGAGGAGGCGATCGCGCTTCTGCGCGGCCTCGACATTCCAGGCTACTTCAATGGCGCGAGCCGTGGCCTGCTGCCGCCGGGCGATCCGCATCATTTCGACCGCACCCGTTCGCTCGCCTTCGGCAAGGCGGACGTCATCGTGATCGTCGGCACGCCCTTCGATTTTCGCATGGGCTACGGTAAGCGCATCAGCGTGCCGACGCTCGTCCAGATCGATCTCGACTACCGGACGGTGGGCAAGAACCGCGACGTGACGCTCGGCATCGCCGGAGACCCGGGCGCGGTGCTCGGCGCCGTCCTGCAGGCGGCTTCCGGGCGGCTGAAGGCCGATAAGCGCCAGGCGCGAAGGCAATGGATGAAGCAGCTGCAGGAGGCCGAGGAGGTCGCGACCGAGAAGCTGATGCCGATCTTCACTTCGGATCAGTCGCCGATCCATCCCTATCGCGTAGCCTATGAGATCAACGAGTTCCTCACCGACGACACCATCTATATCGGCGATGGCGGAGACGTGGTGACGATCTCGGCGCAGGCGGTGCGCCCGCGCGGCCCCGGCAACTGGATGGATCCGGGCGCGCTTGGCTCGCTCGGCGTCGGCACCGGCTTTGCCATGGCGGCGAAGCTCGCCCATCCGAAGAAGGAGGTGCTCTGCTATTACGGCGACGGCTCCTTCGGCATGACCGCCTTCGACATGGAGACCGCCGATCGTTTCGGCGCGCCCTATATCGCGGTCATCGGCAACAACTCCGCGATGAACCAGATCCGCTACGGGCAGATGGCCAAATACGGCCCCCAACGCGGCAATATCGGCAACAAGCTCGGCGACATGGCCTTCTCGATCTTCCCGCAGATGTGGGGCGGGTGGGGGGTCGAGGTGCGCGAGGCGAAGAAGATCGCGCCTGCCTTGCGCAAGGCGCGCGAGCAGGTCGCCAAGACCGGCAAATCGGCGGTGGTCAATATCTGGGTCGACCCGAACGAATACGCGCCGGGGACCAAGAATCAGACAATGTACAAGTGATGGCCGGAGAGAAAATCATGGCGAAGCAAGTGAAGATCGCGCGCGCCGGGGCGGGCGCCAAGAATATCTCGAGAAAGACTGTCTCGAGCAAGAATATCTCGAGCAAGACCGCTGCGACCGGGAAAGTTGCTGCCAGGAAGGCCGCATCGAAGAGGCCGGCCGCCAAGAAGGCCATCGTCAAGAAGGCCGTCGTCAAGAAGGCGCCGGCCGCCAAGAATTCTGCGATGAAGAAAGCTACTGTCGGGAAGCCTGCAGTCGCGGCGCGGAACGTCCGGAAGCCTTTGGCCAAGAAGCCTGTCGGCCAGCGCGCTGCAAGCAAGGTCACGGCCAAAGCCAAGGTCGCAGCCAAAGCCAAGATCGCACCCAAAGCAAAGGCGAAATCCGTCGCTTCAGCGATCCGCAAGCCGTCGAACAAGCCTTGGGGCGGGGCCGGCAAGGCGCTCGACGGGGTGCGCATCCTCGACTTCACCCATGTGCAATCCGGCCCGACCTGCACGCAGTTGCTCGCCTGGTTCGGCGCGGACGTGATCAAGGTCGAGCGGCCCGGTGTCGGCGACATCACGCGCGGCCAGCTGCGCGACGTCCCGAATGTGGACAGCCTCTATTTCACGATGCTGAACCACAATAAGCGCTCGATCACCATCGATTCCAAGCATCCGCAAGGCAAGGCGGTGCTCGATGAGCTGGTGAAATCCTGCGATGTGCTGGTCGAGAATTTCGCGCCGGGCGCGCTCGACCGCATGGGGCTCACCTGGGAGCATATCCACAAGCTCAATCCGCGCATGATCGTGGCCTCCGTCAAGGGCTTTGGGCCGGGGCCTTACGAGGATTGCAAGGTCTATGAGAACGTGGCGCAATGCGCCGGCGGGGCGGCCTCGACCACGGGCTTCCTGGACGGCCCCCCGCTCGTCACGGGCGCCCAGATCGGCGATAGCGGCACCGGGCTGAATCTCGCGCTGGGCATCGTCTGTGCTCTCTATCAGCGCAATCGCACGGGCCGCGGCCAGAAGGTGCTGGCGGCCATGCAGGACGGCGTCCTCAATCTGTGCCGGGTGAAGCTGCGCGACCAGCAGCGCCTCGCGCATGGCCCGCTCAAGGAATACAGCCAGTACGGCCAGGACATCGGCTTCGGCGAGGCGACGCCGCGTGCGGGCAATGATTCCGGCGGCGGCCAGCCGGGCTGGATCTTGAAATGCAAGGGCTGGGAGAGCGATCCCAACGCCTATATCTACTTCATCACCCAGGCGCCGGTCTGGGAGAAGATTTGCGACGTGATCGGCAAGCCCGAATGGAAGACCGATCCCGATTACGCCAAGCCGGCGGCGCGCCTGCCGCGGCTGAAGCATATCTTCGACACCATCGAGCAATGGACCATGACCAAGACCAAGTTCGAGGCCATGGACCTCCTCAACACATACGACATCCCCTGCGGGCCGATCTTGTCGATGAAGGAGATCGCCGAGGAGGAATCGCTGCGCAAGACCGGCACCGTGGTCGAGGTCGATCACCCGACGCGGGGCAAATATCTGACGGTCGGCAACCCGGTCAAAATGTCGGATTCGATCAGCGAGGTGAAGCGCTCGCCGCTGCTCGGCGAGCACACCGACGAGATCTTGCGCAGCGTCCTGAAATTCGACCGGCGCCGCATCGCCGAGGTGCTGCAATCGGGCGCGCTCGGCGAGCCCTTGGCGCTTGCGGCCGAGTAGGGCCGCACCTGCTGTGCCTCAGTTTTGAACATCCGCTTTCGTCATGGCCGGGCTTGTCCCGGCCATCCACGTCTTTCTTCGACCCAGCGCCCGGCGGAGTCACCTTTCGGGTTCAAACGAACCACCACACCCATCCTCCGGTCATCCGCCACTGCCCCAAAGGCCCGCAAGGCGTGGATGGCCGGGACAAGCCCGGCCATGACGAAGTGAGGGCTCGGGAGCGGACCTCTCCCCGCAAGCGGAGCGAGGTAAGCGGCTGAGATATGACTGGCGGAGGCGCCTTCTTGATTAGGCGGATAAGAACTGCGATTGATTCGTCTTAGAGCCTGAGCCGAAGCGCGCCCGCAGAGGCGCGTCGATACAAAACACATCGCAATCGGGGGAAGCGCACATGTCCTCGCAACCGAATACGGCCGCAAAGCCTTCCGCGAACCGGGTCTGGCAACTGGTCATCGGCATCGTCTGCATGGCCCTGATCGCCAACCTGCAATATGGCTGGACGCTCTTCGTCGGCCCGATCCAGAAGGCGCATGGTTGGAAGGCGGCCGAGATCCAGCTCGGCTTCACGATCTTCGTTGCGCTCGAGACCTGGCTCACTCCGGTTCAGGGCTGGATCGTCGATAGTCTCGGCATGCGCGGGCCGAGGCTGATGGTGGCCTTCGGCGGTATCCTGGTCGGCATCGGCTGGGCGCTCAATTCCGTGGCCGATCAATTGTGGATTCTCTACCTCGCGGCCATCTTGTCGGGCATCGGGGCGGGCGGCATCTATGCGACCTGCGTCGGCAATGCGGTGAAATGGTTTCCAGACCGGCGCGGCCTTGCGGTCGGTCTGACAGCTGCGGGCTTCGGTGCCGGAGCGGCCGTGACCGTGATCCCGATCCAGATACTGATCGCCGCCAAAGGCTATGAGGCGACCTTCCTGATCTTCGCGATCGGGCAAGGCGCGATCGTCTTCATCCTCGCCTGGCTGCTGCGCCCGCCGCTGCCGGGCGAGGTCCCGGCCGCGCCGTCGGCGAGACTGCAGCAATCGGCGCGCAGCTTCGAGCCGCGCGAGGTCCTGGCGAGCCCGATCTTCTGGCTGCTTTACGTCATGTTCGTCGCAGTCTCCAGCAGCGGGCTGATGGCGACCGCGCAGGTCGCCCTGATCGCCACGAGCTACCACGTCGCCGACAGCGTGCTCTTCCTGGGGGCGACGACGCTCACCGTCGCCGTCATCTTCGACAGCATCATGAACGGCGCCGCACGTCCCTTCTTCGGCTGGGTCTCGGACCGGATCGGGCGCGAATACACCATGGCCATCGCCTTCGGCCTCGGTGGGGTGGCCTATTGGCTGCTGGGCGCGCTCGGTACCACCCCGTGGGCCTTTGTACTGTTTGCCGGGCTGATCTTCTTCACCTGGGGTGAGATCTTCAGCTTGTTCCCCTCGACCTGCACCGACACCTTCGGCCCGAAATTCGCCACTGCGAATACCAGCCTGCTCTATACCGCCAAGGGCGTATCGGCCTTACTGGTGCCGCTCGCCAATGTCTGGCAGAGCGCCACAGGGAGCTGGCACGGCGTGTTCGTAGCGGCAGCGCTCGTCAATTTCGTGGTCGTGCTGCTCGCGCTGTTCGTGCTCAAGCCGATGCGCGCCGGCGCGCTCCGCGAGAGCAAGCTGGCGAGCCTGCGCGGGGCCGCGGAGTAGACCGGAAATCGGACCGCCGGCTTCCAGCCGGCAACCGGACGGGACTACGCGACGCCCGGACCTTGCGGAGCGGCAAAACCCGCTTCGAGGGGCCGGCTGGAAGCCGGCGTTCCGAGGCGATTGGACCGCCGCGGCTTTCAGCCGGCAACCCGTTCAACCCCAGCGGCGATGCACCCACATCCATTCGCCCGGGCGCTCGCGCACCCAGCTCTCGAAGCAGCTCTGCACCAGCGCGGTCGTGGCGCGCACATTCTCCTCGCGCGTCGCGTGCTCCCGAATGGCCGTGAGCACCCGCCAGTCGAATTGGAAATGCGAATTCGGCAGGCGCAAGGTGCGCACAGCGAGGATCGGCAATTCATGCCCGACCGACAGCAGTGCCGGAAACGAGGTCGACGGCGCCGGCCGGCCGAAGAACGGCACCTCGATGCCGCGTGCCTCGCGCAGATCCGACATCATGGCGACAACGACGCCTTCGCGCATCAACTTGATGAAACGGCGCGGCGTGTCGCGCGATTTGGTCAAAAGCGCCGCCGGATAGAGCGGCTCGCGCAGCCGCGTCACATAGGCATCGACATAAGGGTTCTTGATCGCCTGATAGATGCCCGCGATCCGCAAGCCCGCCCGCAAGGGGCCGAGCGCGGCGAGCTCCCAATTGGCACTGTGCATCGAGACGATGACGAAGCGCGGATTGCGGGCGATGAAGTCCTGAAGCTCGGCCTCCCGCGTCATCTCATAGCGACGCTTGTCGTCGATGAAATCCCTGAGATGGAAGGTCTCGGCGAAGACGCGTCCGAGATTCTCCCACATTTCGGCATGGATCGCCTCGCGCTGCGCCTCGCTCAGCTCCGGCAGCGCCTGGGCGATCTGCTCCAGGGCGCGCCGGCGGCGGCGGTTGAAGCGGCCGAGCTGGCGCCAGCTCCAGCCCGACCATCTGGCGCAGAGCTCGAGCGGCAAGGCGGTGGCGATGGCGGCGACGCACCAAAAGACGCCATATTCCACGCGGTAGCGCAGCCGGCGCAGCTTTGGGCCCGCCATCGGCGAGCCGCTGACGGGGGAAGCCGCCGCGGGCGAGGAGCCGCTCTGGGGCGGGATAGCGGGATCGGACACCTGACTCATGAATGTGACGTGGAAGGCTCTACCGTCTCGGAGTTGTTTAGTCTTGCTTGAAGATCGTTCAGTCTCGCGGCTCGCGCGCCTTGGAACTCGCGGTGGCACCGCAAGCGCTCAATCGCATCGGCCGAAACGCTGAAAGGCAATCTCCAGGCCGACATGGCAAGACATGCGCTTGCGCGCAAGCCTTATTTCACCTCGGCCACAATCCTGACCGACGGCAGGCTGCGGTCGCCGAAATTCGCTTCAGACTGGCAAGATCTGGTTCTATTTCAGGTGTTTGGAGAGGAAACTTCGTACGCGAGCCGATACCCTTCACCTCGCCCCGCTGTGAGGAGCCGGATGATGTGCCGCAGCGCCGGTTCGCGCTCGCGCCTCCTTCTCTCGCAAGCGGCAGGGCTGTCCGGGGAAAGCATCGATCGTAGCATAGGCGTGGATGGCCGGGCCAAGCCCGGCCAAGACGCGCTTGCTATGGCGAGTGCAATCAAGATCCGGTGGTCATTTTGCTCAGGCGAATGGACCCATCCACGTCTTGGCCGGGCTTGGCCCGGCCATCCACGCCTATCCGCTGCGAATTCGGGGCCATCTGGAGTTGAGCAACTGCCCCAAGTGCAATCAGTTTCGTTTCCCCGGGCAGCCTTGCGCAGGCGGTAGAAGGGATGCGCTCGAATGCCGTTCCTCAGGAATAGCGCCTGATGAGGCTGACGAGCTTGCCCTGGATCTGCACGCGGTCGGGGCCGAGGAGGCGCGTCTCGTAGGCGGGATTCGCCGCTTCGAGCGCGATCGAGGAGCCCTTGCGGCGGAAGCGCTTCAGCGTCGCCTCCTCCTCGTCGATCAGGGCGACGACGATATCGCCGGAATTCGCCGTGTTCTGCTTGCGTACCAGCACTGTGTCGCCGTCATGGATGCCGGCCTCGATCATCGAATCGCCGCGCACCTCGAGGCCGTAATGCTCGCCCTGGCCGAGAAATTCGCTCGGCACCGCGATGGTATGGCTGCGCGTCTGGATCGCCTCGATGGGCGTGCCGGCGGCGATCCGCCCCATGATCGGGATCGAGACGCTCGCATGCTTGCGCTCTTCGGGACCAGGCGTCTGGCGCACCTTGCCGAGGCTGCCCTCGATGACGTTCGGGCTGAAGCTGCCGCGCTGCCGGGCGAAGCTCGCATCCGGCATCTTCAGCACTTCGAGCGCGCGCGCCCGGTTCGGCAGGCGCCTGATGAAGCCGCGCTCCTCGAGCGCCAGGATCAGCCGGTGGATTCCCGATTTCGAGCGCAGATCGAGTGCCTCCTTCATCTCGTCGAAGGAGGGCGGTACGCCGCTCTCCTTGGAGCGCTCATTGATGAATTTGAGAAGTTCGAGTTGCTTGCGAGTGAGCATGGCAGCGTCCCTGCTTGAAGCGGATCGGAGTGATTCGAACGTCTCGAAAACAAATCACGAACTCTTTTTACTAGTTCTGGCTGTGTTCCGCAAGTGGAGCGCGGAAATTACAGATGCGAAGCTGCTCATATCGATGGTGATTTTCGCGTTCGCGGAGCGGCAGGAGGCCAAGCCGGACGCGGCCGGGCAAGTTGCCAGGCTGGTCGATCGGCGAGCCGGGACGCTCCCGATTTCTGGCGGTTACGGTGACTCTGCACCCATCAGGGGGCCTGCGGCTTCATACTTCGCGGCTGTCGAACATCAGCATGTCGACGCCGCCGGTCGCGAAAATCTTCACATCCGCCACCGCGGCTTTGGCTTCCGGGCCCGCGAGTGCCTTTTTGAGCGCCGCGAGATCGTCGAAGTGCAAGGTCGCGATCAAATGATATTGCGAGGGGCCGGCCGGCGTCGCGACGGGACCTTCGCTGACCTCGTATTTTCTCAAGCCCGGGAACTTCTTTGCGAGCGGAACATGCGTCGCGAAGTAGTGCTTGGAGAAGGCAGTTTCGTCCTTCGGGGTCTTGTACATCACCACCAGCCGGGCCATTGCGTTCCTCCCTGTGATCGGCGTTGCCGAGACGGTCTTGTTCCAATGCCGCATAGAGACGCACAACAGCCGCTCTGTCCATTCCGGATGCCCGGAAAGCGGACGACGCCCCGGCGGACGGCTAGGCTCGAAGAAAATTTCGCGCGCCGCGAATCCATTTGCCCGTGCGCCGCCTCTTGATGACAGATCGGCCGGATGGCGGCACGACATCAAGAGAGGTGGATGCGATGGCATTCGACAAGGTTTTGGGCGTCCGTCTGCGGAGCGGCCGTATGGCGACCGGCCTTGCCGCGGCTGCGGCGAGCTCGATTTGCGCGGCGCGCGGCAACGGCCGACGGGACTAGGCACAGCTCATGGTTTCCATGCTGCCGGAATCCGTTTTCACCGCCGCGCGCCTGGGCGACCAGGACGCCATCGCGCGTCTCCTTGAAACCGCGCAACCCGATATTCGCCGTTATGCCCGCTCGACCTGCCGGAGCTCGGCCGATGCCGAGGATGCCGCACAGGAGGCCTTGTGGCTGCTGTTCCGGCGAGTCGGCACGATCCGCTCGCTCGCGGCCTTCTCGGGCTGGCTGTTCACGGTGGTGCGGCGGGAATGTCTGCGGCTGGCGCGCCGCGCCGGCGTTCTGCCCGCGCAATCGCTGCAGGAGATCGATCTCGAACGCGCCTTCGGGGAGCGCCCGGAGGCCGAGATGCGCCTCGACCTCGCAGCGGCGATCGAAGCTTTGCCCAGCCATTACCGGGACGTGGTCCTGTTGCGTGACGTCAAGGAAATGACGGTCGACGAGATCGCCGAGGCGCTCGGCGACACGCGGCCATCCGTCAAGGCGCGCTTGCACCGCGCCCGTCTGCTCATGCGCGAATATCTCACGAGGTAAGCAGATGACCGACTATCAACACCACGCCGATCTCGAGCTCGTCCCGGCATTCGTCGGCCTCGCGCCGCAAGAGGCGAAGGCCTTCCTCGCCTTCAATCATGCCGTCGGGCGCCAAGACGGAGAGGTCCCGCCGAAATATCGCGAATTGATTTCTCTTGCCGTGGCGCTCACCACGCAGTGCGCCTATTGCATCGATGTTCACAGCAGAGCTGCCGTCGCGGCAGGCGTCACGCGCGAGGAGCTCGCCGAGACGGCTCTGATCGCAGCGGCGGTGCGAGCCGGTGGAACGCTGGGGCATGCGCTCTTCGCTCTGCGGCCCTTCGACGAGGTTGCGGCGGAGGCGAAATAGCGATCCACGAGGGCGCGATCGGCCCGATGTCGGGTCGTCTCGGCAAGGCAGGACGAGCGATCGCCGCACGCGGGCCGCCATCGCCACGGTGCCTGCGTCAGGCATTGGCACCGAAGTCGACGCTTGGCCGGAGGCTTGTCATATCCTATGGGGGAGGATAGGATAAGACATGAACAAGCCGCATCTGCATCAGAGCCATCCCGAGATCATCAAGCGCCTGAAACGCGCCGCCGGTCATCTCGCCGGCGTCATTGAGATGATCGAAGCGGGCCGTCCTTGCCTCGACATCGCCCAGCAGCTTCAGGCCGTGGAATCCGCGGTCGCCAATGCCAAGCGGACGCTCATCCACGACCATCTCGACCATTGTCTCGAGAGCGCCGTCGGCGCCATGGCGCGCGACCAGCGCGCCCCCATCGATGAGTTCAAGCAGATCACCAAATATCTCTGAGGCAAATTTCTGAGGCTTGCCATGCTGTCACTTCCCGAATTGCTCCAGCAAGGCACTTCGCATGCCTGGCTGTTCGTGCCCTCTGCCATCCTGCTCGGCGCCTTGCACGGCCTGGAGCCCGGCCACAGCAAGACGATGATGGCAGCTTTCATCATCGCTATACGCGGCACGGTCACGCAGGCGATCCTGCTCGGCCTCGCGGCGACCGCTTCGCACACCCTCGTCGTCTGGGCCGTCGCCCTCATCGGCATGCGGCTCGGCGGAGCGTGGAACGCCGAAACCACGGAGCCGTATTTCCAGCTCGTCTCGGCCGTCCTCATCATCGGCATTGCCGTCTGGATGCTGTGGCGCACCTGGCGGGAACAGCGGCGTGCCAAGCTCGAGCACCATGACCATAATCATGCCCATCATCACGGCGAAGAGACGCGCCGCATCGACACCGGCCATGGCGTGCTGGCGCTCGAGGTCTTCGAGGACGGCGTGCCGCCGCGCTGGCGTATCCGCGCGCAGAGCGGCCATGGCTGGCCCGCAGGCGCTGTCGCCGTCGAGACCGAGCGCCCGGACGGCAAGCGGCAGGTTTTCAGCTTCGCGGATCGCGGAGACTACCTCGAATCCGTCGAGGAGATCCCCGAGCCGCATGAGTTCATGGCGCGGCTGCGGCTCTCTCACGGCGACCACGCCCATAGCTATGACGTGGCCTTCACCGAGCATGATCACGGCCAAGATCACGGCCATGATCATATGCATGAGGAACTGCGCGGTCTCGATGTCTCGACGGGCGGCCACCAGGACGCGCATGAGCTGGCGCATGCCAATGACATCCGCCGTCGCTTTGCCGACCGCAATGTGACCACTTGGCAGATCGTGATGTTCGGCCTGACAGGCGGCCTCATTCCATGTCCCGCCGCCATCACCGTGCTGTTGCTCTGCCTGCAGCTGAAGCAGTTCACCCTCGGCATCGCGCTGGTGCTGTGCTTCAGCATCGGCCTCGCCATCACCATGGTGACGGCAGGTGTCATCGCGGCCTTGAGCGTGCGCCATGTCTCGCGCCGCTGGTCCGGCTTCGCCGCTCTCGCGCAGCGCGCGCCCTATGCCTCAGGCGCGTTGATCATCTGCGTCGGGCTCTATGTCGGCTGGCAGGGATGGAGCGCCCTGGCCGCCGCCGGAGCGATCTCTTAGCCACCGCTGCCGGAGCGAAACGCCGCTTGACAAGCTGGCGAGAGTGAACAAAATGAGAACGCGGCGCAGCAGGCTGTGCAACGATGCTGCAGTGCAGCAAATTCGCCCCTGCAACTGGTCGCTTTGCTGTAAATTCCCTGTTCTTAACAGCGATCGCAGTGCAACATCGCCGCCGCTTGGGACCGCGACCGTCTCGGTCGCCCTTCTCCCAGCCGCTCATAACATCGCCGAAGGCGGAAATCCGGCGCAGCTCTCATTCCGCGGATACCGAAATGCGGCCCGTCATGTTCGGGTGAAACCGGCAGTAATAGTCGATATCGCCTGCTTGCTTGAGCGTGATGCGGCCGGCCCCCTTGGCCGGGATGACCACATCCCATTGCTTGTCACGCGCCGTTGCCGAGTGCGCCACGAAGTCGGTGCTCGCCCATTCAATCGTGTCACCGATATGGGCCGACACTTGCGCCGGCGTGAATGTCAGATTTTTCACGTCGATGCGGATCGTCTCAGCTGCGGCTGTTGCTAGGGTAGCGGCGAACACTGCCGATCCGAACGCGCTCGACGCGCAAAATCCCAACCTCACTTTGCCTGGCCTATTTCAAGGATTGGGCCAGGTGCTCGGCATGCTGCTGATGGCCCTGGAAGATCTTGAGGCCGGTTGTCAGCAGCGCCTTCAGCTCGGGATTGCTCGCCGAGGGAATCAGCGTGCCCTCGAGCGCGCCGTTGACCGTCTTGTGATAGGCAACCTCATTCGCCGCATAGGCCTTGTCGAAGGCTGCGCCGCTGAGCGCCTTGAGCGAGGTTTGCTTCTCGTTCGCTTGCTTGAGCAGCGCCTTGCTGGTGTCGTTGTCCTGCGGTGTGACGTTGAGCTTCTTCACCAGCGCCAAGGCCTGCTCGTTCACCGCCTTATGGTCGCGCTCCATGTCTTCGGCGAAGGCACGCACATCCTTGTCCTTGGATTTCTGCAGCGCCAGCCCGGCCGCTTCGACGTCGATCTGTCCTGCCGTGTAGGCAATATGCGCGATTTGCGCGTCGTTCGGCTTGGCGCCTTGCGCCGACGCCGCGGCGCAACTCAACAGCAGCGCGGCCAAGGTTGCTGTCATTTTCAACATCATCTCGTCCCTCCATTGCTTCGCCTCGATGGGCTCATGGACGGACATTGGATGAAGCGGACGAGGAAAGGTTCCCGAGCTTCAGTTGAGACCCAACCGCTCCAGCACGTTTTCGGTCAGGCGTTCGCAACGGCGGCCGGCAAACGGAAAAGCATTGCCCAGCACCGGGCCGATGTATTTTTCCATCTCGTGCTTCAACAGCCGGCGGGCGCGATGCAGGCGGGTCTTCACCGTTTCGGGCAGGATGCCGAACAGCGCGGCTGTCTCGTCGATGCTCATGCCTTCGATCAAGCGAGCGACGAGCACGGTGCGGAACGCTTCCGGGAGCCGGTCGATAGCGTGCTCGAGCAGCACATGGATTTCGCGTCGAGCCATGATGGTTTCGGGATCGAGCTGGGGGTTGGCATTGGGAAAGGGAATGATCTGCGCGGCCACTGCGCCCTCGACAACGGCGCTCAGCTCCAGCGTGGGGCGTCGCCGACGCAGGCGCCCCAGCGCCTCGTTCATGACGATGCGGGCGAGCCAGGTGCCGAAGCGCGCATCGCCGCGAAACCCGTCGAGATTGCTGAAGGCATGGACATAAGCCTCTTGCAGCGCGTCTTCGGCTTCGCTGTCGTCCCTCAAGATGCTTCGGGCGATGCGATAGAGCCGGCGGTTCTGCTGCTGGAGGATCAGCTTGATGGCGTCCGGATCTTTGCGGCGCAGAGCTTCGACAAGCCGTGCTTCCTCGTTCGCGAGCTGCTGAACGCCTCCGGCCATGGCGACACCTGATGAATTTCGCATTATGCCTTAGATGCAGCCGCCGCCAAAAGGTTCCCGAGGACGATTGCCTTTCTCTCACGCTCATCGCTGATTTTCGTGGAGGGGCTCGGCCAGGAACGAGGCGCTGATGCCTTGGCTGAAGCGTATCTCGCACTCCAAGAGCACTCTAAGGCTTGGAACTTGTCGAGGGTAGAGGGCTGCCTTATGAATCGGGTCTTCGCGACCTGATGTCCGGAATAGCTACGCCGAACCGTCGCTTAGCCTTGTCTGACTGCCCCCGGTGATTATCTTCCGCCCATGCTCGGAAGGGGATCGCAGCCGGGTTCGTGACGGCCCCGCATCCGGCCATGGATCGCCTCGATCATCGCTTTCGGATCGCATCGATGACACCATGATCTCCACCATGATCTCGTCCATGTCCAAGCGATGCGCGCCACACGCCGGCTAGCAGCTATCCTCGCCGCCGATGTCGTCGGCTATTCGCGGCTGATGGGCGCCGATGAGGAGGGAACGCTCGATCGGCTGAAGGCGCACCGGCAAGAGCTCGTCGATCCGAAGATCGAGGAGCATCGCGGCCGGATCGTGAAGACCACCGGCGACGGCCTTCTGGTGGAATTCGCGAGCGCGGTGGATGCGGTGCGCTGCGCCGCGGAGATCCAGCGCGGCATGCTCGATCGTGACGCCGTCACCTCAGCCTATCGGCGGATCGTCTTCCGGATCGGCATCAATGCCGGCGACATCATCATCGATGGCGGCGACATCTTCGGCGACGGCGTCAATATCGCCGCGAGGCTCGAAGGTCTGGCGGAGCCCGGCGGCGTCTATGTCAGCGCGGCCGTGCATGATCAGGTGCGCGACAAGCTCGCCTACAGCTTCGAGGATCTGGGCGAGAAAACGGTCAAGAACATCGCAAGGCCAGTGCGCGTCCATGCGCTCAGCGCGCGGGCGGTGGCGACATTGCCTGCGATCGCCCTTCCCAGGCGCTCGAGATCGGCGCCGCTCGGCCTCGCCGCCCGGGTCGCCGGATTGCTCGGTGGCGGCCGCCGGGCGAGGTCTCATTCGGCATCGCCGGTCGACACCGAGGCAACGGACGGCGCCGTTCCCACTGCGAGCAATGCGGATTCCGGCGCGGCCGCCATCGTGCCGAAGCCGCCCGCGCTCTCGATCGTCGTCCTGCCCTTGACCAATCTGTCGAACGACCCCGAACATGAATACTTCGTCGATGGCATCACCGACGATCTGACGACGGATCTGTCGCGGATCTCCGGAAGCTTCGTCATCGCCCGCAACACGGCCTTCACCTATAAGGGCAAGTCCGTGGACGTGAAGCAGCTCGGACGCATGCTCAATGTGCGTTACGTCCTCGAAGGCAGCGTGCGCCGGGCGGGCGAGCAGGTCTCAGTGAATGTGCAGCTCATCGATGCGGGCAGCGGCGCGCATGCCTGGGCGAGCCGCTTCGAGACGGACCGCGCGAGCCTCCCAGAGGCACGGGACGAGATCACCGGACGCCTGGCGCGCACCCTCAATGTCGAGCTCCTGAGCGCGGCCGGTCGCCGCATCGAGCAGGATCGGCTGGCCGATCCCGATGCGCGCGATCTCGTCATGCGCGGCTGGGCCCTCTACTACCGCCCCTATTCGGCCGCGGCGCGAGACGAGGCGCGGCGGGCCTTCGAAAAGGCGCTCGCCCTCGACCCGGAATCGGTCGATGCGCGGGTCGGTATCGCCAGGATCCTGGTGAGCAATCTGGCGGATGGCTGGAGCCGCGCCCCCACGCAGGAGGCGGATCAGGCCGAGCAGCTGCTGCAGGAGGCGCTCGAGCGCGACATGAACCGTGCCGACGCACATGCCGCCATGGGACTGCTTCGCCGCGTCCAGAACCGGTTGACCGAATCGCGGATCGAATATGAGGCCGCGATCGCGTTCGACCGCAACGACGCGCAGGCACTGCGGGGAATGGCGCTGACCTTGCTGCATCTCGGCGAACCTGAAGCGGCCATTCCCCATGTCGAGAAATCGATCCGCCTCAATCCGCATGATCCCAATATCCATGTGGCTTATCGGGTGCTCGGCTCCTGCCACACTCTGCTGCTGCAACTCGATGAAGCAATCGAGGTCCTGAGAAAGGCGCGCGCCGCGAGCCCCAAGCTCTATTTCGTCTATGTGCACCTCGCGGGCGCGCTTGGCCTGCGCGGCGACATCGACGAGGCGAAGGCCATGCTGGCGGAAGGGATCAAGCTCAATCCGGAGCTCAACTCGATCGCACGCTTGCGCGCTTCGGTGCCCTATCTGACCTATCCGAAATACCTGGCGCTGCGCGAAAAGACGCTTGAGGTCGGTTTGCGCCTGGCCGGAATGCAGGATGTTTGAAGCGGCGCCGTTACGCGGCTTCGCGGTATCCGAGCGCTGCTGCCGGCGTCGCGCCGCTTGCGTCCTTGCGGCCGAACAGCTCGGCCATGATCAGCGACAGCGCGTCGAGATCGACGACGAAGCTGTCGAGGAAATACCGCCAGATGCTGAGCTCACCATGGCCATCGGCGCGCAAGAGAGCGACTCTCGCGGCGATGTCGTGGTGATCGGTGAGGCGCGAGCGCAGCGAGGCGTGCGGCTCGGCCGGGGATTGGGTTCGCATTGAAGCTCCGCGTGGCTGGATGGTCGATGGCGTGACGCAACCCTGGATGAACGCGACGAATCAGCGAGAATAGCGTGAGTTGACCGGACCCGGGAGCTGCACGTCAAGTATCAGATCGAACTGAACTGCATTCGCAGGTAAGCTTCCCTCAAGCCGCGCCGCCTCTACCGACGGCGCAGCGGCTTTCGCTCCTGGCGCTCGGGGCGTTCCTCGCGCTGCCCACGCCTCTTATGGCGGGAGGCTCCCGCCCCCTCCGACAGCATCTCGAAGCGCAGCGCGCCGGCGATCGGCGCCGCCTCGACCAGCCTTACGCTGACCTTGTCGCCCAGCCGATAGCCAGTGCCGGTGCGGTCGCCGACGAGGGCGTGCTCGGCCTGCCTGTAGCGGAAATATTCTCCGCCGAGCGTCGCCGCGGGGATGAAGCCCGAGGCGCCGGTCTCGATGAGCGACACGAACAGGCCGGCTCGCGTCACGCCGCTGACGCGAGCCTCGAACTCGGCGCCGATCTCGGCTGCGAGATGGGCCGCGATCAGCCGGTCAACGGTCTCGCGCTCGGCCACCATGGCGCGGCGCTCGGCGGCTGAGATGCGCGCGCCGGTCTCGGCGAGCTCGGCCACCGTCACCGAAGGCGGCAGCCCATCCTTGCCGAGACCGAGCGCGCGGATCAGCCCACGATGCACGACCAGATCCGCATAGCGGCGGATGGGCGAGGTGAAATGCGCGTAGCGGCGCAGGTTCAAGCCGAAATGGCCGTAATTTTCGGAGGCGTATTCGGCCTGCGCCTGGGTGCGCAGCACGACCTCGTTGATGAAAGCCTGATGCGGCGTGCCGGCGACACGCGCCAGGATCCCGTTGAACAGGGTCGGCCGCAGGGCACCCTGCTTCGGCAGCTTGATCGCGACCGATGCCAGAACCTCGCGCAAGCCCTCGAGCTTCTCGGCGGAGGGCTCGTCATGGACGCGATAGAGGAGGGGGATATGGGCCCGCTCCAGGGTCTCGGCGGCGCAGACATTGGCGAGGATCATGAACTCCTCGATCAGCCGATGCGCCTCGAGTCTTTGCGGCACCATGACCCGATCGACCGTGCCGTCCGGCTTCAGCAGGATCTTGCGCTCGGGAAGATCGAGATCGAGCGGCTGGCGCTCGGCACGCGCCCGCTTGAGCACCGCATAGGCGGCATAGAGCGGGGCGATGACGCCTGCGAGCAAGGGGCGCGTCACCTCGTCGGGAGCGCCGTCGATCGCGGCTTGCGCCTGCGCATAGGCGAGCTTGCCGGCCGAGCGCATCATCACGCGGTGGAAACTATGGCGCAGCTTGCGCCCCTCGGCGTCGATGGTGATGCGCAAGCCGAGCGCCGGGCGATCCTCATGCGGGCGCAGCGAGCACAGATCGTTGGAGATGCGCTCAGGCAGCATGGGCACGACGCGATCGGGGAAATAGACGGAATTGCCGCGCTCCAGCGCCTCGCGGTCAAGCGCCGTGCCCGGGCGCACATAGGCTCCGACATCGGCGATCGCGATCGCGAGCTGAAAGCCGCCAGGGTTCTTCGCATCGTCGTCGAGGCTGGCATGGACGGCGTCGTCATGGTCCTTGGCGTCCGGAGGGTCGATGGTGAGGAGCGGTAGACCCCGCCAATCCTCGCGCCCCTCCATGCCGGCCGGCCGCACGCGCTCGGCTTCGGCGAGCGCTGCCGGCGAGAAGACATGCGGGATACCATGCGCATAGAGCGCGATCAGGCTCACCGCCTTCTCGCTGGCGAGCGACCCGAGCCGCTCGCGCACCTTGACGCGTGCGAGGCCGAGCCGGCCGCGCCCCGTCTCGACCGGCGTGACGGAGACGAGGTCGCCGTCGCGCGCCTCGCCGATATCTGACTCGGCAATCGTCAATTCGCGCCCCTGCGCCTTCTTGTCGATCGGCACGAGGCGGGCCGAGCCGTCCTGCTGCAGGCGCAGCACGCCGAGAGTGCGCGCCTTCTCCTGCGGCAAGACCTTGATGACCCGCCCCGTATAAGGGAAGTGCGGATCGCGCCCGCGCTCGAGGCGCAACAGCACGCTATCGCGCAGACCAGGTGCGCGCTCGGCCGATTTACCGCGGCGCGGCAAGCTGACGAGGATCTTCGGCGGTTCGCCTTGCGAAGCCGCATCCCATTCGGCCGGAACCGCGAACAGGTCGCCGTCAGGCGTCTGGCCGGCGATCTCGGCGAGCGTCACCGAATGCAGCTCGCCCGCCTTGGCGATGGCCTTGCGCCGGCGATCGAGCAGGCCCTCGGCCTCCATGTCCTTGATGAGGCGCTTGAGCGCGATGCGGTCCGCGCCCTTCACGGCGAAAGCGCGGGCGATCTCGCGCTTGCCGATTTTCGCGCCACGCTCGCTCTCGCGGGCAATGTAGCCGAGAATGTCGTCGCGCGAAGGCAAATCCGCCGTGGCGCGCTGTGCTCTAACTTTTGGCAAGCTGT
The DNA here is from genome assembly GCA_900104855.1 of Rhizobiales bacterium GAS188. Classification (NCBI taxonomy): domain Bacteria; kingdom Pseudomonadati; phylum Pseudomonadota; class Alphaproteobacteria; order Hyphomicrobiales; species Rhizobiales bacterium GAS188. Next base: position 6,359,689 of record FNSS01000001.1, read on the forward strand.
CGTCCATCGCTTTGCGTCGACCCGTTGTCGCATGCTCGCGCCGCAAAGGCCATGGCGGGGCAGGATCGGAGCTGACCTGCGGCCGGATCCGCATGGCCGCCACGCTGCCGCAGCATGGTGAACGCGGCCTGAAGACGGCGGCTCGGATTCGAGCGGCGAGACACACAAGATCCACATCCGTGCCGGGTAAGGCTCGCCGATAGCGCCGATATCGAGCGGGGGGCCTTGAATGCCGTTTGATCCCACTACTTTGATGATGTTGACGGTCATCATCGCCATTACGGTTGGCCTCCTGCTCATCTTCGCCTGGGCCCAGAACCGCTCGCATCGGGCACTCGCCATGTGGGGAGGAGCCGATCTCGCCGGCGCGCTGGCCACCATCCTGCTGATGACGCGCAGCGTCGCCCCGGATTTCATCTCGATCGTCCTCGCCAATGCCGTGCTCGCCGCCGGCTATGCCGTCATCTGGGCGGCCGGTTGCGCCTTCTCGCGGAGGCCGCTACGGCCGATCTGGATGGCGGTGGGGCCGGCGATCTGGCTCATCGCCTGCGCCTTTCCGCAGTTTCTCCAATCCCCGCAATTGCGCGTCATCCTGGTCTCGGTGATCATCGCCGTCTACACGCTGGCGGCGGCGCGCGAGCTATGGCGCGATCGCGAAGAGCATCTCCTGTCGCGCTATCCGACGGTCGGCTGGCTCGTCGCGCATGCAAGCTTCTACATCATCCGCATCGCTGCCGCGCTCATCTGGACAGTGCCGCCCAGCGCCCAGATCGTGCAGACGCCCTGGATCGCGATCCTGGCATTCGAGTCCATCATCCATGTGATCGCGGTCGGCTTCCTGCAGCTGTCCATGGCCAAGGAGCGCTCCGAGCTGGTGCAACGCCTGGCCGCCTCGACCGATGAGCTCACCGGCGCGACCAGCCGGCGGGCTTTCCTCGAGGAGGGCGAGACGAGGCTGGCGGCGGCCGTCAAGCAGCGCCTGCCGGTTGCCCTCCTGCTCGTCGATCTCGATCATTTCAAGCAGATCAATGACGGCCATGGCCATCACATGGGCGACCGCGTCCTGCAGGTCTTCGCCAAGCGTGCCGTCGAGGTTCTGAGGCCCGGCGATCTGTTCGGGCGCATCGGGGGCGAGGAATTCGCCGCCCTGCTCACCAATACCAGCCCGGATGCCGCGCTGAGCGTCGCCGAGCGCTTCCGCGAAGCGGTCGAGAAGATCGAATTTCGCGACGGTGATGTGCCGTTGCACCTGTCGGTCAGCGTCGGCGTGTCGACGGCTACGGGGTTTGGCTGCGAGCTCGGCGACATGCTCAAACAGGCCGATCATGCCCTCTACGGCGCCAAATCGGCCGGCCGCAATTGCGTGCAGCAGCGCAGGCTGCGGGCAGCGCCGCTGTTGCGGGCAGTGTGAGGCGGGACGGACTCGAAGCTCTCCATGCACCGGCCGCGGCGCACGCAAGATTGCATCTTGCGCAAGGAGCCGAATGCGGCTTGGATCCATCGCGAGGCGACGGCCGCTTTGTCAGGCCGGACGCGGGGACGGGGAAATTCATGACGAGCTCGAAGCCTTTTGCCCTGGCGGGGGGCGTGGCCGGACTCTGCCTCCTGCTGCTGTGCCTGCCCGCGCGACCGAGCGAATTCGTCCGCAGCGGCACGACGATCACCATGAGCGGCACCATCGTCGATGGCGACGACCTCAAATTCAAGGCATTGCTGCAAGAGGGAACACGCATCGAGGTCGTCAATCTCGATAGCGGCGGCGGCAAGATCGAGCCCGCAGGGCAGATTTCGCGCATGATCCGCGCGGGCGGCGTAGCGACCCTTGTCGATGGCGGGCGCGCCAAATGCGCCAGCGCCTGCACGGTCATCTTCGGCGGTGGAGTGAGGCGATACTACGTCAATGCCGATGCGCTTTCCGAAGGTCCGATGAGCAAGAGCAATTTCACCGGCCTCGGCTTCCACGAAGGCAACTCGCCGCTGGCGCTGTCGAAGAACCGGTATAGCGGCCAGGCGACGGCGAGCATGATCAAATTCTACTATGAGATGGGGATATCGAGCGCCAAAGACCTCGTCGTCAAAGCTCCGCCCGAGCAATATTACCGCATCTCGGGCCGGACAGCGCTGTCGCTGGGCATCGCGACCAGCATCTCGAGGCCTTGAGGCGGAAGCGCTCTTTCTTCCCTCTCCCGCGCGAAGGACGCGGGAGAGGGAAGCATCTATTCCGCGGCCTTGCTCTTGGACTTGCTCGCGGTCTTCGGGCTCGCCTTCGCTTTGGAGACAGCCTTGGCCTTGGGGCCAGCCTTGGCTTTCGCGCCGGCCTTGGTTTTGGGAGGCGCATTGCCGCCAGCCTTGCTCGATGAGGCCTTGCGGAAGGAGGCGCCGCGTCGCGCCGTCTTGCCGCCGCCCGCCGCTTCCTTCGCCTGCAACAGGGCGAGCGCCTGATCGAGCGTGATGGTCTCCTGATCGAGCCCCTTGGGCAAGGTGGCGTTCAGCTTGCCGTGATTGACATAAGGACCGAAGCGCCCGGGTCGTACCGTCACTGCGCCCCCATCGGGGTGGTCGCCGAGCGGACGGCCCGGCGGCGTGCCGCCTCCGCCGAAGCGGCCGCGGCCCGGCCCCGCTGTCTCGCGCGCTACGATGAGGTCGATCGCCCGATTGGCGCCGATCTCGAGCACATCGTCGTTGCGCTCCAGATTGGCGAAGGTCTTGCCGTGCTGCACATAGGGTCCGTAGCGGCCGATGCCGGCGAGGATCGGCTCGCCGCTCTCGGGATGGCGCGCCACCTCGCGCGGCAAGGACAAGAGCTGCAGCGCCTTGGCGAGGTCGATCGCCGCCGGAGCAAGCCCTTTGGGAATGCTGACGCGCTTGGGCTTCTCACCCTCGCCGAGCTGCAGATAGGGGCCGAAGCGCCCATCCCTCAAGGTCACGTCGCTGCCGCTCGCTTCATCCTTGCCGAGCAGCTGCGTGCCGTTGGAGACGCCCGAGGCTTCGCCATTGCCATTGGCCCCGCTCGCTGCCGAGAGCTGGCGGGTGAAGCGGCATTCGGGATAATTCGAGCAGCCGATGAACACGCCGAACTTGCCGAGTTTCAACGATATGGTGCCGTTGCCGCAAGACGGGCAGGCGCGCGGATTGCTGCCGTCGCCCTTGTCGGGAAAGATATGGGGCCCCAGCGCGTCGTTGAGCGCGTCGAGCACTTGTGCGGTGCGCAGCTCCTTGGTCCCGGCGATGGCCGTGGAGAAATCCTCCCAGAAGCGGCGCATGACCTCCTTCCACTCGATCTCGCTGTTGGAGATGCGATCGAGGTCCTCTTCCAGCGATGCCGTGAAATCATATTCGACATAGCGCTTGAAGAAGTTCTCGAGGAAGGCGGTGACGATGCGCCCCTTATCGGCGGCGATCAGCCGCTTCTTCTCGAGCGTCACATAGTCACGCTCCTTGAGCACCGCGAGGATCGAGGCATAGGTCGAGGGCCGGCCGATGCCGAGCTCTTCCATGCGCTTGATCAGGCTCGCCTCCGAATAGCGCGGCGGCGGCTCGGTGAAATGCTGGGCGATGTCGATCTTCTCGCGCCCCAGGGGATCGCCGGCGCTCATCGGCGGCAAGCGGCGATTCTCCTCGTCCTCGGGCTCCTCGTCTCGCCCTTCCTGGTAGAGCTTGAGGAAGCCGTCGAAATTCACGACCTGCCCGGTGGCGCGCAGATCAAGGGTGCGCGTCCCGGCCTTGGCGGTGATCTCGGCCGTTGTGCGCTCGAGGATGGCGCTCTCCATCTGGCTCGCCACGGCACGCACCCAGATCAGCTCATAGAGCCGTGCCTGATCCGACTCCAGCAGGCGCGCCATCTGCTTGGGATGGCGGGCCGGATCCGTCGGGCGGATCGCCTCATGGGCTTCCTGGGCGTTCTTGGCCTTGTTGGTGTATTGGCGCGGCGCATGCGGGAGGTAGCGCTTGCCATGGTCGGATTCGATGGCGCGCCTGATATCGGCGATCGCTTCGGGCGCCATGTCGACGCCGTCGGTGCGCATATAGGTGATCAGGCCGACTGTTTCGCCGCCGACATTGACACCCTCATAGAGGCGCTGCGCGATGCGCATCGTTACGGCCGGCGACATGCCGAGCTTGCGTGAAGCTTCCTGTTGCAAGGTCGAGGTGGTGAAGGGCGGGAAGGGGTGACGCTTGCCGGGCTTCGCCTCGATGCTCGCCACGCGGAAGCTCGCAGCGTCGAGCGCCTGCTTGAAGGCCTCGGCTTCCATCGCCGTGCCGACATCGAGGCGCGTGATCTTTTGGCCGTCGGCGCCCACGAGGCGCGCCTCGAAGGCGGCGCCCGCCGGGGTCTTCAAACTCGCGAGGATCGACCAATATTCGCGCGCCACGAAGCGCTCGATCTCGAGCTCGCGGTCGCAGACGAGGCGCAGCGCGACGGACTGCACGCGCCCCGCCGAGCGGGCGCCCGGCAGCTTGCGCCACAGCACCGGCGACAGGTTGAAGCCGACCAGATAGTCGAGGGCGCGCCGCGCCAGATAGGCATCGACCAGCGCCTGGTCGATGGCGCGTGGATGCGCCATCGCCTTGGTCACCGCGTCGCGCGTGATGGCGTTGAAGGTTACACGCTCGACCGGCACGCCTTTCAAGACGCGCTTGGCGTTCAAGGCCTCGACGATATGCCAGGAAATGGCCTCGCCTTCGCGGTCCGGGTCGGTGGCGAGGATCAGCCCGTCCGAGCCCTTCACGGTCCTGGCGATCTCGGCGACGTGTTTCGCGCCCTTCGCCTCGAGTTCCCATTTCATGACGAAATCTTGATCGGGATCGACCGAGCCGTCCTTGGGCGGCAGGTCGCGTACATGCCCGAACGAGGCGAGGACCTCATAGTCCCGGCCAAGATATTTATTGATGGTCTTCGCCTTCGCAGGCGATTCGACGACGACGACTTTCATGCTGTCCGCTTGGTGCGAGTGCCTATGGATGAGCCCAAAGGCCTCAAGAGATTGGTTCGCGAAGAGGGCGGAACATGGTGAGGTCGGGGGGCGAAGTCAAATCGCGCCATGCGGCAGGGTCGGTCCGGCGCCCGATTCAGATATGCACGAAGCCGAGCCCGATGACCCCGACGAGGATGAGATAAATGGCCACGATGTAGTTGAGCAGACGCGGGATCAGCAGGATGCCGATGCCCGCGATGATGGAGAGAATCGGCGACAGATGCGCGGAGGTGATGACCATGATTTCGTCCTTCGGCTGCGGAAAGGTCGCGGAAGCGAGCCGGCTCTATAACGCGCGAGTCGGCTGCCGGGTTTCATTAGCAGAGATTCGCCGGGACGCTTCAGGCCTCAGCCCGCCGGCAGAGCCCGCTCGATGAGCTCATGCCTCGCCTCGCCGAGCTCGGCGGTGCCCAGCATGGCAGGCTCGCTTGCAAGGCGCGTACGTGCGTAAGCCTCCGCGATCGCAACTGGCGCGCATTGCGACAGTGCCGCGGCGGTCGCGAGCGCGGCAAGCTGCTGCGTCAGCCTGCGCGAGCCTGCTTCCGCCTCCGGCGAGGCGAAACCAGCTTCGATCTGTTTGGCGGCTGTGCGGGCGCCGGGCAGATCCTGCGTCTGGCGCTGCAGATCGGCGATCACGGCGCGCGCCGCCTCCTTCTCGCGGCCGGCGGCACGCAGCACGTCGAGCGCCATGATATTGCCCGAACCTTCCCAGATCGCATTCACGGGCGCCTCCCGATAAAGGCGTGGCAGGGGGCTTTCCTCGACATAGCCATTGCCGCCGAGGCACTCCATCGCCTCGTAGAGGAAGCCCGGCGCGGTCTTGCAGACCGAGAATTTGACAGAAGGCGTAACGAGCCGCGCATAGGCTGCGTCCTCAGGGTTGCGGCTCATGCGGTCGAAGGCCTGCGCCAGGCGCAGCGAGATGGCGACCGAAGCTTCGACCGAGAGCGCGAGATCGGCGAGGGTCGCGTGCATGGCGGGCTGATCGACGAGCTTCCTCTGGAAAACGGTGCGATGGCGCGCGTGATGTACTGCGTGCGCGAGACCCATGCGCATCAGCCCGGCCGAGGAGCTGACGCAGTCGAGGCGCGTCAGCTGCACCATCTCGATGATGGTCGGCACGCCGCGCCCCTCTTCGCCGATCCTCCAGGCGAAGGCGTCCGTGAACTCGACTTCGGAGGAGGCGTTGGAGCGGTTGCCGAGCTTGTTCTTCAGGCGCTGCAGTCTCAAGGCGTTGAGCTGTCCGTCGGGGCGGAAGCGCGGCATCAGGAAACAGGTGAGCCCGCCAGGCGCCTGGGCGAGCACCAGGAAGGCATCGCACATCGGCGCCGACATGAACCATTTATGGCCGGTGATCTCATATTCGTCCCGGCCGACCGGCACGGCCTGGGTGGTGTTGGCGCGCACATCGCTGCCGCCCTGCTTCTCGGTCATGCCCATGCCCAAGGTCGCGCCGCTCTTCTCCCAGAACGGCTTGAAGGACGGGTCGTAGCGGCGCGAGCGGATCAGCGGCAGCAGCGAAGCGAGATGCCCGGGCGCGGCGCCCAGCGCCGCGACGCCGGCATGCGTCATGGTCACCGGGCACAGATGGCCGGCCTCGACGCCGGCGCTGACATAGTGCTTGGCCGAACGCGCCACATGCCCAACGCCTGCGAGCTTGCCGGGCGGCGATGACGGCTCGCCTGGCAGCTTGTCCCAGGTCGAGGATGCAAGCCCCGCCCCGATGCTCTGCTGCATCAATTCGTGATAGGCCGGATGGAACTCCACATAATCCTGGCGGTTGCCCCGCGCATCGAAGGGCTTGAGCTGGGGCGGGTTCTCATTGGCGACCCGGCCGAGATCGAGATGCTCGCCGGTGCCGAGCTTCGCCCCATGGGCGAGAAGCGCCTCGCCGTCGCCCGCCTCGCCGAAAGCCTGCACGGCCCCGATGAGCGGAGCATCGAGCGCCGCGAGGTTGACGTCGACCAAGGGCGGCGTCTGGTTGAACACCTCATGGGTCGCAAATCCGTGAATGGTCACGACATCACCACCTTCGGCAGCTTTCGCCCGCCCTGTTGAACTTGCGCCGGCTCGCTCCCGTCACCCGCCCTTGGCGAGATCGGCAGGGCGATCGCCGGCATCCTCAGCCCCCCGAAGCAGTTGTTTGGGCCGCAGCCTCGGGGGCATGATGATCATCGGTCTTCGAGGCGACCCAGTCCATCACCGCCAGGAAGACGCCCGAGGCGACGAAGGTCAGATGGATGATGACCATCCATTTCAGGCGCCCGTCGTCCATCTTCTCCTGAAGATCGCCCAGAGGCAGGAAGGCGCGCAGCAGGGCGATGGCGCTGATCGCCACGATCGAGGCGATCAGCTTCATCTTGAGGCCCGAGAAGTCGACCGTCCCCATCCAGGAGGGCCGGTCCTCGTGATCGACGACATCGATCTTGGACACGAAGTTCTCATAGCCCGACAGGATTACGATGAGGAGCAGATTGCCGGCGAGCGACAGATCGATCAGCGACAGGGCCAGCAGAATCACCTGCTCGGCATCCATGCTCGGGAGTCGAATGATCTCGCTGATCAGCTCGTGCATGAACACATAAAGGACGGCAGCGAGCGCCAGCACCATGCCGAGATAGAAGGGCGCCATCAGCCAACGGGCCGAGAACAGCATCCGCTCCAACAAGAGTTCGGGCTTGGACTTGGTCATGGTTCGTCACCTCGATTGGCGTCCGGACATAGCCAAAGCGCGGCGGAAACTCCAGTGTGGCGCCGATCCTCGCCGGTTTCCCGGAACTTCGCGTAATGGGCGTGGAGTCATGGGTGTGGATTTGTCGCGCCACCGGCTAGCGCCGGCCGCAGCTTTCTCCTATGCAGCTGCCTTTAATGAACGGACGATCCTTTTACCCTCACCGCCATCTTCTCGGGATGGACGGGCTTTCGCGCCCGGACATTGAAGCCCTGCTGGACACGGCGGGGGATTATGTCGCGCTGTCGCGGCAGGTGGAGAAGAAGGCTGCGACCTTGCGCGGACGCACCCAGATCAACCTGTTCTTCGAGCCCTCGACGCGCACCCAATCCTCCTTCGAGATCGCCGGCAAGCGGCTCGGCGCCGACGTCATGAACATGTCGGTGTCCTCGTCCTCGGTGAAGAAGGGCGAGACGCTGCTCGATACGGCGGCGACCCTGAACGCCATGCGCCCGGACATCATCATCGTGCGCCATCACGCGGCCGGCGCCGTCAATCTCCTGGCGCGCAAGGTCGATTGCTCCGTCGTCAATGCGGGCGACGGCGCTCATGAGCACCCGACCCAGGCGTTGCTCGACGCGCTCACCATCCGTCGCGCCAAAGGCCGTATCGAAGGGCTGGTGGTGGCGATCTGCGGGGATATCCTGCATTCGCGCGTGGCGCGCTCCAACATCATTTGTCTCGCGGCGCTCGGCGCGGTGGTGCGCATCGTCGGACCGTCCTCCCTTTTGCCGACGGGCATCGAGCGTTTCGGCGTCGAGGTGTTCACCGATATGCGCGCCGGTCTGAAAGGTGCCGACATCGTCATGATGCTGCGCCTGCAGCGCGAGCGGATGAACGGCTCCTTCCTACCCTCGGTGCGGGAGTATTTCCGCTATTTCGGTCTCGATCGCGAGAAGCTCGCCCTTGCCAAACCGGACGCCCTCGTGATGCATCCAGGCCCCATGAATCGCGGCGTCGAAATCGCCTCCGACGTCGCCGACGGCGCCCAATCGCTGATTCGCGAACAGGTCGAGATGGGCGTCGCGGTGCGCATGGCTGTGCTCGAGGCTCTGGCGCGGCATCTGCCCAATGGCTGACGCGCCTCTTTCCACCTCGAACGGGGAGGAGGCGATCCTGCTCGTCAATGCCCGCCTCGTCGACCCCGATGCCGGGCGCGAGACGCGTGGCGGCGTTCTGGTCACGAATGGCGTGATCGCCGATCTCGGCGCGCATCTCTCGGCCGAATCGGGACCAAACAGCGCCCTCGTCATCGATTGCCGCGGCCAGGTCGTTGCGCCCGGCATCGTGGATCTCCAGGCCTTCATCGGCGAGCCCGGTGCCGAGCATCGCGAGACGCTCGCCTCTGCGAGCCGCGGGGCGGCGGCGGGCGGCGTCACCACCTTGATCTGCCGGCCGGACACGGATCCGGTGATCGACGATCCGGCGATCGTCGATTTCGTGCTGCGTCGGGCGCGCGCCGATTCGGCCGTGCGCATCCACCCTTGCGCCGCCTTGACCAAGGGTCTCGCCGGACGCGAGATGACCGAGATCGGCCTGCTCAAGGAGGCTGGCGCGGTCGCCTTCGGCGATGCCCATAGAAGCGTCATGAACGCGCAGGTGATGCGCCGCGCCATGGTCTATGCGCGCGACCGCGACGCCATCGTCTCCCATTTCACCCAGGACGCCAATCTCGCCGCCGAAGGCGTCATGAATGAAGGGGAATTCGCGAGCAGGCTCGGCCTTCCCGCTATCCCGAAGGTGGCCGAGACCATCATGCTGGAGCGGGACCTGGCCTTGGTCCGGCTCACGGGTGTGCGCTACCACGCGATGCTGATCAGCTGCGCCGAATCGGTCGAAGCCGTCCGTCGCGCCAAGGAGGAGGGGCTTGCGGTCACCTGTAGCGTGTCCGTCAACCACCTGACCTTGAACGAAGGCGATGTCGGGAATTACCGCACCTTCCTCAAATTATCGCCGCCGCTGCGCTCGGAGGAGGATCGCCTGGCGCTGGTCGCGGGCCTCGCCGAGGGCGTGATCGATGCGATCGTCTCCGATCATGATCCGCAGGATGTCGAGACCAAGCGCCAGCCCTTCGCCGAATCGGCGGACGGGGCGATCGGTCTCGAGACCATGCTCGCCGCGGCGCTGCGCCTCGTCCACTCCGGCGAGATCGGGCTGCCGCGCCTGATGCGCGCTTTGTCGGCGGGTCCTGCTTCGGTCTATCGCCTGCCGGAGGCGAGCCTCAGGCGCGGCGCCTGCGCCGACCTGATCGTCTTCGATCCCGATGAGCCCTGGGTCGTCGATCCGGCAAAGCTCGCCTCGCCTTGCAAGAACACGCCCTTCGACGAGGCGAGGATGCAAGGGCGCGTCCTCGCCACGCTGGTCGGAGGCAAGATCGTGCATGCCGTTGCGGGCTCGCTGCGAGGCCTTTAGATTTCTGGCATCAGGCTGCTGGCACCAGCAGCGACCGGGAGGGGCCGAGGTGGCAGGAGCGATCGAGATGCCGATGACATGGGTCGAGCTGATCGCAGCCCTCATCATCGGCTACGGCTTCGGCTCGATCCCGTTCGGGGTCGTGCTGACGCGGCTCAGCGGCGGCCCCGATCTGCGCAGCATCGGGTCGGGCAATATCGGGGCGACCAATGTGCTGCGCACCGGCAAGAAGGGGCTGGCGGCGGCGACCCTGATTGGCGACATGCTGAAAGGCACGCTGGCCGTGCTGGTCGGTGCCCAGCTCGGGCCGGCCGGCGCGCTGGCCGCGGCGGGCGGTGCCTTTCTCGGCCATCTCTTCCCTCTCTGGCTGGGCTTCAAGGGCGGCAAGGGCGTCGCGACCTTCCTTGGGTGCCTGCTTGGGGTCTATTGGCCTGCGGCTCTCAGCTTCGCGGTCGTCTGGCTCGCCCTTGCCTATCTGACACGCTATTCGTCGCTCGCGGCGCTCTGGGCGAGCGTGGCGGGCGTCGTGGCGCTCCTGGCCTTCGGGCTCGTCGAAGCGGGGCTTGTCTTTTCTCTTCTCACGGTCGTTCTTTGGGTGAAGCACGCCAAGAACATCAAGCGGCTTCTCTCCGGCCAGGAGAGCCGCATCGGGTCGAAATCGTGACGCGATCCGAGCCCGGCTTCTCGCTGAACGCGGCGCAGCGGCTCGACTGGCTGCGACTGATCCGCTCGGAAGGCGTCGGACCGCGGACCTTCCGCGGCCTGCTCAACCGCTATGGCAGCGCCGGGGCAGCGCTCGCGGCATTGCCACGCCTGCATCGGGAACGCGGCCTGTCGCTGCATGTCTGCGGTGTGGAGGAGGCGGAAGTCGAGCTTGCCGCCGCCGCGAGGCTCGCCGTCGCTTATATCGGCATCGGCGAGGCCGCCTATCCCAAAGCGCTCGCCGCCACCCAGGACGCACCCCCGCTCATCGGCGTGCGTGGCGATGCGGCGGTGCTGCAGCGGCCCATGGTCGCCGTCATTGGATCGCGCAATGCGTCGGCGCTCGGGCAGCGTTTCACGGACGGGCTTGTCCGTGAGCTCGGCGAGGCCGGATTCGTCGTGGTCTCAGGGCTGGCGCGCGGCATCGACGCGAGGGCGCATGGCGCGGCGCTCGTGACCGGTACGGTCGCCGTTCTGGCGGGCGGCCATGAGCGCGTCTATCCGAGCGAGAACCAGCCTCTGCTCGAACGGCTTTTGGAGACGGGCGCGGCGATTTCGGAAATGCCGATCGGCTGGGAACCGCGCGGGCGCGATTTTCCAAGGCGCAACCGCATCGTCTCCGGCCTTGCCCATGGGGTGGTGGTGATCGAGGCGGCACGCGGCTCGGGATCGTTGATCACGGCGCGCTTCGCGGTCGAGCAAGGCCGCGAAGTGTTCGCCGTGCCGGGTTTCCCCCTCGATCCGCGCGCAGCGGGCACTAATGACCTGATCCGGCAGGGTGCGACGCTCATCACCTCTGCCGAACATGTGATCGAGATCCTCGCTCCGATCATCGCAGGCGAGCCCGATGCCTCGCGAGCGCCCGGCTCGGAGGACCAGAAAGGCTTCGAAGACCAGAAGGGGGAGGGGCGGGAGCCGCTCTGGGAGGAGCTCGACCTGTTCGCCCAGCGCTCGACCATCCCGTCCGTCGAGACGCCGGAGCCGGGCTTGGAAGCCGCCCATCCGGAGCGACCAGCCGGAGATCCCCCGCTGCTCGATCCGGCAGATCGCGTCCTCGCCGTGCTCGGAGCCTCGCCGGCCGCGCTCGACGACATCGTGCGGGGCTGTGGCCTCTCCGCCGGTGCGGTGCGCGCCACGCTTCTCGAGCTGGAGCTCGCCGGACGCATCGCCCGCATGGGCGGCGATCTCGTGCAGCTCCTGCGTTAGGGTATGATCGGAACAAGGTGACGGCTTGGCCGGACCGCGACCTGTTCCACCTGTTAATACAGGTGAATAACAGGTGGAGGCGGCCCTTTCCGGGTTCGTCCTGGCCGCTTGGGCCGCGTCAGCGCGGCCGCGAAGCGTTGTGCTCGAATTTGCGCACCAGGGCGCGCGCCTCGACCCGGGCCATTTCGAGAAAATATGCGAGCAGATCGAAATCACTTTTGCGGGCCATGCTGGAGAGCTCGGCCGACATCTGCCCGATATAACGGGCGACCTCGCGTTGCACCGATTTCGATTGGGCCTTTGGGTCGCTGTCGAAATTCGCTTGGTCGGGATTATCCTGGCCGGAACTCTCCTGGCCTTGCGCAGTTAGATCGTCGCGAGCCTGAACGGAGGCGGGTTCCTTTGCGATTGCGCTCATTGTGCCACCTCGATCGGATCGCAGGCTGCCCATAGCCGCCGACACGAATCATCATATCAGTTGCAGTCAGGTTGTGCAACTTACAGATGCATTCTTCGTTCGAGTTGCGTGCTTTTCGCTTCGCTGTTTCCGGCATTGGCATATAGGCTGCTGCTCCGGCTCGCTGCGAGCGTTCCGGGAGCGAGTGCGTGCCATGCTGAGACAGTTCCGACCGTTGCTGATGCGATGCGCGCTGGCCTGCGCCGGCTTGGCCGCCATGCCGGCGATGGCGGCGCCGCCGTTTGGCGCCCATCCCGGACCAAGGGTGATCATGGCGCCTCGCTATGTGCCCAACATCCCTCGGCAGTTCAGGCCGGCGCGCCAGGCCGTCCGTCAGGATCACTTCGACAAACGCTTCGACAGGCGCCGCTTGCGCGATCGCAGCCTCCTAATCGGAGTCGATAGCGGCGTGAACGAAGTCCCGGTGCCCGCCGGGATCGACGCCGGCGAGCCGCCCCAGATCTATCCGCCTCAAGCCTATCCGCCCCAAGCCTACCCGCAGGACATCGAATTCGAGAATGGCTATGGCGCTCGTCCGCCGGCCAATGTCGGCCCCCAGATCATCACCTTGCCGGATGCCCCTCGAGGTCGAGGTCACGGCTTGCCCGGCAGCGACTTGCGCGGCAGCGCCATGCGTCAGGCTGCACCCGCGCCCTCATGGAGATCCGCTACTGCGCCGCCCTTGCGGCAATGGCGGGCGCCGTGCTTCGTGCATCAGCGTCGGGCTCTCCCCTGGTACGAGCAGGCCCAGCCGAGCTATGACTATCGGCCCTCGCCGGTCGCGCTCGCGCCATGCGGCGAGGGCAGCTCGAGCTACAACATGCCGATCTACAACACGCCCTGCGGGGTTCGCCCCTACGATTAGTCGGAGGCGGCGGCTCGCATATGCCTGAGCCGGTCGAGGGCGCCTTGCAGGATGTAGGAGGCGGCGAGCTTGTCGACCAGCTCGTTGCGCCTGGCACGCGATCTGTCGGCCTCGATCAGCATGCGCGTCACGGCAGCCGTCGAGAGACGCTCATCCCAGAAGGCGAGAAGCAGTTCGGTCATCGGCGCGAGATTGCGGGCGAAGGAGCGCGCCGATTGCGCGGCAGGCCCTTCCGAGCCGTCCATGTTGCGCGGCAGGCCGATGACGAGACCGGCGACGCCATGCCGGGCCGCAAGCTCGAGGAGCCGGCCGACATCCTTGGTGAATTTGCTGCGCATGATCGTCTCGAGCGGCGACGCGATGCTGCGCTCGACGTCGGAGAGCGCAAGCCCGATCGTCTTCGAGCCGAGATCGAGCCCCATCAGCCGGGCATGGCGCGGCAAGGTCAGCAATGCCTCGATCTCGACGATGTTGCCCGGCATCGTCGCTGGTTAGCATGCGGGACGGCTGCTGGATATGAAAAGCGGCCGGCGCGGCGATTGCCGAAAAGCCCTTTGCCGTCCCGCCGCGAACCGCTAAGCATGGCCGCGTGGATCTCGGCGTCCCGCGACCTCATTCGGGAGCAGTGCTCATGAAGATCACCTGGTTCGGCCATTCCAATTTCCGGCTCGATTTCGCGGGCAAGATCGTGCTGATCGACCCTTTCTTCACCGGCAATCCATCCTTCTCCGGCGACCGCGATGCGGTCACCAAAGGCGCGACCCATATCCTGATCACACATGGCCATGCCGATCATATCGGCGATGCGCTGGTCATCGCCGAGAAGACGGGCGCGACCGTCGTCACCAATTACGAGCTCGCCAATTGGCTTGGCGCCAATGGCCTCAAAGCCTATGAGCCGATGAATACGGGCGGCACTGTCGATGTGGGCGGCTTCAAGGTGACCTTGACGCGCGCCTATCACTCCTCGGCCGAGATCGAGAAATGGCTGCGCGCCACGCGTGGTGAGGATGTGTCGAAGCTACCCGATAGCGGCGTCGCGATCCCGCTCGGGCATCCGAACGGTATCATCGTGCGCGCCAAGGGCGAGCCCACCGTCTACCATATGGGAGACACCGACATCTTCTCCGACATGGCGCTGATCGCCGAGCTCTACCGGCCCGAAATCACGATGGTGCCGATCGGCGACCGCTTCACCATGGGGGCCGAGACTGCCGCCTTGGCGCTGCACCGTTTCGTCAAGCCGCGCATCGCCATCCCCTGCCATTACGGCACCTTCCCGATTCTCGATCAGACGCCTGACAGCTTCATCGAGGCGGTGGCGACGCGTGGAGACCACATCAAGGTCGTGGTGCCCAAGATCGGCGAGGCCTTCGAGGGCTGAAGCCGGATTGCGACGGCGTCGCCGGTGCCGGTCAGCACCGCGGCGCCTGCCCTCGGGCTGCAATCGAATTGTCGCACGACTCAGTTATCGCTGGCGAAGTTCCGATCCGAGCCCGCGCCAATGCGGGCGCATCGAGTGGCCGCGATGATTGCCGAAATGGTGATGAGCGCCGGAGCCGTGACGGCCGGCGGATTTGCTTACGCGAAGAGCCGGCGCGCCAAGCTCTACCGGGAGCTGGCGGATCGCGTGGCGCGCATCGCCGCCACGACGCCGCTGCTGCTTCCAGCTTCCCGGCAGTCGACATTGCCGAGCTTCGCGGATCGGCTGATCTTTCTGCGGGATTTTCTCCCCGAGGCCGCCTTCGCACAGCTCAAGGCCGAGGCCGAACGTCTCGTCGCTCCCGAGCGCAGCTTCGTGCCGGCCCACAAGAAAGGCGGGACCGTCGCCTATGAGACCTTGATCGCCAGCGCGCCGGCGATCGTCTCCTGCTATCACTCGCAAGATCTCACGGCATTCGTCTCGCGCCTCGTCGGCGCCAAGGTCCAACCGACGCCGATCTCCGATCAGAGCTCGCTATCCCTGTTGTTCTACGACAAGCCAGGCGATCATATCGGGTGGCATTACGACCATAATTTCTATCGGGGGCGGCATTTCACCTTGCTGCTCGCGCTCGACAATCAGGGTCGCGCCGCCAACGGCTTGAGCCATGCCGAGCTCAAGGCGCGGATCGGCGGGCAGGAGAGGGGGGTAGCGACACCCCCGAACACGATGGTGGTCTTCGAGGGCGCGCGCGTCAGTCACAAGGTGACGCCGATCCTCGAGGGCGAGCGCCGCCTTGTGCTCAGCATGACCTATTGCGCGGATCCGCGGGCCTATTGGTGGCAGGGCGTCACACGCCGCATCAAGGACACGGCCTTTTACGGGATCAGGGCGCTCTGGACCTGAGCGCTAAGGCCTTAGCCGCCGCGCTCTGCCGTCTTGCGAGGCAACCCACGAAATTTCCTCGAGCCGTCGATCATCGCCGATCTCGATGATCGGGGGACCGAATTTCCCTCGCAAGGCGCCGGTCCGACCGGCCGCGCCATAGCGGCGCGGGTTGCCCGTCTCTCTGGCGCCTGATAATCGGCCTGTTCGATTTACCCAGATCTGATTTGCTTCGTCAGGAGAGATGTGGATGTCCGTCGACGCTGCGACCGTGAAACGCGTCGCCCATCTCGCCCGCATCGCGCTGCCCGAAGAGGAGGTGGCGCGCATGCAAGGCGAGATCAATGCCATCCTCGGCTTCGTCGAGGAATTGTCGAAGGTTGACATTGAGGGGGTCGAGCCGATGACCTCGGTGACGCCGATGCGCCTCAAGCAGCGCGCCGACAGCGTGACGGATGGCGGCATCGCCGATGCGATCATCGCCAATGCGCCGCTCACCGAGGATCACTTCTTCCTCGTGCCGAAAGTGGTGGAATAGGCAGGTCTGCCGCTTCCACCGTCTTCGGCAGACCTGACGCCGCCGGACGATACAGACGAGGCTGGATCGAGACCCTTCGCCCGATCTGCCCGGGCCCCTGATGAGAGACGATGCGATCGTGACCGAACTCACCGACCTCGACCTTGCCGAAGCCCGAGACGGGCTCAGGGCCAAGCAATTCTCCGCGACCGAGCTCACCAGAGCCCATATCGCCGCTGTCGAGCAGGCGCGCCTTCTCAACGCCTATGTGCTGGAGACGCCGGACCAGGCGCTTGCCCAGGCGAGCGAGAGCGATGCGCGGCTGGCGCGCGGTGAGGGCAGGGCGCTCGAAGGCCTGCCGCTCGGCATCAAGGACCTGTTCTGCACCAAAGGGGTGCGCACCACGGCGAGCTCGAACATCCTCAAGGACTTCACGCCTGGCTATGAGTCGACGATCACCAGCCAGTTATGGCGCGACGGCGCGGTCATGCTCGGCAAGCTCAACTGCGACGAATTCGCCATGGGCTCCTCCAACGAGACTTCCGCCTTCGGCCCGGTCGTCTCGCCCTGGTTGCCGCCGAATTGGGATGGCGGCCGGGCGCGCGCTACCATCGTCAAGGCGACGGCCGAGGGCGCCATGCCGGAAGGCCTCCTGGTGCCGGGCGGCTCCTCGGGCGGCTCGGCTGCCGCGGTCGCGGCGCGGCTGTGCCTTGCGGCGACAGCGACCGATACCGGGGGCTCGATCCGACAGCCCGCCGCCTTCACCGGCACGGTCGGCATCAAGCCGACTTATGGGCGCTGCTCGCGTTTCGGCGTCGTGGCCTTCGCCTCCTCGCTCGATCAGGCCGGGCCGATCGCCCGCAATGTGCGCGACAGCGCCATCCTGCTGCAGTCGATGGCAGGACCCGATCGCCAGGATTCGACCTCGGTCGACATCCCGGTTCCGGATTTCGAGGCGGCGGTGTCGCAGGGCGTCAAGGGGCGCAAGATCGGCATCCCGAAGGAATACCGGCTCGACGGCATGCCCGAGGAGATCGAGAAGCTCTGGGCGGAAGGCGCGGCCTGGCTCAAGGCAGCCGGCGCCGAGATCGTCGACATCTCCTTGCCGCACACCGCCTATGCCTTGCCGGCCTATTACATCGTGGCGCCGGCCGAGGCCTCCTCGAATCTCGCGCGCTATGACGGCGTGCGCTACGGGTTGCGCGTGCCCGGCCGCGACGTCATCGAAATGTACGAGAACACGCGCGCCGCCGGCTTCGGGCGCGAGGTCAAGAGACGCGTCATGATCGGCGCCTATGTGCTGTCGGCCGGCTATTACGACGCCTATTACCTGCGGGCCCAGAAGACCCGCACGCTGATCAAGCGCGATTTCGAGGATGTGTTCGCCAAGGGAATCGATGCGATCCTGACGCCGGCGACGCCGACGGCAGCTTTCGGCATCGGCGAGAAAGTGTCCGCAAGCCCGATCGAGATGTATCTCAACGACGTGTTCACCGTGACCGTCAACATGGCGGGGCTGCCGGGCATCTCCGTTCCGGCCGGACTCGATCGCAAGGGCCTGCCGCTCGGCCTGCAGCTGATTGGACGCCCCTTCGACGAGGAGATGCTGTTTTCGGCCGCCCAGGTGGTCGAGGATGCGGCCGGGCGCATGACGCTTCCCAAAGCGTGGTGGGGGTGAACCTGCCGATCGCCAGGGCGGTGCTGTCGGGTTGCCTGACGGCGCTGAAATGGATGCTGTGGGTGACGGCGGCGCTGCTGCTCGTCCTGTTCGTGATCGCCTATCTGCGCCCCGAGGGCGAATCGCCGCTGCGGCCGATCGCCTTCGGCATCGTGGTCTCGGCGGCCTGTGGCTGGGCTTGCGGCTGGATGGCGAAGCTGGTCGAGAGAGAGGCCGGCAATTGACGGCGGCGTCCTGCGCTTGCCGACCGCACAGTCAGGCGCAAAAGGCGCCGGGCGCGACACGCAGAGAATATTTGGCTTGGGTCAAAAGGCTTGGCTCAAAAGACTTGGCTCAAAAGACTTGGCTCAAAAGGTTTGGCTCGAAACTCATGCGCGACCTCGAGAGGTCGCGCATGTTCCGATTAGCGAGAACGACCAGGCGTTCCCGAGAACGAGGCCCTTGCGGTCAGGCGGCGCCCTTCAGGCGCTTGTTGCATTCGCTGTAATAGCCGCCGCCCCTCTGGATCCACTTCAGGCCGCCATTGCCGTTATTCGCCTTGTTGGCGTTGTATTGGTCGAGGCAGGTGTGCATGCGCTGCGTCCCAGCCTTCTCGGTGGAGTATTTGGGCGAGATGGCGTTCGGGAACACGGCGTTGCCGGCTGCGGCAGGAGCAGCGGCGGCCGGAGCAGCGGCAGCAGCCGCGGGAGCCGGCTTCAGCGGATTGGCGACGGGCTCGGCCGCGGGCGTGCTGGCGGTCGAAGCGTCGGCACCGCATTCCTTCGAGCGGAACTCGTTCCACTTCAGGCCGTTCAAGGTGCCCGCAGTCTTCGCAGCCTGGTATTTGGCGCTGCACTCGCTCCTCGTCAAAGCTTGCGCCGGGCTGAAGGCTGCGATGCCGAACGAAATTGCGCAGACCGCGGCCGCGGCGCCTAAGAGATGCTTCATCATGATCGGATTCTCCTGATCTCAAGACCAACCTTGGACTAGCGGATGCATGCGTGGTGGCTCGCATGCGCAGAATTCGAACGGCCAACCCAATGGCCAACTGATCCGCCATGGTAGCTTCACTCGGAAATGCGGACCGCGCAAGCCCGGTGAACGGCGTCATTGATGAGCGCATCTGCATGAACATATGATGAACGTTTTTCGCTGGTGCGCCGGCGCGAATTTGTGATGCGGCCATGCGTGCGTGCTGCTTCTCATTCAAGGCCGCGATAACTAGCTTGCAGGCAATCTCATGGATGCCGATATCCGGGACAGGGAGAATATTATGGTTGATGCCAAGACGAAGCCGATCGACCTCTATTATTGGCCGACCCCGAATGGTTGGAAGATCACCATCATGCTCGAGGAATGCGGGCTCCCTTATGAGCTGCGCCTGGTCAATATCGGCAAAGGCGACCAGTTCGAGCCCGGCTTCTTGGCAATCTCGCCCAATAACCGCATGCCGGCGATCATCGATCCCGACGGCCCGGACGGCAAGCCGATCTCGATCTTCGAATCCGGCGCGATCCTCCTCTATCTCGGGCGTAAGACCGGGAAATTCTATCCGCAGGACGAGCGCGGCCGCGTCGAGGTCGAACAATGGCTGATGTGGCAGATGGGCGGCCTTGGCCCGATGCTCGGCCAGAACAATCATTTCCGCGCCTACGCGCCCGAAAAGCTCCCCTATGCGATCAAGCGCTATGGCGATGAGGCCCATCGTCTCTACGGCGTCATGAACAAGCGCCTCGCCGACCGTGAATTCCTGGCCGGCCCCTACTCCATCGCCGACATGGCCTGCGTCGGCTGGGCCCGCGGCTATGAGCGCCAGGGCATCGAGATCGGCGAGTTCGCGCATGTGAAGCGCTGGATCGACACGCTTCTCGCACGCCCCGCCGTCGAACGCGGCTTCAAGGTGGCCGAGGAGGTTCGCAATCCGCCTGGAGCCATGCAGGACCCGAAGGTGCGCGAGGTGCTCTTCGGCCAGCGGGCGCGGGCCTGAGGCGGCTTGCGCTATTTCACCCGCGTCCAGGTCTGGCTCTGGCAGATGAGGCCGCCGAGCACGCAGCCGGCGACCTTCACATGGCGCTCATCGATGATGGTGAGCTTGCCGGTATAAGTGCGCCCGTCCTCGGCATCATAGAGCGCGCCGGTCCATTCGGCCGTGCCGCTCGGCTTGAGACCGAGCAACACGCCTGAGCCGATGAGCGAGCGCGAGCGCTTTACCGGATCGGGGTTCTTGGCGTCGAGGGTCGGATGCCCCTCCTTGATCCAGGCGACATTGCCGCAGAGATCCGCTCCGCAAGGGGCGATCCGCACGCGCGCATCGCCATCTTCGATCAGCCATTCGCCGATCGCATCCGCGGCCTGCGCGCCGACGGGCAGCGCCCAGCCGAGCAGCATGGCTGCGGTCGCCAGAAGCTTGCGGCTGGTCATGGATGTCGTCCTCTGCAAAGGCTTGATGCTGCGGCCCTGATCTAGGGGCAGCCGCGTCGCCGCGCAATCTGGCGCTCCGGCGCCCGCCATCACGGTCCGGGTGAAGGCTTGCCGGACCCTTTGGCATTGACGCCGTCCGGTATAGGCTTGCGGGTGTAGAGCTTGGACCTAGACTTCGGCGCAAGGGAGTTGCCATGGCGTCGCGAGCGGCGAGGGCGGTCGCGCTCATCGTGTCGGTCATCTGGGTTGCGTCCGTCTGCCTTGCGCCCGGCTCCGCCCGCGCGGCGCGTGACGAGCTGGTCATCGGCATCGCGCAATTCCCCTCGAGCCTGCACCCTTCCATCAATCCCGAATCGAGCAAGAACTATGTGCTCGGCTTCTCGGCTCGCGATATCACCGTCTTCGACAAGGATTGGAAGCTCGTCTGCCATCTCTGCGCCGAGCTGCCCAGCCTCGACAATGGCCTGGCGCGCATCGAGGACCGCCCCGATGGCTCGAGGGGCATGGCCGTCACGTTGAGATTGAAGCCGGGGCTGCGCTGGGGCGATGGCGAGCCGGTGACGGCGAACGATATCGCCTTCAGCTTCAAGGTCGGCGCCGATCCGAGATCGGGCTATGCGCTCGCCGATCAGTGGACCCGGGTCGAGAAGATCGACATCGTCGACGCGCTCACCGTGATCGCGCATCTGAAGACGCTGCGCGTCAATTACGCGGTCTGGGGCCCGATCCTGCCCGAGCATATCGAGGCGAAGGCCTATGCTGAGGGCATAGAGCCCGGCGATTACGGGCGCCTGTCGGTCTATAATCGCGCCCCAACGACGCCCGGCCTCTATAACGGCCCCTATCTCGTGACCCAATATGTCTCGGGCTCGCAGATCGTGCTCGAGCCCAATCCATATTGGCCGGGGCAGAAGCCTCATTTCAAGCGCATCGTCCTGCGCCTCATCGAGAATACGGCGGCCCTACAGGCGAACCTCCTCTCGGGTGATGTCGACATGGCGCCGGGCGAAGGGATCGGCCTCACCATCGATCAGGCGCTCGATCTCAGGCACCGTTATCCCGACCGCTTCACCTATATCTTCAAGCCGAGCCTGACTTATGAGCATCTCGATGTGAGCGGCACAAATCCGCTGCTCGCCGATCGGCGCCTGCGCCAGGCCTTGCTCTATGCGGCCGATCGCAAGACGATGACGGAGAAGCTGTTTGCCGGCATGCAGCCGGTCGCCGACAGCTTCGTCTCGCCGCTGAGCCCGCTCTTTGCGCCCGACCTGCCGAGATACGACTATGATCCGGCGAAGGCGAAGGCGCTGCTCGCAGAAGCGGGTTTCGCTCCAGGCCCGGACGGCATCTGCCGCAACGCCAAGGGCGAGCGTCTGTCCTTTCCGCTGCAGACGACCGCGGGCAACCGGCTGCGCGAGCTGCAAGAGGAGGTGCTGCAATCGGACTGGAAATCAGCCTGCATCGAAGCGACGATCAGGAACGAGCCGGCCCGGACCTTCTTCGGCGAGACTTTGAAGAAGCGCCTCTATGCCGGGCTTGCCATGTATGCCTGGGTGACGCCCGTCATCGAATCGCCCCGCCAGACCCTCGCCTCGACCTCGATACCCTCGGAGGCGAATGGCTGGGCCGGCTCGAACAGTGTGGGCTTCGTCGATCAGCGCTTCGACGAGCTGATCTCGCGCGCCGAGACCGAGCTCGATCCTGAGGCGCAAAAGCGCGTCTGGGCGCAGATGCAGGTCATCTATGCAAGCGAGCTTCCCGTCTTGCCGCTGTTCTTCCGCGCCGAGCCGCATGTCATCCCGCTCTGGCTGAAAGGCTATGCGGCGACCGGACACACAACCTATGCGCCGGACTGGGCGGAGTTTTGGTCTGTCGAGTAGGATTGGATCGGCTCACCGAGCAGAGGGCAGCGCCACCATCGAGGCGTCGCAAAGATGCATGCAAGACCCCGCGCATTTGCGCGTCGATATCGCGTCATTCCGTCCCGAAACGCGCAAATCCAGTTTTCGGGCCGATGCGGCGGTCCAGAGCAGTGCCTAATCGCCCCTGTGGTGGTGGTCGAAACGGCCGCTCGTGATCGGGTAAGGTTACGCAGTGGCCTTCACCCCATTTCTGGCACATTGCCTAGCCAAAACGGCTTCTCGAAGTTAGAAAGGCGGCGGCTGGAAAACCGGCGAACGAATCGCCAGGCGATCCGTTCGCCCTCGTGATCGAGGATCATTCGGACAATGTTTCAGCGTCTTGTAGCCCGCAATCTGTCCGAAACCCGCTGCCTCTCTGCGCCTGTCACTGTCCAACTGAGCCTTGCCGCGAGGGGTTTGGCGCTGCTTGTCGGCGCGTTCCTGTCGGTGTCCTTCGCGGCCTTGCCCGCCAAGGCCGCGCCCTATCTCGTCATCGATCAGGATTCGGGCGCCGTGCTCGCCTCGAAGGACGCGACAGAGCCCTGGTACCCGGCCTCCTTGACCAAGCTGATGACGGCCTATGTGGTGCTCGACGAGATCCGGGCCGGACGCCTGTCGCCCGATTCGCTGATCGTGGTGAGCGCCAACGCAGCGAGCCAGGCGCCCTCGAAGATGGGCTTCCACCCCGGCACGGTGCTCACCGTCGACAACGCCATGAAGATGCTGCTGGTCAAATCGGCGAACGACATCGCGGTGACCCTCGCCGAGGGCATTGGCGGCTCGGTCGAGGGCTTCTCCGGCATGATGAACCGCGCAGCTCAGCGGCTCGGCATGGCGGACAGCCATTTCGAGAACCCCAACGGTTTGCCGAACGCTGCCCATCACTCTTCGGCGCAGGACCTCGGCATCCTGGCGCGCGCCCTGCTCACGGAATTCGCTGATCATCGCGATTATTTCGGCATCGGCGCGATCTCGCTCGACGGCCATGTCTTCCGCACCTTCAATGGGCTGCTGGGACGCTATCCCGGCGCGGATGGCATGAAGACCGGCTTCATATGCGCCGGCGGCTTCAACACGGTCGTCAGCGCCTCGCGCGGCGGGCGCAGGCTGGTCGCGGTTGTGTTGGGCCAACCCTCCGCAAGCGTGCGCTCGGTGGTCACGGCAAGTCTTCTCGACAAGGCCTTCGCCGGCTCGTCGGGTTGGGCCAGCACCAATATCGCCTCTCTGACGCGGGTCGGCGGGGCGCCCCCCGATATGCATGGCGAGATCTGCGGGCGGCGCGGCAAGCGCCGGGCCGCCACCTGGGAGCAGGAAGCCGATTCCGGATCAGCGCCCTGCACGAGCCAGGCCGGCTCCGGCAGCAACAATCCGGCCCTCGAGGTCTTGATGCAGCAGCACGCCGCCGCCTGCGGTGGGGGCGCGAACGGCAAGTCGGCTTCGCCGAACACGCCGATCGCCTTCGACCCGGTCCCGGTCTTCGTCGGGCCGACGGCCGCCTCGGCGACCGCGGTCCAGCCCCCGGCCACGCTTGCGACCTTGGCCGCGAGTCCCGCTGCCTCGGCGAAGCTCGGCGGCAAGCCGGGCAGCATCCCAACGGGGACTGCGGCCTTTGCTCCATCCGGCGGATCGGACATGGACGCGCTCCCCGGAGCCATCAAAGCCGGCGGCACGCCTGTGCGCCTGCATGGGACCGGCGACGACAAGAAGGTCGGCAAGGCACAGGCCAAGAGTGCGACCAAGACCGCGCCGAGCGCGCGCGGAGCAAAGCTCGCGGCCAAGACGCCGGCGGCCGAGGTCAAGGCCGCGGCTGCGCCCGTCAAAAGCAAGCGCCTCGCCACAGGCCGGCGGAAAGGCAAGGGGGCTGCCAAAGGGACCGGCAAGGGCGCTGCGACGACCACCGCTCAGTCGCAAGGCGCCCCGGCAGCTAAGGGCAAGGCAAAATCAGGGCAATAGTGAGTGGCGAATAGCGAATAGCGAATAGCGAATAGCGAATAGTGAATAGTGAATGCGGTAACGGTTAGCTACTCCC
The DNA here is from genome assembly GCA_900104855.1 of Rhizobiales bacterium GAS188. Taxonomy (NCBI): domain Bacteria; kingdom Pseudomonadati; phylum Pseudomonadota; class Alphaproteobacteria; order Hyphomicrobiales; species Rhizobiales bacterium GAS188. Next base: position 6,383,871 of record FNSS01000001.1, read on the forward strand.
GGTTACTTACTTTCTGCTCTCTACTCTCTACTCTCTACTCGCTACTCGCTACTCGCTACTCGCTATTCGCCACGCGCTATTCGCCACTCGCTATTCGCTATTCACCACTCGCTCATAGCCATTCCCATGCAGCCGCCCGCACCGATCCCGCTCGACATCCTGACCGGCTTCCTTGGAGCCGGGAAGACGACGCTCCTCAATGCGCTCGTCAAGGAAGAGCGGCTCGCCGGCGCCGTGGTGCTGATCAACGAGTTCGGCGAGATCGGCCTCGATCATCTGCTAGTGCAGGGGGTCGAGGGCGACATGATCATGCTGTCCTCGGGCTGCTTGTGCTGCACCATCAGGGGCGAGCTGGTCAGCGCACTCGAGGATCTGCTGCGACGCCGCGACAATCAGCGCATACGCGCTTTCGACCGGGTGGTGATCGAGACGACGGGGCTTGCCGATCCGGCGCCCATCCTCAACACGCTGATCGCGCATCCCTATCTGTCGCGTCGCTTCCTCATCGATTCGGTCGTGACCGTGGTCGATGCGGTGAACGGGGCCGCGACCCTCGATGCGCATGAAGAGGCGCGCCGCCAGGTCGCCGTGGCCGACAGGCTGGTCCTGACCAAGGCGGATCTCGCGGACGAGACGGCGATCCCGGCGCTCGCCGCACGCTTGCGGCGGCTCAATCCGACGGCGCCTCTCCTCGACCCGGCACGCGGGGACGCGGGATGCGCGGCCCTCTTCGATGCCGGGCTCTACGCGCCGCATGACAAGATCCCGGATGTGGCGCGCTGGCTCAACGATGAGGCGTTGGCGCAGCATAGCGAGCATGCAGCGGCGGGCGCACACGCCCATGCTGACGGCCATGCCGGGCACTTGCACCAGCACCGCCATGATCTGCACCGCCATGATCTGCACCGCCATGACGTGAACCGCCATGACGAGCGCATCAGGGCCTTCACCTTGACGAGCCGCCAGCCGGTCGAGGCGGCTGCGATCGACCTGTTCCTGCAGCTCCTCAGGTCGATCGAGCCGGGCAAATTGCTTCGCCTGAAAGGCCTGGTGGCGCTCGCCGAAAGGCCCGAGGAGCCGATGGTCGTGCACGGCGTCCAGCATGTCGTGCATGAACCGGTGCGGCTTGCGAAATGGCCGAGCGCCGATCGCAGCACACGCCTGGTTCTGATCGTCGAGGATCTGCCCGAGGATCAGATCAGGAAGCTATGGGCTGCCCTGTCGAACGCCCCGGCACCCGACCGGCCGGATCGCCAAGCGCTGCGCGACAACCCGCTGAAGATCACGACGGGCGGCCTTCTGGGTTGAGCCTCACATCCGGCATCTACAGGCGCCAGCGGCCAGCCTCCGAAAGACGGCGCTGCCCCCCTCACCCGGCTTCGCATCGCTTCGCTCTTCGAAGCCGACCTCTCCCGCCAGGGGAGAGGTGAGCGCCGGCGCCAAAATCAATTCAGGGAGTTCTGCGCGATTCGCGCAGGATCGGCGATTCGCGTCAGGATCTCGTCGTCATGCTGGCGTTCACGGCTGAAATCGGCGAGCAGCTTGCCGTCCAATTCCCGCCCGCGCGGCAGCTTGATGCGCAAGGGATCGACGAAATGGCCGTTGACAATGACCTCGTAATGGAGATGCGGGCCGGTGGAGAGGCCGGTCGAACCGAGGAAGCCTATGACTTGTCCTTGTCGCACGCGGCTGCCGGGAGTGAGCCCCTTGGCATAGGCCGACATGTGATTATAGGTCGTCACATAGCCGTTGTTGTGCTGGATCTCGACCCGATTTCCATAGCCCGAATCCCAGCTTGCCTTGAGGACCGTGCCGTTTCCTGCGGCGAAGATCGGGGATCCGACCTTGTCGGCCCAGTCGACGCCCGTATGCGGGCGGCCATAGCCCAGAATCGGATGGTAGCGGTAGCCGAAGGGCGATGTGAAGCGCCCGCCGGTCATCGGCTTGCGCAATAGGAATTTCTTGGCCGATTTCCCCAATTCGTCGAAAAAATCGATGAGGCCGTCATCCTTGGTCTGGAAGCGATAGAATTTGCGCACCTCGTCGCCGATCGAGAGCGAGGCGTAGAGGATATCGCCGCGATCGGGATCGGCGTTGTCCTCATCCTTCACATACAGCAAGTCGAACGAATCGCCCGGCTGCGCTTTTCGTTGAAAATCAACATCATAGGCGAAGATCCGAACAAGCTCGTCGATCAGAGGGCGCGGGACATTGCTCTTCAGGGCCGTCCCGTAGAGGCTCTCATAGATGCTCGGGCCGCCATCATCCTCGTCCTCGTCGTCCTGCGACGCACGCGCCACGGGCTTGGCCGTCTTCGCCGCCTTGGCCGGCGGCACAACGGCACGGAAGGTCGCCGCATCGTCGACCGCCGCGATGGCGCTGATCGCGTCTGTGCCATAGGCGATGACACGCAACAATTGATCGCCCTTATGGGCTCGCCCGTCGCCGCCCACGAGAAGCCGCAGCTTCTGGCCGACCGAAATGGGAAAATCCTTGGTCTTGGGTGCGAAGATCGCCTGGATCTGGTTGATCTGATCGGATTTGGCGCCGTTATTGCGCAAGATCTGCTCGAAGGTTTCGCCATGCTTGGCGATGATCAGCCTTTCGCTGCCGCCGGTTTTGGCGGACCGGTCGTCGACCTTGGGGATGATGGCGACGTTTTCGGGCACCACCTTGACGTCGATCGAGGAAAACGGACCAAGCCCGATGGCCGAATAGCTCAGCGGACTGCCATCGGCATTGGTGCTGGCGACGCTGTGGCTGAGCAGGGCCGCGGGCAGGGCAAGTCCGTCGCCCGGGGCGGGCAGGGGCGTGAGTCGCGGAGCGATCTGGGCATTCGCCTCCTCGTCGCTGAGGCTCGCCTGGAAGAAGTTGACGCCGTCATCGCTCGAAAGGCCGCGCTTGGTCATCGACACATCGGCATTGGTGTCGGCGACCGGATCGTCGCTCGCGCGTGTGACGTTGGCGGCGGTGGCCACCACCTGCAACGGATTGAAGGGGGGAATCTCGTCGGCGACATTGGCGGCGACAAGCGAGATGGCAGTGGTCACGCGCGTGAACACCCTCGCCTTGATGATCTCCCGGTCGCCGACCTTGATGGTGTCGGGCAGCCGCGCCACCTGCTTGGCGCCGCCGACATCCACATTCGAGACAATCTTGTCGCCCTTGGTGCCGTGATCCGGGAATTCGTCGCCGTCGCCGCCAGTCGAGCCTTTGAGGAGGGCGAACCTGGCCTTCGAGGCGAAATTCGTCTGTCCGTCGAGCGCGATGAGGAGCGAGGCTCCGACGAGCGCCATGCCGCCGATGCCGGCGAGCATCGTGCCGGCGAGCCATCGTAGATTGACCGCGTGCGGGCTTTGCGGGGCGGCTTCGAGCTCCATCGTGAGCGGCGGCTCGTCGCCGATGAGTGCGCCGGTCATCCGGCCAAAAGACGCGCCCCCTTGCGACGCGCCCCCTTGCGACGCGCCCCCTTGCGACGCGACCGCCTGCGGCGCGCCGCTGCCGTTGACGCTGGAGGAGGGCGGCCTATCGGTCATGCATCTTTCGCAATTTGGCGCTTCAGGGCCGGTGTTGCTTGAGTGATTGTGCCGCGTTCAACGCGCCGCAAAGGACGATCCGGACTCAACTCAT